>DIKQ01000011.1 GCA_002424605.1 Cloacimonetes bacterium UBA5614 | reverse complement strand
GCCCGGTGCGTAAGCGCCGGGTATGGCCCCCCATTATAATCAACCCCGTAGGGGTGGCATAGATGATTTCTAAGCACATTTCAGTCACGGAGTGACGGCATAGCATAGCCCGGTGCGTCAGCGCCGGGTATGCTCCCCCAACGTAATCAACCTCGGAGGGGTGACATAGATTGTGTAAATGTTAACTTGCGAATATTAACAGAGCAAAACAATCCTGTCACATGCTGGATGCTTGTATCTACTATTCCTATCTCAGGATGGTCAGCTTGGCTGTCTTCTGCCTGCCGTCTGCCTTTACCCTGATGAGGTAGATGCCGGTTGCCAGGGGTTTGCTGTTCATGTCTTTGCAGTCAAACACCGTGGAATAGAACTCCCCTGTGGTGTTGACATCTTTGGAAAGCCCTGCCTTACGCACCAAATCATTATAGCTTTGGCTGATAGTCAGGGAGCGCACCCTCTGCCCTTTCAGGTTATAAATCTCCACGACTGGCGGTTCCTTTGCTTTCTTTGGCAAGGTAAACTCTATAAAACCATAACTTCCCTTGGAGCCATTGGCATATAGAGGATTGGGATAAAGACTCAGATTGATTCCATCTGTTATAACCAATATCTCTTCATCAATATCTGTTCCATTCCATTCATAAGCACCTAAATCCACCTGTCCACCATAAATCCGTGGATTACCATATAAGTCTAAAAGTGGAAATGAAAAATCCTGTGGTAAAGAAAGCATGCTAAAATCAGTCGTGCCGGCATCAATACAAGGAGATGTGTTGCTAAGACAATAAGGATTTGTTTCATTACTGTAATCGAAGTCCGGCAGTACATCCAGATTTATGCCATACCATTCCTGGGTATTGTTGATACCATAATTTACTATGTTAGTATATCCCATACTTGGATCATTATGAACCAGACTATTCAATACCCTTAATCTACTGGGTTCTTCAGCAGGGGCATCCAGCCTGATGTTATTGGGTCGGTTATGGTTCACAATAGAATTTATCAGTGTAAGTCTTCCGTTATGTTTTAGTAAAATTGCGCTGCCATAATAATTACGGCACAGATTATTTGAGATAGTAGAATTAATCAGATAGGTTTCTATGGGGGTTTGATTACCTGTTAAACTATTACTAACAGCAAACATTGAAGATGTCAAAGTTGAATTATCATTAGTGAGACAATTTGTTATTCTGACATTGACGAAAAAATTAGGCCCTTCATTGTAATCATAATAGCTGTTTCTTCCTATTCCAATTGGAACACCGGCACATTCATCATTTCCAAAGCTATAATCATCAATCAGGATATTCTCGGCGTAAGTGTTCCCTCCCTGGATATTGATGGCGTAGCTTCCTCTGCAGTTTCTTATATCTAGGTTTTTTATCATAGCTACTTCTACATTGCGTGACTCAATAACTGCCATCCATTGAGTGTCAGAACTCGGATTACCAGTTGGGATAATGCAATTAAAGAATTTCAGGTTTTCCAGTAAATACCGGGGTCTTCTTGTATGAGTATTATCATCATTATTATAAAATCGTGGATTGAATAATATTACTCCTTGATTAAGTTCACTACCGCAGTTTCTGATAGTCAGATTTCTAAGTGCGCAGTCTTTTTCTCCATTCCAACCCATGGCTGCAAGATATTTTAGTTCTCCGTCAATGATAGTGCCATCAACGCTTGATCCTTGGAGTGTCACATAACTTTTCATATTCAGCGGGAAATATTGCCCGTTGAGACTTTTGGAATAAACACCATCTGCAAGATGTATAGTCCTGGGATTCAAGCTGTCTGCCCGGACTTTTGTGATAGCATAAGCTATTGTTTTAAGGGGGGAACCTGGAGATAGTCCATCGTTATCATCGCTCCCATAAGGGCTTACATACAAATCTGCTAGAACCTGTTCTACAGCGACTGTTTGGTATGATAATGTGTATTGCTCTAAAACAGAACTATAGACAAACTCATCATCCGGATTATCTACCGTGAACTTATCTAATACAATATTGTAACCCTGTGCAGCAAATGAGATATCGCTTCCGATTGTCCCGAAATTGAGGTAAATACTGCATAGATTTATAGGATCAAACACTACATTGGATGTTACCAAGGCAACGGCTGCACTTCTATGTGAATGGTTATAAGAAATATCAGTGCCCGAAAGAAATGCATCTGAATTAAAGAATATCACACCTCCGGCATCATAAGCTGAATTGTCCCTGATTATGCAGTTTATGATATCCAAAGATGAATCCAGACAGAATATTCCTCCACCTGTTGGTAGAGACCTTGGGAATTGACGGAAGCCACTGCCATTAGCAAGGTAAAGATTCTCCAAAACGACATCTGAACTATCTGTTATGGCAAAGCAACTACCGGTCTGGTTTCCGTCTACATATGTTATTTGTAGTGAATCCTGACTATTTGGATTGAAGAAACCCCGAATCGTTATTGATTTTGATATTATCCTCAGATTTTCATAATAACGTCCGGGAGCTACCAAAATGCTGTCATTAGGAGCTGAGGCATTGATTGCACTCTGAATACTCGTGTACTGCTGAGTCCCATCCAAAGAAACAGTGAGGGTGGCAGACAGCAGCAGAAGCGGTAACGCAAGCAAGATTGCAATAAAGACTTTCCTCATCAATCCTCTCCTGATTTGAGTAAAACCTATGTCGGCTAATCTGTCAAGGGGATATTGTGCCGTCCTGCCGGACTGGTGTGTTTGGGGGGGGGTTGGCTACCCCGCACTCAAAGTGCGGGGCTACACAGTGGCGTCCTAACGGACTAGCTTGCGTTGCGGTTGCACATCCTGAACGGCGTACGGGATTACACAGTTTCGTCCTGACGGACTGGCTTGCGTTGCGATTGCACATCTCAACAACGGAGTGTTGAGCAACGTAGATTGCACATCCTGAACGGCGTACGGGCTACACAGTTTCGTCTTAACGGACTGGTTTGCGTTGCGGTTGCACATCTCAACAACGGAGTGTTGAGCAACGTAGCGCAGGACTCCGTTCCTGCGAAAACAACCGGACACATGTTTAATCGCCTATAACTTTATCATTATATGCTTGTCCACACTATTTTAGCAACAGCAGTTTTACGGTAGCTATCCTACCGGACTGGTGTGTTTGGGGGCTGGCTACCCCGCACTCAAAGTGCGGGTCTACACAGTGTCGTCCTAACGGACTGGCTTGCGTTGTGGTTGCCATCCTGAACGGCGTACGGGATTACATAGCGCCACCCTGCCAAACCGGGCTGATGCCAGGACCTTTCTCTATGAGATGTCCCGAAGATGTCGCGGAGATGACCGGGTTTTCTTCGGGCGGCTTCGGGACATCTCCGCGACATGTGATTAAGAGCGGAAGGGTTGACAAAAATGCAATCTCCCTGTCTTGGTTGTCGGGTATGAAAAGAAGTAACCTTGTCCGCAGAAGTTACCTGAAGACAGCAACAGCCGTTTGTCTGCTGTTAATCCTGACGCTGTTTGTATCCTGCCATAAGGCGGATGCCCCCAATCCTGACAACCGCTATGTGATTCTCTCTCCTGAACTTGCGGAGATTATCGCCGTGCTGGAAGGAACGGATAACGTGGTGGGAATCACGGAGGAATGCACCTGGCCGGAGGCATATGCCGGCAAGACCGTAGTGGGAAAATTCGGAAGTTTGGACAAGGAAAAAATCATTGCCCTCAAGCCATCCCTCGTTTTTGCCTCCTCATTGGAACAGCAGGCAATCGCCTCCGAACTTGCTAAACTCGGCATCAAAGTCGTAAGTGTTTATCCGCAGACCATACAGGAAATGCTGTCAGGAATCATCACGGTCGGGGAAGCCCTCGGCAAGCGGGAAAGAGCCGTGTTTGTGGCGGACAGCCTGCGCGCCGAACTGGAACATATCAGGAACAACGCAACACCAGAACACCGCCGGAAGGTCTATCTGGAGATTTACCGCGAACCGCTGATGAGCGTCTCGGACAAGTCATTCGTGGGAGAACTCATCGAACTGGCAGGCGGAGACAATATCTTTGACGAACTGGAGCGTGATTACTGCAGGATTTCATCCGAGGACGTCATCCGTGCCAGGCCGGACCTGATGATTTGCTACTCGCAGGACAGTGCGGAAAATATCACCAAACGCATGGGCTGGAAAGATATCCCTGCTGTCCGCAACGGCAGAATCTACTTTGAGGGCGACCTCAACCCGGATTGGCTATTGCGCGCCGGACCGCGCGTCATCCTTGGAGCCAGACGCCTGCAGGAAATCTTCCGGGAAGCCTCATAATGAAAAAAAACGCTTTGCTGCCAGTCCTCATTGTATTCGGAGTTTTGCTCGGCTTTTTCTACCTGACTGCCGGCAGTGCGGACAGTAACATCATCCTGAATGTACGCCTTCCGCGCCTTATCCTGACTCTTTTTACAGGTGTCTCTCTGGCAGGCATCGGCTCGGTTTACCAGATGATGCTGAATAATCCCCTGGCAGAGCCCTACATCCTGGGCATATCGTCCGGAGCGGCTTTGGGAGCGGTGCTGGCAGGTCTTGCCGGCATGTTTCTGCTGATGCCTCTGTTCGGCTTTGCCGGTGCGATGCTGACCATGCTGGTTGTCTGGACCCTGGCTCAGAAAAAAGGGCAGTTTGACAAGACCCGCCTGCTGCTCTCCGGCATAATCGCGGGTATGTTTATCTCTGCCATCATCTCGCTGGTGATGTATCTTTTCCAGAAAGACACCATGCTGATACTGGGCACCCTGATGGGTAACCTGGGACATATCTTTACGCTGGCGGAATACCGCTTTTTCCTGGCTCTCGCCGGTGCGGGAACCGTCATCCTTTACATCATCTACCGTGACAGTCTTACGCTGGATGTGATGAGCAGTGGTGATTTGTATGCCGGCAGCGTGGGCATCAATGTGCACGCCATCCGCCGACGGTTGTTCGTGCTGAGTTCACTGCTGACGGGAATTGCCGTTTCCTATGCCGGTATTATCGGATTTGTGGGACTCATCATACCTCACATCGTCCGGCTTCTGGCAGGCACCTCGCAACGCAGAGTCTTTCCGCTCAGCTTGCTGGCGGGAGGTATCTTCCTGCTGGGCTGTGATTTCCTGGCAATGCACCTCACCCCGCTGGAATTGCCGGTGGGTGTGATTACCGCCTTTATCGGCTGTCCCTTCTTCGTCTGGCTGATGCTGAGGCGCAAGACGTCCTGAGCCTTATTTCCCGAATTTCTTATACTCACTGATGATATAATCAATCATCTTCTGCATGTGCCTTTCCGAATAGTCCTGCCTGATATTCAGCTCATTGAACATGTCTTCGGCAGAGAGTTCTGGGGTCTTTTGCAAAAAGCGCTGGAAACGGCTCACTGTGTCGTTGGGGTTGTTGCGGTAGTTGTGGTAAATCTGCCAGACGTTAAAGATGGAGAGCGAACTCATGAAGATGTAGTGGGGAAATTCAAACAAGGATAATTCCTGCATCCACATAATATTCTGCCAGTCCTCCAGTCCGCTCCAGTCCACACCCAGGTCGCATTCCTTCCACAGCTTGCCCATCTCGGCCTCACGCTCAGCCGGAGTCCAGCCGGGATTGGCGTGAATCATCTGCTCAAAGCGGTTCAGAATGGTCCACTGCAGCACCTGCATCAGGTCATATTCAAATAAGCTGCGGAAGGCGGTTTTCTGGTCTTCCCTGTCCGGATAAAAGGTGTCCCATCCGCTTGTGGAAAGATAGACCAATGATTGCGAGGCAAGCTCCCGCACCTGGACAGGCAGTTCGTAAAACATGCCGAGAGGGTTTCGGAAGAGGGAAATGTTCTGCAGCACATGCCCCATCTCATGGAACAGCATCACCATATCCCTGTGGTGACCCGTGCTGCACATATGGATGAATCCTGCCTCCCATTGGGGCATTGCTCCGTTGAATTCGCCCTTGACCTTGTCCGGGCTGTAATCCAGGTTCAAAAAGCCGGTGTTCTGCATTTTGTTCATCAGGATTCCGTATTCAAACCGTATGTTATAGAGCACGCTGATTGCCTTGCCCACCAGCTCATCGGTGGTGGTAAAGGGTCTCAGTGCCGACGCCTCCGGGTCTGCTTCCAAATCCCATGGTCTGATGCTTTTCATATTTAGCCGCTTACGTCGCTGGGTGATAAACTCCCGGACCACCGGCAGAACAGCCTTTTTCACCGCCTTGTGGATATCGGATACTTTCTCCGGAGTCAGTTTACCCAGGAACGATGAGGTCAGGGCCTGTTCGTAGTAATTGGAATATCCGGCTTCCGTTGCCAGCAGGTGCATGGATTTTATCATGCGGTCCAGAATACTATGGAGCTTTTCTTTTTGCTGCAGGAAGGCGTCCTTTCTTGCCATCCAGATAACCTCGCGTCTGTCAGGTTCTGCTTTGCTTAACATCTGGCTGACAATGTTGATGGGAACGGATTCGCCGTCGATGGTTACTACAATTGCGTTAAGCGTCTGACGGTATTCCTGCATGAGCTGGCTCAGTTTAAGCGTGAGTCCGGAATTCTGACGGTTTGAGTTGCTGATAATGGTGGCAAAGCTTTCATTAAGCTGACGGTAGTTCTCCTGGCTCAGCAACTGGCGTTGGGGGTGCTCCATATATAGGGTCAGCAGTCCGGTGAAACGCTTTTCCAGCGGTAGCATGATTTCGTTGAGCATGATATTCAGGTTTTGCTGCGCCTCTGTATCGTTGGTGTCGGCAAGTGTCTTGAAAAAAGCGTCGGTATATGCCTGGTTAATCATTGAAAAAAGCTCGTTCGCCTGATACAGCATGGTAAGAAGGTCGCGCGGGGTGGTATATTGCTTGCTTTCCAGTTCATCAAACGATTCTGAAATGGCTTTCCAACTGGTGATGTCAAAATCAGCCGGATAAAAATAGGGTGCCTGTTTCTCCAGTTTTTCGTCAGTCAATTTCATATGTCCCATGCCTCCTGACTGTTATGTTTGCATGATTTAACTGCATTGTCGGCTTGTCAATGAAAACCCGATAAACTCAGTTCGGGGTTGACAGAATAACATCGGATGCATTATAAGTAATTGGATATGGTAAAATTGCATCATTATTCAGAGGAAAAATTCCGGGGCTTTGCAGAAGACAGGCAGGTAAAAGCATTGCTGCAGTTGCTCTGCGCCCTGGAAAGCAATCTTGCTGACGATGAGTATTCCACCGCTCTGGTGGCAGAAATCCACAGATGTCTGCAATGGAGCGCATCTGCCGTGCAAAACCGGTTCGCGTCATTTTCTTCCCTGAATGCTGACAGTTCGCTGCATGATATCATGCGGCAGATAGTGCCGCTCATCCGTTCTTCCCAAAACAGCTTTGGCGGTAATGACCCGGAAATCCTGCGCTTTGACGGTAGCGGAAGGCAGGCAGAAACAGTTGCTCCCCATCCCCTGACGGTCGTGCTGGATAACCTGCGCTCAGCCTACAACGTTGGCTCCATCTTCCGTACTGCCGAATGCGTCAGTGCAAAAAGCATCCTGCTTTGCGGGATTACACCTGCCCCGCCTCATCCCGGATTGCTAAAAACCGCCATGGGAACAGAACAGCGCTTATCCTGGCAGCAGTATTCCTCCACAGAGCATGCTGTAGATTTGCTAAAAAAGCAGGGGATTCCCGTCATTGCGCTGGAAACTGCCACCCACGCCAAACCTCTGTTTGATTATGAGGTTACCCGGCCTGTTGCCGTGATAATGGGTAATGAAGCGCTGGGAATTGAGGAAAAGATTCTGGCTCTGGCGGATGAGGTTTTGACTATCCCTGTCTGCGGATGGAAGAATTCTCTGAATGTGAGCAATGCCTTTGCCGTGGCGGCATACAGGCTGTCCGGACTTAGCTCAAACTGATTGTTTTGCTTCCCTGACCTTGATTCTCTGAGCTATCCGGCGGTCCAGCACATAGCGCGCATCACCCACTGCAATGATGATATTGGGTTCATCCTGCTCATTGCGGATAACCCGCACCTGCACTCCCGTGCATAGCCCTCTTTCCACCGTCTTGTGGTCGTTGTTGCAGGTAATTACTACTGTGCCGTCCGTCTCCACCGAAGCAAGCTCTTCACAGGGTTTTCTGATCTGACCCGAAGCCCGGTGCCAGCCCAAACCTCTGCCAATCCTTTTTCCTAATCCTCTAAACATGTGATTCATATCTCTTTCCCGCTACAAACAAGATAAGGTACTGCGCGATGAAAACAAGCGCTATGATGGCAAACCAGGTGAATGAAACCACCGGATTGGATGCAAACTGCATTGCCTGGTAAACCAGGGTGGCGACCAGCCAGGCCTGCAGGGTCAGAAACCCGAAGGCAAACATCATCCAGCCCTTGCCGTGCTCTCTCCACAGCATTGCCAGAGCTGCCGCGCAGGGTGAATATAGCAGGATGAACAGCAGATAGGCAAAGCCTGCGGAAGCAGAACCGAACTGCCTCTTTAGCACATCCTGTATCTCCTCGTTTTCAGTCACTTTATACAGTGAATGCAGAGAGCCAACAATCGCTTCCTTGGCAAACAGACCGGACAAAAGAGCTACGCTGGCTTGCCAGTTCTCGCCCGTAATACCCATCGGCTTAAAGACGGGGGTGATTGCCTTGCCGGCTATCTCCATCACGGAGATTCTCTCCATAGGTACGGTTGCTGTTTTATCGGACCCAAAGCCCGCCGGCAACGTAATCATCTGCAGCACGTAAACTATCACAATCACAGCGAGGATGGTCTTGCCTGCCCGCAGGATAAAGTCTTTCAGCCGGTGCCAGGAATGCATGGCAATCCCGTTGAAAGTGGGCAGATGGTAGGCGGGAAGCTCCATCACAAAGTCCGCCGGCTCGGTCTTGAACAGGGTCTTTTTCAGCAATAGACCGGTTCCCAAAGCCAGGATGATGCCGATCATATACAGCCCGAAAACCACCAGATTGGCTTTTTTGGGGAAGAATATCATCGCCAGGAAGGCATAGACAGGCAGCTTGGCGCCGCAGCTCATAAAAGGAGTCAGCAGGGAGGTCATTATCCTGTCCCGCTTATTCTCCAGGGTCCGGGTTGCCATGATAGCCGGTACCGTGCAGCCGAATCCCACCAGCAACGGGATAAAAGCCTTGCCAGGCAGACCGATGCTGCGCATAAACTTATCCGCTACAAAAGCTGCCCTCGCCATATAACCGGAGTCCTCCAGCCAGGCAAGGCTGACAAAGATGAACAGGATGGGCGGAATGAACGATGCAATGGTGACCAGCCCTCCGCCGATGCCTCCTGTCAGGAAATCCGTCAGCCAGACAGGGAATGCCAGTGAGTTCAGCAAAGCAGCCGCTTTGTCCACCAGCAGCCAGTTCAGGGCAACATCAATCCACCCCACAATCGGCTGGCTTGCCCTGATAGTGAGCGAAAATACCAGGAACATCACAAAGAAAAAGATGGGCAGTCCCAGATAGCTGTTCAGAACCAGCGTATCTATTTTGTCTGAAAGGGTTTCCTGCCAGCCGGAGCGCCGTTTCACAACGTCCAGGCTAAGACCCCTGATAATGCTGTACCTGTCATCCGCAATGATGGTCTTTATCTGCTGGTTGCGGTGTTTTTCGATTGATTTTGTGACGTGGTTCAGTGTGTCCCATTCCTCTTCAGAAAGAACGGAAGCATAGTCCTCATCGTGCTCCAGCAGCTTAAGCGCCAGCCATCTTCTGAAGGGAATTTCGCCGTATTTTGCAAAGCTGACGGTTTCCTCCAGCTTATCCAGCCCGTTTTCCACCACTTCATCATACCTGATGACTGTCGTGCAAATTTCTGATTTGCCGGCAGCAATCAGTATCGCATCCCGCAATTCTGCTTCGGTCTTTTTGTGGAAAAGCTGAACCGGGATGACGCTGCATCCAAGGTGCTTCTGCAAATGTTCGTAATCTATGATAATCTCGTTCTGCTCTGCGATATCCAGCATGGTGAGCACCACCAGGACAGGCACCTTCATCTCCAGAAGCTGGATGGTCAGGTAGAGGTTTCGCTCCAGGTTGGAGGCATCTACAATGTTTATTAAAAGGTCCGGACTATTCTGCAGGATATAGTTGCGGGTAACCTTTTCGTCCAGGGTAGTGGCTGAGAGTGAATAAATGCCCGGCAGGTCTATGACTTCAATTTCTTTTCCCTTGTGGTGAAATCTGCCTTCCTTGTGCTCAACCGTGACCCCGGGCCAGTTGCCGACGGTCTGTCGGCTTCCCGTCAGGACATTGAATACGGTGGTTTTCCCGACGTTGGGATTTCCTATCAGGGCGATTGTGTGTTTTCCCGGTTTCTTGTTCATTTATTGAGACTCAGTTGCATTATTCCGGCATTTCCAGCACAGACCCTTGATTTCCAGACTGATTTCCGCAATCTCAAAGTTTTGGACTGCAGCCCTTTTCTGAAGCTGTTTGCAGATTTCCTGCATGTCGGTTTCCAGGACGCCGCCGCATTCCCGGCAGACCCAGTGCGCATGCCTGGGGTGGCCATAGATGTGTTCATAGGTGTCCCTGGCTTCACTCCGCACCGATTTCTGGATGAGCCCCGCCTCCACCAGCAGGGGAATGGTGCGGTAAACCGTGGCACGCGAGACGTTCCTGCTTGCCTTGCGCACCTCATCATAAAGCTGTTCCGCATCAAAATGCTCATGCAACGCAAACACTGTGGACAGAATCAGTTTGCGCGGAAGGGTGAACTTCAGCTCCTTCTTTACCAGAAAGGCTTCAAACATATGTTCATGGTTCTGCATTGCATACTCCTTTGATGAGAATGATTCTCAATTAGCAGCAGCCGCATTTCTGTCAAGACTTTTTAACTGCCTTTTAACCCAATACTAATAAAGACTTAACAATAAAACCGTATATATAGCTTGAAGAAAAGATATTGGAGAATAACTGTGTTAAAAGCAGGCCTGCATTGTCATTCGATATATTCGGAGCACCCCTCTGAATGGTTTTTGCAAAGGTTAGGTGCCAAAGAATCTTATACCGACCCCTTGCTGATTTACAACCGGGCTATCACAGAGGGCATGGACTTGGTTACCATTACAGACCACAACAGGATAGATGGAGTAATGCTGCTGAAGGATAAGTATCCCGGGAAAGTGATTACAGGCGTGGAAGCCACCACCTATTTTCCAGAAGATGGCTGCAAGATTCATATCCTGGTTTACGGATTCAACCACGTGCAGTTCGAAACCATAAATCATATCCGCAAAGATATTTATGAACTCCGCGACTACCTGAAGCAGGAAGACCTTACTCACAGTGTTGCCCATGCCTCTTATGATGTAAACGGAAAGCTCAGTAAGGACCATCTGCAGAAATTGATCCTTCTGTTCGATTATTTTGAATCCATCAACGGCGGCAGGAATCAGACCAGCAACCAAAATTGGATGCGGATACTGAAAAACCTCAATCCTGATATTATTCAGGACCTTTATAACCGCTATCACATTGAACCTTTTAGCCAGGAACCCTGGATTAAAGGCTACACAGGAGGAAGTGATGACCATGGTGCTCTTTTTATCGCCAAGACTTTCACAGCAGCAGAAGCAGAAAATTCCCGCGATTTCCTCAAACAAATCCGCCAGAAAAAGAGCCTGGCTGAAGGCAGGCATAACAATTATCATTCGTTAGCCTTCACTGTCTATAAAATCGCCTGGGATTTTTCCCGCTTCACATCTGACAAAAAGAAATACAGCCTGGTAAACAAACTGACGGAACAAATCTTTGAACGCAGCAACCTGGAACTGAAAGACCGCATCAGGTTAAAGACCATGAAAAGCATGGCAGACATCAAGGGTGACCAGCTTAAACGGAGCATGACAGACCTCATTGAGTTTCTGCATAATGCCCAAAACCTGCTTATCGACCAGAAGCTGGATATTGTGTACAACAAGATAGCCAACATGGCGGATGCTTTCTTTATGGTCTTCCTGGATTCGCTGGAAAGCGACCTGAAAGAAATGAATCTTATCAAGATGGTGAAGAACATCAGCGGAAGCTTGCCGGGTATCTTCCTTTTGCTGCCTTTTTTCAGCACACTCGGACATATGCATAAAAACCGTAAACTTTTGCCCGAACTTACCAAAGACCTGAATATGCAGACAGAGACGCGCAAGACCCGTGTCCTCTGGTTTTCTGACACAATCAACGATTTGAACTGAGTATCGCACACTATTAAACGCATGGGTAAGCTTGCCAGTGAAGAGGGAAGAGAAGTGCTCGTTGTCGGCTGTCTGGAGGATAACCAGATTACCAGTGATATCCCGGAAAACTTTTTGAACCTGCCGTTCATTTATCGTTTTCCATTGCCCTTTTATGAAAATTATCGCATCAAGATTCCCTCTATTCTGCTAAGTCTCAAGCTCATTCAGGAATTTGAGCCTGACAAGATTATCGTTTCTACCCCCGGTCCCATAGGGCTGCTTGCCCTGCTTGCCGCCAAAATCATGCAGGTGGAATGTTCCGGGGTTTATCACACCGACTTCACTCTGGAAGCAGAGCATATTATCTCTGATGAATCAGCCCGCAATCTGGTGCTTGATTATGAGCGCTGGTTTTACAATCAGTTTGATGAAATCCTTGTCCCCACCCGCGAATACAAGAAAATCCTGGATGAACGCGGTATGCCGGATAAAAGAATACGCCTCTTCAAAAGAGGCATAGACACCGCTTCCTTTGAACCCATGCCAAACCGTAAGCAATACCTCCCCAAAAACCTCAAATACAGTAACGGCATCACTCTTCTTTATGCCGGCAGGATTTCCAAGGATAAATCTCTGGAACTGCTTGCCCAAATCTACCTTAACCTCGAAGTGACTCATCCGGATCTCAACCTTGTAATAGCTGGAAACGGTCCCTTTTTGTCGGAATTGAGGGAAATCCTGGCGGAATGCCGCAATGTTGTTTTCCTTGGCGCTATTCCCCGCGAAGAACTTCCCAGATTGTACAATGCTGCCGATTTCTTTGTATTTCCCAGTGTCACCGACACTTTCGGAATGGTTATTTTGGAAGCCCAGGCCTGCGGACTGCCCGTAATAGTCTCAAACCAGGGTGGCCCCAAGGAGATTATCCTGCCTGAACAAACCGGATTCATTGTCAAAGATCAGATGCGCACTACATGGGTTCGCACAATTGATAAATGCCTTAACCTGATTAAATCCAATCCTGTCGAGTACCAGAAGTTGCGCGATGAGAGCAGCAGGCACGCAAAGCAATTCGGAAACTGGACTGAAGTACTCCAGGACCTGTTCGGCAATGCAGTAGTATGATAAACATAAATATCCCATACCCCATACCTCCCGGAACCCAAACCGGAAAAACGTCTGAACAAAAAGCGCTCGTCCTGAGGAGGGCATCGGCTTTTTCCAAGTAACTGTAAAAGATATACACCTCCCGTAAATCTACTCCAAAAGGCACACCTACTCCCCAATGACAGCGGGGAGATAACGAGGATAATCTCCTCGTTGTCTCCTCGTTGTCTCCTCGTGGCAAGCAGGAAACCACCCCGCAAAAAACAGCCGGAAATCAAGCTATTTTCAGCCGTTTGATAAGATTTATTAAAAAAACCTTGAAAAAAAAAGCGGTTATTTTAAAAAGACCCAAACGTAAGCTTTATATGGAGGTATGATGTCCAAGAAAGTCGAAAAAGACCGAGTGGGCATGATTTTCAGGGAAGAAGAAGCCCAGGAAAAAATGGAAGTGGAAATCACTGAAGTAAAGGCACCGGGCGACAAGAACTCCCCTGTGCTAATCTATTACAACTGGTGCAAGAAGTGCGGCATCTGCGTCGCCTTTTGCCCAACGGGATGCCTCGGCAGAAAACCCGACGGCTCGCCTTATGTGGCGAATCCCGATAAATGCATTCATTGCGAAACCTGCGACCGTCTGTGTCCGGATTTTGCCATAACCGGTTCCAAAAACAGGTAAGGAGTTTCACAGTGGCAAGTAAAACAACCAAGAAAGCAAAACCCGTTGAAACAATCAAGGAAGAACCCATAGAAATCAGACGGCAGATGCGCCTGATGCAGGGTAATGAAGCCGTTGCCATCGGAGCTTTGGATGCCGGAGTCAATTTCTTCGCCGGCTACCCCATCACTCCTTCCACCGAAATTGCGGAAATCCTGGCTTATGAACTGCCCAAACGCGGTGGAGTCTTTATCCAGATGGAAGACGAGATTGCCAGCATCAGCGCTATTACCGGCGCTTCCCTGGCAGGAGCCAAGTCTTTGACCGCCACCAGCGGACCGGGATTTTCACTCATGCAGGAAGGCATCGGATATGCCAAGATTACCGAAACTCCCTGCGTAGTGGTAAACGTCCAGCGCGTGGGACCCAGCACCGGTATGCCGACCAGTCCCGCCCAGGGCGATATCATGCAGTCCAAATGGGGCTCACACGGCGATTCACCTGCCATAGTGCTCTATCCTGACTCTGTCAAGGAATCCTACGAACTGACCATTCGCGCTGTCAATCTGGCGGAAAAATACCGCACCTGCGTCATCCTGCTGATGGACGAAGTCATCGGCCATATGCGCGAAGCTGTGGCGCTTCCGGATGTTGCCAATATCAGGATTATCTCCAGAATAAAGCCTACCATTCCGCCCAACTGGTACAAGCACTATGACGAAAACCAGAAATACCTCTCTCCCCTTGCCAGTTTCGGGGATGGCTATAGATTTAATGTAACAGGCCTCACGCATGACCAGCTGGGGTTTCCCACCAATAAAAAGGTGGAAGCGCATGATATGATGGAACGCCTGCGCAAAAAGATATCCTACAATATCAGGGACCTGGTGCAGATTGAAAGCCGCGATATGGAAGATGCCAAGATTGCCATCTTTGCGGCCGGTATCACAGCGCGTTCCGCCAAATCAGCCGTTGCTGCAGCCAGAGCCGAAGGCATCCCGGTCGGACTTCTGCGTCCGCTCACCATCTGGCCCTTCCCGGACGATGCAGTGCGCAAGATGCTCAGAAACGTTGACATAGTAATCGTGCCGGAACTCAACCAGGGCCAGCTGATTCAGGAACTCAAGCGCCTGACCAAGGACAAGGCTGACGGAGACCTGATTCCAATCCAACGCGCCGACGGAGCTCTCATCACGCCCTTGGACATTTTACGCGTTATCAGGGAGGTACATTAAGATGGCTAGCATTCCTCAAAAAGTTGTTCACGAATACCTTAGGCACGATAAAAAATTCCCCCACGTCTGGTGCGCCGGCTGTTCAAACGGCATCGTGCTGGGTGCCATCATCCGCGCTATTGCCGAGATGGAACTCAACCGCAATGACATTGTGATGGTTTCCGGAATCGGCTGCTCTTCACGCATGCCCGTCTATATAGACCTCAATACCCTGCACACTTTGCACGGAAGAGCCATCGCCTATGCCACCGGCGTCAAGATGTATAAACCCAATATGAAAGTGATAGTGGTTACCGGAGACGGCGACTGCACTGCCATCGGCGGAAATCACCTGATTCACGCCGCCCGCAGGAATATTGACTTAACCGTCATCCTTATAAACAATAACATCTACGGCATGACCGGAGGGCAGGCAAGCCCCACCACCCCGCATGACGCCATTGCCACCACGGCTCCCTATGGAAATATCGAACCCGATTTTGACATCTGCCAACTCGCCATGGGCGCAGGAGCATCCTTCGTTGCCAGAACTACCGCTTTCCATGCGATAGAGACCCAGAACTACGTGAAGGAAGCACTGAACCACCCGGGCTTCTCGTTGCTTGAAGTCGTAAGCGCCTGCCCCGTAATCTACGGCAGAATGAACAAGAAAGGCAGCGCCCCGGATATGATGAAGGCTATGCGTGATAATTCCATACCGCTTACTGCCTATGAGAAGCTTCCCAAAGAGCAGACCGAAGGCAAGATAATACGTGGTATCCTGAGACGCGAAATCAGGCCGGAATATACGGATGAGTATGCCAAGCTTTGCGTTCGCGCCCAGGGAGGTGACAATGAGTAGGGCAACAGAAATCCGGCTTTCAGGCAGCGGCGGACAGGGCCTTATCCTTGCGGGGATAATCCTTGCCAACGCAGCAGTTCACGAAAAGAGACGCGTAACCCAGACCCAAAGCTATGGTCCGGAATCCCGCGGAGGCTATTCCCGGGCAGACGTGCTCATCAGCGACCGGGAGATATTCTTCCCTGAAGCGACCCAGTTTGATATCCTGCTGGCTCTCACGCAGGAAGCCTGCGACAAGTATATCTTTGACCTGCGGGAAAAGGGTACGCTCATAGTGGACACCACCAGCGTGAAGAATATTTCCGTAATGTCCGAGCACGTATTTGAAGTACCTTTCACGGAGATTGTCTCAGAGAAGCTGGGAAGCCCCATCACCACCAATATCTGCTCCCTTGCCTTTCTGGTGAAGTGCACAGGCATCGTCAAAGAGGAATCCCTGGCGCAGGCCATCAGGGAATCGGTAAAACCCGCCTTTGTGGACCTGAACCTGAAGGCAATGCAACTGGGCTTTGAACTGGCGGAGAATTACAGGAAGTAATATGATAAAGCATATATCCCACATCGGCATCGCCGTTTCGGACCTGGACAAAGGCATCGCCCTTTACGAGAAGATGGGCCTGAAGCTGGAAAACATCGAGGAAGTCCCCTCTCAAAAGGTGAAGGTTGCCTTCTTTCCCTGTGGGGACACCAGGATTGAACTGCTGGCACCCACTTCTGAAGACAGTCCCGTTGCCAAATACATCGAGAAAAAAGGCGAAGGCGTTCAGCACATTGCTTTTGCTGTGGACGACCTGCCTGCCGAATTGCAGAAAGCGGAAGACAACGAGATTCAGCTGATTGACAAGGAACCCCGTCCGGGAGCGCATGGAGCGGACATCGCTTTCCTGCATCCCAAGTCCACCCTCGGCGTCCTTATCGAGTTCTGCAAGGAAAAGCACTAAACCCTTTTGCACCCATATAAAAACCGGGCTGTTTACAGTGATGTAAACAGCCCTTTTATTTTGGAATCTTCTATTGATTAAATCAAGCCATCCCTTTTGAGCAGGGCATCCGGGTCCGGCTGTCTGCCTCGGAAGGCAACAAACAGGTCCATCGGGTGGACGGAATTGCCTTTGGAAAGGATGATATCGCGGAAGGCGTAGGTTACTTCCTGGTTAAAGATGCCCTTTTCCTTTATCAGCGACCAGGCGTCTGCTTCCAGAGCTTCAGCCCATTTGTAGGAATAATATCCCGCCGAATATCCGCCGGCGAAGATATGGGCAAAGCTGCAGGAAATACTGCTGCCGGGAGTCTGGGGCAACAGGCTAAAGCGTTCCACGGTTTTGTTTTCAAAGTCGTTCACGCTGTCGATGTTTTTGGGGTCTTCCAGGTGCCAGGCAAAGTCCAGCATAGCATAGCGGAGCTGTCCCAGATTGGCGTTTGCCGCCATATAGTTGCGCGCTGCCAGCACTTTATCCAGCAGTTCATCCGGCAGTGGTTCGCCTGTCTGGTAGTGTTTGGCAAAGAGGTTCAGCGCTTCTTTTTCCAACAGCCAGTTTTCCATAATCTGGGAGGGCAGTTCCACGAAATCCCACAGAACGCTGGGTCCTGCCAGGGACTTGTAGGTGCAGTCTGAAAGCAGTCCGTGCAAGGCGTGCCCAAATTCGTGGAAGATGGTGCGCACTTCATCCATGCGGAGCAGGGAGGGCTGTTCATCGGTGGATGGAGTGAGGGATGCCACGTTCACGACGTGCGGACGCTTCATCCCGTCGCTATACAGCCCCTGTCCGACCAAAGCATTCATCCAGGCGCCGCCGCGTTTGGTTTCACGGGGAAACATATCCAGGTAAATCAATCCCAGGAACGCGTCTTTTTCATCATAGACTTCCCAAGTGGTCACGTCCTTGTGATAGACAGGCACGTCTGTAACCTGTTTCAGCGTGATGCCGTAAATCTTTTTCGCCACCAGGAAAAGCCCTTCAAACACGTTTTCCAGTTTGAACCAGGGACGCAGTTGTTCGGGGTCGAACCTGAATTTCTTTTCTTTCAGTTTGGTGGAATAGTAGTTATAATCCCAGGGCATGAAGTCTGTAATGCCGTCCATTTCATTGGCGAAAGCCTTTACTTCCTCGAGTTCTGCCCGGGCGGCGGGATAGGCAACCGCATATATCTTTTCCAGGAAATCCATGGCTTCTTCGGGATTTTGAGCCATGCGTTCCTCCAGAACATAATGCGCATGCGTCTGATAACCCAGCAGGGCTGCCCTTTCAGCTCTCAGTTCCAGGATACGCTTGATGTTTCCCTGATTGTCAAATTCATCGTTAAAGGCACGCGAAGCATAGGCTTTCTGGGCTGTTTCGCGGATGGAGCGGTTCTTGCAGTAGGTGAGGACGGGAATCAGGTTCGGCGCTTGCAGGTTAAACAGCCAGCCGCCTTCCTTGTTCTTCTGTTTGGCGCGGTAGGCAGCTCCGTTCAGGGCGTTTTCAGGAATGCCTTCCACTTCTTTGGGGTCGGTCAGGTGAAGTTCCCAGGCATTGGTGGCGGCGAGCACATTATCCGAGAATTTCGGGCTCAGGGTGCTGAGTTCCATGTCGATTTCCGTCAGCTTTTTCTTGCCATCGGGGGAAAGCATGGCTCCGTTGCGGATAAAGCTATTGTAAATGCGTTCCGTGTAGCGGTATCTTTCGCAGGCAAGCATTTTCTGTTTGTCGCCAAAATCCGGCTCCGGCTTGGGCTTATTGACGCACTCGTCTTCGTAAACCTTCTTGACTCTGGCGAAGATTGCCTCGTCGGTCATGATGGAACTGCCGAATTCTGCCAGCATGGGTGAAATCTTCTGCGCCAGCGCTTTGAACTCATTGTCCGATTCCGCACCCAGCAGATTGTAGTAAACGCTGGTTACATAGTCCAGTTCCTCACCTGCGAAGTCCATTTCCAAAATGGTGTTTTCAAAGGTGGCTTCTTCCTTGCTGTTGCGGATTTTGTCTATGTTATCGCGCGCAATCTGCAGGGTTGCCTCCACGGCAGGCATGTAATGTTCGGTTTTAATCAAATGAAAGGGTATGGCATCCAGGCGGTGTTTCCACTTATTGTCCAGAAAGGGGTTGCTCATAGGTATTATCTCCTCTGCATAGGCATTTCTTTATTTTAGAATCAATGTATTGCCTTTGTTTCCGATAATATAACCGGTTTTACTTTGTAATGCAAAGAATATGCCAATCCGCCGGGAATAATCCTGCCACTTTTTTTACCTGCCCCTTTCCTGCTGGATACGGGAACAATACGGGAGGGATGCGTGGGCTTTCTCCCCGTATCCTCCTCGTATCATGCAGGGAAGAGCAGGCCTTGGGAGATTAATTATGTAATAATAACACAAAATTGCAAGAAAAAGGTTGTCATGTTTTTTAAGACCAAAATAATGGCTTTTATCTTAATGGTAATATTAAGGAGGAAAATAATATGAAACACATTGCTTTAATAAGCCTGATGCTGCTGAGCATCGGTCTGGTCTTTGCCCTGTCCTGCTACGACGTGCAATATACCGAGACTCCCGGACCCGACGGAACCTATCCCTCACCCTATGCCGGACAGACAGTTACCGTCACCGGAATCGTCACCAATAACACCTACGGCACCACCTCAACCAATGCAAATCCCAAGTTTTTCATATCCGACCCATCCGGCGGACCCTGGAGCGGTTTATATATCTTCATGTTCAACATGGGTGTTCAGGTCGGCGACCTGGTCAATTGCACAGGTCCCATCACAGAGTATTACGGCTTTACCGAAATGGTGTTTGCCACCGGCGCCACCGTTCAGATAGTCAGCCAAAACAACCCCCTGCCTGAACCAGCCTTAATCCAGACCTCAGTGCTGGGAAGCCCTGCTGTCCACGCCAATGCCGAAATGTGGGAAGGATGCCTGGTCAAGGTGCAGAACGTCACAGTCACCACAGCTCCCAACAATTACCAGGAATTTTATGTAACCGACGGCAGCGGTCCCGGTCAGGTTGACAACGGCTGTTTCCAGTACGGTCATTCCTGGAGCGGTATCTCCATCGGAAACCAGTGGGCGGAAATCCGCGGAATAGTTGATTACTCCTTTGACCTTTATGGACTGAACCCCCGCAATAATGGAGATTTCTACACTACTTCCAACGATGATAACGTAATCGTGCTGCCCGAAGCCCAGTTAATCGGCAACTATCCCAATCCCTTTGCCGGACAGACAGAAATCGCCTACAACCTGAAAAGCGCCCAGCATGTCCTGATCAATGTTTACAACCTCAAGGGACAGAAAGTCCGCACTTTGGTGAACGAAGTCAAGGCAGACCATCTGCACAACGTTACCTTTGACGGCAGAGACGATAATGGCAGCCTGTTGCCTTCCGGAGTTTACATGTACAAGATGACAGCCGGAAACCAGGTTCAGAGCCGCAAGCTCTTAATCAGATAATTATTCTTATTAACACACCCGGCAACGCCGAAGTGTCATAACAATCGAGAAGCAGCCAGTCCCCGCAAGGTTGGCTGCTTTTCCATATTACCAGAAGTGGAGGAAACATGCTGTCAGATTTGGATATCGGTCGTCAGGTCGAACTGAAACATATCAATGACATTGCAGCCAAACTGGGGCTTGGTCCGGATGACCTGGACCACTATGGAAGCTATAAAGCCAAAGTCAGATACACAGCTCTCAGACGAATTGAAGACAATCCCATGGGAAAACTCATCCTGGTCTCTGCCATCACGCCAACCCCCGCCGGAGAAGGTAAGACAACCACTTCCATCGGTCTGGCGCAGGCATTGAACAAAGTCGGAAAGCTTGCAACCGCTGCCATCAGGGAGCCGTCTCTGGGCCCGGTTTTTGGAGTCAAGGGCGGTGCAGCAGGCGGAGGCTGGTCACAGGTGCTGCCTATGGAAGATATCAACCTGCACTTCACCGGGGACTTTCACGCCGTCACTGCTGCCAATAACACGCTGGCAGCACTTTTGGACAACCATATTTACTACGATAACGAGCTCAATATCGACCCGCGCCGCCTGACCTGGAAAAGAGTGGTGGACGTAAACGACCGCATGCTGCGGAAAATCGTCATAGGCCTGGGCGGCAGCAAGCAGGGCTTTCCGCGTGAAGACGGCTTTGACATTACTCCCGCCAGCGAGATAATGGCTATCCTCTGCCTGTCCAACACTATGGATGAGCTCAAGGAACGCATCGGTAAAATCACGGTTGGATTCACCCATAACGGCGAACCGGTGCGCGTATCGCAACTGGGTTATGAAGGCGCCATAGCTGCTTTGCTCAAGGATGCCCTCAAGCCAAATCTGGTGCAGACCATAGAGGGAACTCCCGCCTTTGTGCACGGAGGCCCCTTTGCCAATATAGCCCAGGGCGCAAACAGCATCCTCGCCACCAAAACAGCCCTGCGCCTCAGTGATTATGTGGTAACGGAAGCCGGCTTTGGCTTTGACCTGGGAGCAGAGAAGTTTTTTGACCTGGTCTGCAAATACGGACAGTTCTGCGCTAATGCGGTCATCCTGGTCGCCACGGTGCGCGCCCTTAAAATGCATGGCGGTTCCAAGCTGAAGGACATAGCTATCCCCAATCCCGCAGCCGTGGAGGCAGGACTTCCCAACCTCGCCAAGCACCTGGAGAATATTCATAAGTTCGGCATGAAGAGCATCATCGCCATAAACCGCTTTGCCACAGACACCGAGGAAGAGCTTGCCATCGTAAAGAACTTTTGCCTCAGCCAGGGATTCGACGCTTCCATTGTGGATTTCCATGCCAAAGGCGGAGAAGGCGGTATCGAACTGGCGGAACATGCAGTCGCCATGACGGAAAAGGACGTCTGCAAGCTGAACTCGCTGTATGAATGGGACTCGCCTGTGGAAGACAAGATTTTCCGCATAGCCTCGGAAGTTTACGGCGCGCAGAAAGTGGACTACACCGCTGATGCCAGGGCAGACCTTAAGAAGATAAACAAATACGGCTATGACAAGCTTCCCATCTGCATCGCCAAGACGCAGAAGTCTTTGTCCGACAACCCTGAACTGCTGGGCAGACCCAAGGATTTCCTCGTTACGGTAAGGGAGATACTTATTTCCTCCGGAGCGGGTTTCCTGGTACCCATCACAGGTGAAATCATGCGTATGCCCGGACTGCCGAAACATCCTTCCGCAGAGGTTATAGACGTGGAAGGCGACGGCAACATCAACGGTCTGTTTTAAGCGGTAACAGGCAATGTCCCAATATAAAACAGATTTCCTGCTTCGCATGGAAAGCATCCGCAATCCTGTCAGGGCGGTTGGTGCGGCTAAGTTTTTCCAGTGCTTTCCGGGCGGTTATGGAGAAGGCGACACCTTTTACGGAACAACGGTTCCGGACCAGCGGCAGCTTGCCAAGGAGTTTAACCGCCTGCTGACCCTGGAGGACCTGACTGATCTGCTGAAAAACCCTGTGCACGACATTCGTATAACAGCGCTTATGATGCTGGTCTGCCGTTTTGAAAAGAGCAAAGACCCTTCAGAGAAGCAGGCAATGGTAGATATCTACCTGAGCCACGCAGATTATATCAACAACTGGGACCTGGTGGACACAAGTGCCCATTACATCTTGGGTCCGTGGCTGCTCGACAGGAAGCACGACATCCTTTTCCAGATGGCGGAGGAAGACCATCTGTGGAAGCAGCGCATCGCTGTGATTGCCACCTTTCATTTTATCCGCAAGGGTGAATACAGGACCACCCTCAAACTGGCAGAGAAACTGCTTCACCACAAGCATGACCTTATCCATAAGGCGGTTGGCTGGATGCTCCGAGAGATAGGCAAGCGCGATTACCGGACGGAATATGACTTCCTGCTGAAGCACTACAAGACCATGCCCCGCACCATGTTGCGCTACGCAATCGAGAAATTCGACGAACCCGTCCGTCAGGGATTTTTGAAGGGAACTATCTGAAAAGACGCCGGAATGGATATCAGAAATAGCGGTTCAGCGCCTGAATGCCATACCGGATAAGCATAAATGCAATAAAGAGCCAGGGCAGGATTAGAGCTACATAGTGCCCCAGACGGGGTTTTTCATAGGTATTGCCCAGTTTGGCATTGACGCGGTTGATATATTTCTGCGCCGGAAGGATAAACAGGACGTTGGCAGCGCCGAACACCCAGGATGTAAAGAACGGGAAGTCGTGCCCTTTCAGCGGTATCGAATAAAGCCAGCCTGCCAGCATCCCGACCGAAACCCATATCCAGAACAGCGAAGTGCCGTTGAAGTCCGCCTTGCAGACAGCATTCAGTTCCCTGTCCGTCTCAATCTTTTCCAGCACCATCAGCTCGAACAGCAGCCAGCCGGCTTCACGGTCAAAGGACCTGTGCGCCTGTTTATGCTTCACCGCCCAGAAATGCCATTGCCGGTAAAACCAGTAAAGCTGGTAAAATCCGCCCGTGACGATGGACATCATGACCAGCCGTTTAACAGGTATGTGAAAATAGAGATTGCCGGTGCCGGCAGGAGCTTCCCTGCCAAAAATCTCTTCAGGAAAATCCTTCACATGGGGCAGGTCTTGCGGTTTTTGCACTTCCTCCATGATTTCCGGAAACTCACGAATCCTTTTCCAGGGATTGTCCATGCCGTCTGTCACATAGGATTCCGGCTCCAGTTCCTGCTTTTCCAGCAACCTGATTATCTCTGCCGTGCCGACCGGTCCCTTCGTCTGCCCAAACTCTGAATAATACCATTGTTTCATAAAGATTTAACCTGCGGAAAAGCACTCATCCTGTCAAGCTGATTATCCTCCTGCCCTTTCCACAGACCCTGCCTGCTGAGATGTCCCGAAGATGCCGCGGAGATGACCGGGTTTTCTTCGGCCGGCTTCGGGACATCTCCGCGACATGTATATAAGGAAGAACAAAGGAGAGGATGGGGTGCCTAAAACTCCAGACCGATGCCAAAGCCCCTTTGTATGAAAATTTGGGTGGGATTATTGTGTCCGTTGATGAGGTCAAGTCCGATTTCGGCATATAAACTGAAGATGTTGGCTTTGAGGTTAAACCCTCCGACTACGCCGAAATGCTCAATTTTATATGGTCCGCGGGTGACGTTTTGCATGTATTGGTCGTCCCGGTAGCTTTCGGAGTATAAAGCGTTGCTGTAATGAAGCTTCATAGTAAACCCCATCTGTTCAATAGGCCTGTAAGTAATCAGGACCGGGGCTTCCCAGCCATAGACCTCGCGGGCGTAACCGGATTTTTTTTTAAGGAAATATCCGGAAGGGCTGACAGCAATTGAATAATCCCCGTCATAATAGAAGCGTTTCTTTAGAATGAGCCGGCTTCCCACTCCCTCGCCTGTCCAACTTTTGTAGCCAAGCTCAAAATCGTTTCCCAATCCGATGGCTGTCTTACATCCCCAGACCTGGCCTTCGCTTGCCCGTTTGCCGTCCGGATAACATGGAACACTCTCTTCCTTAATCACAACTGAGCTCACATCAAAGCCGGTGCCTGTGTATAGCTGTATCTCCGGTTTTCCGGGACGCAAGGGCTCCGCGCTGTCCAGCATTGTGTTGTCCAGATAGACACAACCGGCAAGCAGAAACAAAACACCAAACATAAGTGCAATTCTCATAATTCAAAAACCTCATATCTGCATGTAAACATATTAGTCCGCATCTACAATTCGTCAAGCAGTTTATGAAAAATGTTGCTGGAAGGGCAATGAGTTATGCAATCGTAATTTCATTGACATAAGACAAGGATGAAAAAAACTTGTAAGCTATCAAAATGTAATTAAATAAATGAGTATAAAATAATAGGAAAATGGAGGTTGAAATGAAGACAGGAGGATGCCGTTACGGAACCCATCGCGTCATCGAACCCAAGGGCGTTCTGCCCCAGCCGGCACGAGTGCTGAACAACGATATGAGCGAGATTTGGGACAATGAGCTCCTGATAGATGTAATCCGCCTGAATGTGGATTCCGCTTCTTTTCATCAAATCAAGAACAAACTGCAGAAACAGGGTCACACCGACCTGGAAAAAGCGTTTGCCGACCATGTGATAGACCTGACCAGCCGTACCGGCAAACACAAAAACGAAGATACCGGTTCCGGCGGAATGCTGATAGGCAAAGTCGCCGCCATCGGACCCAACTTTGAAATGAAGGAAAAGATTCAGGTGGGCGACAAGATAGCCAGCCTGGTATCGCTCTCCCTCACTCCCCTGAAAGTAAAGTCCATCAAGAAAGTCCTGCTGGACAAGGACCAGGTGGAAATCGAAGGGCAGGCAATCCTGTTCTCCAGCGGTATCTATGCCAAGCTTCCGGCAGATATGGATGAAAACCTTTCCCTCAGCGTTCTGGACGTAGCCGGCGCTCCCGCCCAGGTGGAACGCCTTGTACAGCCGGGTGATACAGTCGTTATCATCGGCGCCAACGGCAAGAGCGGAGTGCTTTGCAATGCCATGGCACGCGAAAGAGCAGACGTCAGCGGCAGGGTCATCGGCATCGTACGCAATCCTTCCTACATCGAGACCTGCCTGCAGACCGGCTGTCATGACGTAATCATTGCAGACGCCACAGATGCACTCACCATCCAGCGTGAAGTGAGCAAGCTCACCGATGGCAAGATGGCAGACGTTGTGGTAAACGTTGTCAATATAGAGGACACAGAGCTTCCCAGCATCATGGCTTGCAGGGACAGAGGCATCGTTTATTACTTCTCCATGGCAACCAGCTTTACCAAAGCCGCTTTGGGCGCAGAAGGCATCGGAGCCGACGTTGACATGATTCTCGGCAACGGCTATGCCCACGACCATGCGATTATTTCGCTTGACCTGCTGAGGCGCAATCCCACCCTGATGAAGATTTTTAAAGAAAGATACACGGATTAGTCCGCAGAACCATATCGAGGTAAATATGGCAAGCATCAAAAATATACGCAGCACCGCCACGGACACGGAATGGCTGGATTGGCACTGGCATCTGCGCAACCGCATCACAACCCCGGACGAACTGAAGAAATATATCAAGCTGCAGCCGGAAGAGGAAGAAGTCTTCAAGAAAAAGAACTTCTCGTTCCGCATGGCAATCACACCCTACTACCTTTCCCTGATTGACCCGAAGAACCCTTATGACCCGGTTCGCCTGCAGGCAATCCCCCGCATAGCGGAAAGCCATTTTGCCGCGGAAGATATGCCGGACCCCCTGCATGAGGATGCGGATTCTCCCGTGCCGGGCATGACGCACCGCTATCCGGACCGCGTCCTGCTGCTGCTCACAGACCAGTGCGCCATGTATTGCAGGCACTGCACCCGACGCAGGAAAGCCGGAGAAAAAGACGCTCCCATGCCCAAAGACAACGTGGAAAAAGCCATTGAATACATCAAGAAAAACAAGGAAATCCGGGACGTCATCCTTAGTGGCGGAGACCCTCTCACCCTGGGGGATGAACGCCTGGACGAAATCCTGGGCAAACTCAGTAAAATCAAACATCTGGATATCGTGCGCATCGGCACCAGAACACCCGTTGTCCTGCCGCAGCGCATCAATGAATCCCTACTGAAAGTCCTCAAAAAGTACAAATTTGTCTGGCTGAACACCCATTTCAACCACCCGCAGGAACTGACCCCAGACGCCTGCGCCGCCCTTGCCAGGCTCGCTGAATCAGGCATCGTGCTGGGTAACCAGTCCGTACTTCTGAAAGGCATCAATGACCACGTGGACGTGATGAAGCAACTGGTGCATACCCTGGTGAAAAACAGGGTGCGTCCCTATTACATCTACCAGTGCGACCTGTCCGAAGGTATCGGTCATTTCCGCACTCCCATAGCCAAAGGCATCGAGATCATGGAAAGCTTGCGCGGCCATACATCCGGGCTTTGCATCCCGACCTATGTGGTGGATGCTCCCGGCGGCGGCGGCAAAATACCGGTAATGCCGAATTATATCGTTTCACAGATGCCGGGCAGAGTTATCCTGCGTAACTACGAGGGACTTCTGACCGCATATACAGAACCTGAATACCAGGCGCAGAAAGAGACGGATTACAAGGACCCCTGCCCTGAGGAAAGAAAATCAACCGAGGGTATCATGACCCTGCTGCGCGGAAGAAAGGTATCGCTGGGACCGGCAGAAACGAGACGGAACAAACGCAGAAAGAAATAAATGAATGCCGGTCTCAAGACCGGCATTTGTCTTCTTATGCGGCAAAGAATCAGCAAAATATGAAGACCATGCCTTTAAAACAGATTTCCGGACTTGCAAACGGCATTTACGCTATTGCGGGAATCAGCAAGAACAGCGGTAAAACCTCCCTGCTGAACAGTTTGCTGGCATATCTGCAGGATAAGACGGCAGGAGTGCTGACCACCGGCAGGGACGGGGAAGAAAGGGATGTGGTCTTTGGCAATCCCAAACCGCCTCTGATGCTGTCTGCCAATACCCTGTTTACAACCTCATTCGGCGTTGTCGATAAACTGGGCACAGCTGTCCAGGTCATGGAAAAACTGCGGTTTCAGGCAGGAGGACAGCAACTCTGGCTGGTAAAAGCGCTCAGGGATATTGAAACGGAAATCACCGGTCCTGCCAATGTCTCCGCCCAGATGGAGACTGCCCGCATCATGCTGCAAAAAGGCGCTGATATCGTTTTTATTGATGGCTCACTGGACCGCAAGTCCGTTGCCATGAGTCCCGACATTAACGGGGTCTTTCTGGTGGTGGGAGGCAGTTTCGGCAATCTGGAGAAGATAAACTCAGAACTGGAAAGACAGATTTGCCTGGCTGGGATTAAGCCATACCGTGCTGCCGGAAACAAAGCGTTGAACCAGAACATAGCTGTCTGTTCCAGTAAAGGATGGCAGTCAACAGACCAACAGTCCTTGCTGGGTTTTGAGCAGGATTTATCGCAACTCATAGCTGAGCAAGAAGTAAGCAGACTTTATCTTCCCGGCGCTTTGACCGATAGTGTTTACAACAGCCTCAAACCTGCCCTGAAGGAAATCAGGGAAATCGTTGTCAGGCATCCGCTGAACCTGCATTTAAGAAAGTCCAATCTGGAGCATCTGACAGCAAATCACAAAACCACCTGCCTGCATCCTTACAGAATAGTGGCAGTTGCAGTTAACAGCTGGTCGGTCAGTGGTAACCATATAGACAGCAACGTGTTGAGATGCTTTATACGGGACCATTTTCCGGCCCTGCCCATAATTGATGTCAGGGAAGGCTGAAAAATTGCTTGTATTCCGCAAAGGATAAGTGATGCAAGATAGAGATAAGAAAACCAATAAAACTATCAACCTGGGGCTTGGGACCAATATCTTCCTCGCCTTGGTAAAAACCTTGATCGGGATTTTCGGACACAGTTCCGCCCTTCTGGCTGACGGTATAAACAGTACTTCAGATGTGGTTTATTACGTGGCGGTAAAAATCCTTTCCAAGCAAGCCAGCAAACCGGCGGACGCTGAACACCCCTATGGACACAGGCAACTGGAATCTATCTCGTCCATCGTAATCGGCGCTTTTATTCTAACCACAGGGGTGGCAATATTTTGGGGCGCAATCAACTCCATGTACGAGCTTTTGTCCAAGACCAAGGCGGAGTATACCGTTTCCATCTTTGCGCTGGTGGCTGCCCTGCTGACCTTTGTCCTGAAAATCTATCTTTTCACTTACACCAGAAAAAGCCAGAAACAGACACAAAATCCTACCCTGAGAGCCTTGGCAAATGACCACCTGAACGATATCATGGCATCTGTCAGCGTGGTGGTAGGCGTCATCGGCGGTAGAATGGGATTTTTATGGATGGACCCGCTGGCAGGAGCAATCGTCTCCATCTTTATCCTTAAAACCGGAATCAGTATAATAATGGATTCGTCTTCAGAACTGATGGACGCCTTTCCGGATTTATCTTTCCGGGATGAACTCAGTAACAAGGCGGGACAGGTGCAGGGCGTGAAACACGTTGATTTGATAGGTATGCACAGATTCGGGCCTTTTTTTACCATCAATGTGGAAATCGGAGTGGACGGAAACCTGACCATTCAACAGGGCCATGAAATCGCTGACAGGGTTGAGGCAGCTCTTATGGAGGCATACTCGGTTTCACTCAAGAAGGTTCATGTCCATTACCACCCCGTTGAATACTGCCTTGATAAGGAAGACTGATGCATTTTGGCAAAAAGATATTACTCATCATCATAATTGTTACCATCGTGTTGTTCTCCATCCTTACCTGTTTTTACAAGACTGGAAGCAGGCCGGAGGCAGCAGATACCCTTGCTAATTGGACTATAACCACCATACCCGCCGGAGGCAGTCTTTATTCGGTGCTGGGCAATTCTGAGCTCCCCATGCAGGAAATCGGTCTGTTTGCCGTACATTTTGGTGAGAACATCGACGTAACAACCATCCAGCCCGGCGACACCCTGAAATATATCCTGACGCCGGATAACAGAAGGATTGAGAAGCTTATCTACATACAGGAAATTGACGAGCAGCATCACTTTTACCTGCAGAATGATTCCCTGAGATATAGCCTGGTAAAACTGCCGGTCAGGACTGAAACACGCCTGATTAAAGGAACTTTGGACTCAACCCTTGATAAATCATTGCTCGCTATGGGTTTGACTGCAGCGGAAAAACAGCATATCAACAACGGGATGGAAGGCGAGATAAATTTCCAGAAGGACGCACGTAATGGGGACAAATTCCTGGTGTTGCTGGAGGAAAGGTATCTGGGTTCCATCCGCCTGCCCAGATCCAAAATAATGTATGTTTCCTACGAAGGCAGGCTGACAGGCAAACACGAGATGTTCCGCTATCAGGAAGACGACGACAAATCCACCCTGAACGGCCTTTATAACCTGGAAGGCAAGAGTAATAACAACAGCGGAGTCGGCTTCCCCCTGAGCAGAATACATGTGAGGTCTAAGTTCGGCAGGCGCATTGACCCCGTCTATGGCGGCTGGGCTATGCATCAGGGCATCGATTACAAGGCAAGCCACGGTACTCCGGTCTTTGCAGTTGCCAACGGAACTGTCTCTTCCGCCGGCTGGAACGGAGGATACGGAAAGTGTATCGTCATCAAACATCCCAGCGGTCTTTCCACCCAGTATGCCCACCTTAGCTCTATCGGAGTAAAATCCGGTCAGTCCGTTAGACGCGGACAGATTATCGGCAGGGTAGGCAGCACAGGCAAATCTACTGGAGCACACCTGCACTTCGGCCTTATCAAGGGAAAGACCTACATTAATCCAACCAACCTGAGAATGGTGGGTGCAGAAAAGCTCAACGATAAGCAGATGGTACGCTTTAAACAGCAGCAGATGCAAATCCGTCAGCTTCTGCTGGAAAACGGCATTTCCTGATATAGGGAATGCGAATTGCTTAAATTATAGCCAGATAGAATACCCAAAAGAGGTTCAGAATGAAATACTTATGCCTCATCGCGTTCCTTTTGCCTGCGTTCCTGTTCTGCGCAGTAATCAGCCTATCCGTCCGGGCTGACGGGATAGACTTTGATAAAGATGCCAATCGCTTTGATCTCCAGCCTGAAAGCGGCTGGGTTTATACCACCGCACCCGGCAGCTACCAGCTTCCTGTCAGGACTGTTAATGTGATTTTACCTTCCAATGCAACTGATGCAACGCCCACTTTCAGCGTTTCAACCATCCGTGACTTATCTGCAGGCCAGCCCAGCCTGAATACTCCCTATTACAATGAAGAAAGGTACTTACGCTCCGAACCTGTCCTGCAACCAACGGAACACATGATTTACCAGGGAATCGGCCGATGGGGTGATGTGCGGTTTGCCAGGTTTGCATTTGTCCCTGCCCTTTATGACAAGGCATCGGGAAAATATAAAGTAGCCGAACAGGTTAATATTTCAATCAGTTACAGCACCAGCGAAAGGGAGCCATTAGAGAGAGCTGCCGTTCCCAAACTGCTGAGAAGAGACCGGTCTTTTGCCAATGCAGAGGTTCTGGACAGATGGTATCCCGCTACGGATTTCAGAACATACGATTACCTGATCGTTACCACGCCGGCATTGTACAATGCTGCCCAGCAGCTTGTCACCTTCCGCCAGGGCCAGGGACTGGTCACCTCTTTTGCCGACATTAACCAGGTGCTTACCAACTGGGGTGGCTCCACTCCTGCCGAGAAACTGCGCAACTTCCTGAAAGCCGAGTATGACATGGCTCCATTTACTTATCTTTTACTCATCGGTGACATTGACGTGGTGCCGATTGCCCAGCTTATTCCCGAGCCCAACGGCAGCGAGCAAATCCCTTCCGACTTTTATTACAGTGATTTAAGCTCAGACTTTGACAGCGATAACGACAACCGGCTGGGAGAATATGACACAGGAATGGACTACACTCCCGAACTGATGGTAGGCAGGATTGCCTGGAACGACGCCACCGCAGTATCGCAAATCTGCGCCAGGATTGTCAGCTATGACAGTACAGACCTGCCCTGGAAGAAAAAGGCCCTGCTGCCTGCAGCCATGCTGAACTATGCCAATGAGGAACCTGAATTTGAACGGACTGACGGCGCTACTTTCATGGAATACAGTAAGGATACCGTCCTGCGTGATTACCAGACCACCACTTTATATGAACAATCAGGCATCCAGCCCTCTTATCCCAGCGATTATCCCCTCACCTCCGCCAACCTGACCATGCTGGTAAATACTGAAAGCTGGGGCATCGTAAGCTGGAGCGCGCACGGCAGCCCGGTTCATTCCGCCCGCAAGGTCTGGATTAACGACTACAACGGCAACAACATCCCCAATTACAACGAACTGACCTGGTACAATCTGGTCGGTGTGGATACTTTTGACAACGTCAGCAATCAGGATGGCTCAGTTTATTTCTGCGCCTCCTGCCAGAACGGCATGATTGACTATGACGAACCCTCTTTGGGCGAGACCCTTATCCGCAAAAAAGCCGTGGCAGCCATCGCCGCCACCCGTAACGGCTGGTACAAAATCGGCTGGGAAAATCCCGGTTGGGGCGGACTCAGTTCCTACAACTACCACTTCCTGGAAAACTTCGCCCTGCATGGAATGACCGCCGGTGAAGCTCACGGCTATGCCAACTGGCTCCACACCCAATATTGCCTGTTCGGAGACCCGATTGACTCAGGCGGCATCATCTGGCCTGAGCTTCAGAACGTTTACACCTATCTGATGTATGGCGACCCTGCTGTGGGATATCCCTCCCAAACCACTGCCCCGGAGGCATCCATCCTTGTCTGGGAACCCGCCGGAGACACCGGGAACACCATTATCAACGGTCTGTATGACCTGGCTCCCTTCAATGTGGTCTATACAAAGCATCTGATAGACACCTATAACTACCTTGACCAGTTTGACGCCGTGTTTTGCCTGTTCGGAGTATATGGAGAACACTACGACCTACAGCCCGGAACTTATGAATACGATTACCTGCTTTCTTATATGCAACAGGGAGGTAAAGTTTATATGGAGGGCTGGTGTAATTGGGATGGAATGGATTCACTCTTCGTAAGGTTCGGAACATCTGCACCCTATTCGACTATAGCCCATATTGAGCAGTTATGCTATAATGAGCAAGGAACTGACTATATATGGGATTATGATGTTAACCCAAACATGTATTCATTACCACTTACCGCAGTAGGGAATAATGCAGTGGCAATGTATAACACTTATAATACAATATATCCTAATCATCATATCGGCATCTGGAACAGAGTAGGGGAAAGCCGCACCATCAGCAGTTCGTTCAATCTCGGCGGAGTAATTTCCGACACCTATGAATACAAGGATTTCCTTGCCATCATTCTTGACACCCTGGATGTCTATCACACAGCTCCGGTTTCTGTTGATGATGATGTTTCGATACCTATGGCGATGAGCATCTCCCTTGCTCCCAATCCGTTCAGCGGCAGCCTGGCTGTCACTGCCAAATCTGAAACCCCTGTATCCCTCAGCATCTACAACATCAAGGGACAGCAGGTGCAGTCTGTCCGGCTTACCCCCAAAAACGGCACCGTTAGCTGGAACTGGAACGGCAGGGACACCAATAATATGCAAACTGCAGCCGGAATCTATCTGGTCCGGATTTCAGACAGAACCCGCAGCAATACAGCCAAGACATTGAAACTGAAATAAGCTGAAATGAGATTAAATCTTGCGTCTTGACAGATTTGGGATTATACTTCGTATGGAAAAATACTTATTCGCACAGGAGTAGAGACTTTGGAACAGAAAACGAAAAAAAGGATTAATCCCATCAAAATAATGACCGGGGCTTTATCCCGCAACAACATTAGGAATTATACGCCCAAAATCCCCATATACGTTGACAAAAAGAACTTTATCATCAAGACTGCCGATAATGCCATTGAGCTCTCTGAAGCTCTCAGGCTGAGGCATGATGTGTTCATTGAGGAGCTTTTGCACAAGAAAAAGAAGTCCGGCCTGGACATTGACCACTTTGACCGCCGCTGCGACCACCTCCTCATCATAGACAAGAGAAACAACAAACTGATAGGCACATACCGCATGCAGTCTTCCCTGCACACCCGTAAGTGGTACACTGCCACTGAATTCCATATGAAGCACATCCGCAAGCTGCCGGGCAACAAACTGGAACTGGGACGCGCCTGCGTGCATCCAGACTACCGGAACGGTGTAACCATCTCCCTGCTTTGGGAAGGAATCCATGCCTACATGCTTGCCAGCGACACCAAATATATGTTCGGCTGTTCCAGTATCAAGACTATGGACAAGGAAGAAATCAAGAGCATTTATTACTATCTCAAACAGCAGAATCACGTTTCAGAGGAGCACAAGGTACGTCCACGCACCCGGTTCAGCGTTCACGGACTGCGCCGTCACCTGAAAAAGCATCCCCATCATCACGGAGATATTGATACATCTGTGATTCTGGACAAAATCCCCACTCTGCTCCAATCCTACCTGAAAGTGGGCGCCAAGGTCTGCGGCAGGCCTGCCCTCGATAAAAGCTTCCGCTGCATAGATTTTCTCACCCTGCTGGATGTAACGGAAATCAGGGCACAATATACCAGGAAACTGAAACAAGCCGAACCGCCCAAGCAAGGCTGATTTTTTCAGGACGGGATAACCAGTAGGTTTATGGCAAAAGTCACCGGATTTCTGGGAATCTCTTTCTGGATGGCAATCTTCTTTATCCGGGGCTGGCTGTTCAAGCTGACCGTCAAAGACCCCGTCAGGCAACGCATTGCCCTTGCTATAAACACTTCCTATATCAGCCGTCAGATGCTGAAGGCATTTGGGATAAAAGTTAAGGTCAATCACCCCGAAAACCTCTTGTCACTCGCAAGCGAAAACCACCTGGTTATTGCCAACCATGTTTCCTATGTGGACATCCTGGTGCTGGCTTCCTGCCATCCCCTGGTGTTCATCACTTCGGTGGAAATGGCTGCCAGTCCATTTCTGGGTGACGTTACCCGCATCGGCGGTTCTCTCTTCACCAACCGCAAGAAACACACCTCACTGCCCCAGGAAATTCGCAACTTTGCCGCTGCCCTGACTGCCGGCTTTAATGTCGTCCTCTTCCCGGAAGGCACCAGCACCACCGGCGAAACCATCCGTGAATTCCGCAAATCCCTTTTCCAGACTTCAATCATTGCCCAAAAACCTGTTCTCCCCATCTGCGTAAAGTATCAAACCCTGGACGGCAAGCCTTTTGAAACCCAGCCGGAGCGTGACATCCTCTGCTGGTATGGCGAGATGTCTTTTGTTCCCCATTTCTTCAAACTGCTGGGACACAAAATCAACGCGGAGGTTAATGTCCTCAGCCCCATTCCCTTTGACCCCGCCGTCAACCGCCAGCAGCTCTGCGACAAAGTCCACGCCCTTCTGCTGGATACTTTCCACCAATAGCTCCCCTGCTTGATACGTGAGCAATACGGGAGCTTTGCCCTCGTATTGTTCACGTATTGTTCCCGTATCTGGCAGGGCTAAAATATGAATTTTCAAATGGGCAATTGACTTTTTTTCCATTATAATAATAGATGACATACAAATGAATGTTTCCTTGCATAAAGGGAGACTTTTCCGTTGGTTATGCCCGTATAAGCTTTTGTATGGATTAGGAGTATCGATGAGCAGGATAATGAAGATATTGGCTATAATGACTTTAGCAGCCTTGCTGACTGGCCTGGCGAGCTGTAAAAAAGGTTCGGGTCCGGCAGACGGCAATCCGGCAAATGAAGAAAGACAGGTCGTAATGGTGGAAGAGCTGCAGCCGCGTGACCTGCCTGAACACATCACTGTCTCCGGCAGACTGGAAGGCAGCGGGGATATCCTGATGGTGAGCGAAACCACAGGACGCATAATCCGTCTGACCAAGAAGCTGGGTGACAGGATTGAAAAAGGTGAAAGACTCGGCATTACCGATAACGAGGTGTTCCGCATTCAGCTTGACCAGGCGGAAGCTGCCAAGTTATCAGCCGAATCCGGCTTTGAAAATGCCCGGCTCAATTTTACGGTTGCAGAAAACCTCTTTCGGCAGAAACTCATCTCAGAAGTGGAATACAACAGTAACGCAGCTGCTTTCAAAAGCGCAAAGGCAGCCCTGGACGGAGCAACTGCCGGGGTGGAAGCTGCCCGCAGGAATTATGATAACTCTTTCCTGGCAGCTCCGGCTTCCGGCATCATCTCACGCCTGCTGGTCACGGAAGGGCAATATCTCAGCTACGGCACCCAGATAGCCTATATCGCCGATAACAGAAACCTGGTAATCAAAACCGGCGTGGGTGAATCCCAGATAGGCAAGCTGAAACAGGGACAGGAAGCGGATATTACAGTCAACGGCGACCCCAAGATTCATAAAGGGCAAATCAGCGGTTTGGGACTGCGTCCTCTGCCCGGCGCAGCAAATTATCCGCTGGAAATCCGGCTGCTGAACAGTGCGGGACTTCAGTCCGGCATGGTGGCTTCTGCCCGAATCCTGAGCGGAGTCTTCCGGAATCAGCTTTACACCTCCATCAACAACGTCATCAGGGAATATGACCGCTATTACATTTACACCGTAAATCAGGATGACATCGTTGTGCGTAAGGAGATAACCCCCGGCAGGATTATCGGGGAAAACATGCTGATACTGTCAGGAGCGGAGGCAGGAGACCGCATTGTCACCACAGGGGCGGATAACATAGAGGACGGAGCGCTGGTCCAGGTCAGGAGTTAAGATGTTTTCAGTAGCAGAATCCGCCATCAGGAATTCTGTCCTGATCAATATGCTGACCGTGGCTATCCTGGTCTTCGGTCTGGTTTCCATGGTTACCCTTCCCAGGGAGGAATTCCCTGCCGTTGATTTTGGCAGCGTTTTGATAGTTGCTGCCTATCCGGGCGCCTCACCCGAGGAAGTTGAACAGCTGATTGTAAAGAAAATAGAGGACGGCATCTCTGACATCGACGGCATAGACTATATCTCAACCACTGCCGAAGAGAGCAAAGCCATCATCCATGTCAGGTTCGAATCCGGCGTGAACCCGGAAAAAGCCTTTGATGACGTGAATACGGAGATAAACAAGATTACAGACCTGCCGGACGACGCCATCGACCCCATAATTATCCGGCTCAATATGCGCGAGGTCAATCCCATCGCCCAGGTGGTTCTGGGCGGCAGCTTTACTCCCGGCTCCCTGCGCGAAATAGGCGAAAACTTTAAAGACGGCGTGCTGGACCTTGATAACATCTCCAAAGTGGATGTTATCGGCAGCAGGGACCGCCAGATTTGGGTGGATGCAGACCAGGCAAAGCTTGATGCCTGGGGTATTACCCTCAGCGACCTCTCTGCAGCCATCCAGAGCAGAAATATGAATATCCCTGCAGGCAACTCCCGCTTTGGCAAGATTGAGTTCCTGGTACGCACTTTGGGTGAATTCCAGTCCACTGAAGAGCTGGCTTCCCTGATAGTGCAGAGCGATGCCGGAGGCGGGGTGGTCCGCCTTGGCGATGTTGCAGGCATCAGGGATACTCTGTCCCGGGCCGAGACTATATCCCGGCTGAACGGGGAACACAGTGTCAGTGTGCTCATCTACAAGAAAGCGGACGGTAACATAATCCGGGTGATGAAAGACGTGCGGGAATATGCCGCTGACTTTGAAAAATCCATCCCCGGCCTTACCATCAGCGTGCGCAATGACGGTTCGATTGACGTCAAAAACGGCATTAATTCCCTCGGCAGCAGCGCTTTGCAAGGCATTATCCTGGTCTTCCTTATGATGCTGTTCTTCCTGGGATGGCGCAATGCCGCCCTTGCTGCAGTGGGTATTCCGCTTAGCATCCTGATTACGTTTATCGTGGTTCCGCTGTTTGACATAACCCTGAATAACCTCACTATCTTCGGACTCATCATAGTGGTGGGTATGGTGGTGGACAACTCGGTTGTGGTAATCGAGAACACCCATCGCTACAGAGAGATGGGATATTGCCACAAGGATTCTATCATCATGGGAGTGGACCAGGTCATCAGCCCTGTGTTTTCCTCCACCCTGACTACTGTGGCGTCGTTCCTGCCGCTATTGCTGATGAAAGGCATCATGGGTCAGTTCCTGAGCGTCTTCCCCATAGTGGTGACGATTGCCCTGCTGGGTTCCTGGTACCAGAGCATGGTGGTATTGCCCACCAATATGTGGCAGTTCGGGAAGAAGATGGAAGCCTCGAATGACCGTACCGCCAAGCTGATTGCGCCCCTTATTAAGCTTTACCAGAAAGCCATTGTCAAGGTGCTGAAACACCGTGCCATCGCCTTGTGGTCTATAATTATCCTGCTTCTGGCATCGTTTGGCGTCATGGGTTCAGGGTTAATCAAGTTTGAGTTTTTCCCTGCCAGTACATCCCAGACCTTTGCCATAGAACTCAAGACCCCTTTGGGCACCAAGCTGGAAGAGACGGAAAAGACCATAGTCCTGATTGAAGAGCAGATAAATACCCTGAAGGAAAAACAGGATATCGAGTTTGTCACCACCACTGTTGGTTCCATAGGCAGTGAAGGCAGGCAGGACATCAAGAGCAGCAATGCCCAGATAAACATCGACCTGGTAGAACAAAAACAGATGAAATTTACCCACGACGAGATAAAGTCAGCCATCCGCACCGTGCTGGACAAGACTCCCGGCCTCTATTCCTACACCTTCCGCCAGAGCCAGACAGGACCGCCGGTGGGAAAAGACGTGGAAATCCGCATCAAGGGCGATAACCTGAACCGTCTTGCCTATATTGCTGAAAACGTTAAGGACAACCTGAAGAAAATCCCCGGCGTTGTGGACATCGATGACAGCTTTGACCAGGGTAAAAAGGAAATCAGGATTATCCCCAATCACGACAAGCTTTCTCTCTATGGCCTTAGCGTTGCCCAGATTGCCGGCACCCTGCGCACCGCCAGAAACGGCCTGGAAGTATCCCAATACCGTGGCGGGGGCATCGATGAATATCCCATCATAGTAAAACTGGATGACAGATATACCGAAGAACTGGAACCCCTCAAAAACCTGAAAGTCAAGAGCCGCAGCGGAGAATTGATTGCCATCCGCGACCTGGCGGATTTCCAGATTACCAGCAGCCTTTCCAGAATAGAGCACAGGGACAAGAAAAGGGTAATCACCATCACTGCGGCAGCAGCCAGATACACCGAAAACGGCAGAACCCGCAAGCGTACCCCTTCCGAAGTCGTAACCCTGCTGGTGGGTGACAAACTGAAGGGCCAGCCCGGGATGCTGCAGAATTTTCAACAGCGCTATCCCGGTTACCAGATTGAATTCGGAGGTATGCAGGAAGAGCAGAACAGGAGCTATTCCTCGCTATACAGCGCTTTTTTAATAGCAATCCTGATTATCTTCACTATCCTGGCTTCCCAGTTCAAGTCCTATGTCCAGCCCATCATTGTAATGGCGACCATCCCCTTTGCCTTTATCGGCGTCATTTTCGGATTGCTGGTCACCGGACTGCCCTTCTCGCTGAATACGCTCATCTCAGTAGTCGCCCTGGCGGGTGTGGTGGTAAACAACGCTATCCTGCTGATAGATTTTATCAACCAGGAACGGGAAAGAGGGACAGACCGCTGGCATGCCATCATCCAGAGCGGCAGTGTCCGGCTCAGACCTATTATTATGACCACCGGAACCACCATCGCCGGCATGCTGCCCATCGTGTTCAGCTCCAGCGCCAGCAACCAGGCTTGGCGTCCCATGGCAGTCACCTTTACCTTCGGACTGGCTTTTGCCACCTTCCTTACTCTTTTCATCATACCCGTCATCTATTCGATGGTGGACAGCTTCTTCGGCAAGCTCGGTTTCGAACGCTTTACGGAGCACAGCAAGTTTCAGGAAGTGATGGAATGCAAAGACAGGAACGTTCCCCTACCGAATGGCGAAGTCCCTGATGACCAAAGCTAAACCCTGACTTTTTGCCCTCTTCTTTTCTGCTTGCTTCGAGGTGGTATCGAGGGGGTATCGAGGGGAATCTCCTCGATACCCCCTCGTATCATGCAGGAAAGAAAGGGATTTTTCGCGAAAAACGGCTTTCTCTAAATTTGCAATTGACAGAATAACAGGCGCATAATAATCACAGGTCAGAGCAAGATTTTCCATCTGAAGGGAGATGATTATGAGCAGTCTGCTGTCCTTGGAAGCCGGGAAAACCGGAGTTAAGGCATTACTTTTTACGTTATTCATCCTGCTTATTGCCAGTCAGTTAGCAGCCGAACCAAGAGGGCTCACCACCCGCGAACTGGAAAGCGACGGCGTAATGACAGAACGCCTGCTGCCTTCACCCATAGTACCCATCCAGCCCCAGCAGAACGGAATGCCTGATATCAACAGAGACGAATGGATTGCGGTGGACAGCTTACAGATATACACATGGCTGGACGCCGGTAAGACCCTCGGGGTGCAGTACAATTTCGTGAACCAGAGCATGCTGACCTGCACCAATATGAATCCCCTGACCACCGCTGCCAGACAGGCAATCGCCAAGTCGCCGGACTGGATAAAGCCACCCCTTACGCAGGTATTTTATCAGTTGACCGCCTATGACCAGGATATCTGGGCAGATGTGATAAACAGCGCGGTGGACCCTTACGTGGATGAAATCGCCTTCAGCATAGCGCATTCCTCTTCCCAATACCTGTCCTCCATCTATGCCAATCCCCAGATGATGCTGGAAAACGCCCAGCAGATTTATGCGGCAGATTTGCATTTAAACTATGTCCAGATAAATAATTACGGCAGTTCCATCTCCGGCGGGGACTACTATTCCACCACCGCTTACCTGAAAAGAAACGCGGATGGAGAGACCATCGAGGTGGATGTACCCCGTGACATTTACTACTGGTATATCGTGCATCCCAAGATTACAGACGAAATCCCTGCTTACATAGACCCGGGGATAGTGGAAAGCAACACCACCCACGCCAATAACATAGCTGACCCGCCTGTGGGGCAGTTCTGGCGCACTTTCCTATACAATGTCCAGGAAGGGAATTATCCTGTCCTGTCGGATACACTGATGCAATGCGCCACCCTGTTTAACCGGGACGGAACACCCGGGGACGCTCTAAGGGCGGTGCAATGGTGGGTAAACAACACCATGAGCTTTACTTCCAATGCAGAACGCCCCCACCAGCCTGTGAGGATATACCGCAAGCACTTCGGACGCTGCGGTGAATATGCGGACTACTCGGCGGCAGCAGCCAGGGCTGCTCTCATCCCCTGCACCAGCATCCTGTCCATCAGCACAGACCATACCTGGAACGAGTTCTGGGAAGACGGCTGGGTGCAATGGGAACCGGTCAACGGCTATATAAACGTCCCGCTGGTCTATGAAAACGGCTGGGGAAAAGTATTCGGCAGTGTGTTTGAAATCCGCAGTGACGGCCTCTTTACCTCGGTCACGGACCGCTATTCGGAGGGTCTGGCAAGCATCAGCATCGCTGTTACAGACAGCCTGGACCGGCCTGTGGACGGCGCCCGCGTCATCCTTGCCATCTATGAAAGCGGTATCCGGGTGGATATGATTGACTTTACCGATAACCAGGGAATGGTAACTTTCCCGGTGGGCGAGAACCGGCAATATTATATGCGCCTGGAAAGCCCGGTGGGGATATACCCTTCCAATCCGGGCACTTACGCTATGATAGTGGACAATTCGGTGAACGGACAGGAATATACCTTCAACGTGGAAATCGCCAATGCCCTGACAGTGCCAAATATCACGCAAACAGCACCGCCTGCCGACCCCTCGCAGGACTGGCGGTTTATGATATCCTTCGCAGCGCCTTATCAGCTTATTACGGGTGTTTCCACCTGGGATGACATAGATATTGTGGGTTCGGTGCCCAAATGCTACAAGAAAATAGACCAGGCAGGCAGCATCAACCTGCTGATGACCGATGCGGACAATTATATGATGTATCTGGTGGCGCAGGAGGCAAATGCCTTCCATGTAATGCAAAACGTCCCGTATGGAAACGCGCTCTTTAACATTCCAGCTGACCAGCATTGGTACGCCTTCCTGGATAACGGCTGTCATGTGGCTAATACTCAATGCGTCACTGCCGGAGTCTTATACGAGCATTTTGGGGCGAGCAATCAGGATGATATGCTGTATCCTGCGGGGCTGGCTTTACTGCCGGCTTCGCCCAATCCCTTCAGAACCGGGACCGATATCAGATTTCGCCTGGGCAAAGACAGCCATGCAGTGGTGGGCATCTACAACGTCAAGGGACAGAAATTAAGGGTTTTGGCAGACGAACCCCTGAAACAGGGATTCAACCGGCTAAGCTGGGACGGGACGGACTTCAATGGCAGACAAGCCGGTACGGGAGTCTATTATTACAAAGTAAGCGCAGAAGGCAGGACACTGAGCGGCAAGCTGCTGCTGATAAAGTAAGACACTATCAGGCATTCAGATAAGCGGAGGAAAGATGTGCGGACGCTTTGCGCAGGTGGTTAAACACAATCAGCTCAAGAAGCTGATAGATGAGCTTGCCATCAAAAACAGGGACGAACAGATAGAAATCAACTATAACGTCGCCCCCACCCAACCGGTGGCAGCGGTCATCTATAAAGGGCAAGACAGGTTTCTCACCTTTTTCCGCTGGGGGCTTATACCCTCCTGGAGCAAGGAGCCATCCACCCAGTTCAGCATGATAAATGTGCGAGCCGAGACCATCCTGGAAAAGCCGACCTTCAAGAACGGTTTGCTGAGAAGGCGCTGCCTGATTCCCGCCACGGGATTTTATGAATGGCGCAAGAGCGATAAACAGCCCTTCTTCATCCACGCCGGAGGCGATGAATTGCTTTATCTGGCAGGAATCACGGAATACTGGACAGGAGCTGACGGCAGTTATATCCAAAGCTGCGCCATCATCACCACTTCTCCCAATGAAACCATGCAGCCCATCCACGACCGTATGCCGGTGATTTTGTTGCCTGAGGTGCTGGAAAGCTGGTTAAGGGAAGATTTTAAAGACCCTGCGTCCCTGCAGTCCTTCCTGAAACCCTGCCCAGCCGGGATGCTGGAGCTTTACCCAGTCGGTAAAAAGGTGAACAGCGTAAGCTATAATTCGGAAGAGTGCCTGCAGCCTGTATCCCTATCAGGTTAATCAGGGATTGAGCAGCAGGATGGAATTGGCTATCAGCGTCCTGAATAAGGGCTATAGGGTTATTTCAGCAGGATAAGTTTCCGGGTCAGTGCCTCTTTTTCTGTGGTGATTTTCAGCAGGTAGATGCCGTCTGCGGTTTTGGTTCCGCGGTTTTGAGGTCCATTCCATCCGATGGTATAATTACCCGGATTCTTATATTCCCGGACCAGGGTATCCACTTTCCGTCCTTTGATGTCAAACACCTCAACGGTTACCTGGGAACCGCTTTTGATTGCATAATCGATGCTGACGCTTCCGGAGAAGGGATTGGGATATGCCTTCAGGCTCAAATCAATTGACGGGGCAAGGTTATCATCATTGCTTACATAGGGCTGAACAGTCACGGCAAAGGGGAAGGTCTCGTTGTTCAGGCTGTCCGCATCTTCAGCAAGGTCCACCCTGGCGTAGAGATACATCAGGCCCGTCTCATCCGGCGTCCATTCAAAGGTGGCATTTCCAAAGCTGCCTGATGCAATGTAAGGCAGTTGCGTCTCAGCCAGGACTTCTTCTCCCCTCATCAGGTAGGCGGTGACAGAATTGGCGGCAATCTGCCCTGTTCCTGCGTTGCCGACGGTCACGACATATTCGTTCACGACATTCTGCATGGGATTGCGGTTACCGCGCAGGTTGACCGCTGCCGCATTCTGGGCTTCGGTGGTCCTGGGCATAAAGATATACATCGTTCCCAGCCCCGGAAAGGTCTGGATATTCTGGTATTGTGTGGTGGTATGGGCTACGGCGGGATTTGCCGGCACTATGCTGAAATAATTGCCCGAACCGCCCGGGGTCATATTGATCCCTATGGAGGCGGAGGCATTGCTCGGACTGCCGATATTGGTTCCATAGATGAAATCCGCCTGTCCCGTCTCGTGAATCCTTACCATAAAGTTGAATTCATTCATAGCATTGTAGTTCCATTTGGCAGCCAGCCATTGCACGAAGAAAACCCGGTGCGGGGCGACTCCATAAGAGGCATAGTGCACTGCTCCGAACTGCAGGCTGATGTCGTCCCAGAGCGGGGCCAGCAAGGGCCTGATATTCAGGGTAGCAAGGTCATTGGCATAATAAGGCAGGGTCAGGTTTGTGCCAAGTCCCACCCAGCCGTTGGAGGATATCCTCACCTGCGAGTAGGTATTGGTTCCATAGGGAAAATCAAATCCCATCCCGATTGCAGGGGTTATACCCTCGTCTGTCATTGCTTCAGTGGCAAAAGTGCCCCAGATGGGTTCCCATTCGTTGGCAGTTTGCGTGAAGGCATAGTAGTTGGCAATCTGGGCGTTAAGCGCGCTGCACGCCAGAATCAGGCTTGCCAGCAGGAAGATTATCGCTCTTGTCTTGTTCATTACTCTCTCTCTTTTATGCTTTTATATTTTTAAACTCTTAAAGACCCATTTTCTCTTTCCGCATCAGTTATGTCAACCTCTACCTCATTGCCTGCCTGATACGGGAAGACAGCGGGAGCTTTGTTCCCGCATTGTTCTCCTATCGTTGCCGGGTCGGGCAGGAAAGAAGCTATTTCAGGAGGATGAGCTTGCGTGTTTCGGAATACCGGCCGGCAGTCATCCTGTAATAATATACTCCATTGGAGGCACTCTTACCATTATTGTCAGTTCCGTTCCAAACCACCGAAAAACTGCCTTTGTCGGCAACTGCGTTCACCAGCGTCTTTACCCTCTGTCCCCGGGTATTGAATATCTCCAGAGTGGTCTGCACGGGTTCCCTGATGTCATATTGAATAAGCGTGGAGGCTGAGAAGGGATTGGGATAACAGCCCCTGAGCCGGGTGGCGGTAATGACTTCCGGTTCGTCCGGAATACCTGTCACATCCAAAGCGATTTGCACAGAGGTGGTATCTCCGTTTACCACAGTGACCTGAGGCATGGTATAAAGGTCAAAGCCGGGAGCATTGACGGTAAGTTCATAGGAGGCAGGCCAGGCAATGAAGCTGAAACAGCCGTTGGCGTCTGTCTCCGTCTGGTAGTTTGCCCCGGCAGGTGTATCAATCATCACCAAAGCCCCTTCCACCGGTTGTCCGTTCGCAGAGTTGGTAACGGTTCCACAGCAGATTCCGGCATAGAGTCCCATTACGACACCGTTGGAAAAGGCGGGAGCGGATATCTGGTCGCCGGAATAACAGGCTTTGACCGCCCATTTATAGCCAAAGGAACCCAGTCCGGGCTGGAACCAGTCCTGGTAAAGGGTGCCCTGGAATGGATTGGGGGACAACGATGTCCAGAGAGATTCGTCGCTTTCCTCACCGCTTTTCAGACGCCAGATGCGGTATCCCAGCAGGTTGCGTTCGTCTCTTTCGCCGGCATCCCGGTAGTTTACGTTCAGGATGCCTTGGATATTCCAGTTATAGACCCAGTCGGGCAGAATATTGTAGAGAGTGTACCAGCTTCCGGCGGAGTTTACCAGGTTGCCCTGCCAGTTGTGCACGGGACCGTTGTCGCAGGAAGCGGGACCAGCCTGGGAAGCAGTGAAGCTGAGGCCAATCCAGAGCTCCTCAAATCCGTAAATAAAGACAGGTGTGTTGAGCGGGATTGTGTTCCAGGCGTTGTTGGTATGGTTGGTGACCGGCTGTTCCAGAATCAGCGTGCCGGGGTTAAACATACTGCCGCCTGTCCAGACCTTGATGGTGTGCTGGCTGGTGGCGCTTCGGGCATAGAAGCGTACGCTGTTCAGCGTCATTCCGGCATAGGGCTCCAAATCGTCGGGAGTGAAGCGGATGGCAATCTCAAAGGGCTGGGGCTGTCCCTGGTTGTTGTACATGTTTATGCCCATGCTGCTGGTGCCGTTATCCCAGTGAATGACCTCCCCGTCTCCTGTGTAGGGGGCATTCCAGGTAATGTTTATGCTTTGACCGCTGCCACCGGCAATCACGTGGTATGGCGGAATTATCAGTTCTGTCAAAGGCAAATCCCCCACGTCAAGGTCGGCATCGGTGACGCTTATCCATTGGCCGGTGCTCTGGTAACCCGGCTTGGCAACGCTGAGGTAATAGCTGCTGTTCACGCCCACTCCGGCAAAGCTGAAATACCCCTGCGCATTGGTAAGCACAGTTACCGGAGGAACGGTGGTCAGCGATACTTCGGCTCCAGAAACTCCCTGAGTGGGCAGATTTCCCTCCACCACCCGTCCCGTCACCGAGACAAAACTTACAGGCAGCAGAATGACGTCCAGTTCAGTCAGGTTATCGGCGGTAATGGTGGCTGTAAGCGTCTGGCTGATGTATCCCTGCTTCGAAACCGTTATCTGATGCTCTCCCGCAGGAACGGCATTGAAGCTGTAATAACCGGTCTCATCAGTGGTTGCCTGCTGGCCGGTGCTTTCCAAAACCACGACCGCTCCCTGCAGGGGAGTGCCAAGTCCGTTTACAATGGTTCCCGCCAGAGAGCCGATAGAATTCACCATATAACCAAAGGAGGTCTTGGGATAGATGTTGTAGAGAGAGCCGTCTCCGGCAGGAGGATTGGCGGGGTCAAAGGCCTGTGTATCGCTATAGGCGCGCCTGGATAGATTCTGTGTGGAGGTATAGGCAGCGAAAACATCATTAATGCTGTAATACTGGTAGTCCATGGGACGCTGCACCAGCATCAGCAAGTTGCCGCCGGTATAAAAGAAAGGCGTCTGCAGGTTGATGGCTATGGCGTTAGTACCGTTTGGATAGTTCACATTGCCGTCAAAGACCAGCGTCATTTCAGTGGAAGGCACCCAGCCGGCTGTCAGGTCGGTCAGGGTGGTGTTTGCCAGCCAGATGCGGGTGGGCAGATGGGGCAGATTGGTAATAAAGTTATTGTAAAACGAGATGGATGTGAGATGACAGGGAGAATCGATTGTGGACAGGTAATAGTAGTTATGCGGAAAGACCGTCTGGAACAAGCTGTTTTTCCAATACATATCCACCGGCACGCGCGCCGTGGTGTCTGGCCAGGGCGGGTCTATGATAACCCCTCCCGGCTGGACCACCATCATCAGGAAATGCGATGAGTCGTTCAGGGGATTCCCGTCACCGGCCAGAATCACTTTGGCATGGACGTTGATGGGACCCGGCACCGTGGGAGTCCAGCTGACAATTACAACCACGGTCTGTCCGGGATTTACGGCGGTTCCGGCGGCGGATGCCAGTTCATTCTCATCGGCATCCAGCAGTTTCACCTGATAGGTGCTCTGGGCATTGGTGCCGGCGTTATAGATACTGACCGGATATAAGCTTGCAACGACCACGGAAGGGGTGACGTTTCCCGTGTAAGACAGGGCTGCCAGGTCATTTGCAAAGGGTTCATCCGTAAAATGCAGGGTGGTCTTGGGAAACTGCCCTGTCAGGGTATATCCCGTGGCAGGCGGGTTCTCCGGAAAAGGAGTGGAAGTGTCTGACCGGTAGTTGCGCGCCCTGTTTGTGCCAATGGTCTGGCAGTAAAAGTTCAGGGCGGAAGTCGGCCAGGTATTCATAAAGGGATTGCGGGTCATCACCACGAGGTTACCGTCTGTGTAATGGAAAGGCGTTGTCAGGTTGATGGTTACTTCATTTTCTCCCTGCGGAAAGCAGGCAATCCCGTCAAAGACCTGTGTAAGCTGGGTGGACGGAATCCAGCCGCCGGACAAATCATTCTGGGTGGTGGTTCCCATCCAGACCTGAACGTTGAAGGACGGAAAACTCCAGCCCGTGAAGTTGTTGTAATAGGTCACGGCATGGATGTAACCGCTGGTGTCAATCTCGGCAGGATAATACAGGGTTTCGTAGAGCGAGAAGCGGTAATACAGGTCAAAAGGCAGACGGGCAAGCTCATCACCCGCTCCGATAGTGACACTCACCGCCGGCAGTAGATTGACTGCCAGCAGCATAAACAATACAATGGCAAGGCACAAAGGTCTGTTCATCATCTCAGTTCCCTCCCTTTTTCCGATGTTCAGACAAAAAAGCTGTATCCCTGTTTTGTCAAGCAATAATTATTCCCCAAAGCAGATTGTTTGTCAAATATAGCCATAAGCTGAAAAGCGGTCAGAGATGGTCTTATCTGATTAATTTACATATAGATGGATTGTCATTTTCCAGCCAGGTGCGTTGTCTTTCCTGCATACAGCGAGGGGTCATCGTGGGGAATCTCCTCGATACCCCCTCGAAGACCCCTCGCATTGAGCAAGTTAGAGGAGATCTAACTTTCTGCTGTTACTTCAGAAGCACCATTTTGTGGGTTTGTGAGATTCTACCTGAGGTCATTCTGAAATAGTATATTCCGTCTGAAACGCGCTTTCCGGAGGTATCCCTGGCGTCCCAGACAAGGTTGTAACTGCCGGACTTGGTCATTTCGCTGAGCAAGGTCCGGACTTTCTGACCCTTAATATTATAGATTTCCAGCGTGGTAAGCGCTGGTTCCTTGATGTCAAAGCAGATGGTGGTGTAGCTTGAGAAAGGATTGGGATAGTTGGGCTTGAGCGCTGTGAAAACCTCTGCCATGGGTTGTTCCACGGGAGTAGTGTCAATCCCCAGTGGTAAAAATCCCACATCCAGATTCTGGCTCTGCACAGTGATTTCGCCATAGTAGGTGAAGTAGAAGGGGTGCATGGCGCGCAGGAGATAGGTCTGGTTTGGGATGACGTCATAGATGGTAAACCAGCCGTCTGCATCGGTGGACACGGCAGTGGTGAAAGCTCCGGTGATTTCCACAGTGGCGTCGGCAATACCGATTTCCTGGTTCAGGGCGGTTACCACTCTGCCTGTAACTATCAGGTCGGTAGCAAGATGCAGGGTAAAGTTATACACGGCGTTAGCTTCGCCTGTGACGGTTACTGCCCTGGATTGTGATACATATCCCGCAGCGGAAACGGTCGCCATGTAGGTACCCGGAAGCAGCCAGCCAAAGGAATAAGCTCCGCGCGTATCGGTGGTGGCTGTGATGTTGCTGTAATCCAGTTGGACCGTAGCCCCGGAAATGGGAAGGCCGGTGCTGCAGGAAACGATTCCGTTCAGGGAACCGAGGTTTTCAAAGGCAAAGGTGAAGCCGACCGCAGGATACTGATTGGTGAGGGAAGTGGTTCCTGCGGGGGGATTGGCAGGGTTATATTCCAGGTTGTGGCTGGAGACCATGCGGGTGATGCCTGCAGGTCCCGCGTAGCAGGTAAAGAGATTGCCGTTACCGTAGAATACGTCATCCATCGGACGCTGCACCATCATCACAAGGTTTCCGCCCGTATAGAAAAAGGGCGTCTGGAAAGCAATGTCTATGGAGCTGTTCCCAATGGGGAAATCAATCGTTCCGTCATAGACGGCGGTCATCTGCCCGGAGGTAATCCAGCCGGCTGTCAGGTCGGTAAGTCCGGTGGTTCCCAGCCATACTTTCACGGGTTTGGCAGGCAGGTTTTCGGCAAAAGCCGTATAAAGCTTGATTCCCGTTATCTGGCGGTTGCCGTTGAAATTCTGGTATTCCAGCCAGGAAGCCGGGAAGATAGTCTCAAACAAGCTGTTTTTGCGGCTGAAATCAATGGGTATCCTGGCAGTTACAGGATTAGGCGGAGTGATTCCCCCGTCATCGTCTGGCAGGAAGAGGACGTCCATTAGCTGGGATGTGTCATTGAACCTGTTCATATCATTGGAAGACAGAACCTTGGCATAGACGGAGGAGTAGCCCTCGGCAGCGCCGGGTGTCCAGACCACCGGTATTTCTGCTCCTGCTCCGGAAGCAAGGTAAACGCCTGTGGCTGAGGCAAGTTCCGTGTGATTCCAGTCATAAATCTTCACGGTGTAGTCTGACTGGGAGGTGGTTCCGAGGTTGCTGACAGAAACGCTGTGGGTATATTCATTGCCCAGGGTCATGGTCTGCGGTCCGCTGAAAGCCGTGATTCCCAGGTCATAGGTGATGGGTGTTTCATTGAAGTGAAAGGTGGTTTTGGCGAACTGGCCGGACAGTGTGAGGTTGATGCCGGACATGGGAGGATTGGCAGGGTCGGGGTTGATGGAGTTGGAGTAAAAGTCCCGGGCGCGGGCTGTCCCGATGGTCTGGCAGTAAAAGTTTAGCGGAGTGACGGGAGTGACCGTCATCCCTGGACTCCTGGTCAGGATTACGAGGTTTCCGCCCGTATATAGGAAGGGATGGTTCAGGGTGATGGTAATCTGGTTTTGTCCGCTCGGGAAATTGACTGTGCCGTTGAACAGCATCTGGAGTTGGCTGGACGGCACCCAGCCGGAGGATAAATCTGGCAGGTCGGTGGTGCCTATCCAGAGCTGGACATGCTGGTTCGCAAAGTTCCAGTTTGGAAAATTGTTATAATAGGAAATCGAATGTATATAGCCGGCAGTATTGATTTCCTCAGGGTAATAGATGGCTTCAAACAGGCTGAAGCGATAGAAAAAGTCAAATGGCTTCCTGTTCTGCTGGTTGCCGGCGCCCACTGTCACATCAAGTGCGTGCAGTCCTGTCGAAAGCGTCAGCAGCAGTAACAGGCATAGGACCAAATCTCTCGTTTTCATCTCTCTTGTCTCCTCTAACTAATAAAGATAGAATTATCCCATCAGTCTCAGGACAGATATAACGCAAAGCCTGTTCCATATTATGCCTGTTTGTTTAACCGTATTTTATTGCAGTCTGTTACGAAGATTTTACCAAGGTTTTTCGCTTCCCAAAAGAGCCATAGATGTTGCAATTTTACCACATGCTTGATACGGGAATGATACGTGAACAATGCGGGAAGAAAGCTCCCGTATTGTTCACGCATTAAAAGAGGAGGGAGTTATGCTTCGGGCGGGATTCTTTTTCCGAGGCTCGCCATATAGATGACGAAGGAGTCTTTGCCGTCCAGTCCGAGGATTTCGTTCATGCCTTCATCATAATAAGCGCCAATCATGCACGCTCCGCTGTCAATGGCTTCCGCTGCCAGGTGCAGGTTTTGACCCACATGGCCGGCATCAATGTACAGATAGCGGTAACCCCTCTGGCTGTAACGCCAGGTGGTGCGTTTGGGGATGGCAACCCAGATGAAGGTGACGGCAGAAGTCTTCACCATTTCCTGGTCCAAAGAGGCATGGCAGACGGTTTCAGCCAACTCGGCACCTTCTTTGAACAGAACCAGCCCGTGCTTGATGGGATGGTAATAATAAAGTCCCGGCCTGATACCATCTACTTTGTTGATAAGCAGCCAGGTTTCAAAGGGATGGCGGGCTCCGGCAGACGGAACATTACGGAAAGCGACTTCCACCTTTTCATTGGAGCGGAAATCACGCACCCATTGGGTTGACCACAACAGGAAGGAAAGCTCCGCCTGGGTCAAAGCTTTGTCTGCATAGGAGCGCAGACTGCGCCTCTTTTCGATGGCGTCCCAGAGCTTCATCTCAGGCTTGTCTATTACGCCCACAGCCGGAAGCTGCAGGATTTCACCGCTCCAGGGAGAAACTGCGTCAGGACGGATAACGCCTTTGGCAGTGTCGGGAGCAGATTCGTATATGTATCTGGTATAATGAACGAAATCAGCGCCTATTGCCGTCAGGTTGGAACGTTCCGATTTGATGAGACTGACCTCTTCAGCCAGCTCTCCCTCGAACCTTGCGTATTCTTCCTCAGAGAGTTCTGCCTCTTTCAGGATAACGTCTTTGGCTTCGTCCCGCACCTTGAAGTACAGGTAGTAAAACTTTTTGATATCCATTTATACTCCGCCTGTATATTATTTACAACAGTATGTGGCTATTCTGCAACAGCAAGCTGAAACCACATTGTATTATTTTAACAACAGCATCTTACGGGACAGACTCTGGCCGGAAGCGTTCAGACGGTAGAAATATACACCGCTGCCCACCGACCTTCCGATGTCGTCGGTTCCGTTCCAGACCAGGCTATGACTGCCTTTGTCGGCTGTGCCGCTGAATAAGGTCTTCACTTTCTGCCCTTTGCTGTTGTAAATGATGAGAGCCACGTTTTGCGCGGCTTTGGGCAGAGAGAAACTGATGGTGGTCATGGGATTGAAGGGATTCGGGTAGGCGGCAGCCAGGCGCAGTTCGGTAATGGCTACCTCGTCAGTATTGGAAGTGAATCCTGTGGAGGCAAAGCTTCCCTGACGGCTGTCCCCTCCCCGGTAAGAGGTCCAGGCATCCAGATTACCCAGCGGGCGTCTCAGTTTTATAACCAGAACGCCATTGGAATAGCCGGTAATCAGCTCATAGTTTCCGTCATCGTCAAAGTCGGTAAGGGTGGCGGGAGTGCTGCCATTGAAGTTCATTGTAAAGGGGAATCCAGTAACCGGAGTAGCATCGTGGTTGTAGATATAGATGCTGTTCAGGTGGCTTTGCAGGATGATTTCATAGCGGTCATCGCCATCAACGTCCGCAGCCAAAGGAGGGCAGTTGAAGAAAGCATCCGTGTAAACAGGGAAATTGCCGATATCGCTGCCGTCCTGCCTGCAGGCATAGAGCCAGCCGCTGGCAGTAACGAATACGATGTCCAGTTCTCCGTTGCGGTCAATATCCACCGGGATGGCGCCCCCAGCCATATCTCCGGAAACCTGTCTGTCCGTAAAGATAGTGCCGTCGGGATTTATCACGTAGAAATGATTGCGGGTGCCGGCTACAATCCTGTTGTTATCCAGAACGATGGGAGAACCTGTTACAGAGCCGGTAAGCTGCACGGGAAAACCTGTCCTGACGGCTCCGTTGTGCTCGATAACCCAGAGCTTGCCGTCTGCAGTTCCTGCGATTATTTCCTTGGTGCCGTTTCCGTCCAGGTCGGCTACTGCCAGTTCGCTGCCGGTAATGGCTGTTAATTCAACCGGGAAGCCGGGCAGAAGCTGGTTATCATAATCCAGCGCGTATATTTTTTTATTGAGGGCAGAGGCAATCACCTCGCTCAGGCTGTTGTTGTCCAGATCGGCTATCACTGGTGTAAACATGCAGGAACTGCCGGTGTCGTAGTTTATATAATGGATGGTGGTGGTGTCCCTGTGCGCCAGGGCATAAATCTTTCCGGTGCGGCTGGTGAAGGCATAGCTCCGCATGGGAGTATCGACGATTTCGTACATCCCTGAGGCAAAGCTGCGGTTGATGTTTTCATCGGTGCTGAATTCAAAGCCGCCGATGGTCTGTCCAAACCGGTTGATAAAGTGTCCGTCTCCATTTACATCCACATAGAGAATCTGGCTGGTTTCGTCAAATTGCAGGTCTCCCACCATGGGGGCGGATTTTCCGGCAAAAAAGAAATCCCACGGAAAGTGACTGTCCAGCAGGGTGATGGACATTGTGACGGGAAAGCGTTTCTCGCAGACTGCCAGACCTGAAACTGAATCATAGGCGACTAATCTAATCTTGAAGTTATAGGTACCAAAGGACATATCTTCCGGAAGCTCAAAACGGATGAAGAGGGTGGTATCCGCCACTGCTCCGGCAGGAAGCTGAGGCAGGCTGATATGGCAGTTGGTAAGGGTAACCCCTGCCGGCATGTCTTCTGTAGTAATGAAGACATCATAGGCAGTGCCCCAGCCGGGAAGGTTCCGCACACGCGGATAGAGACGGATTGTTTCCCCGGGATTCAGGTTGCCGTCGCCGTCACCTTCGCTGTCGTCAAACCGGTAGGAGTCCATAGTCAGGTTTGGCAAATCCGGATTGGGCAGTTTTACCTGCGTGGAGGGGTCTCCGAACAGGATGGTTTCGTAGTAGCACCAGAGCATAACGGATGACTGCGTGGCGTTGTTTATATTCTGCAAAAGGGAATATTCCATAGCGCTTCCGATATCGAAGAGCCCCTGCTGGAACATACCGATAAAGAATTGCCTGTCAAAATACTGGCTGGGTCCGTTGATACTGCCCGGCATATACCAACCGTAGCGGGTGTTGCCGATGAAGGCAAAAAGCGCGCCGGAAGCCATGACAAGGTGTTCGCCGATGCATTCTCCGTCTCCGCTGGTACGCTGGTCAAAGGCAGCCGGATAGCAGCCCTGTGAATAAAGAAACCCGTATTCTTCGTTCTGAAGCGCCTGAATGGTGCCGTTGCTCTGCCCCATCAGATAGACCTCATTGGCATGCCCCATGTGGTTCATGATGGCAGCGCCGCTGTTGATGGTATCCCAGACGATTTCAGGAGTATAGGTTCCGTCTCTCTGGTAATGGGTTTCCAGATGGTATCCGTTCGGAATATACTGAGCTACGTCATCCTTATAATCTCCGCCCCAGGTAACGGGATTCCAGTTCAGGTTTTCGCCATACATGATGGCTATGTTGTTGCTGAAAGTGCTGTTGTCTGTGTAATACATGGTTTTGCGCATGATGTTTTCAAATTCAAGCTGGGTTTCTGCCGGGAACCTGCCCACATGAACCTCAGGCAAAAGGTCCGGATTGTCAGCCGGATACTCGCCCCACAGGTTGTCGCCGTCATCGTTCCAGGTGCCGTCCAGGCATCCGAAATAAAGGTCGCTGGGCATAAAATTGTCCACAGTCTGCCCTACCTGTCCATACAAACCCCTTACAGGGATAAATTCATCGTCACCTGCGAGGATGACATATTCCAGAGGCGTAGCAGTGGAATTCCAGGTGAGGTAGGCGTCCAGGATGAAGTTTCGCAGTTTATCGGGGTTATCCACTCCGCCATACTCAGCCAGAATGTCTTCAATGGCAAAGATACCGGTGGAAATACCCATTCCGTTTCTCCAGGTAACGTAATCGGCAAACCAGGCAAGCCGGTTCTGAGAAGTTACGATTATCATCTGTTTGGGTTGGTTGGGATTGATATCGCGATAGGCGGGAACATGTCTGTAGGTTTTAGTGTAACTTACAGCCAATTCAGGATTTGCCACAGTTTTTCCGAGCAGATTGTGTATCCTGTCATTGGAAATGAGCATCCTGTCCTGTTCTGCCTGCAGACGCACATCAAGTTCCGTGCTGATGACAATTTCAGCTCCGGAGGCATAGGTCAGCAGTTTGGTAACGGGATTGTAATGCCAGGGATAAACGTTTATTATGGCAATGGTATAACCCTTCCACTGCTGGGTGCCCATATAGGAAAAATCCTGCGTGGGATAAAACGCATCGTTGTTCCAGACAGCCGGATTCCTGAGAGTCAGGTCGGGAGCAGGCAGTGAGATGGGTTGAGGCTGGCGCACCCAATCCAGGCTGATATCATTGCGCATATTCCTGTCAGAATTGAGGTTAACGCTTACGCCCGTCACTTTTTCGCCCATGGGGACGAGGACCTTAACGGGGTAAAAAGGCAGGGCGGGATTGCCCGGTTCCATTATCAGGGGCAGCAGGGCGTCCTGGTTTCTGTCGGTCAGATTCCATTGCGGAATCTCCACATTGATGCTAAGGCTGGCTGCCAGAATCAGGGGCAGCACTGCCAGTATCAGGGTTATCCATCTTTTCATATCGTTTCTATTTCCTTACAATAAATTATCGAGTTTATCCGCCGTCAGGGTATCGACAGCTTTCTTGACTTCTTCGCTGCGTTCCCTGTCAACGACCAGAATTGCGTCATCTGTTTCTATCACAACCAGGTTGTCAACCCCAATCAGAGCCACGAACTTATCCGAATTAACATAATTGCCCCTGGAGTCAAGCGCAAAGTGCTTCTGCGGGATACAATTATCGTTTTCATCCGAGGGGGATATATCTGCCAGCGCTTTCCAGCTTCCCACATCGCTCCAGCCGTAATCCACCGGAATAACTGCCCGTTTTTCAGCCGGTTCCATTATGCCGATGTCTATCGGCACCCTCGGCATCCGGGAGTAGATATCAGTGATGCTGACCCCGGCATTATGGTGTTTCCAGGCAAAGAGGATTTCCTCCAGCAAAGCTGTAACCTGAGGCAGATGCTGCTCAAAAGCCGCCCAAACGGAACTGTATTTCCAGTAAAACATCCCGCTGTTCCAGTAGAAGCCGCCCTGTTTCAGGAAAGTTGCAGCGGTGTCTGCATCAGGCTTTTCCTTGAAGCGTTTGACACTGAATATCCCTTCCGAAACCGCTTCTCCTGCTTCAATGTAGCCATAGCCGGTGGCAGGGTAATCCGGAACGATGCCAAAGGTGACCAGATATCCCTCTTTTGCCGGCGCTTCCGCCTGCTTTAAGCTTTGCAGAAAGAGTTCCGTATCCTTGATGACATGGTCGGAAGGCAGGACGATGATGCTCTCATCCGGGCTGATTCTGCCGTGCAGGTAAGCAAGGCTGAGCCCGATGCAGGGAGCGGTGTTCATTCCAAAGGGTTCGATGATGATATTGTCCTGAGGCAACTGAGGGAGGTGTTCGCGGACAAGCGCGACCTGAGACTGAGCCGTGACGATATAGATATCCTTCAGCTCCACAGCGCCTTGCAGACGTTCAACCGTGAGTTGAAGCATGCTCTTGTCCCCGGCAATCCTGAGGAACTGCTTGGGTCTGCTTTGTCTGCTCAGTGGCCAGAAACGGGTTCCCGAACCACCAGCCATAATCAACGCAATCATCTTCGCTCCATTTTTCTTCCTTGCTTGATGCGGGAGGTTATCGGGAAGACAACGAGGAGATTATCCTCGATACCCCCTCGTATCAAGCAGGGAAGGAATAACTTCATAATATGCAATCCGTATTCCTAAAATAAGTTTTAAGTGCTTAACAGACAGCCAGAAAAGAGAATTTGTCAGCGTTCCAGGTGACGGACATCTTTGGGCAGATTGAGTTTCCAGACCGCGGCAGGGATGGGTTTGTTGATTTTCATATTGTCAAAAGACAGCGTAACAGTGTTGCCCTGGACGTCCTTGTAGGTGAGGGAGGTAATCAGCCAGGAGACCTCGTCCAGAAGAAATGATATCTCTTTTATCTGTTTGTCCCCCTTGGGATAAAGCATGATATGAGTCACATTCTTGCGGCTGTCGAGCAAGCGCCAGTCTGACTTCTGCCAGTAAGAACGGATGATTTCCACGGGGTTCAGGGACTGGATGGAGGATGACAAGGCGGAGGTGAGGACAGTCTTGGATGCCTGGTCATAAACCGTCACCCTGCCTCCGGAAACGATGATTGCCTGCACGGATGGCTTGGTGTAGTGGATGGCAAAATTATCCTTCTTAAAATAGCAGTTTCCCTGCGATTTGAGGGTGGTTTTGGCTGAGGCAAAATAGTTGGTCTGGGTGACACCAGCCTGCCAGGTGGAGATTCCGGAATAAGCTTTTTGCATGCTGGCATAGGCGTGGTCCCTCCAGAGCAGGTCTTCGTTTTCGGCAGGCAGGAATGAGATTGCCAGCAGCAAAGCAGCCAGAGAGAGCATATATCTAATTTTCATCTGAGATTCCATACATCTTGAGGTCGTTCATGGTAGCGAGCACATCGCGGGATTTGCTGCCGAGGTGCGGTCCCACAATGTGGGCTTTTTCCAGCATGTCAATCAGCCGTCCGGCACGGGCATAGCCAATCTTGAAATGGCGCTGGAGCATGGAAACCGATGCCATATTGGCGGAAACCACCAGCTTGGCAGCTTCGGGGAAAAGCTCGTCATCATAGTCCATAAAGTCCATTTCGCTGCGGTCGGGGCTGACTATCCTGATTTCTTCCTTAGGTTTGGGCTGCAGCCGCAGGTAAGCGCAGACGCGCTCAATCTCGTGGTCACTGACAAAAGCGCCGTGAATGCGTTCCGCCAATGCCTTGCCCGGAGGCATGAAGAGCATGTCGCCTTGTCCCAGCAGGCGTTCAGCGCCTATCATATCCAGGATGACGCGGGAATCCACCTTGGAGGATACCTGGAAGGCGATGCGGGCAGGGAAATTGGCTTTGATGATGCCGGTGATAACCTTGATGGAAGGACGCTGGGTGGCGAGAATCAGGTGCATGCCCACAGCGCGCGCCATCTGCGCCAGACGGGTGATGGGCAGTTCGATGTCCTTGCCTGAGGTCATGATGAGGTCGGCAAATTCGTCCACTATAATGACTATATAGGGCAGTTTGTTAAATTCTTCTGTTTCCACGGCTTTTTCATTGAAAGAGATGATATCGCGGGCTTTCACTTCCTGCAGCAATTCATAGCGGCGTTCCATTTCCTTGACCGCCCAGTACATGGTTTCCAGGGCTGTTTCACTGTCCGTGACCACAGAGCCGATGAGATGGGGCAGGTCGTTGTAGCCGGCAAGTTCCACGCGTTTGGGGTCAATCAGCACCATACGCAGTTCATCAGGACGGGTACGCATCAGCAGACTCATGATGATGGTATTGATGCAGACGCTTTTACCGCTGCCTGTGGCTCCTGCAATCAGCAGGTGGGGCATGCGGGTGAGGTCTGTCACCACAGGCCTGCCGGAGATTTCCTTTCCAAGGCCGAAGGCAAGCTTGGTTTCGAAAGCATCCATTTCCTTGGATAGAAGGATATCGCGCAGATAAATGGTATCCCTGGTAAGATTGGGTATCTCAATGCCTATCAGTCCCTTGCCGGGGATGGGCGCTTGCACGCGGATGGACTTTGCCTTGATGGCAAGAGCCAGGTCATCTGCCAGAGAGGCAAATTTGCTGACCTTGACGCCGGGGGCAGGACGTATCTCATACTGGGTGATGATGGGACCGATGTTTACATTGATAACTTCCGCCTCAATGCCAAATTCCGCCAGCTTTTCCATCAGGATTTTGCTGGTGTTCTTTATCTGGTTCTCGATTTCCTGCCTGTCACGCTGGGAGAGCTTGACGGGGCTTTCCAGAAAGTCGGCTATGGATGGCATGATATATTCCCTGTCATCATCCTCATCATTTTCGGAGGGCTGGGGAAATACGCGGGATTCTTTTTTGGGAGGCAGGACAATCGGTTGCTTGGGCTGTTCCGGCTGTGGCTTATCCTTGATTTCCTCGTCTTTCTGGCGGGCAAGCACATGATCGGTGATGGAGGGTCCGTCAGGATTCTGCAGGGTAAATGACTGGTCAGAAGGTTTTTCCATCTGCTTCACTTCTCTCCAGCGGAGATATGCCTCCCATCCCTCGGCAAGCTTCTGTCTGATAGCCTCGTAACCGAAAACCAGGATGAAACCGAGCACAGAAGCGCCGATAACGATAATCAGTCCCCCCACCCGGCTGAAAATTGATTTGAGTAAAAACCAGACACCCCAGGGCAGCCAGCCCACCCCAAACTCATAAAACTGTCTGCTGCTGATAATGAGCATCTGGACGCAAAAAGCTATGGAAATAAGCAGGAAACCGCGGATACGCGTTTCAAACTGCTCTGTGTAAACAAAACCATGCAGAGATACTATCAGCAGGATAAGCATGGCAACCAGGGAAAAAACCCATCCGAACAGAAGGACAAGCAGGTTTCCGGTCAGCACTCCGAATACTCCGGCTGGATTTTCAAAACTGATGGCATTGCTGCCGAATATACCGGAGAAAATATTCCTGCTTTCGCTGAGCAGTGTAAAATCCTCCTGTAAACTATGGTTGCTGGGAAAAACTGAGATTATCCCCAGTACAGCAAACAGGGCAATAATGCCCCAGACCAGCTTGATGCGCCACAAGGGAGCGTCAGGCCTGACCCTGCTCTTCTTTTTCCTGCTTTTTGATTTGGTTTCAGCCATTTTTTATCGCCGTTGATGATGATTAAACGTTGAACCTGATGGAGAGGATATCGCCGTCTTTGACGGGGTATTCCTTGCCTTCCAGCTTGAACAGGCCCTTTTCCTTCAGCGCTTTTTCCGAACCGTGGGCAATCAGGTCAGTATATTGGAAACACTCCGCCCTGATAAATCCACGCGCCAGGTCTGAATGTATCTTGCCTGCCGCCGTAACGGCATTGTCGCCTTTCTCTATCGTCCAGGCGCGCACTTCGTCCTCACCTACGGTGAAGAAACTGAGATATCCCATCAGTTCGTAACAGAGATGAGTAAGCCTGTCACGCACGGATTCGCTGATGCCCATGTCTTCCATAAAAGCTGCAGCATCCTCTGGCTCCATACCTGAGAGCTCTTCTTCAAACTTGCCGGCAATAGCTTCAGCCAGATAACCCTTTTCCTTTAACTGGGCAAGCGTGGCATCAACCGCCTGGAAGTTGTCTTCCGAGCAATTAAGCAGGGCAAGTAAAGGTTTCTGGGACATAAACTGGAATCCGCGTACAGCTTTTTCCTCTTCGGGAGCCAGCTCTATCCTGCGGATGGGAAGTCCGTCCTGCAAGCCCTTGATAAGGTGGTGCAGGATTTTTTCCTCCAGTTGCAGAGCGGGGGTCTTGATGCCACGTTTATAGCTGAGTTCAATCTTTTCCAGACGCTTTTCGGCGATTACCATGTCCTGCAGAATCATTTCATCCTCAAACCTCTGGATATCCTTCAGCGGGTCTGCCTTGCCGTGGAGCTCGTCCAGTTCGCTGTCGTTAAAGCTTCTCAGCACCAGGGCAAAACCTTCCATGGTCTTGATCTCGGAGAGCAGGACGTTGGCATTGAGGTCTTCATTGTGCTCAGCAAACAGAGCGGGGAAATCGTAGTATTCCAGATGGGCGTAGATGGTCTTTTTGGGTTTGTATATCTCGCTGAGGCGTGTGACGCGTTCATCCAATACCTGCACGACACCGATATGGGCTTCGTGATGAGCCTGGATGTATTTGTCCGTGGCTCCGGTATTACCGGTAAGGGCATTGTATATGGTTGTCTTCCCTGATTTGGGAAAGCCTATCAGTCCTATTTTCATTTCTCACTCCGTTGTTTCAGATTCAGCAGATAGCGCACTTCCTCTCTGGAACACAGCCGCCACATTCCGGCAGGCAGCTTTCCAAGCTCAATCTCTCCTATTTGTACGCGTTTAAGGGCAGTAACGTTTCTGCCGACAGCTTCCAGCATCAACCTTATCTGTCTTTTTTTGCCCTCGGTGATGACCATTTTGAGCACCACGTTATTCTCACGGTTGCTGCGGACAAACACCCCGGCAGGCCTGGTCCTGTAACCTTCAATCACCACTCCCCTGCGCAGGTCTTCCAGCTGCTTCTTATACAACGGCTGGTCAACTTCCACCCTGTAAACTTTCTCAATCTTTTTGGTCGGATGTGTCAACGCCTGAACCACGTCCCCATCATTGGTAATCAGAATCAGTCCCTCGGAATCAAGGTCCAGACGGCCGGCTGAAACGCAGTTCTGCGCGAAATCCGGCAGTAATTTGTATATGGTCTTGCGGTCAAATTCGTCTTTTTTGGTTACAACGTAATTCTTGGGTTTATTGATGAGGATGTAATACTTTTTGCTCTCGGGCTTGACCTGCTTTCCGCTGACTTCTATCTTATCCTTGTGGGGATTTACCTGCGTGCCGAGGTCAACAACCTTCTCACCGTTGAGCTTCACCTTGCCCTGGATAATCAGTTCTTCCACCTTTCTCCTGGAACCCAGACCTGATTCTGCCAGAAATTTGTTTAACCTGACAGTTTTCACCAGGACTCCAGCGTGTTTTGCATGATTGTCCTGTGCAGCTTAGCACAAATCTCGTCTATTGCCTCTTCCTTGGTTTTAAACCGGCTGGTGCTCTCATCCGATACAGCATAAATCTCGGATAATGTAAGGCTTTTGGTCTCGTATAAAACCGTATTGTTTATAACATCCGTAAAAATAACACTGAAAGATATGGCAACCATGTAATCCTGCACGTTGTTGGCAGCATCATAGGAATATATCTTTTCGCTAAAAGACAATATTGAGCCTTCCAATTGGCTGTCCGGCTGCTGTGTAACAAGTCTCAGCCTGCCATCTTCCCTGAAGGCGTCAGATAAGTTGTTAAATACAATGTCCCCCAGCGTAAACTCACTGCTTCTGTTATCAAATGCAAGTATCTGGATCCTCTTCAAATGAGGATACGCATTGCTGTATACAGAGTAGCTGCAACCCGCTGCAACAAAGATTATCAGGATGAAAGTAATAATTTTCTTGACCATACATCCATAGCTGTAAAAATTAAGAAACTTTGTCAAGACAAAAACGGACATATATATTGTCTGTTGCATTTAACTTATTTAATAACAAATACTTAAACGGGAGTTTTGTCATGCCTAAAAAGCTGCTTAGTAAGGCCGAAGCCGCAAAAATGCTGAAGGTTTCGGAACGCGTAATCCAGGAGATGATTAACAGTAATGTATTTGAAAGCAAGCTTGTTGGTAAAACCATAAAAGTAGATGCTGAATCTATGCATGAATGGATGGAGAACCTGACTGAAGGCGAGGAAAAAATTCTTGCCCTCAAACGCGTTATCTGCCACTTTGAAGAATACATGAGACCTGAGAACATCTATCTTGATTTTCACGCCGAAAACAAGTATGAAGCCATTCGTATCCTAAGTGAAAAGGCTAAGGATCTGAAGCTGGTAAGGGACGCCAGATGGCTTTATGAAGTTGTGGTTGCCAGAGAAGAGCTGATTTCTACTGCTATTGGCAACGGAGTCGCGCTGTTGCACCCACGGCATCTGCACCCTTCCAAGATAAAGTCACCCAGCATTTTATTCGGACGCTCTGTTGAAGGAGTAGATTTTGATGCCCCGGACAACAAGCCGGTAAATATCTTCTTTATGTTGCTTTTGCATAATGACAAGCAACACCTGTTCTCACTTTCCTACATTTCCAAATTGCTGATGAATCCAAATGTTTTGAGTGAACTGCTTAACGCCAAGGCAGTGACTGATATACATTCAATCCTGACTTCACTTCCCAAGGAAAACGGTTCTAAGTAGTTTTATACTATATACATAATACAAGATAAGAAGTAAGATTAATAAAGGATTACAGATGGATAAGCCTAAAGTCAGAATATTAATAGGCAGTAAATCAGACTTGGATACCTGCCAGCCCATACAGGATTATTTAATGGAACTGGGCATCCACTCCGATTTTTACGTCTCTTCTGCTCACCGCAACCCCGAAAAGACTGTTGGTCTCGTTAAATCGGCTGAGCAGGATGGAATTCAGGTGATAATAGCTTGCGCCGGCATGGCAGCTCATTTGCCCGGTGTTGTCGCCTCACATACCACATTGCCTGTGATTGGCGTGCCACTCAAGGGCTCGACTCTTTCTGGAGAGGACGCACTGTTTTCGATTGTCCAGATGCCTCCTGGTATTCCGGTTGCAACCGTGGCGATAAACGGGGTAAAAAACGCTGCAATTTTGGCTGCACAGATTATTGCCCTTAAAGACAGCGTGGTAAAAGAAAACTTGCTGCAGCAACGCAAAAAGATGGCAGAAAGCTGATTTAGTTGTATTAACCCATGCTTACCGTTTGACAAAAATAGCTGCTGTTTTTAGCAGATGGTAACGTTTCACGTGAAACCTATGTTTACCTAACAATGCTTCACATTCCATACATTTGCTTAATATTCTCTCCATAGATTTGTAATGATTAGAGTGGAGTCAATGCTGCGTTTTATTCTTTATGTCTCCCAATTCCATTATTATCCCAACGTGGCGTTTCCAGCTAAAGAGCCTTACTCTTGCCAGGCCCTTTTCTATCATTCTGTTTCTCAAATCTTCGCTGTCAATCACCTGAATTATTTTTGCTGCTATGTCGGCATGCATTTCGGGGTCAAATGTTAGAATGGCGTCGCCTCCAATTTCAGGCAATGATGACCTGTTGGAACAAATAACCGGAACGCTGGAAGCCATCGCCTCAAGCATTGGAATCCCAAATCCCTCATATAGGGAAGGGAATACGTAAAGAAATGCAAACCTGTAGAAAGCGCCGATTTCAGGATAATCATGATAACCCATGAAATGAACGTTGTCTTTCACCGGTGATTCTTCCAGGTATTGATGGATAATATCTGAACCATGCCATTCTATTCCGGTAAAAACTAAATCAAACTGGTTCCTGATTTCGTCCGGCAAAAGCTCATAAGCACGGATAAGATGCAGATGGTTTTTCAATGGGTGCTCAATCCTGGAATTATAGTATATGTATTTCTTTCGTATTTTATATTTTCCCCTGAATTCCTGTTCTGATAATTCGGTCCTAAGCCTTTCCGGATTACATCCGTTATAGTTTACAGTGATTTTGCTTAATGGCAGGTTATAGTGTTTGATCAGATCATTCTTGGTGTTTTCGCTTATAGCCATCACGACTGGAGCATTCCGAAGGTAATGAGGTATTATGTATTTAACATAGGCCATCCTAAGCCTGTCATACTTATCGGGAATATAGTATTGAGCCAGGTCGTGAAATGTTACCACACAATTAGCCGGATAATGACTCATAAGCCTGCGGTTACCGGTTGGCAGCAATACAACATCATAATTGCCGGCTTTGAGCAGAAAAGGCAACACATATAAATGCCACAACATTGATATAAGCGGTCTCTTCAGGGTCTCTGGAATTAGTCTGAATTTTATATTGCCGTTGCGTACGGGGAATATCTGCAAATCACTGGGATGTATCAGGATTTCCAGTTTACATTGCTTGCTCAGTTCTTCGCATATGGATACTGTGTATTCAGCTACTCCGGATTTTCCCTCGTCAAATACCAGAGCGCTGACCAAAATGCTTTTCATGCTGCAAACCCCGGATTTAGAGGTCCAACTGAACTATTGTCTCATTTAGCTGGCCGTAACGGTACCTCTGGAACTTGCTGGACATAGACATAATAATCTTCACCCCCTTTCCATCAACCTCGTATAACTCATCATCAAAGTTATAGGGATTAGCTTCAGTGTAAAGGTTGTCTACCAGATTCCATTCAATTCCCTTGTCCCAGAATTTTATTACCAGCTGGTTTTCATTCATGTTGAATTCCACAACGATTGCTGCGTCTTCTGAATACCTGTATCCGTATTTGATAATGTTATTCAGGAACTCGTCAACTATCAGCTCCACTCTGGCAGCCAGAGAGTTGTTCCCTTTCCAATTCAGAATCAGGGCTTCGCATTGCTGGGAAGTCTTCCCTACTTCCCTCAGGGCTGATTGCAAAGAGAATGTATAGTGTACTGCCTGGCTTTCTTTCCAGATTGTAACCGGTTCAGAGTGATGGGGATGCCGGCGCTTCTGGAAGGCAAACAGAGTAAAATCATCAGCTGATATGTTGTAGTTGTTATCTGTCAGGTATTGCTTTATCTTAAAGGGCAAACTGATGCAACTATCCGGATTGATATAATTCCTCAGGGAGTGCAAAACTCCCTGCATACCGAATTGTTCTCCCTTGGGGTTTACGCATTCATAGATTCCGTCTGAGAAAAGCAAGACTATCTGGTGGTCTGAGATGGGAATCATACCCATATCTTCTTCCCTGTATTCAATATTCGGCATCCAGCCCAGGGGTAGCGAGCCAGCACTTTCAATAGCTGATGGTTCTCCCGTTATCGTATCAATCATCACTATGGGCGGATGCCCAGCATTCAGATACCGGAATTCATTCTTTTTCAGGTCGATTATGCCAATCAGCAGGGTTAGGTAGTTATCAAAGATAAACAGCTCATTGCTTAGGCGGTTGTTCAATTTTGTCACCAGCCAGGGCAGGTCCGTGTTGTCCTTATCGGTTTCAACCATTATCTTAATGATGGATTTGATTGCCGTCATCAGGAGTGCCGCCTGGACCCCATGTCCGGAGATGTCTCCAAGATAGACCACATAACAGTCATCGTTGATTTTAATCCGGTCAAACAGGTCTCCCCCCACTGCTTCGAATGGCTCATAATGTGAGGAAAAGATGATTTCACTATCAAGATAGACCCATTTGGGCAGCATCGATGTCTGGATTTTAGCTGCGGTTTCCAGGTCCTTGGAAAGGTCATAAATCAGCTGAAGGTTACGCTTTTCTGAACGGTTAAAGTTTATCGTTTTATTGACCCTTGCCAAAAGCTCCATTTTGGATAGGGGTTTTTTGATATAATCGCTGGAGCCGGCTTGAAATCCCTTGTTTACGGATTCATCATCATTATCTGCTGTCATCAGGATAACAGGCAGGTCGTGGTTTATCTTCTGTATCTCTTCACAGGTTTTATAACCGTCCATTCCAGAACCCAAATGCACGTCCAGCATCACAAGGTCATAGTTTCTGCTCTTTATCCTTTCCAAGGCCCGTTCACCTGACTTGCAGACATCGGTTGAATAGCCGTTTTTGTTAAGGATATTCAGGATTATTTTGATTATTACTACATCATCATCCACTATCAATATGCTGGCATCTTGCTTCATCAGAACCTCATTTAGCTTGCTGGACATATTGTACTCAAGGCTTGATTCAGGTCAAGCAATATTTACAGCTTGACAAACACACTGGCATCCATAATCTTTCGCCTATCCGGAGACTATTGTTTCACTTGCTTTTTACAATGTGAAATTCCTGTTAAGTTACCCCATCCGGAGAGGAGAAAGCGTGGAAAATCCCGAAGTGCAAAACCAGGAAGTTATCCAGACTGAAAAGCTTCCCATGGAGCCCATATCGGTACCTGCCATGACAACGGTGGAGTGGATTGTTACTCTTCTTATCATGATTGTTCCGGTTCTGAATCTTGTGATGCTGATTATTTGGGCATCTGACCAAAACACCAACCTTAACAAGTCAAACTGGGCAAAAGCCACCCTGATTCTGATTGCAATCCAGGTGATTATGGTCATGTTTTTCATTGGCACGATCATCGGCTCTGCCTCCGGTCTTATGTCGGAATTGAGCAGCGCCGGTCTCTGGTAACACAGCCAAAGAAATATAAAGCTGTAGCTTACATGCGTTATCAGGTGTTAATATGAACAGAGGTTTCATTCTGCTGATTCCAGTGGTATTACTTTTTTGCTCCTGTGCAATGTTCAAAGCTCCCGAGTTCCGCCATGTCAATGAAGTGCAGCTTCGGGACCTGACGCCAAACCATACCAGCCTGGATTTATCCGTCGTCATCTCCAACCCCAATTGGTATGCCATCACTGTCAAATCCCTGGATCTTGAGGTTTCTGACAAGAACAGGGATAAGCTGGGAAACATAGTGATGACGAAACCGCTCAGGATTGAAAAGCATGATGCTGACACCGTCTATTTTGAAATCAGGATGGATACCCGCAAGGTTGCCAGGGTACTCTGTTATTCGTCAGATAAAGTGGAATTCACTGTCAAAGCAGATGCTCTCGCCAAAGTTTTGGGCATCAGCAAAAGGGTAAAGTTTGAGCAGCCCAATGAAGTCAATTTCACCAAAATCATCTCAGATATCCTGCCTGCAATTCCTGAAGATTTTGAAATACCCACCATCAGGGCCACGGAAAAGAAAAGCGGTAAAAAAGAGACCAGGTTACTGGTCAGAGACCCTGTGATTGCACCTGCCGGCAGTTCTCCTGCCAAACCGGATATCTTCAAGGTAATGAAGACATCCATCACCGATATCGACCTGAAAGAAACTGAGCTAACCATCAGGTTTCTGCTCCTGAATCCCTATGGACTTGCCTTCACTTTCAGGGATTTTCCTGCCGATGTCTGGATAAATGATAAGTTTGCCGGCAAGGGTAAGCTGTCCAGACCCCTCGTCTTTAACGAGAATGTCTTCAGTTCCGAAGGTGAGCTGGTGTTTAAGCTGAATAACTTCAATTCAGTGCTTCTGGCTTCCAAGGCACTCATGAGGAAAGATATGAATTACCTGGTAAACGGCACCCTGGTTGTGGATGGTTTTGGCACCACCATCAATAAACCTTTCCGCTTCAAAGGCGCAGTTGAACTTGGTAAAAAAGACAAGGAGAAGTAAAGGCTCCGGGTACACATTGCCTGAATATCCGGATGAAACCTCCCCCTCCCCTTTGTCTTCTTTGTTATTGAGGCAATCATTAGTATCCCCCATTTATCCTGTTTCTGGTTTTACTGCTTGACAAGTTTCGCCAGGTAAATCATTGGATATCATATAAGCGCACATTGGTGCATTCATACTGATTACACATTGTTTTTTGTCTTTTTACCCCCACAAAAAAACAAGGAGTTATCTTTATGAATGCTTCCCCCGAATCATCGTTCAGCCCCGTCAGAAGTTCCGTCTCAATCTGGAAACTCATTCTTATCGGCGGTATTATCCTGGCTTTAATGATTCCCCTTATCTGGGTCAGGTCACTTGTGGATGAACGTTTTGAACGCAGTGAAAAGGTTAAGGAAGAGATTGCCGCCAAGTGGGGTTCAGAACAGACTGTCAGCGGACCCTTCCTCAGCGTTCCCTATTCGGTCACAGTTACAAGGAAAGATGCCAATGGGAACGACAAGGTTGTCTCCGAGACCCGCTATCTCCACATAACCCCAGATTCCGCCAACATCACCGGCATGGTCCAGTCCACTGTGCATAAAAGAGGTATATTCAAGGTGCCCGGTTACAGGGCTGACCTGGATATCGCCTGCTCATTCTCCTCGGCCATTGATGCCGGGAATATCCCAAAAAACGCAATTCTGGACTGGAAAAATGCCCTTGTCACCTTTGACCTTGGTGATGAAAGAGGCTTGAAAGAACTCAGCGGACAGCTTAGCGGACAACCACTGAAATTCAAAACTTCCCGCGATGTGGTCATAGTATCCGGAGCAGTTGAACCGCCCTTGGAACACAAAAGCTTCTTTGATGTCCGTTCCAAGACCCAGCCGGATAAAAACATAAACTTCAAGTTTGAGGCAAAAGCCCCAATGCAGGATAGCCCCATCGGCAACATTATCAACCTGCAGCTTTCTTTTACCGGCACGCGCCAGCTCAGATTCCTCACTTCCGCTTTGCAGCAGTCCATCAGCCTCAAGGGTGACTGGCTGTCGCCCAGTTTTTCCGGCGATATTCTGCCGGATATCCGGACAGTGGACAGCAACGGCTTCACTGCGGAATGGAATACCAATTACCTGAATACGGGCAACAAAACTTCCTGGAACAGTGATGAGCCGGCTATCAGGCTTGCCGGACTGGGCGTAAAATTTCTGGTTATGGTGGATGCCTACCAGCAGACCACCCGAACCCTTAAATATGCGATTCTTTTCCTGTTGCTCACCTTTATGGCTTTCTTCTTCACTGAAACCATCACAAGGCAACGCATCCACCCCATCCAATACCTGATGGTCGGATGCTCCCTGATTGTCTTTTATCTGCTGCTGCTTTCCTTTTCGGAGCATATCGGCTTCGGCTGGTCCTACCTGATTGCCGCCCTGGCGGTGGTAATCCAAATCAGCCTCTATAGCCACACAATTCTCCGGTCGCGCAAGTTTGCCCTGCAGATTGGCAGTCTCCTGACCGGTGTCTATGTTTTCCTCTATGTGCTGCTCCGCTTGGAAGACACTGCCCTGCTGGTCGGCAGTATCGGACTTTTCATCCTGCTGGCAGTCGCCATGTACATTATCCGCAATGTAAACTGGTATAACCAGGAATAAAAGGACAGGCATTACAGTTAAATACCCCGGATAAACCCGGTATAATTCCTGACCGCCGGAAGCAGTCCTGCCTCGATGGCATCTTTCACACAGAGGCAGGGCAGTTCCTGCAGGTATATCTGCTCCCAGGTCAGGGTAGCCAGGTCAATCCCGGGTATTTTTTTTGCCATGGCAAACATCATTTTCAGGTATAGATTAGTCCAGTTACCAACTGGGTGTTCCCTTCCCTCTGTCTGTGTGTTGTACAAAATCAGATAATCCCTGAAATTCTGCCGGTAACCCTCTGAAGGGTTAATCAACTTCAAATTCGCCATCACTTCCTTCATCCTCAGGGCAGAAGGGTTGTGTGCAGGAATGGTGTGTTTTCTTGCCAAAATTACGTCCAATTGCTGATTGTAGTAATAGACCAGTCCGTCCAATTTACCTGTCAGGCCTGTCACTTTATGCTTAAATCTGACTTTCATTTTATCCTCCAACTTTGTTTGATCGGGAAACTGATATCCCTATATAACTAAGCCGAGGAAAATCTGTTCAGCCGAGAAATTTAACACCCGTTGTTTATACCACAACGATATCATACTTGACGCGTGAGGATATCGGGGAGGATACGGGGAGAATATCCCCGATACCCCCTCGTTGATATTATGGTAGAATGTTCTTGGGTAGATTTGCAAGGAATAAGCTGAAAAATCCGGCTTTCAAAAAGGTGGTTGAAAGAGGAGATTTGTAAATAATCAGAGTCTTGGCATCAGATTGGCGTGACTATGTTATTATGTGTGTTTTTAGGTGTTTTTGGGTGAGATATTATCAGGCAATGTTGATGTTTTATATTCCAATGTTTCACGTGAAACTATTTTTTCAGGGATGCCTTGGAAAAGATATGCGCCGGAATTTTGACGTCAAATTCTATTTTGTTTATAATGAACAATGTCCCCTTGCCGTCCTTCAGTTCGTCCTTATAAAGAATCTTTTGAGGGTACCAGCGGTTGCCGGATTGCATGACTTCCTGGACCCTGGTGGTCTTCAATAATTTCCCACCTTTGGCATATCTTTCCTCGTACAGGGGGACATATCTTTCCTTGTCAACATACAGCACAATTTTCTGGTAGGAAGTTGTTGATTTTTTGGCTGTGAGTTCCATTATCCAGGTGTCACGGCCCTCATGGACCAGCTCACCCTTAACCACGGCAGAATAGTTATCGCGGAGGCTGGTTTCCTCCATAAAATCCTCGTAAGACAGGTCCGAACCCATTACCGACTGTTTGAGCATATTGCCGGAAATCTGGATGGTGCGGTCGGTGCTGGGGTCAAATATCCAGAGGTTGTCACCGTCTTTCAGCATCTTGGTGCCCCTCTCCCTGGCCGGAGCGGTATATTCTGAAAAGGATTTCTCAGAACCCTGCGACCAGTTGATGGATTCCATGGTGCGGGTGGCGCGTCTGGTTTGAACTATCATGGTCGTGGTGCTTTTTGTGGTCCTGGCATTCATATTGGCGTCAATCCTGCCCAGAATGACATTGCCGTCCGGATATTCCGCAAACAATGCAGTCAGGATTATCACTCCGATTATGGTAAGATATATCTTTCTCATGTTTCCAACTCCTTGAAAAGTTGCGATGTTTTGCGCTTGTATATGCTGATGCCCGCCAGCATAGCTCCGGCAACCACAGCCAGCATACCGGGGATAAAGCCGATGTAAAAACTGGTGGGTGTAATGTGCGTGTAGATGATGTTTTCATACATCAGGGTTGAATTCGTCGTATAGGCGGAAAAATCCACTCCGTGGCTCTGGAAATACCAGCTTAGCAGCAGACCGGCAGCCGTTCCCAATACCGTTCCGATAAAGCCGATTACAGCAGCTTCCACCACCAGCCACCAGAACAGATGCTTTTTCAGTTCACCCATGGCCAGCCGGAGTCCGAATTCGCCGTAACGCCTGATTCCGTTCAGCAGGCCGGAATTCCATAAAATAATAGACATCAGCAGTACAAAGATGAATATCATCACACCCATCGATGTATTGAAGATTGCCATCATCTCTCCCAGGTTGTTCTGCTGGGTCAAAGTCAGCATAAGGGGAGAAAACTCATCAGTGCTGTCGGAATATGCTTTGTTAAAGTCCAAAGCAAGAGCCTTCGCTACCTTGTCTTTATAGCCGGTTCCGGTATAGTACCCGAGAATTTCACTGGCTCCGTCTTCAAGGTCCAGCATTCGCCTGACATCAGAGATATCGGCAATCACCCCTCCCCTGTCCAAAGCCGTAACCCCGAATTCCACTGCACCGCTGACCGTGAAATCCTGCATTGCCATAGCTCCGTAAACCGTGGAACCTATCAATGTAATCCTCTGCCCCAGGTTCAGGTTTAGCTTGGTAAACAGCTGTTCGCTCAACAGAATCTGCCCCGGTTCTGCCGGAAGCTTGCCCAATCTCAAAGCATCGTTCAGGCGCAGGCGCTTGCTTTCCTTGTCATTACTGAATAAATCAATCCCCATGCCTGCCACATCCCCCTGCGCCAGAGTGAGTCCAGCCGAATCCGGCACGTCAAGCAAAGCGCCAAAAGTAATTCGCGGGAAGAAATCAAGCTCCGGATAACGCCGCTTCCACTCTTCCAAATCATCCTTTACTTCCAGCAGGGACAAATCTGTCGGCTTCTGGCTGATGACTTCCGAGTAAGCGCGGGTCACAATCTTGACATGGCCGGTGTCCATATTGGCGTTCTGCCTGATAATGCTTTCCTCAAAACCATCCATGAAGGATATGAAATAGACCGTTATAAACACCCCGAAAAAGACAACCAGAACGGGGAAAATACTACGTGAACGGTCTCTTAGCAGGCCTTTTATGATGAACTTCAGCATATCCCCTCCTACCCCATCCTGCCGCGCAGGGCATCGGTGGGTTTGAGCCTGGCAATCCGCAAGGTGGGAATCCAGCTGACAAAAGCTGTAATAACCACCACGATTATAACAGTGCTGATAATCATAGCAGGAGTATAGTAAAAGATGACGGCCTCACTCAAGCCCTCTATCCCGAAATCCTGGTAGCTTTCCGGCATGCGGTAGCCAACTGTCCCGAAATAGATAAACAGAGGCATGCCAAGAATACCTGCCGCAACTGAAGCAAACACGGCATAAAGCATTCCTTCCGCCGTAAACATCCTGATTATCTGCTTCTGGGTCATTCCCAGCGCTGCGAAGATGCCTATCTCTTTCCGTCGTTTGAACACCGCCAGCACCTGTGTGTCAAATATGGCAATCATCGCCAGCAGAATCAGCAGGGCAAACATCAGATAGCCATAGGTCTTCTCGGTTTTCATCATGGCGTGCATATCTCTGAGCAGGAAATCTATGCTCTCGAAGGTCCAGGCGTCGCTGGTTTGCGGAACGTCACCTGCGTCTTTAATGACTATGAAAGTGGCGGTTTTGGGAGCATCCTTCATCAGTTGCAGACGCTCCAGGTCCATCCAGACCTGTCCGTTATCCGCTTCGAGATATGGGGTTTTCATAATTGCAGCAATCCTGATATCAGCAGCATTGAAAGCTCCATGCATGTCTCTCCAGCGCAGGGTAACGATATCGCCCTCTTTCAGGTGAGAGCTCTTTGCCATGTTGCTGCCAATCAGGGCAGGAATGTCATCACCGCCATCCGCCAATACTGCTGTGGGCAGTTTCAGGAACTGCTGGCCGGCGGGAATACCCTTGACAATCAGTGAAATCATCCTGCCTTCGGGATAAATAGTACCAGACGTTATGAGGACAGGAACTGCTGTCCCTTTATCAACCAGGTCCTGAATATTCTCAGGGATTTGCTCAAAGCTTTTGTCCCAACTGAAGGGGTCAAACCTGTCATACAACTTATGGGTGATGCGTCCATCCCCGTTCAGCCATTCCCGGCTCTCGCGTTCTGCCGTGCGCATCCAGCCTTCATACATCCCCTGCGACCAGATGATGCCTATCATAACCAGTGCGATGATAATGATATTGATAAGGCTGCGCAGTCCTGCGCCCTGAATATTCCTCCAGGCAAGCTTCCAAATCATCCTGCCGCTCCGTTGATTTCGTCTGAGGCGACCATTCCGTCCACCAGGGTGATTTTCCTTTGCAGGAAGCCGATAACCTTGGCGTCGTGGGTTGAAAAGATGAAGGTCGTGCCCATATCCCTGTTCAGATTCTGCATGGTCTGCAGCACATTCATTGAATTTTCCGTATCCAGGTTGGCAGTGGGTTCGTCAGCCAGGATGATGTGCGGTTTCTTGACCATTGCACGGGCAATCGCCACTCGCTGGGACTCTCCGCCGGAAAGCTGACCGGGGCGGGATTTGATTTTGGCAGTAAGCCCCACCCATTCCAGAGCTTCCGTCACTGCCTTTTTTCTGTCCGCTTCCGGCATTTTCAGCAGCAGCAGGGGAAACTCCACATTCTCATACACCGAATAGACCGGCAGCAGGTTATAGGTCTGGAATATAAAGCCGATATCCCGGCTTCTGAGGGCGGCGGACTCTTTGGTCGTGAGGCTGGAAATATCCCGTCCCAGGACTATGACTTCCCCTTCGGATTGCGTATCCAGCGAGCCGATTATATTCAGTAGGGTGGTTTTACCCGAGCCGCTGGGACCGACAATGCCGGTAAATTCCCCTTTGCCAAAATCCAGAGTGATGTCTTTTAAAGCCGTGAATTTTCCTTCTCCGGCCGGATAGTGCTTGGTCATTTTTCTGGTGCTTATCAGAATTTCCTTCATATTTTCATCCTGTTTTCCTAAAATGTGTATGATATCAGCGCTTTGATTCCGCGCGAGTTATATCTGTAATGCCTCTTCCCCGCATCCCAGAACAGAGATAAATCCCAGCTCAGCCGGTCATATTCCCTGCGCCAGATTGCGGACTGAACCGATACATTGCCGTCTTCGGTAAAAGTCCCGTAATAAATCACCCTGTCCAGCAGACCGAGCGGATAGCTTGCGGAAACGGCAGCAGTCACCATATCGGAGTGCAGTTCTGACCATGATACATCCGAAGAATAGGAAACCTGCGTTTCTGCGAGCGTATAGACGCCATTGCCGAGATTAAAGGTGTAATCAATACCCAATGTTACGGGAGCCTGATATTTGCCGAATCCGGCGGGTTTTTGCGTGAAGGAGCCATAAAGCTCCATCCAGAGCCCGATTAGCCAATCCTGACGGCAATCCAGACCGATCCTGCTTTCCGAGCCGGTGTCAATTCCCTGCAGCACAGTTTCCAGCCTGTGATTGGCAGTTAGGGCGATTTCACCGGAGAAAAACGGGTATTGAACCCTGCCCCCCACTTCCGGAGTGTTATCTTTAGTGAGCGTAAGTAATTGTCCTCTAAGCTTTTCCTCACCACGAACGCCCCACACCCACAGGTTGGCATTGTTCAAAAAATAGTGCCGCACCAGGATTGCCTGCACACCGTCTGTCAGTTCCAGCTTGTCTTTGGGGTCAAGGTTGTCAAACCACTGCAGCGGACGCAATATCTGCGCCGAACCGAAATTCATCCTCTGCAGTCCGATTCTTGCCTCGGTCTGCGGAGAACCCAGTGCCAGCCATAAACGCTGGATTTTGCCCTGTCTCACGAAATAATCGTCCCCGGACTGGAAGACCTGCCTGACAGCGCCATTCCCCATTAATTGTCCCGTCATTGATAAATCCGGGGAAAAGGAATGGTCCAGATTGAACTCAGGCTGCCAGAGCACTGCCAACTCATACTGGTCTTTCTGCGTCTGCAGGTAAACGGTATTGATGGCAGCAATCCTGTTGCGCATGGAGAGCGTAAAAGCGTCCAGGCATAGTGAAATGCACAGCAAAGTGACGAGGGCCGCATAGAACTTCATATCTGCTCCGGATGACCCTTTTGGGGTCTCATAATCACAAATCAGACATTACCTGTTCCGTCAATCTTTTTCGTTTGTCTTTTTCCTAATAGCAACGTGGGGGTATCGTGGGGAATCTCCCCGTTATCCCCTCGTTACCTCCTCGAGACAAGCAGTATACGGAAAAAAAGCATTCTTAAAAAATAGGTTGCAGGAAAATGAGGGGTGGTTAGTATTTGGATTAGTGGAGAATTATGAAACCTGAAAGCTTTGAATCATTCCTTACAGCTAATGAAAAGCGCATCTATAATTACCTTTTACGTTTCGTGGAGGTGGATGATGATGCCAATGACCTGCTGCAGAATGTTTTCCTGGCTTTTTATGAAAGAATACACGACATTGAGGAAAAGACAGCGGTGGCATATCTCTACAGAATGGCTCACAATATGGCGCTCAACTTTATCAAGCACCAGAAAAAGATGGTCCTGCGCGCCCCAGCTGACTTTGCCAACCTCAGGGATAAACCCCACAGCGCCCCGGAACCGGACTATGCCATCCTGAACAATGCCATCCGGGAATTGCCGGTCAAGCTCTCCTCCGTTATTCACCTGCAATACTACGAAAACCTTTCCTATAAAGAAATCAGCGAGAAAATGGGCATCAGCGTCAAGGCAGTGGAATCGCTTCTCGTGAGAGCCAAAAAACAGCTCCGTAAAAAAATAATAAAGGAAAACGGAGGGAAACATGTACTTAACTATGAACAAACTGATTCGGCCTATGCCGGATAGTAAGAGAGGAAACAATGACTTGCCGTAAATTTCGCAGACTACTGACCCCCTGGCTGGATGGAGAACTCAAGCCCGAACAGGCGGCTGAGCTCCAGGCCTGGTATGACGGATGCGGAAAGGTGCGTCAGTGTTCCGACTGCCGGAAACTCGTTGACGAACACATCAGCTTTCATCGTCTCTATAGTTCCCTCCCCCAAAGCGGGTTTCCGGCTCATTTACATCACCGCATCATGAGTGAGATAAAAAGCAGGGAACCAATCTACCACAGGAAAGAAATCCGCGTCCGCTGGCAGACAATCCCCGCCACACTCGCCATCATCATGAGCTTATACTTTGGCTCCCTGGTGGGTGTCAGGACATTCTTCAGCGATGCTGAACCCCAGACGGAAAGCGCAGAACTCTACAGCTTCGGCGAAAACAGCCTGATTACGGATTTCTATGCCAACGGGGAGATAGAATGAGCAAGCGCTGGATAGTCATTTTACTTTTTATTTCTCTGGCTTTCAACCTGGCTGTGATGATTATGTTTTTACATATCACCGCCTTCCGCAAGCCCCTGTTCAATCCTTCCCTGCGCAGTAAATATCCCAGCAGCAGTTATGAACGCAGGGATAGCGAGAAAAGCAGGAAAAGACCGGAAGACATGCTGGCAAACAAAGAGGAAATCCAAATGCTGAAAGACAACTTCAAGGCAAAACGCCGTGAGTTCCTCAACGCCATGCGGGAAGAAAATTTTAACGAGCAGGCAGCCGTCAAAGCCATGCAGGCATCCCTGCAGGCACAGATGCTGCTGGAAGAAAAGCTGGGGAATTCACTCATCGAGTTCCGCAAGAAAATCACCCCTGAAGAATCCAGAGAATACTTTAGAGACAGAAGAGACAGGACCAGTCCGAAGACCAGATATGACGGTCCCGACACCAATAAACCAAAAAACACTCAATAAAACACAAGGAGATAATCATGAGGAAAATAATAATTCTCACCCTCGCAATCATGACCCTGAGCTTAATGCTTTTCGCACAAAGGACAGAAAGACCTGCAATGGGCAAACAGGACGGCGACCATCAGATGATGATGAAAAAGAGCGGACAAGGTCCCATGGGTATGGAAATGCTCAAGGAACTGAACCTTACAGAAGCACAGAAAGCCAAGCTGGAAAACCTCTTCCGCGAACAGGCCAAATGGGTAAACACCAAGCAGGCAGAACTGGAAAACCTTAAAATTGATAAGAATACTGCCATGAAAAACCAGGAATTCGACAAAGTTAAAAGGTTGAACAAGAATATATCCGACCTTGAACTTACCATGGATAACGCCAGAGTGGACCATCACCAGGCAATGCTGAAAGAGCTTACCAAGGAACAGCAGGAAAAGCTTGCTGAAATGCGTCCCATGAAAGGAATGCAGACAGGCAAAGGCATGATGCACGATGACCATCAGGGCGTGAAAAAGCCCATGCGCAAATAAGCAATCCCCCAACTTATGGGAACATCTTTGTAAGGACTCCTCCCATAACTCTCAAATAAGAAAGGCCGCACTAAACCTGCGGCTTTTTTTATTGCCCGGAAATTACTTCAGCAAGTCCCGCACGAACTGGGGCAGGGCAAAGCAGCCTTTGTGAAGCCCGCTGTTGTAATAGCTGAAATCAAAGCCATCATAGCGCGGGGCAGGAATGTCGTCCAGCGGATGGTGCTTTTTGCTTGCCATCTGGAAGAGCCAGAGCCCTGCCTGATAGGTCTGGATGGAGGCAGTATAGGGCATCACAATGGGGAAGAGGGATGCCAGGTCACGGTATGCCCGGGAAATGACTGTCTGCAGTTCCGGAATCCAGGGGCTTTCCGACTGGATTGTCAGGATGCCGTCTGCTTTCAGGGCATTGTGGCAATCAGCGTAAAACTCCCTTTGGAAAAGACCTTCCGCCGGTCCCACCGGGTCTGTGGAATCTATCAGTATGACGTCGAACTCGTCTTCCGACCGCTTTAGAAAAGCAATCCCGTCTTCTATCCGCACCTCTGCTTTGGGATTGTCAAATGCCTCTGCCAGAATAGGGAAGAAGCGCCTGGAAGCATTGACCACCATCTCATCTATCTCCACCAGAACGGCTTTTTCCACACCGGGATGACGCAAGACCTGACGCAAAGTGCCTCCGTCCCCGCCTCCGATTATCAGGACCTTTTGCGGATTTGGATGCGTGAACAAAGCAGGATGGGAAAGCATCTCATGATAGACAAACTCGTCCCTTTCCGTAACCATGATAACCCCGTCCAACAGCATCATAAGGCCAAAGTCCGGCGTCTGCACGATATCCAGTATCTGGTAGGGGCTTTTTTCCTGATAGAGGTTTGCATCCACCTGAAAGGTCAGTCCGCGGGTAGGAGTGTGCTTTTCCGTGTACCAGTGGGGCATCAGGCGACCTCTGTATCCTGGTCCGGCTTGAATTTGAGCTTGGCGTCGCCAATGTCAAACAGACCGCGTTTGAGTTCCATATGACTGACGTGCGTGCTGCCCAGCTTTTCTTTAAGGAAATCAAACAGCACCCAGGGTTCGATGGTTTCCCCGCAGGTAAAGATATCCACCGCGGCGTAGTTATGTTCAGGCCAGGTGTGGATGGCAACGTGGGATTCGGCAATTACCACGACACCGCTGACCCCAAAGGGAGAGAAGGAATGGAAGGTATGCGTCACCACGGTCGCTTTGCCGATTATACAGGCGTTTACCATGGCTTCCTCTATGAATTTTTCGTCCTTAAGGACTTCGCTGTTGCAATTGTAGAATTCGGCTAAAATCTGTCTGCCCAGAGCTTGCATGAGTTACCTCGCTTTTTGCATAAATGTTCAGTATAAATCCAGGCCTTTTAAGGGTAAAAATCCCCCTTAGCAGGATGAATAAACGGCTGCCGCCGGCGCGGCATCAGCGCCCAAAGGCACTACGGTAAAGGGATTACGAATGTATCAGATGGAGTAGCGAGGTTCCAATGAGGCGGTGAATACTGATAACTGCACCAACACCTCCTCATCGTCAATAATAATGGGCTGCTGCTTCCAAAGCTCTACGTACAGAGCTTCTTTAACGCAGTGTATTCTGGCGAATCCGAAAGCTTTCACAGCAACCTCTTTTTATTTTATTACATCTCAAAAACCTGTGGAGCGTTTTCGTGTCAAGATTAAATATTTGATAATGCTTAAGGTAATGCACTTCAGTTAGTTATATAACCCGTAATTCATACGCCGGAGATATGGGATTGACAATTTTATCCTGCAGGGATAATCGAAACCTGCCTGCCTCGAGGGGGTATCGAGGGGGTATCGAGGGGAATCTCCCCGATACCTCCCCGTATGAAAAGGGAAAGAGCGGAAAAATATTGGGGATAGCATGTGCGGAATATGCGGAATCTATAGCCGGAACGGCAAGACGGCAGATACTGAATTGCTGCGGAAAATGACGGAACTGGTGCGGCACCGTGGTCCTGACGATGAGGGCTATTGCCTGATAAACACGCGTCAGGGCAAGGCTGTGGCTGCTTCCGGAAGGGATACCATCCCAGAACTGCAGTCCGTCCATCCTCAACTGCCGGTGGAGTTTGAAGCAGACCTGGCTTTGGGTTTCAGGCGGCTTTCCATCCTGGATTTATCCCCCCTGGGACACCAGCCGATGAGCAGTGCGGAAGGCGACTGCCACATTGTGTTCAACGGCGAGATTTACAACTATCTGGAACTGAAATCCGAGCTGGAGTCGCTGGGCTGTGTGTTCAGGACCCATACAGACACGGAAGTAATCCTGCAGTCCTATCGCATATGGGGGACTGATTGCCTGCGCCGCTTTAACGGAATGTGGGCTTTTGCACTGTATGACGCCAGGGAAAGACTGCTGTTCTGCTCCAGGGACAGGTATGGTATAAAGCCTTTCTACTACACGGTTGATGACAATTCCTTCTGCTTCGGTTCTGAAATCAAGCAACTGCTGGAATGCCCCCTGAATAAAGAGCTTAACTACCCGATGCTGTGGCGGAGCATGAAAATCAACGCCCTGCTGGCATATGGCGAGGAGACCTTTTTCCGCCATATCAAAGCTCTGCGTTCCGGGCACTATCTAATCATCAAAAACAATCGGATAAAGACCTTCGAATACGATACCTGGAAACCGGAAAGCTTTGAGCAGAGCCGGCTCAGCTTTGACGAGGCGGTGGAGCAATACAGGAGCATCTTCCTGGACAGCGTGAAACTGCAGATGCGCAGTGATGTGGAGGTGGGAAGCTGTCTGAGCGGGGGAATGGATTCCAGCGCCATTGTCTGCACGGCAACCGGGCACACGGATAAGCCCTTCCAGACCTTTTCCTCCTATTATGACGAAGACAAGGCATTGGATGAGAGGAAGTGGATAAAGCTGGTGGCAGAGCAGACCCACGCCGTTTCGCACCTGGTATCACCGTCCCCGGACAAGACTATCGAGTGGTTTGAATCCGCCACCCGCTACAACGATTTGCCGGTAGGGGCGGGATTTGTCTCGCAGTATGCGGTGATGCAGATGGCAAAGCAAAAGGGAGTGAAAGTGCTGCTGGACGGACAGGGCAGCGACGAGCTTACCGCCGGGTACAATCACGCATTTTACCGTTATTTTGCCGACCTTATGAGACAGGGAAAGCTGATGCAGATGGACAGACAGATGCATGCCTACTTCAAAGGCAAGCCTGCGGGCAAGGTGCTTTCCGCCATCCCCAAAATCCTGATGTCTGCTCTTCTGCCCGAAAACCTGCTTTACAATATCGAATTCAGCTTTTACCGCTTTGAGCCTTTCAGCGACAGCTTTCACAAGCATACCTATGAGCAGTTGGACAGCCGCAAAGAGCTGCTGGCTGAGATAAAGAACCTGCCTGCCTCACGCCTGAGCAACTTCCTGTACAATATGATGCACAGCACATCCATCCAAACCCTGCTTCATTATGAGGACCGCATGGCAATGGCGCACGGTGTGGAGAGCCGGGTACCGTTTCTGGACCACCGTCTGGTGGAACTGGCTTTTTCCCTGCCATCTGCCTATAAAATCAACCCGCCGTTCGGCAAGTATGTGCACCGCGAAGCCATGCAAGGCATTATCCCGCAGGAGATTTATGAACGCAAAGACAAAGCCATCTTTTCCACGCCGTTTTACTCAGGCTGGATGAAGGGAAAGCTGTCGGAATACATCTCAGATATCTTTGCTTCAGAGGAATTCAAACAGCGCGGCATCTATAACCTGCCCATCATCCGGCAGAAGTGGAAGGCCTTTAAAAACGGCAGTAAAGCAGACGGAGAGATGCTGTTCAATATCCTTGCCCTGGAGGTCTGGTTCCGGACGTTTAGACAATAGTAAAATATTGCTTGACAAGCAGTTCTTTCTCCAATAAAGTTGCGATATGTGGAGGCATCATGGAAAGCAAGCTTCCTTACACAAGGTCAATAATCTATGAGCTTGGGAAATTGTATAAGCTGTGGCTTAGCTTAATTGTTATGATTGTACCATTTCTAACTTATGGAACTACCTACGACCTGGTATCCCAGTATTCGTATTATTATGATGGTCCCATTGGAGATTATAATTATACTTGGGCATATCATTATATACCTCAAGACCCAATTTATATTGACCATATTGCCAATGCTGAGCCTTATACCCATGTGGTGCAAATAATAGGCAATAATGAGGTTTTATCATATTATCAGTATAATACGCATGGTGAACTGCTAAGCTATTACATGTTTGTTACCGACCAGAACAACGATATGCTGGAAATGAATATTCAGGATTCGGAACATTACTACTTTCACTATCTGCAACCTGGAATGCCCGACAGTATTGAGATAATCCGCAACTATGCGCCCCAACACAGCTATCATAAGTTGGAGTATGACAATCAAAACAGGTTGATAACAACTACTCAATATGTAGAAGAGAACTCTGTTTGGACGCCATATTTAAAGCATGTCCATTACTATAGTCCATCTTCAATATGTTATCCCACATCCCTGAATTTTAATCTTACCCGCTTACGAAGCCTGATAGTGGGTACAGAATATTTTGGTTGTATGCTGGATAGGAATGTAGTTCCTGATTCGACATCAGGTTATGAATGGACAACTACCAATGGCTGGCAGTTACTATACAATCCATTGGTATATGTTTCTTTAAGTAATGGACAGACATATATGTCGTGTGCCGGATATCTTGATATTTACCAGTTTAACAGCTCGGGTTTATGTACAGGATACTGCGACCCTGGTTACATACAAACCCATTACGGTTGCAGTTTATCCTGGTATGTATTAAACTCAGTGGAAGACCAGTTTTTTGAACCAACTTTAATAGGTTTGACTACTTATCCAAATCCCTTTAAGGACAAACTGAATATTAATGTAAAACAAACTAAAGACCCTGCCGGCATCAATATTTACAACCTAAAAGGACAGCTAATCCGCAGTTGGAAAGACGTCAGGACTGATGAACTGACCTGGGATGGAAAAGACAATAATAACCAATCCGTCAGCAGCGGGATATACATTATCAAAGCCAGGCAGGGAATTAAGACATTAGTAACCAAAACTCTTAAACTCTGAGGTGAATTATGAACAAGCTATTAGTTATTGCAGTATTGATATTTTCGTTGTTAACCTCCTCAAAATTATTTTGCCAACCCTTGCGAGATGCTTACAGAATCGAAAGGATAAGGGATTCATATATCTCCGGTTATGATAGCGGTAATACTTATTCAAATTTCTACTACCCTATTCCCGGCGCTTCAGTTATTGATTCTGTGCAAATATCTCATGAACATATAGCGGGAGGAATTCCGACACAAATAAATTACACCAAGCATTATACTTATTCTGATACATATTACCCGGATAGGATTGTAATGAACTATGACATGGTGGTTCACAATGAATATGGAACGGTAGAGCATTACATCTTGATTACGGACTTGGAAGGCAAGACCTTGGAAATATCCAAAACCCATCAGGGCAATGAGCTTTATCACTACTATTTTCACTACAATTCTGAGGGAAAAACTGATAGTCTGAGCATGGTTTATTACAATTTCACAAATCACTATACAATGTCATATGACTCTTATGGCAGGCTGGCTCAAAGCATATTTTACCAAACCACAGATATATCAGCAACACATCCCTACAGACGCCTGACCTTTACATATGCCTCCAATGCACATCACTATGCTGAACCTTTAAATCTTACCTCTTTTGATTTGCATTTACCGGAAAAGACTCTGGCAGACTTGGTACCGTGCTTGGATATGAATTACCTGCCTTCTGACATCTACTGCGAGAAAAGAGAAAACAATACCTGGGTAGATAGCAGCCCTGACCAGGTTTATGCTGTCTATTTTAACTACAATACCGTAGAGTTTCACGACATCAGAAATGGCACTTACTACATCCACAATACTTACATATTTAATGAGCAAGGCTTATTGGTAAGGGAATCATCAAGCAACAGTGCCAGTGTGAGCATGACATTTTACAGCTGGTCACAACCGCTTAATAATGATGATGAAATAGCTTTACCTGCATTGTTTACTACTTATCCAAATCCCTTTAAGGACAAACTGAATATTAATGTACAACAAACTAAATCCCCTGCCGATATCAGCATCTACAACCTCAAAGGCCAGCTAATCCGCAGTTGGAAGGATGTCCGCACCGATGGACTGACCTGGGATGGAAAAGACAGTAAAAACCAATCCGTCAGCAGCGGGATATACATCGTCAAAGCCAGGCAGGGCAAGGACTCATCCTCCCTGAAAGTAATTAAATACTAAAAGGAATTCAGCTATGCAGTTCGCACAGGAAGTCCTGGACTATATCAATTCCCATGAGGGCGCTGAGCTTGCCTTTTTCCATAAGCTGCAGGACATCATTGCCGGGTTGTGTCCGGATGCGATAGTCAAAAGGAATTGGCGAATCGCAGTCTATTACAATGGCAAAAACTGGGTGGGACTGGGCTTCCGCAAAGACGGCATCTCGCTTTACACGCAGTTTATCCCCCTGATAACCGCTTTCAGGGAAAAGCATCCGCACCTGAAATACGGCAAAGGCTGTATCAATTTCCGGCTTAAGGACGTCATTCCAGAGGAAGACGTCAGGTCTTTAATAGAGAGCGTCTTACAAATATAGATTTTTGCATCCACCCCAGTTTTACAACTGCTTTTCATCCTTACAGGACACATCTGTCCCTGCCTGATGCGGGAGCAATGCGTGAGCTTTGTTCCCGATACCTTCCCGTATATCTCTCTTATCAGGCGGGTGTGTGGCTGTTTTACTACAAACAGGTACAAAGCGTTGTAAAAATAAAACAGCAGAGTAAAAGAAATAAAAGGCGGGTTTGTTTAGTCTATGTTTATCAGGAGATTATACTCCGGACTTGATTATACACAAGTTATCAACATATGTGGATAACTTTTTATTCAGCATAAAATAACCTCAGGTGTGACAAATCAGCAACAGTGTAGAGAGGGCTTTATCACTGCTTGACAAATTGGAGCAAGTGAAAATTCTAAGACGGATGTATATAGAGGTGAACTGCAAAGGCTTGGGAGATATATTGGAGTTGACAGCAGAGGGTAGATTAAAAAGCTGTGGATAATATGTGGATAACTTTTGGAAAGCAGAGAAAGGGCCGTGAAAAGCGGTCTTTGCAGTGGCTATATTTTACAGGCAGTTACAACTGCATAAACGTCACAATCGGCTATAGTAAACGATTTGTGGATAAACCTTTGATAAATGGTGGGAAATGAGCCTATGGATCAAGATATCTGGCAAAATATTTTAGACAAACTGGAAGAGAACATCAAGCCCAGCACATTCCGGACCTGGTTTTACAAAACCAAGCTGGTGGATATGAACGACAGCACGCTTACCATCCAGGTGGGGACTCCGTTCACGGCAAAATACCTGAACCAGAATTACACGGATGTGCTTTCGGAAATATCGTACGCTATTTACAAGAAGAAATATGAGGTGCAGTTCATACCGCAGAAAACCAACTCAACCAAGGAAGCCAAAGAAAAGCATGATGAATATGGCAACGGGGTGATAACCAACCGCAGCCTGAATGACCGCTACAGCTTTGAGCAGTTCGTGGTGGGCAAAAACAACAACTTTGCCTATTCAGCCGCCTACTCGGTGGCGGAACAGCCGGGAAACAACTATAATCCGCTGTTTATCTACGGTGAAAGCGGAATGGGGAAGACGCACCTGATGCAGGCAATCGGCAACTGGGTGATGAAAAACGGCCGTAATTACAAGATTTATTATACCACTTCGGAAGAATTCACCATAGAAATGATAGAATCCATCCGGGCAAACAGGATGAGCGATTTCCGCAACAAGTTCCGCAAGGTAGACCTGCTGCTGGTGGACGACGTGCATTTCCTGTCCAAGAAAGAGGGTACCCAGGAAGAATTTTTCCATACTTTTAATACATTGTTTGAACAGAAAAAGCAGATAGTGCTGACTTCGGACCGTCCTCCCAAGGACATCCCTGACCTGGAAAACAGGCTGGTGACCCGTTTTGAAAGCGGTCTGCTGGCAGATTTGAAGAATCCGGACTTTGAAACCAGAGTCGCAATCCTGAGGAAAAAGGCAGACCCGGAAAAAGCCCTGATCAGCGATGAAATAATCAATTTCATAGCAGATAACATCCGCAGCAGCGTCAGGGCGCTGGAAGGTTCACTAATCCGTATTTTGGCTTACAGCTCCTATAACAAGCTCAAGCCGGAAGAGATAAATCCCGAACTGGCCCGCGATATCCTGAGCGATATGATTTCGGAAGTGAAGAAAGACATCACCCTGGATAACATCACCCAGCAGGTGTGCGGATATTACGGATTGAAACTGCACGAACTGGTGGACAAGACGCGCAAGCAGAAGATAGCTTTTCCGCGCCAGGTGGCGATGTATCTTGCCAATCTGCTGATACCCTCGCTGTCCCTGAAGGAGATTGCGGAGTTTTACAAAAGAAAAGACCATACCACTGTCCTGCATGCCAAGAAAATGATAGAGAACCAGTTTAACGAAGACAACAAATTCAGGGCTGAAATCGAGGAACTGATTCACAAAATCAGGGGATAGGATTACAGATGTTTCATTACCATCAGTTTACACAGTTTTCCGTCAGCTTATACACAGCGGGGGACAAGTATGTGTGGATGGGTGTGAATAACCTGATAATGGGAGTTTGCGGGAATTATTTAGTGGATGGCTGTGCAGTAAAGCAGAAGTTATCCACAAGGTATCCACAAGCGGATTTTCCCTGTAAAATTATGCTTTGACAGGTGTTAAGAATTGGAAAAAAGAGTTATGCCCATATGCACACCCCCTACTAATACTACTATATTTAAGATATAATAAAAGAAAGGATTAATATATATGAATATGAGAAAGATGTCTGTACTGCCTGTTCTGCTGTTTACAGCCGTTTTGGTAATGCTTGTTTCTGCCTGTACCAGGAAAGATAACCTGACAGGTGACAACTGGTCCGGACTTACTCCCATGATTGCCATGGACAGCACCTTTTACACAGGGTATTCATATACGCATGCAGGCAAGGTGAAAGGCACGGAGACATCCCTGGTCTGCGGGACTGACGCTGCAATTGACGCCATAAGCGTGATGCGGTTTTCGGGATTGGCAGATACCATCATCGTCCTGCAGCAGCCGGTGCTGAAACTGGTGGCAACCCGCCGTTCCCCGCTCAATAGCAATCCATTGGTGCTTTCTTTCCACAAACTGACTAAAAACTGGGCGGCTGACTCCACCGACGTGATTTCTGATGTAGACATCTATAGCCTCAACATCCCTAACTTTACCGTGCAGGATACCATCAGCACTTCCGGAGACACCCTTTCCATCAATATCCCCAATGAGATAATCGAAAACTGGAAAACGGAAGGCGTAACAGGACTGAACCTGGTGATAAAGACAATCGGCGAAAGAGGGCACTGGATGGAGTTTAAATCCACAGAGTCCGGCAATGGACCCCTGCTCACTTTCAAATACAGGGTTCCCGGTTCTAGCGATACCCTCAGCTACAGCCAGAGAGCCATCAGGGACAGCTACCGGGTGACAGGCACTCAGACAGAAGTCTCAGAGACTACCCTGATGTTAAAAAACCTGCTTCCGCAGAGAATGATGATAAAGAACGGACTGCCTATCAGTATCTTCAAAGACAAGGACGGTAATCAACTGAGCGAGCTTGACCGCAAGAGGATGACCATCAACAAGGCAGAACTCATACTTTTTATCAAAGAAAATCCCTATTACAGCAATACCAGGTGCAATTTCTTTCCCTACAGGGTAAAGCCGGATACGCTGGTGAATAATATAATCCTGACAGACAGCGACCTGGAGATTATCACCCATACCTACAACAGCACATCTGTCATCAATGCGGATTCGGTAAAGATAGACATCACTGCCCTGACCCAGGCGTTTACATCCGGCGATGCGGGAAATAACGGAATAGTGATAAAAAACACATCTGAAATGCAGAACTTCGGCAGTCTGGAATTCTGGCATTATGCCAATGCCCCTGCCGGGAAAAGGCCTTATGTGAGGATTTATTATACAGTGCCTTATCTGAAAGGCAATTAAAAGACGGGGTCTGCCAATGAAATACTTCATTATCGTGCTTGTTCTCAGCAGCATTCTGATGTCCTGCTCCATGTTTGAAAGCAAGGGAGAGGTGGTAGCCCAGGTAGGCGATACAAAGCTGACCATGGAAGAATTCAGGAATAACTTTACCGATAAGGAATGGGTCTCCCTGAGTTCCGGGCAGAAAAAAGAGTATGTCCAGCAATGGGTAAACCTGACCTTACTGGCTAATGAAGCGGAAAAACAGGGCATAAACAAAGACAAGGCAGTCAAAAACAGCATCAGGTATGCGGAACAGAAGATTCTGGGCAATGCTTTGATTGCTTCCAGGCTGGATGCGGAAAAAATCAGCGAAGAAGAAATGTTTAACTATTACCGTATTCACCAGGGTGAATTTTCCCAACCGCTCAAAAACTATAAAATCCAGCGAATTTTCCTGACAGACCCAACCCAGGTAAACAGGGTAAGGGCGGAAATCCAGAGCGGAATGAAGTTTGAGGATGCAGCCAAGGTTTATTCCCAGGAAGAGGTGGGCAGGAACGGTGGCTTTATGGGAACTGTCACTTCAGCCGATGCAGACAGCGCTTTCTGGCAGGCCGCCAGCAGGCTTCAGCTGTATGAAGTGTCATCCCTGCAGAAAGATAACGGTTATTATATCTTCAGGTATTACGAGGAAGTGGCTGGAACCGGCGAGACCGGATTCGAAAACCAGAAAGACGAAATCCGCAGAAGAATTCTGGAAGAAAGACGCAAACAGGTATATGATGACCTGATACAGGAACTGAAAAGCAAATCAGATATCTATCTGATGATTTAATAAGGATAAAAGATGAAGAAGATTGCCCTTACAATAATCCTGATAGCCATGCTGTCGCTGGTATGCGCAGAAGTGGTTGATAAGATAATCGCCAGGGTGGGGAACGATATTATCCTGCTCAGCGACCTGATAAAGCAGATAAACCAGATGCAGAGCGCCGGCATGATAAAAGAAGGGATGCACGAAAGCGACATCCTCGCCCAAATGATTGAAAGCAGGCTGATAATCCAGAAAGCCAAAGAGCTGAATTATACGGTAGATGACAATAAAATCAAGGCAGCTGCCGAAAAGCAGGTCAGGCAAATCAAGACGCGCTTTGGCTCTGAAGAGGAATACCAGAGGGAACTCCGCAAGATGAAGCTCACCAATAGCGACCTGGTGAGGTATTTTATTGAACTGATGACGGAGCAGGCGCTTACACAGCAGTTTTACCAGAAACAGATTGCGCTCAAGGTAATGGTTTCAGAAAAGGAAATGCAGAGCTTTTACAATGCGCATAAAGATTCCCTGGCCGTAAAACCCGTAACCTGGGAAATCGGCATGATTATCCGTAACATGGAAGTCAGCGAAGAGACCAATCAGGCTCAGCTGAAAGCCATCAGGGATATCCAGAACCGGCTGAGCGCCGGGGGTAACTTTGCAACTGTTGCCATGGTGGAAAGCCAGTGCCCCAGTGCGGAACAGGGCGGAAACCTGGGGTTCTTCAGCCGAGGCATGATGGTCAAGCCTTTTGAAGATGCGGCTTTTGCTCTCAGGGTGGGTGAAATCAGCGATGTCGTAAGGACACAGTATGGATATCATCTCATCAAAATGGAGGAAAAGCGGGGCGATGAAATCAGGGTAAGCCATATCCTGAAGCTTCTGGTGCCCTCAGCGGAAGACAGCCTGGCGTCTCTGGCAAAAATGGAAGGCATCCGGCAGGAATTCCTCTCAGGAAAGAGCTTTGCAGAATTGGCTTCCCAATGGTCCATTGACGAGGAAACGGCAAAGGAAGGCGGGATTATCGGTGAATTCAGCGAACAGGACTTCCCGGAATTATTCGCTCCCATCCTGAAATCCCTGCAGGTGGGCAGCATTACGGAAGTATTGGAAAATGAAGGCACCATGTACCTTTTCAGCAAAACCAGGGAAATTCCCGGCAGAATCTATACCTATGATGAAGTCCGCAGCCAGGTTCAGGAAATCATCTCAAGGCAGAAACAAATCAAGATTTACGATGACTGGGTAGAACAGCTCAAACAGGAAATCCACGTGGAGATATTGCTTTGAGCATTACCCGCCCTGCAGGCAAGCTGAATATCTATACCCTGCTGAGCACTGTATTCGGCATAGGTTTTATCCCCTTTATGCCCGGAACTTTCGGCACAGCAGCAGCAGCAGCTCTTTATCTATTGATACGAGAGGATATCGTGGAGAAAGCCCACGTTACCCTCACGATACTCCCCCTGATCGTGCTGGCATATTTTATCGGGGTATTCATCACCGGCAAAGCGGAGAAAAAACTGGGACACGACGCAGGCAGCATTGTGTTTGACGAATTTGTCGGTTACTTTATCAGTGTGATGTTTTTACCAAAGTCACTCCTGCTGGCGGTCTATGCTTTTGCCATCTTCAGGGTGTTTGATATTGCCAAGCCCTATCCCATCAAGCTGCTGCAGAAACTCAAAGGCGGCTGGGGGGTCATGACTGACGACGTTTTGGCGGGAATATACACAAATGTCTTTTTGCAGGTCCTGGTCAGGATCTATCCCAAATTCTTTATATATTAAAAAAAGGAGATATATATGTCATATATCATTTTAGCAATGGCCCAGAATGCACAGGCAGGCTCAGGACAGCAGGGAAATCCCATTATGTCCTTTCTGCCTTTTATCCTGATATTCTTTGTGATGTGGTTCTTCATGATTCGTCCCCAGAGCAAGAAACAAAAAGAAATGCAGCAGATGCTGGAAAGTATCAAGGAACACGACTGGGTTTTGACCAATGGCGGCATCATAGGACGCATTACATCGATTAAACCCGACAAGAACGTGGTAGTTATCGAGATTGACGAAACAAACCATATCAGGGTGGAATTTCAGCGTTCAGCTATTGTGACCATTCTGAACAAGGACAATAATCAGGCAGTATAACCATCTGCCGGTCATGATAATACAGTTTCAGGTCTGTATTCTGACTTAGAGGTATCATAATTATGAGTGTATTACCAAAGCTGCTTCCCGTCAGGGTATATGGCGACGCAATGCTTAGGATGAAAGCGTTGCCTGTGCGCAATTTTGATGAGAAACTGCAGAAAATCGTGCGTGATATGACGCATACCATGTATGAAAGAGACGGAGTGGGGCTGGCAGCCAATCAGGTGGGCCTGAACCAGCGTCTTTTTGTGATAGATATGGACTATAGCAGGGAAGATTCGGAACCGAATCCCGTCGTAATGATAAATCCCGTCATCAAAGCCGGCGAAGGCGAATATGAGATGGAGGAAGGCTGTTTGAGCGTTCCCGGCATTTATGCCAAAGTGAAGCGCTTTAACCGGATAAAGTACTCTTACTTTGACCCGGCAGGCGAAGAGCATGAAGAGGAAGCGGAAGGGTACAAGGCAGTCGTTATCCAGCATGAGTATGACCATCTGAACGGCATTCTCTTCGTAGACAAAATCAGCAAGCTTGCCCTGCTCAAAATCAAGCGCAAGCTCAAGATGATAATGAGCACGGCAGTTGACGGAAAGAACATCAGGGAAGACATTTACGACCCCAATGTTCCGAAAAAAGGATGAGTGACTTCGAGCGGATAATATTCCTGGGAAGCCCCGAATTTGCCGTTCCATCGCTTAAGGCCTTGATAGAATCGGAACGGTTCAAGCCCATTGCCGTTTATACGCAGCCGGACCGTCCGGGGGGGCGCAACCTCAAGCTGAAAGCCACTCCGGTTAAGGAGCTTGCCTTAGCGCACAACATCCCTGTCTTCCAGCCGGAGGACATCAACAGCGAAGACTCGCTGGCTGTTCTTGCCGGTCTTGGCGCTGACCTGCTGGTTACAGTCGCCTATGGTCAAAAGCTGAACAAAGCTGTGCGGAATTCGGCAGTTCATGGTGCCATAAACCTGCATCCCTCCCTCCTTCCGGAACTGCGTGGCGCTGCGCCCATACCCTTTGCCCTGTGGCAGGGTATGGTTCAGACCGGGATTAGCATATTCAAGCTTACAGGTAGAATGGATGCCGGTCCTGTCTATGTTTCCAGGCCTCTGTTTGTCTTTCCGGATGAAAATGCCACACTCCTGTCAGACCGACTATCCAGGATTGGAGCCAGATTCCTGCTGCAGTTCCTGAACGACTGGTCTGAAAAGCATCAGGAACCCATTCCGCAGGATGAAACCAGGGCGAGCTATTGCCGTAAGCTGGAAAAGGCGGATTGCATCCTGGACTGGAATCAGCCAGCTGCAGAGGTCCGAAACCACATCAGAGCGCTTTCCCTGTTGCCGGGAGCTTATACTTATTTCCGCGGACAACAGCTGAAAATATTGGAAGCGGACATCTTGGAAGAGAATAGCGGTTTAGAACCGGGAAGCGTTGTCGCCCTGATCAAGAACACGGGATTTACGGTTCAGGCCGGTGCCGGGCAATTGCTGATAAAGCATGTGCAGCCGGCAGGAAAGCCGGCGATGTCTGCCTGGGCTTATCATCTGGGAGCCAGAATCACACCCGGAGAAAGGATGGAGCATCATGAATAACTGGAAAGCAATCAGGTCAACGAGCGCTTTTCCCCTTGCAGTAAGCAGTGTGCTGATTGTTTTAACCGGCATATTGGCTGCAATTGTCTTTCATACTGAGTCAATCCAGATTACTTCCATGTTCGAGCGGATTACAGCATTTTTATTTACTTTTGCTGCTATTTTCCTGAGCTTTCTATGGCTTCTGATGCTTTTGTATGAAAGCTTTGACCGCCCCTTCGGGAAGCTCCACAAAACGGCAAAATGGTTTCTGTTTTTTGTTTACTACCCTTTCGCCATGGTTATTGCCACTCTGTTCAGGTTATCCAGGGAAGATATACAGACGTCCTTTCTGGAGTTCCAGAACAGGATATTTCTTGCAAATAACAAGCTGAACAGCCAATCCCGTCTTTTGCTGTTGCTGCCGCATTGTCTGCAGTTTCATGACTGCAAGGTTCGTATCACGCGGGACATCAACAGCTGTGAAGATTGCGGGGAATGCGATATCTGCAACCTGAAGGACCTGGGCAAGAGATTTGATATGAAGATTGGCATTGCCAACGGAGGCACCCTGGCGCGCAAGATTGTCAACGACATCCAGCCTGATGCCATCATTGCCGTTGCCTGTCACCGGGATTTGACCGACGGCGTGAGGGAAAGCTGGAAATTCCCTGTTTATGCCATCCTGAACGAGCGTCCCTTCGGACCCTGTTATGACACCAGGGTGGATACCGAAAAAATTGAAAGTATTTTACAGCTTATTTTGTCTTAAGATACAGAGGTTAACATGCAAAGACCAAATTTACTCATATTCGGCATAGTAATCGTGATGCTCAACGCAGGCATCAGCCTGTTGCTGATTAATAACATCCATGGTTCCGTCTTCGGAAAGGACGATTTCTTTGCCAGGCGTGACCAGCGTCAGAGAACCAATACTGAACTGAATATCACCCGCCAGAACGCTATTACCAATTCTGTCCAGATAGTGGAACCTGCTGTGGTATCTGTCAATGTAATCAAGACAGAGATAGTTCGTGGTGGTCTAAGTCCTTTCGGCTGGCCTTTCGGGGATTTCTTCGGAGGCATGCCCATGCAGCGCCAGGTGCAGGGGATAGGCAGCGGCGTCATTATTGATAAGGACGGGCATATTATCACCAATGCCCACGTGGTCAAGGGTGCCACTCAAATCAAGATTGTGCTGCCGGACGCGCGTGAGTTTGACGCCGCTGTGGTCGGCACTGATTCCGGCAGTGACATTGCGGTGCTCAAGATTGAAGGCAAAAAACTTCCCTTTGCCAAACTTGGGACAAGCAAAGACCTGATTATCGGCGAGTGGGCAATTGCCCTGGGAAACCCTTATGGTTTTATGATGAACGACACCAAGCCCAGCGTTGCCGTAGGCGTGATTTCCGCCACTAAGAGAAACTTTGGCCAGAAGCAGGGAGACGCCATCTACAAAGATATGATTCAGACAGACGCTGCCATCAACCAGGGTAATTCCGGGGGTCCGCTGGTCAACATCAACGGCGAAGTGATAGGCATCAACACCTTCATCGTTTCAGAAAGCGGAGGCAGCATCGGAATCGGCTTCGCATTGCCCATAGACAGGGTCAAACGCACCGTAAGCGAACTCATCAGACACAACAAAATCCGTCCCGTCAATTTCAGCTTCAAGGTACAGGAAGTCAACAAAGACCTGGCTGCCTACCTGAACCTGGAAAACCAGAACGGCGTTATAGTGGTTGAGCTGGATGAAAAAAGTCCCGCCTTTAAAGCGGGACTCCGTAACAGCGACGTCATTACCAAAGTGAATGGCATGGCTATTCTTTCCGGTAATGACATCAAGATTGCCGTTTCAGACATCCTGGTCGGCGACGATATCGTGTTTGATATCTACCGGGAAGGCAAGAAACAGACAATCAGCTACAAAGCAGTCGAGTAATCAGAACAGCTGGTAGCTGAATCCCAGCCCCAGGGTTTCCTTATACTGGAATTTCCTGTCCTCTTGCTTTTCATACTTAAACTGGACGTTCAAGCTGGCGGTAACCATAGAGAAAAGCTTGGTGCTCAGCACGTTATCCCAGACAACGTCCGCAGCTTTCCAGTCATCATTCAGTTCATCTGACTTGGAATTGAACACAGCCTGAAACACACTCAACCGGCTGGTGAACAGCAGGTTTGTAATCTTGACGCCTTTGTTGTATTCGGTGATGAATTCCAGACCGCCGTCGTTGGTGGTGATGTTTTCGTATTCATCCACAGTTGAGGGCACGGCTGAATGCCTGTCCATATTCTGGCGGAAAGCGGCGCCGAGACGGGCGCTGAGCCCTTCGTTATCCTTTTTGATAAAGGTCTTGGAAACACCCGCAGCTTCTGTGAAACGGATGGGATTCAGGGTGCGCGAATTGCCGATAGCCTGCTGTGAAAAATCCAGGAACTGGCTTTCCATGCGTCCGCTCAGATACGGGTCCACAAAGGCATCCAGCGTGAACTTGAGCACGGTTTCCAAATCTATATTATCAGTGGTCTTGTCCGGTTTTGCCCAATATCTGTCGCCTTCCGCATCTGTCTTCTGGTTATGGGTCTGTCCGAAGGCAAGTTTCAGCGAGGTCTTGTTGTGCATGCGTTTGGTCAGTTGTTTTTCAGCGAAGGAATTGGAATTGCCGAACCAGGTGATGCTGCTGAGTTCCGTACCAGCCCAGTTGTCACTGTAAGAGCTTTGGGCGAGGGAGAGGCTGGCATCGCTATAGAATCTCCAGCCTTGGGCGGAAAGCATTCCTGCCAGGCTGAGCAGCAGAATTAGCAGAATTATCCTGTGTCTCATTCTTACATCCTCCCTATCAGTCCTGCAACCTGTTGACGCCTTCAAAGTTGATGATTATATCACCGGTGATTTTGGAGTTGGGGATGATTATCGCTTTGCCTTCCTCACCCACCAGGATGGTGCTGAACATCTGGATTTCGTGCACTTTGCCGGTTTGTCCGGCGCCCGTTACGTTATCGCCCACCCGGAATGGTTTGAACATTATCAGCATTACCCCGGCGGCGAAGTTTGAAAGAGAGCCCTGCAATGCCAGGCCGACTGCCAATCCTGCAGCGCCGATGATTGCTATGAGGGAGGTGGTCTGTATGCCAAGTTTGTTTATGGCTGCAATAAGTACGAAAATCATTATCAGGAAATAGGCGATACTGCTCATAAAAGCTGCCAGGGTTTCATTGCCCTTTTTCTTGTTCAGCGCTTTGCTGACGAATTTGGCTATCATCCTGGCAATCCATTTGCCCACCAGAAAGATTAAAACTACAGCCAGCAGTTTGATTGCCCAGACCTGTATCACAGGCAGAGCTTTTACCCAGAAATCAGGCTTCACCACTTCCAGGGGAAGCTCTTCCATCAAAGTATCAACCACAGCGACTTGTAATAATGTAAACATACTTGTCTCCTCTTATCGGTTTAATCACGATTTATCATTAAGTTGTCTTCTCAAAACTGTCAATTGTTTTTTTAGCTCTTCCCTGCTTGATGCGAGGGGGTATCGTGGGGAATCTCCCCGCATCCTCCCCGTTGCCTCCACGCCGGGAGCAGGATGGAGGTGCAGAAGGACACTTCTTAAATGACTTGACTGCAATGCCTTGTTCAGCAATTTGGCAATAATATATCCAGTGAAAAAAGGAACATCCCATGGAAGAAATCAAGGAAACAGGCAAAAGCACTGCATCAGAGGCAGTTACGGACAACCCGAAAGAGGTTTCGAACTTCATCCGTTTTATCATTGATGAAGACCTGAAATCCGGAAAGCATACCAAAGTCATCACCCGCTTCCCACCGGAACCGAACGGCTATCTGCATATCGGACACAGCAAGTCCATCTGCCTGAACTTCGGCCTGGCAAGGGATTACAAGGGCATCTGCCATCTGCGCTTTGACGATACGAACCCGACTGCTGAAGACGTGGAATATGTGGACAGCATCATGGAAGATATCCGCTGGCTGGGTTTTGACTGGAAAGACAAGCTTTTTTACGCATCAGACTATTACGACCAGCTTTATGCATATGCCGAAATCCTGATAAACGACGGCAAGGCATATGTCTGCGACCTTTCACCCGAGGAAATGGCATCCACGCGCGGAACCCTGACCCAAGCCGGCACGAACAGCCCTTACCGCGAGAGGAGCATTGAGGAAAACCTGGATTTATTCCGCAGGATGAAAGCGGGGGAATTTGCCGAAGGGAGCAAGACCCTGCGCGCCAAAATCGACATGGCAAGCGGTAATATCAACATGCGTGACCCCGTTATCTACAGGATAAAGTTTGCTCACCACCACCGCACCGGCGACAAATGGTGCATCTACCCGATGTATGACTACACGCACTGCATTTCAGACGCGATTGAAGGCATCACGCACAGTATCTGCACCCTGGAGTTTGAAGACCACAGGCCTCTTTACGACTGGTTCCTTGACCAGCTTCCCGTGCCCTGCCACCCGCAACAGATAGAATTTGCCCGCCTGAACATTTCCTACACGGTGATGAGCAAGCGCATGCTGCTTACGCTGGTAAAAGAGGGTTATGTAAAAGGCTGGGATGACCCGCGCATGCCGACCATTGCAGGACTCAGGCGACGGGGATATACCCCTGAAGCCATCCGCGACCTGTCTGACCGCATCGGAGTTGCCAAAGCCAGCAGTACAGTGGATTTTGAACTGCTGCAGTTCTGTGTCCGCGATGATTTGAATATACACGCCAACCGCGCCATGGCAGTGCTCGACCCGCTGAAAGTAACGCTGGAAAACTATCGGGATGACCTGTCAGAAGAGATTGAAGCGCAGAACAATCCGGAAAACCCGGAGGCTGGTACCCGGTTGATTCCATTCTCCAAAGAGCTTTATATCGAGCGTGACGACTTTAAGGAAGACGCTCCTGCCAAGTGGTTCCGCCTGGCGCCCGGCAGGGAAGTGCGCCTGAAGCATGCCTACTACATCACCTGCAAAGAGGTGGTCAAGGATGCGGATGGCAAGATTACAGAGCTCATCTGCACCTACGACCCGGCATCACGCGGAGGCTGGACCAAAGACGAAAGGAAGGTCAAGGGCACCCTGCACTGGGTATCCGCCAGATACAATACGCCCCTGGAAGTGCGGCTGTATGACCATCTCTTTACCAAAGCCAATCCCTATGATACGGAAGAAGGCAAGACCTGGCTGGATAACCTGAATCCTGATTCGCTGATGACGGTAAACTGCGTTGGCGAACCCGGTCTCAAAGATGCTCCCAACGGCTTCAGATACCAGTTCCTGCGTATGGGCTACTTTATCAAGGACAAGGACAGCACTCCGAAAAAACCGGTCTATAACCGCATTGTCACCCTGAAAGACACCTGGGCAAAGCTGGAGAAGAAACTGTAATCAGCGTTTGCCGATAACTGAAGCAGGATTCACTAATTCAGTTGACAATTAAACGCGTTTATAGAATTGGATATAAAACGGTTTTCCATTGATTTTATATAAAACCATAAAAAATAAAAGAGGTGAATTATGGCAACCAACTACAATGCCTTTCAAATGGCGCAAGAGCAGTTTGATAAGGTCGCTGACATCCTTGAACTGGATGAAGGCACCCGTGAATTGCTTCGCAACCCCCTGAGGGAATACCATGTCAGCATTCCAGTCCGTATGGATGATGGAACCACAAAGGTATTCCGCGGCTTCAGATGCCAGCACAACGACTCACGCGGTCCTGCCAAGGGCGGCATCCGTTTCCACCCGATGGAAACCATCGACACTGTCCGGGCCCTTTCCATGTGGATGACCTGGAAATGCGCAGTGGTAAATATACCCCTGGGCGGCGGCAAAGGCGGAGTTATCTGCGAACCGCACAATCTTTCCAACCGCGAACAGGAACTCATCTGCCGCGGCTGGGTGCGCCAGCTTGCGCACGATCTCGGACCCCTGAGAGACGTTCCGGCTCCGGACGTTATGACCAATGCACAGCATATGCTGTGGATGCTGGATGAATACGAAACCATCACCGGCGCAAAGTTTCCCGGTATGATTACCGGCAAACCCGTCGGCATGGGCGGTTCTCTGGGCAGAACTGAAGCCACCGGTTACGGCGTGATTTTCACTCTGCGGGAAGCCCTGAAAGAACTGGGCATCCCTGTGGAAAAGACAACTGCCGCTTTCCAGGGTTTCGGAAACGTTTCCCAGTATGCCATCCGTCTTTACAATATGATGAAGGGAACAGTCATCGGCGTCTCCAGTTGGGACCAGCATGACCAGACCTCCTATTATTTCCGCAAAGCTGACGGCATCAACATAGACGAACTGGTCGGCATCACTGACAAGTTCGGAGGCATTGACAAAGCCAAAGCCAAAGAACTCGGCTACGAAGTCCTTCCCGGCGACAAATGGATTGAAGAGGAAGTGGATATCCTGCTTCCCTGCGCTCTGGAAAGCCAGATTACCAAAGACAACGTGCACCTCATTTCCAAAAAGGTGAAGGTCATTGCCGAGGGTGCTAACGGACCCACCACTCCTGAAGCAGACAAATACCTGGAAGAGCACAACGTCTATATGATTCCGGATTTCCTTGCCAACGCCGGCGGCGTCACCTGCAGTTATTTTGAGCAGGTGCAGTGCAACATGAACTATTACTGGGAAAAGGATGAAGTCCTGGCAAAACTTGATGTCAAGATGACTTCCGCTTTCCACGAAGTCCATTCGCTCAGCAAAAAGAGAAAAATCTACATGCGTGACGCGGCATACGTGATTGCCATCAACCGCGTGGTACAGGCATGCAAGCTGAGAGGCTGGGTATAAATCAAGCAATAGCAGGGGAAGGGAACACAAACCTTCCCCTCTTTCTTTTTCAGCTTTTATCCCTCATGACGCGTGAACAATGCGGGAAGGATGCGGGAACTTTGTTCCCCAATAGTTCCCGTTTCAGGCAGGATGGACCAATAGCAAATCTATTTGTAACATATTGAATTAATTATGAATTAAACAAAAATCAAGCAAGAGGCAGGCAGGATGGACTTAAAAGAATTTTCCCGGTCAGAATACAGGACGATGGAAGGATTTTCCTACATAGGAAACGGCGAACTCGGCGGCAAAGGCAAAGGACTGCTTTTGATAAAGGAAATGCTGCAGCAGGCATTCCCGACCGGTGAATACAAAGGCATAAAAGTGGACATCCCGCAGATGGTAATCCTCAGGACGGATAACTTTGACAAATTCATGGCAGAGAACAATCTGTATGAGGTGGCGCTGAATTCCACCGATGACGCCTATATCGCGAATGAATTCCAGAAGGGGAGCTTGCCGGTGGAAATCGTGGGTGACCTGATGAATATAGTTTCCTCCATCCGCAAACCGCTTGCCGTAAGGTCTTCCGCCATGCTGGAGGACAGCCTGCACGAACCTTTTGCCGGCGTGTATGAGACCAAGATGATTCCCAACCGCAGCCTGGATGTGAACACGCGTTTCCAGCAGCTGACGGAAGGCATCAAGTTCGTCTATTCCACTCTCTTTTTCTATAAGGCAAAGCAATATTTTAAGGCAATCCGCAAGGACATCCGCACCGAAAAGATGGCTGTCATCATCCAGGAAGTGGTGGGCGAGAGGTATGGCGAACATTTTTACCCGACCATTGCTGGCGTTATCCGTTCCCTTAACTTTTACCCGACCGGCAATGCCGAGCCCAAAGACGGAGTCATACAGCTGGCTTTCGGACTGGGCAAGTCCATCGTGGACGGAGGCAGGTCATGGTGCTACAGTCCCAAATATCCCGCCGCTCCGCCTCCCTACAACAGCATCAGGGATATGATGACCAATACGCAGAACAAATTCTGGGCAATCAATATGGGGCAAATCGAGAATTACGACCCCACCAACGAAACCGAGTATCTGGTTCACCTGCAAATGGCGGAAGCGGAAAAAGCGGGTAACCTGACGCATATCGTATCTACGGTTTCGGTGGACGACTCCATCATCCCCGGCTTGTCGGTTGACGGACCGCGCCTGGTCAATTTTGCCCCTATCCTGCAGTATGACACGCTTCCGCTGAACGACCTGGTGAAGGAAATCCTGCACAAGGCGGAGGAAACCATCGGCGAGAAGGTGGAGATTGAATTTGCCGTGAGGCTTTATAACGGCAGGAGCGAAGTGAGCTATCTTTCAGGACCCGCCCAGGATGAGCATCCCCAGTTCGGGTTTTTGCAGGTGCGTCCGCTGGCTGTATCCACCAAGCCGGTTGACATTGACGAAAGCAGTATCGACAGCGGGAGTCTGCTGGTCCAGCCCGACCGGGCTTTGGGCAACGGCGAGACGGAAGAAATCCGGGATATCGTGTTCCTGAAACCGGAGGACTTCAATATAGCCAATTCACGGCAGATAGCCGGCGAGATTGACGTCTTTAACGATACCCTCCTGAACGAGGGAAAACCCTATCTGCTGATGGGATTCGGCAGGTGGGGCACTTCCGACCCCTGGCTGGGCATTCCCATCGTCTGGAGCCAGATTTCAGGCGTCAAGGTCATAGTGGAAACCACCCTGCCTTCGCTGAATTCGGATTTCAGCCAGGGCAGCCATTTTTTCCATAATGTCTTCAGCAGCGGAGTTTTCTATTTCAGCGTGTTTGATAACCAGAACAACAAGATTGACTGGGAATGGCTGAAAAGCCAGAAAACAGTAGGGGAAAGCAAGCATGTACGCCACGTGGAGCTGCAGTCACCGCTCAAAATCAAGGTGGACGGCAGGACCGGCAGAGGAGTAATCATCAAATGACCATTCAAAACCAGATGGACGCCCTGAAAGAAAGAGCCAAAGAGCTGAACTGCCTCTACAGATGCAGTGAGATTCTGAAAGACCCCGGCTATCCTTTGCAGGAAATGCTGGAAAAGCTGATAAAAGCTATTGCCGAAGGCTTTCTGAATCCGGAATACTGCAAGGTGAGGGTCTTCTGCGGTGATGTTGTGGTGGAATCACCCGGCTTCGTTGAGACATCCTGGAAGCTGACGGTGTCATCACAGCATAACTCCGATGAGAATTGCGTGATAGAAGTTGCCTACAATGTCTGGAACAAGGATGATAATCCCTTCCTGCCGGAAGAACGCCAGCTGATGGAGACGATAGTGGAACGGCTCGGCTATGCCATGATGCAGAGAAAAAATATCAGCCTGCAGACGGGCGAAGAAGTCATTACCATGTCAAACTGGCGCATAGTAATCGAACTGATGAAAAAAAGCGACCCGGAGCAGTACCAGCGCATTGCCCGCAAGATGATGAACCATCTGTCCGCCCGCGGCATCGAGGAAGCCAGGACCCTGCTGGCAACCTTCGGAGAAAAAAAGAACCGCAATGACGCGGAGAATATCTTTGATACCAACCGCCCCTTCCATAAAGAAAACAAGCGCCTGATTGACCGGCTCATCCAGAAGGCTTTTATCATCGCCGCCCATAACATCGGTGAAAAAGAGATATTTGACCTTATCCAGACCTGGCTGCAGGGAGAGAAAATCAGCTTCCTGGTGCAAGCGCTGGAAAACATGTCCTTCTCACTCAATACCATCCAGGATGCCCTGCACCGTTTTCATAACCTGAATCTGGACAGCATCGACCTGCCAAAGCCGACCCGGGACAATATCATTGTCCTGCTGCTGCTGAGGTTTTTCACCGAGCAGCTTGATTTTATCAACATATCCAAGCCGCACCTGGAAATAGACGATTTCGTTGATTTGGTGCGCAAGATTGTCTTTCCATCCAATAGCTACGGCAAGCTGGGCGGTAAAAGCGCGGGCCTTTTCGTGTCTTACCACATCCTGAGGCGAATCAAGGACTCCAAGCTGGGGCTCAGCAACGTAAAAATGCCCAAGACACGCTACCTGCTGTCGGATGCCCTGCACCAGTTCCTTAACTTTAACGAACTGAACGAACTGATAGAACAGAAATACAAAACCATCGAACAAATTAGGGACGAATATCCCAATATCGTGCAGGTCTTCAAAAACTCCAAGTTCCCGCCCAATATCATTAGCGGATTGGCTTTGGTGCTGGATGAGTTTGGCGAAAAGCCCATCATCGTGAGAAGCTCCAGTTTGCTGGAAGACAGGGTGGGAGCGGCATTTTCCGGCAAGTACAAAAGCTTGTTCCTCGCCAACCAGGGAGGCAAGGAAGAAAAGCTGAACGCCCTGCTGGACGCCATTGCGGAGGTTTATGCCAGCACCTTTGGTCCCGACCCGGTGGAATACCGCAAGGAAAGAGGTCTGCTGGACTTCCATGAGGAGATGTCAGTCATAATCCAGGAAGTTGTGGGCACCAAAGTAGGCGATTACTGGCTTCCTGCTTTTGCAGGAGTGGGCTTCAGCACCAACGAGTTCCGCTGGTCACCCCGTATCCAGAGGGACAACGGCTTGCTGCGCCTGGTTCCGGGATTGGGCACCAGGGCTGTGGACAGGGTTAGCGAGGACTTTCCCATCCTGATATCCCCGGGACAGCCAAACCTGAGGGTCAATATGTCTGTGGATGAAATCCTGCGCTATTCCCCCCATCAGGTGGACGTTATAAACCTTATTACCAATACCTTTGAGACCATAAGCTTTGAAGAGCTGTTCAGGAAGTTCGGAGCGGAATACCCAATCATAGAAAAGATAGCATCCTTTTACCAGGACCATGATGTCATATCCAAGCCTGCCATCAGCATCGAGCCTGAAAAAGACGTGCCTGTGGTGACCTTTGAGGGAATGATTACCAAGACGGATTTCATGCCAAAGTTCAAAAGCATCCTGGACGAGCTTCAGACAGCCATGGGATTCCCGGTTGACATAGAGTTTGCCTATGACGGCAAAGACCTCTATATCCTGCAGTGCAGGGCCCAGAGCTCCAGTCCGGAAAACCGGCCGGCTCCCATCCCCAAGGACCTGGCAGAGCAAAACATCCTGTTTACCGCCAATAAATACGTTTCCAACGGCATTATACAGGAAATCAGCCACATTGTCCTGGTTGATCCGGATGCCTATGCCGCCCTCGAAACCCTCGAAGAAATGAGAACGATTGGCAGAATCGTAGGCAAGCTGAATAAAATCCTACCCAAACACAAGTTCATTCTGCTGGGACCCGGACGCTGGGGCAGCAGGGGAGACATCAAACTGGGTGTAAACGTTACTTATTCCGACATTAACAACGCCTCAATGCTGATAGAGGTCGCCAAAAAGAAAGGTAATTACACTCCTGACGTGTCTTTCGGCACCCATTTCTTCCAGGATCTGGTGGAAGCGGGAATCCGCTATCTGCCGCTGTATCCGGACGACGAGGGTGTATCCTACAACGATTTGTTTTACAGCCAGGCAGAGAATATCCTGACAGAGCTTTTACCGGAGTATGAGGATTATGCATCCGTTCTCAAGGTCATTGATGTGGAAAAGAGCACCTGCGGCAAGAAGCTGACCATCCGGATGAACAGCGACCTGGACGAGGCAGTGGCATACTTCACAGACACCACAAGCCGGGAAACCGGTTCCACTGACTTGGAAGACAACGCCAGGCAGGAGGAAAAGCACTGGGTCTGGAGACTGAGAATGGCAGAGCACATTGCCCAATGCGTGGACAAAGAAAAATACGGCGTCAAGGCAATGTATATCATCGGCAGCGTCAAGAATGCCAATTCCGGTCCTGCCAGCGACATAGACCTGCTGATACACATAGAGGACGATGCCCTGAAAAATGCCATACTTTCACAGTGGCTGGACGGCTGGAGCCAGTGCCTGGCAGAGCTGAACTTCCTGAAGACCGGTTACCGCGCCCAGGGTCTGCTGGATGCGCATTACATCACAGACAAGGATATTGCCGAAAAGACCAGCTTTGCCGCAAAGATTAATGCCGTCACGGATGCTGCCAGATTACTGAACATGAAAGATTAATATGCGCTGCTTCTTCGTAACAGACCTGCACGGCCATATCAGCAAATATGAAGCCCTGTTTAAATGCATCAGGGAAGAGGTTCCCGAGCTTGTTTTCATCGGCGGAGACCTCTTTGCCGGCGGGTTTTTTAGCCGGGGGGACGGTGATGAGGATGCGGTGGACGATATCCTCTCCGAAGGCCTGAAATCACTCAGGAAGGCAATGGGAAGCAGTTACCCGCAGATATTTATCATCATGGGAAACGATGACCCCAAATCCAGCGAAGGAAGCCTGCTGGAGTTTGAAAAGCAAAACCTGTGGAACTATGTCAACCAGAAACATATCAGTTACAAAGGCATCAGCATCTACGGCTACAGCTGGGTTCCGCCCTCACCTTTCCTGAACAAGGATTGGGAGCGTTATGACGTCTCCGCTTATGTGGATATCGGCTGCGTGGCGCCGGATGAGGGTTATCATTCCGCAGATTTCTCCCTGGTGGAAGCCCGTCACCGCACCATAGCGGAAGACCTGCAGGAGTTGACGGAAGGCAGGGATTTGTCCCATTCCGTCATGCTCTTTCATGCGCCACCCTATCAGACCGGATTGGACAGGGCAGCCCTGGATGGCAAAATGATAGACCACGTGCCGATGGATGTCCATGTGGGCAGCATCGCCATCAGGCGTTTCATTGAGGAACGTCAGCCGCTGGTAACCCTGCATGGCCACATCCACGAATCTTACGATATTACCGGGGTTTTCCGGGAAAAAATGGGCAAATCCATCTGCCTGTCTGCAGTCGGAAAGACCGCCTCGCTTGTCCTGGTCAGGTTTGACACGGATAATCCGGAATTGGCGGAAAGAGCCGAAATCGGCTGAGCTCACGGACTGCCATCCCTTGTTTTAAACTGTTCACAAATAAATAACTTGACACTATTTTGCGAATTGCTTTTCTATCTATCATAGACATTCAAATATGCTTACCCAAGTGAGGAGGATGCTATGAAAAAGACTTTGATAATGTGTCTTTTGGTTGCCCTCTATATCGGACTTTACGCCCAATGGAGTACAAACGCTTTTTCCCCCAACCAGATTTATGGTCTTACCAATTCCCAGGTCATTCCCAAAACAGCTATTACTGCCAATGGTTTAACCTGGATTGCCTGGATGGACAACACTACAGGCAACTACAATACATACCTGCAAAAACTCAGCTTGTCAGGCACTCCCGAATGGACCAATCCCATTCTGGTGAGCGATAATGCCACAGATACCTGGCTGACGGAGTGGGATATGGACTGCGACCCCGAAGGCAATGCCATTCTCTGTTTCCAGGATGTCCGCTACGGCACCAATAACGTCGTAATCTACAAAATATCCCCCACAGGCACTTTCCTGTGGGGCGAAGACGGCATCATGCTTTCCAACGACAATACCACCGATATCGGTAATATGTCTCCCACCGTGATTTGCCTCCAGGACGGCAGGACCATCGCCGCCTGGCAGAGATTCAGCACCAACACCACCATCGCCCTACAAAGCATGGCGCCCAATGGAACCCTGCAGTGGGGAGACAGCGGAATCATCCTTTCACCCGCTACTGGAAGCTACACATGGCCCCAGATGGTGGCTTCCGACGACTGCTGCATCATATTGAAATACTATGAGGATACCGGTCCTTTCTGGTCTCCCACCCGTAAAATCCTTGCCCAGAAATTTGACCAGACCGGGCAGCCACAGTGGATGAATCCCGTTTATGTCCAGAGCATTGGAGGTTTATCTGCCTGGAACCAGTGGCTGAGCCTTTCGCCGGATGGCATCGGCGGTATGATTATCTGCTGGCACGAGGACAGAAATGCGGAAAATATCTCCTACACATACATCCAGCGCGTCCTGGTCAACGGCACTGTCACCATGCCTGCAGATGGCGTCCGCGTCTCTCTGGAGCAGGGATTTCATCAGTTTTACCCCAAGCTTGCCTTTGAACCGGTCGGCAATGAAGCTTACGTTTTCTGGAACAGGGTGAACGGAAACCAGAACATGTGGGGTCTTCAGATGCAAAAGCTATCCCTGGACGGCTCTCGCCTTTGGGGTGACAATGGTACCGCGTTCGTTCCTATCGACATGTTTCCCACCTATCCCATCAGTGCTATGAATATGCAGAATGGCGTGGTTTTCCTCTATGCCATCAGCCCTGTGGAAAGCAATGACCTGGTTGCCAATATCAAGGCTTTCTGCGTGGGGCAGGACGGAACGGCGATGTGGAACGGCGGACTGGGTCATATAGCCGTTACCCAGACGCAGAAGCTCCACTATGACAGCGATGTTTTTGACGACCTCTGGGGTGTCGTAACCTGGGAGGACGGAGGCGGCCCCTCCAATATCTATGCCATGCGCTTTAATTACAACGGCTCCCTGGGTATGATGGAACCAACGCCCTATAACCTTACTGCAGAAATGGTCAGTGAGAATGAATTGCTGCTGAGCTGGCAATATCCGGACCTGATGATTATGCCCATCGGATACAGAATCTACCGCAACGGCGTTTTCTATCATCAGGTAAACGGAGCGTCCACCATGCAGTACCTGATTACGGATTTGGGACCGGGACTCTGGAGCTTCTACGTAACAGCCCTCAACGAAAACGGAACCGAGTCCCCGCCTTCCAATGAGGTCACCGTCAACCTGGTCGGCCTGCCTGCCGAAGATACTGCGCCGGCAATGCTTTCTCTAAACATATATCCAAATCCCTTCAGTTCCGCCGCCAACCTCTCTTTGAGGGGCATTAAAGCAGCGGAACCAGTCTCCGTTAGCATTTACAACGTCAAAGGACAAATGGTTCGTCAGGTAAGCGTCACAGGTTCCGGAGAAATCGTCTGGAACTGGGACGGCAGAGACCAGAGCCGGATTCCGGTCAGCCCCGGAGTGTATCTGGTCAAGGTCAGTTCCGGTCAAAACCGGGCATCTGCCAAGCTTATGAAGTTCTGACGGTATTAGTCGCAACTATCTGATAAGCAGGTGAATAGATTCATTCACCTGCTTTGTTTTCAGCGCGGTTTTTGTTTCAACCTGTTTTCCTGCTGAGTGAGATGTCCCGAAGATGCCCCGAAGATGGCCGGGTTTTTCCCGGGAGGCTCCGCGGCATCTTCGGGACATCTCATAGGGCGGGGAGAGGGAGGTTTTTATGGGAAACGGCAGCGGGAGTCAAATATATAGGTCATATTATTTGGATATGGAATCATATGATTTTGATATAGAAAGAACTTTGCACCACAAAGCAGGAAAGGATTAAATACTTGAGATACTGACACATAGCACATTACAATATATTGGCTCCCGGTTTGCTCTATACAACAAGTGAAACTTATTCCGGGAGGAAAAAATGAAAAAATTAAGTTTGAGTGTTCTCCTGCTGGCGGTCGGTCTTGGCTTGTTTGCTGCTCATAATGTATCTCTGATAGATGTTCCTGAAGCTCACAAAGAAGTAAGACAGGCGGGTCCTTACAACCTGATGGCGGAAGTAATCGGCAACGATGCCGTGCTGCTTGCCTGGGAAAATCCCGTCTATGAAGAGCCGCCTCTGGGATTCCGTATTTACTGCAATGATTGCCTGGTCAGGTTTGCGCCGGGCAGCGATGTGGCAGATTACCTTTTGCAGGAGGTCTGCGAAGGCTGCCACCAGTTTTTTGTGACGGCATACTTTGATTCTGGTTGCGAATCGCTTCCCTCCAACATTGCGGAGGTCAACGTCACATCCGTATCAGACAATGTCATATCCGAGGTTCCGCTGTTCCTGAAGACGTACCCCAATCCCGTCCGGGGAATGGTGAATATCAGCCTGGAAGGGGTGAAAGACGGCGAAAGTCCGGATATCTCAGTTTATAACGTTAAGGGTCAGTTAATCAGGCGCTTCCACCTGTCCACCGACAGGTTCGGGCAATGGAATTGCCGTGATTCCACAGGCAGACAGGCAACAGAAGGCATATATTTCCTGAAGGCAACAACCCCACAAGGCAGCGTTACCCAAAAATTAATTCTGGTCAGGTAACGACTGTCCTCTCCTGGAAAGCCGGGCTTTGAAAGAGGTCCGGCTTTTTATTTTAAACGGCTGGTGATAAACGGCACCATGAATTCGGGCTCATAACTGCGTTTTGCCTGGCGCAGACCCTCGATGCCCATGTCCTGCTCGCGGTTGATATATTTGTAGCTGTCCAGCAGGTATTTTGCCGTTTCCCAGTTGATTACCTGGGCACAGCCCTTGATGGTGGGGTCAAACTTCTCAAAATGCACGGTAGCCATATCGGCTGTCTGCGGGCTGAATATCGACCAGGCGATAATCTCGCCGTCTGCTGTGATTTTCAGTCCGTCCAGAGGCAACTGGTCCCAAAAGGTAAAGGCATTTTTGATGGCGCGGTATTCCATGGTAAGCCCGATTTCCTTGATGTTACGGTCGGTCTGCCAGCGTTTGAAGTGTTCCAGGATGGCGTCCTTGTCCTCTTTAACGATGTTTTCGGTAGTGTAGGAAGGATATTGGCGCCGGAACTGGGAAAGCAGGTTCTTTTTCTTGGCAAGCTTTTTGCCGGACAGCGTGTAGAGCTTTTCTGTGAGGTAAACGTAGTCCGACCACTGTTCGTGCACCCTCAGGCGGAAGTATTCCTTATGTTCTGGATGACGTTCCAGCCACTCGGGAGGGAAGAGAATCATCTCCGTCTTGGGGTCGATGCTGCGGAAATCCCTCACCAGTTCTGCCAGTTCTTTGGCACCGAAATTGTAGCAAAAAGGGAAGGCGATATAGTGATAGCGGGGGTTGTAGATTACATATGCGTCGTTCCAGACGAAATAGTGCAGTTTATAGAGCTGACCCCACGTGAAGATATTGCAGAGGTTGAGGTCGCAGGACTGCTTCGGAAAGTTGATGAGGCATTGCTGGATTATCGGCGCCAGTTCCGGCGTCAGCAGTTTCAGCTCGAATTGTTCTTTCTTGGTTGGCATATTATCTCTTTCTATCCTATGCTTTATTAAGTCTTTCTGACATATTTGAAGGGAGTATATCCCTGCATAATCTGGAAGCCCTGCCCCTGGTAAAAGCTTTCATAGCCGGGTTCGCTGATGAGCCCAATCCAGCCGATGCCCTGTCCGTGCATGTATTCCACCAGGAAGGAGATGATTTTGCCCCCGATTCCCTGTTTGCGGTACTGCGGAAAGACTGTGACGTCCTGGATATAGGCGTCGCTAACGCCGTCGGAAAGGCTGCGTCCCATGCCTATCAGCCTGCCTTCATCCCTGGCAATGACAAAGCAAAAGGTGTGGCTCACAATCTTGTTTATCAGTATTTCAAAGTCTCCGTCGCCCGCGTCAATCCAGCCGTTGGACAGGTAAAGCTGCTTGATTTGTTCAAAGTCTTCCTTGCTTTGCACTAGGGTGATGCGTTCCAGGGTTATCATGTAAACTCCTTATCTGAGGGCATATTCATTGCCGTGCGTCTTCATCAGCAGTCCTTTGAGCTCCAGATTCAGCAGGACGATGGAAAGCTGGCCGATGGAAAATCCGGTCTTCATGATGAGTTCGTCAAAGCCGAAGCTCCGCTGTTCTGCCTTAAAGAGGTCATACACACTCTGCTCATTGTCGGTTAAAACTGGAAAGAGGTCTTGCTGTTCCGGCGCTTTGAGGTCCATCCCAAAGTCCTGCAGGATGTCTTCCGCCGTGGTTACCAGCTTACCGCCGTTCTTTATCAGGTGGTTGGGTCCCTGGGCATTGGGGATGTTTATCTGTCCCGGGATGGCATAAACGTCACGGTTCTGCTCGAGGGCAAACTTGGCGGTCAGCAGAGCGCCGCTTGATATGGGACCTTCCGCAATCAGCACACCCTGGGAAAGCCCGGAGATGATGCGGTTGCGGGCAACGAAATTCCAGCGTTCCATCTTAGAGCCTGGTTCGTATTCAGAGACGATGGAACCTCTTTCCAGGATTTTCTCTGCCAGTTCCCTGTTTTGGGGAGGGTAGATGGTTTCGAGGCCGTGCGCCATGACAGCGATGGTTTTTCCGCCTGTCTTGACGGCTGTTTTATGTGCCACGGTATCAATCCCGTAGGCAAGGCCGCTGACGATGGTTACTCCGTTTTTGGCAATGGGTTCCACGATTGCCCCGGTCATGGCTTTGCCGTATTCGGTGGGCTTGCGGGTGCCCACCACCCCGAGGTTCCATTCACTTTGCGCTGTCTCAAGATTACCCCTGTAGTATAGTATCAAGGGGGGCGCATAGATGTTTTTCAACATATGGGGATAGTTGGCATCGATAAATGTGGTATAGCTGATACCGTACTTTTCAATGTACCTGATTACTGCTTGCCAGTTAAAAGGGTCTTCATCCCCGCAAAGATAGTCATAGGCTGTTTTGATGATATATCTCTGCTGAAAGGCGGTCTGCAGGTGTTCTTCCGTCCATGAGCACGGGTCGCCAAAAGTGCTGATAAGCTTCAGCATTGCCTGAATGCCCACATCCGGGGCATTCTTCAGTTTCAGCCAGTATTTCAGTCTATCGGGCATAATCCTTTCTGTAAAAGTGCTTTATTTATTCTTCATCAGCAGGTCAAACAGCTTGCGTTTCATCTCAGGGATGTTCAAACCGCTGACTGATGAAATGCCGATGATTTCTTCGGCAAACTCCTTGCGGAATTTAACAGTGACGTCCTTGACCACTTTTGCCCTGTCTTCTTCCGGAACGGTATCCAGCTTGCTGAGGGCGATGATGTGCGCTTTCTTTTCCATAAAAGGGTCAAACATAAAGAGTTCCGAGCGCAAAGTGCGGTAATCCTCCAGCGGATTGGTAGATTGCACATCAATCAGGAACAGCAAAATGGAAGTCCGCTGGATATGGCGGATGAACTGCATTCCGAGCCCTTTGCCGAGGTGCGCCCCTGCGATGATGCCGGGAATATCCGCCATCACAAATGACTGGTATTCCGTTACCTGCACCACGCCCAGCATCGGCTCCAAAGTGGTGAACTCATAATCCGCAATCTTGGGACGCGCAGCCGAAACCACACTCAAAAGAGTGGACTTTCCGGCATTGGGAAAGCCGACCAGGCCTACATCTGCCATAAGTTTGAGCACCAGTTCCAGTTCCATCTCTTCGGTTGCCCTGCCTGGGGTGGCATGACGCGGTGCCTGGTTTGTGGGGGTGGCAAAATTGCTGTTTCCCTTACCGCCGTGACCGCCCTGGGAGATTACAATCTCCTCTCCGTGGTCTGTGACGTCAGCCAGCTTCATCCTTTTGTCATCAACAATCTGGAAGATTTCAGTGCCCAATGGCAGGCGCAGGTAAACCGGTTTGCCGCTGGGACCGTGCTTATTGGCTCCGGAACCGGGCTTGCCGTTTTCACCTTTGAAGGACTTGTGATAGCGGTAGTCCAGCAGAGTGTTTACATTACTGTCGCCCAGGGCGACTACGTCTCCGCCCCTGCCGCCGTCTCCGCCGTCAGGTCCGCCCTTGGGTACAAATTTCTCGCGCCTGAAACTGACGCATCCGTCTCCGCCGTTGCCGGCTTTTATCCTGATTCTTGCATAATCTATGAACATATCTTTCCTGCTTCTATCGAGGGGGTATCGTGGGGAATCTCCCCGTTGTCACCTCGTTGTCCCCCCGATGAGAATAAGTTTGCGGTTGAGGTTTTGGTTGTTGTGGCTGATTTTCAGCAGATAGATGCCATCCCGGACAGGGTGGTTTTTGCCGTTGGTGCCGTCCCAGACGAGGTTTGCCGCGTCCAGTTCCTTCACCAGTTGTCCTTTCAGGTTGTAGATACCGGCACGGGACACCTTGCCACGGATGCCGGAAAGCTCAATGTTCAGGTTACCGGTCCGGGGATTGAAGGGATTGGGATAGAACCGGCAGACGGGCACTGAGGGCAGGACTTCATCCTGATTGGAGGTTCCCAAGACATGATATACGATGTCAATATTGTTATCGCTGACATCGATAATTGCTGAAGCCCAGTTTCCGGGATTGTAGGCGGTCATGACCACCGGCTGGGCAAAGTCCGGAGTGGATGGGATGAAATCCATCACCTGGGTACCGTCATAGGTAATCTGAGCCGTGAGCGGGAAATCCTGGTCGGCATCAAAATAGGTGAATTGCACATAATTCGATGCCTCTGCCACATCGGAGATTGTCGGCAGGTTATTCACACCCGGCGTATAGGAATATGCCTCAAAGATAAGCTGGGCAATGGCGCTCATATCCCCGATGCCAAAGGATGGGACCATCGTGGCAAGGTCGACATCTATCCGCATGCTGCCAGCCATAAAACCGAGAGAGTTAAACAGGGGGGGCCAGGTCCCGAAGGACGGGTCGGCAGTCAGGGTGGCTATATCGCAGGCAAGCATCAGCTTTCCGCCCACCACTTGCGACTGGATGGGTCCCAGATACTGGTAAACCACAGTAGTATCAGCCATATTGATACCCAGTTTATAAAGTCCGGGAGAAATCACTCCGGGGATGTTGAAGGTGTAAAGCATGGCATAGACGCTGGAATCAAGCAGAGCGGTGGCTGTATTGGCAATCCCTGCGAAGTACAGATTGTAGGAAGTCAGGGAGTTAAAGGTCGGGAAAGTGTTGGAAACATTGGACATAGCCGTGAACAGCTTGTTATTGGACCAGCCGAACCAGTTGCCGGTAATATCCAGGCTGGGATGGTAGACCGTAACGCTGTCGCCCACGGGGTCATCGGAAATGTATCCCAGGTTTGCCAGAGCGGGAGGATAGGTATCAGCGCTCAGGAAACCGGGGTTGACAGCAACGATAGTCTGACCTTCAATTTCGTAGGAAGTGCGCAATCTGTATTTATGGGACTGTCCGGCTGAATGCGGGAGCAGGGCTTCATAGACCATGGGTTCGGGGCTGGTCAGGGGCATCTGGTACCAGGAGTTGTTTATCCAGCCATAGAGTTCGTACCCGCCGGTAACGTCCTGGGCAGAATTAAAGCGCACATGCACGCGGCTGTTGTTGTCAACGGCGCTATGGCGCACATATTGCCAGGGAGTGACATCCTGGGCGGATAAAGCAAATATGCAGAAGACAAGAACCAGCAACAAAACGCTACGTATCATGGATTACCTCCTGTCAGCAAATAATTTCTCATTCATTGCATACTGAGACAGCACAGGCAATCAGTCAACAGAAATTATTGGAAAAGCAGAACCTATTCAAACTTTCCGGTTATCTCAATCTTACCCGTATCGATGTTTTTTGCTTCAATCTGCGCCAGCAGCAGACGGTACAAATCCCTGTCCAGATAAGGGCTGCGCGTCAGAATCCAGAGGTATTTGCGGGAAGGGTCGCTGACCACTGCCCACTTATAGTCGTTTTCATCCAGCAGGATAATCCAGTAGTCCGCTTTAAAAGGCCAGAAAAACTGCACCTTGAGCCGGGAGTTTGTAGATTTATCAGCAATGAACGCCTTGCCCTTGATATCGCTTTTAACCTTGCTGCCCTCAAAATCCTTGTAAGCGGTGTTTTTAACCGTGATATGCCCTTTGGGGTGCAGAGTATATTCGGCGGTTGTGAGTCCGGAATTCTTGGGTTGGAAGCTATTGGGGAAGTAAGCAAATTGATACCAAAGCCCCGCATAGCGGTTCAGGTCCACCCTGTCAACCGTGGTCAGCGGCTGCAGTTTTTTGGAGGCAAGGGTTGTATTGGCGCTGATTATCAATATGGCAAGCATTATTATTATCTTCATTTTATTTATATCCTTTAGCTTAGTTACTGCCAATAATATAAGCGCAGATGAGCTGATTTCCAAATCCATAATTCACTGGGCGCATTATATTTCTTGACGTTTAGGGCAGGTTGCCGATACATTATCCGCTGGAATAATAACTACCGACGGGTGGATTTATGATGAAATGGATTTTGCTTTTACTGACAATACTTTGGCTCTGCCTGATTGCCGTCACTGCCGTGAACATATACTATCAGTTCCAGGTTACCAAACAGCAAAACAGGATTCTGAAGGATTACAAGCTGATTTCCGAGATACCGGAGATTTTTGCCACAGCGCAGGACTCTGTGCTGAACGACATCAAGCTGGCAGAGCAGGAGAGAAAGCTGGCGGAAAAATCCTTCCCGTTGAAGGATAGCGTCAAAAACTGGCTTTTGATAAGGCTCTCCGTGGTTTTCCTCGCATTGTGCACCCTGCTGGTTTTCTGGATATTTTACAAACGCAGGGCTAAGGAATAACCCTTTGATAAAAGACCGGCAGAACCTGCTCTTCACCATCCTGGTGGTGGAGTTCATCGTCCTGTTCTGGTTGCTCAGGTATGTCCTGAAGACCCCTCTCAGCTTCTTTGTGGCAAGCGATGACGGCTATTACAACGGCGGCATCCTCAAGGGCTTTGGCATTTTCAATCTGGGACCGGGCTGGATGAACTATGCCGTAATCAAGTGGTACAAGCTTTTCCCCCAATTCCTGCATCCCTGGATTGCCGTATTTTACCGTTTTGCCTTTTATCTGCTGACGCTTTTCACAGTGCGCAGGCTCTTTGCGGAGACGGACCGGGAAAAGCTGCTTGCCATAGCGGTCTTTCTGTTTCCCCTGCTGTTTTATTACGTGTTCAAGCCTGCTTCCGAGATTTTTATGATGCCGCTGCTGGCAATCGTCATCTGGCAGCTTGCCTGTGACAGACTGCGCAAATGGCACGAGATTGCGCTGTTTTGCCTGCTTTTCTTCATCATCATGCAGTTCAAGCCTGTTCTGCTGTTCCTTGCCGCCTTTGCCACAATCCGTTTTCTGCTGGACAAACGCTACCTGCTGGCAGGGCTGATGATTGTCCTCACCCTGGGCAGTCTGCTCTCCTACAAAGCCCTCTCCTATGACTTTACCAAGGAAAAGTCCCGCCGTCCCATGCTGAGCATTATTGTCTTCAACAGCCTGCGTCAGAAGCAGATTTTCCGCGACATCCGGCAGGGCAAAGTCGAGCTGGCAAATCCCGATTACAGGGCAGCCATTGTGCGGGAAGGCACTCTGCAGGAGATGGTGAAGGTGGTGGAAGAAACCGGAGGCACGGAACTGGGCATCGTCAAATATCTGCTGAAAAATCCCGACCTGCTGTTTTACCAGCTGGCGGTCAATTTTATCATGATATTCGGCGGTGTGGGCAGGATGGGACTGGTGGTGCTGCTGTTTATCTTTAACCTCACGGTATTTATCCTCACCTGGCTATTGCTCCGCAGGGGCAACCAACTGCACAGGAGCGTCTTTTACCACTGCCTTGCCTATCTGTCGATTTTCCTGCTGATTCTGCCCAATTTCCGCTATACCTACACAGTCCTGCCCATCATCTATTTCCTTTGTCTGAACGGCCTTTACCAATACCGTCTCCAAAAAAGACCTGCCTGACACATCCCGCCTTTTTCTTCCCATCACCCCGAACAACCCTATCCCTCAGCTTGCTCTCCTGATACGAGAAGGATACGGGAACGATGCGGGGGCTTTGCCCACGTATTGTCCCCGCATCATGCAGGGAAGGGACAATCTTTGGGAGTAACTGATGCCTTCTGTCGGGTTTGTCTATCTTTCTGCTTGACAGGAGAGGATTGGGCAGATTTAATGATATGTTGCGACAATAGTAAATCACGGATGGAAAAAGGTTTTAATGACGACTATAGAGCAGAATGCCAGGACAGTGCAAAGCAGAATCAAAGCTGCGGCGGAACGCTGCGGCAGGACTGCCGAGGATATCCTGCTGGTTGCCGTCACCAAGACCCGGGATGCTGAAACGGTCAATACCGTTTTGCGCTGCGGTATCAGCCATTTCGGTGAAAACAAGGTGCAGGAAGCGGGGCAGAAACTGCCGTTTATCACCGAACCTTACGAAGGCTTTCACTTTATCGGGCATCTGCAGACCAATAAGGTAAAAGCGCTTCTGAAGCTGAATCCATCGTTAATCCATTCAGTGGACAGCCTGCATCTGGCACGCGAAATATCTGCCAGGACAGAGGGATATGGCAGAACCCAGGACATCCTGCTGCAGGTAAATACATCGGGTGAAGAGAGCAAATCGGGCTGCGAACCCTCAGATTTGCCCTTATTGGCAAAAGAGGTCTCACAGTTGCCCCACCTTGCCATAAAGGGGCTGATGACCATCGGCAGGCTGAGTGACAGGGCCGAGGACAGCCGTCAGGACTTTAAACTGCTGAAACACCTGGCAGAGGAACTGGAGAAGCTTCAACTCCCGGGACTTGACATGAAATGGCTGTCAATGGGAATGACCGGAGACTTTGAAATAGCCATTGAGGAAAGCGCCAACCTTGTCCGTATCGGCAGCGCTATCTTTGGTGAACGGCATTATGATAGATAAACGGAGTAAATGAATGATAATAGTGGCAATCCTGCTAATCCTGCTTTCCTACTTTTACGGCTGCTTTTCCACAGCAAGAGTGCTGGCAAAGAGCGTCCGCTCGCTTAATGTTTACAAGGTCGGCAGTGGTTTTGCTGATACAGAAAACATCTATTTCAATATCAGCAAATCGCTGGGAATCCTGACGGGAGCCCTTGATATCACAAAGAGTTATGCCTACCTCTATTTTTTGCATTTTATGCTGGTCTTTATGAATAAAATGTCGCTGCCGCCGGATTTGAGCGCTCTGTATTCCTCCAATATGATGATGTTTTACGGCGCTGCAATACTGATAGGGCATTGCCTGCCTCTGACCAATAAACTGCGTGGCGGACGGGGGATTTTCACCTATTTCGGCATAATGCTCTACTTTACCTTTACTCCTGCTGTTTTCACGGGTGTGCTTGCCCTCATCCTGGTCACGGGATTCAGGCAGGTGCGCTTTGCCCAATACACTATAGTGATATTGCCGGTGCTGCTTACCCTGGTGTGCTCTTCATTTGAATTCTGTTCCATATTCAGGAGTTCCCAGGCAGCAGTTCCGCTGTTTACCACCAAGCTGCTGGGCTTTGCATTGCTGATGGGCGTGCTGAACTTTATAGTATCCAAGAAATTAGGCGAATTTTAAACAAGGCGGATTGAGTTATGGTTGAAATACGTCCGGTACACACCAGGAAAGATTTGAAGCAGTTTATCATGCTGCCCTTCAGGCTGTATAAGAACGTCCCGAACTGGGTCCCTCCCCTGATAAAAGACCAGTTTGATTTTTTCAATCCGGAGAAAAACGGTTACTATGACCACTCGGAAGTAGGGCTTTTCCTGGCTTGGGAAGACGGCAGGGTTGTGGGCAGAATCAGTGCCCAGACCAATACCCAGCACAACATCGAGCACAAGGACAAGGTGGGCTTTTTCGGCTTCTTTGAATGTGAGGACAATCAGCAGGCGGCAGATGCCTTGCTAAAGACAGCGATGGATTGGAACCGGTCAAAGGGGATGGATACCCTGCGCGGACCGATGAATTTCTCCGTCAATGAGGAATGCGGAATGCTGGTGGATGGCTTTGATACCCCGCCCTATGTAATGATGACCCATCACCTGCCTTATTACAACAACCTGATGGAAGGAGCCGGGTTTCATAAGGCAAAAGACCTGCTTGCCTATATCTATGACGTGACTGCTTTGCCGGAAAAGATAGATAAAGCGGCGCAATATGTGATAAAACGCAACCATTATGTGGTAAAGCCCCTGTCACGCAACAAGAAGCAGATGGCGGAAGACATCCGCACCATCTTCCACGTTTACCGCAAGGCCTGGCAGTATAACTGGGGGGCTGTTCCCATGACCGAGGGAGAACTGAATCATCTGGTAAAGACCCTGCTGCCTCTGGTGCAGCCGGATTTGGTGCTGATTGCGGAAGCGGAAGGCGTCCCTGCGGGCTTTATGCTTGCCCTGCCCAACTATAATGAAGTCCTGAAGGTTATGAACGGCAGAATCAACCCCATCACCATTATCAGGGCATGGCTGAAATCCAGACGCATCCACTCCGCCAGGGTAATCACCCTGGGAGTTATCAAGGAATACCAGACCAAGGGAATAGACCTGGCTTTGCTCTACCATTCGTTCAAAAACGGCATCCCGCTGGGCATCAGGAAAGCCGAACTGTCCTGGGTGCTGGAAGATAATGAGATGATGATTCGCGAAGCGGAGCTTTTCAACGCCAAAGTCTATAAAACCTACCGGATTTACGATAAAGAGATTGTATGAAACAGCAAGCAATAATAATAAAACTGAAACCCATCGACTGGATAACCCTGATATTCTGCTTCTGGATGCTCCTGCTGATTGGCTTTGGCTGGAACAGGGTACACAATCCCCTGCCAATTTTCATCGGTTATTTCACCATTGTGGCGGCAATCCTGCTCCTTATCTGGTTCAAGGAATTCATGAAAGAGCAGTCAAAGCCGGAGAATTGCCCCAGTGAAGTGTGCAAGGTGGTCAGACCCAAAATCTACAACGCGGTTTCCTTTGTCAGGAGCTATTATCCCGTGACGCTGTACCTGTTTTTCTTTCTGTCGGTGTCCGTTACCAACAAGGTGTTCTTTTCCGACTGGCTGGACCCCTTTTTCCAGAGCATAGACTTTGCCATCTTCGGATACCTGCCTTCGATGGAGTGGGGGATGAGGTTTGACAATATCTGGCTCAAGGAATGGATTTACTTCTCATATTTCAGCTACTACCTGATGATTATCTGGCTGCCTGTCATCTTTTACAGAAGACAGAGGGAAGCGATGGACGAGATGGTCTTTATACTGTCTTTTGTCTTTTACTTCTGCTACTTTATCTTTTCCTGGCTGCCGGTGGTAGGAGGCAGATACATCCCTCTGGCAATGGAAATGACCCGGCAGGCAAACGGGGGAATCTTTACCGCCATCATGGCATTTATCTATACCAACTCACCCCACATGGGAGGGGCTTTCCCCAGTTCGCACATCGCCATAGCTCTGGTGCTGTCCCTGCTGGCGTTCAAGTATTTCCGCAAGCTGGGTTACCTTTTCCTGTTCCTGACCACCTTCTTATCGTTTGCCACTGTATATTGCCATTACCATTGGTTCATTGATGCAGTGTTCGGGGTTCTGACAGGTTTTCTGGGCTATTGGGTTGCCCAGGTTTTATTCAGAAAATTATCGGAGAGGACAAAATGAGATTGAAAAAAGTATCGCTGGCTGCCCTGCTTTGCCTGGGGATGTTTTACCTGGGAGCGCAGACACAGCCGCCCCTGCCTATCGAAAGCTATGACTATCATATACCGGCAAACAGCTTGTCACCCATATCCCTGGGAATGGGCGGGATAAACCTGACCTATGCAGCGGATTATTTCACATCCTATGACAATCCTGCCCTGCTGGCAGACAACACCGGCTCCGGCGTAGCGGCATCCTTTCGTCTCAAAAACGCCAAGGATATGAGCTTCAGCGAGATGATGAGCGTCAGCAACCTGCTTCAGGAAAAGCAGTTTATGTATTATACCCTGATTACCAAAAATTCCGCCTGGAGCTATCATCCCGTTTCCAGCACCCACGTGAGCCGGATTTCCGGCGCCACAAGCGAATATTATGACTACCAGCTGGACAAACTGCAGATGTCCATCGCCGCGAAAGATGAGAAATATAACAAGCTGGCTGGAGGTCTCAACGTGAAATACCTCACAGGCAGACTGGTGTATCTCCGTGAGAGGATTTCCGGCAGCAATATGATACGCGAGGCCTTTATAGATAACAAGGTGAAAGGCTTTTCCACCGATCTGGGACTGACCTGGGCAGAAGATAACTATGTCTGGGGCGCTTGTGTATATGACCTGTTTTCCACACTCTGGTGGGAGGACTATAACAACAAACAACTGCAGAGAAGGGCAGCCATTGGCTTCCAGTATAATGCAGAGACCATTGCCCTGCTGGCAAACGTGATGAGCAAGGTATCCAGCTCTCCCGAAACCACCTATCATCTGGGCATGATCAAAAATTGGACCTGGAAAAACGAAGCAGGAATGAATAATAAAGTCACCGAGCAAAACCTGATAGTCCGCGCCGGGCTGTTCAGCAAGGATTTCAATGGTACGCAGAACATCAACTACACACTGGGTTCCGGCTACAATTACAATATGTTCCGGGTGGACTTTGCCATGACCAACGAAGGGATGCGCCTGCGCGACAGCGAGTTCCTCTTTTCAGTCGGTGTAGGCATCCAGTAAGCAATGTTCCAGCTATCGTTCCTGAACACCGGACTGCTGATTTTTGCGGCTGCAACCATCCTGCCGCTGATTATCTGGCTTTTGGCAAAAAAGAAACCACGCCAAATCATCTTTAGCACCATCCGGTTCATCAAGCAAACCGAAAAAGAGCAGAAAACCCGCACCCAGCTAAAAAACATCCTGTTGCTGATAATCCGCATGCTGATAATCCTGCTGGTAGTTTTGGCTGCAAGCAGGCCTTCACTGCGGATTCCGAACCTTAAACCAGCCAGAAGGCACCCTCCCACTGCTATCGCCATCGTGCTGGACACCTCTTTCAGCATGGACTATACAGCAGGCAGCAGGTCTGCTCTGGAGCTTGCCAAAACCCGCATCAATGAGATTAACAGCCGGCTCACTCCCCAGGATTTATCTGTGCTCATCACCTCTGACGAAAGCTGGAACCGCATGAATTCCCAGCTTCAGTCCGGCAGGATTTCGGAAGGGCTGATAAATTCAGTGAAATCCACCTGGATGCCTCTGTCCATGGATAAAATGCTGGAGTTTGCCTCCACCAAGCTGAAGGAAAGCCAATACAGCAACCGGGAGATATATCTGATTACGGACGGGCAAGCCCAGGTAATCCCCGATAAGCCGGAAATACCTGTCCTGGTGCTGCCGCCTCTTTTGCCTGAATCGTGGGACAATCTATCCTGCACCAATGCAGCGCCGGTTATGCAGCTTACTGACAAGCAGCGTACCCAACTCATCAGCTTTGACCTTACCAATCATGGCAGTACGATACGCAGGGACGTTCTGGTGCGGGTGGATTTTAATGGCGTCAAAGCAGCGGAAAAGTTCGTCACCTTGCAACCGGGGCAGAAACTCACAGAAACCCTGCCCGTCCAGATAACCTCTGACGGCTGGCAGAAAGGATTCGTGGAAGTCCTGGACGAGAAGCTCACAGCCGACAACCGTAGCTGGTTCACCTTTCATTTTGACCTGCATCCCTCCATTGGAGTCATTACCCGGCGCAGTTCCCTGCCTTTGGTGCTGCAGACCGTTTTGTCGGTTTTTGCCACTCAGCAGGGTAAAGTCACCCTCCTATCCCCGGATAATGTGAACTTCCAGCAGATAAAGGACTACAGTGCCCTGGTTGTTTATGATGCCGGCGAGCTAACTCCCCGCCTGCGCGAATTCTTCCAGACCTGCAACAAATCCCGCAAGGGAGTGCTTTTCATAGCAGACAGAAACCTTTCTGCCCAATGGAAGGCCCGCTACCAGCAGGAATTTGGCATCAGGTTTGATCTCTTTAGTAACGAGGGGTCTGCCGGGCTTATCGTGAATAATCTCCACGTTGTCTCCTCGATACTGGAGGGAAGGCAACTGACAAAAACCTCCGTAGCGGACTATTGGAAGGCTGCCAACGCAGGCAGCGCCAATATAATGCTTTCCGCAGGAAACTCGCCTCTGGCAGTCTCAAACCAGAACTCTCTGCTCTGGCTGTTTGACGCAGGGAGTACCCGAAGCAGGTTTTTCCTGGATGCGTCCTTTCCAGTCTTTGCTTTTCGCTCTCTGCAATACCTGGCAAATGCCCGGTTTGAAAGCGAGGAAATGACAGTGGGACAGATGCTTTCCGCAGACGAAATCACCCTGCCTGACGGTGAAACTACCGAACTGAACGGCGGTTCGTTCAGAACATTTGAAACGGGAATATACACAATGCTATGGCGAGGCGGTAGTCCGCAGAATGTGGCAATCGGCTTTGACAAAACGGAGAGCGATTTTAAGCCGTTGGAATTTCCCAAAAGCGGCAATTATCATATGCTGGGAGCAAAATGGCAGCAACAGCTTTTCCTGTCCCGCCTGGGGCACGATATCTGGAAATACCTGCTCCTGGCAGCATTGGTTTTGCTCGTTCTGGAGATAATCCTCGTCAAGAGCGAAGAATGGAAAAAGGGTTCCAATAAAACCTGATAGCATCAGGGAGAGCAATATGTACCTTGAAAAGATAAACAAACCCAATGAGGTAAAAAACCTTACTCCTGAAGAGTTAAAACTGCTTGCCTTTGAAGTGCGTAACCGCATCATAGAAGTTATCTCCAAAAACGGCGGTCACTTGGCTCCCAGCCTGGGAACAGTGGACTTCACGGTTGCACTGCTAAAGGTGTTCAATCCCCCGCAGGACAGGATAGTCTGGGACGTGAGCCATCAGGCCTATGCCTGGAAAATCCTCACCGGACGCAATGACAGGTTTGACACCATCCGCACTTTTGGCGGTCTCAGCGGTTTTACCAAACGCGAAGAAAGCGAATGTGACCCCTTCGGAACGGGTCACAGCAGCACATCGGTTTCTGCCGCTTTGGGTATGGCTTGCGGACGTGACCTTAACGAGGAAAAAGGGCATTGCGTTGCCATCATAGGAGACGGCGCTCTTACGGGCGGAATGTCTTTTGAAGCGCTCAACCATGCGGGGCATCTGCAAAAAGACAAGTTTCTGGTCATCCTCAACGACAATGAGATGTCCATCTCCAAGAATGTGGGCGGGCTTCAGAAATACATGGCGCGCATGTTGGTCAGCCGTCCCTACAACGCGCTGAAAAAGCAGGTCTGGGACCTCAGTTCCAGCTTGCCGAAAAACGTGCGCAGCAAGTTTATCTACGGTGCCCAGAAGCTCGAGGAAAGCTTGATCAATATCCTGGTGCCCAATATCATCTTTGAGGACCTTGGCTTCAAATACATCGGCCCGATTGACGGGCACAACATCCCGCAGTTACTCACCATCTTCCACAGGGTCAAGCACAATATGGTCGGACCCGTTCTGGTACATCTTGTCACCAGCAAAGGCAAGGGCTATGCCCCCGCAGAAAAGGACTCCTCACTGTTTCACGGGGTAGGTCAGTTCAACGCCAATAGCGGAGAAGTAGTCTGCACGGGAGCGGAAAGCTGGTCGGAAGTGATGGGTTCTTCCCTCTGCCGCCTGGCGGAAAAGGACAGGAATATCGTTGCCATTACTGCTGCCATGACCTCAGGAACAGGTCTGACGGCCTTTGAAGATAAGTATCCGGAACGCTTTTACGACGTGGGGATTGCCGAACAGCACGCCGTGACCTTTGCTGCCGGACTGGCAACCAAAGGACTGAAGCCGTTCTTTGCCGTTTATTCCACTTTCTTGCAACGCGCCCTGGATCAGGTAATTCATGACGTGGCACTGCAGAAACTGCCGGTGGTATTTTGCCTGGACAGAGCCGGTCTGGTAGGAGAAGACGGACCTACTCATCACGGTGCTTATGATATTTCCTTTCTGAATTTTATACCAAACCTGACAATCCTGGCGCCTTCCAATGCGGAAGAGCTGGACGCCATGCTCCGCTGGGCAGCCGGTTATGCAGACGGACCAGTCGCCATACGTTATCCCAGGGGAACCGCCTTCTGCCTTGGTAAAGCCATTGAACCCTTTGAACCCGGTAAATCCGAAGTTATTGCCAAAGGCAGGGACATCGCCATTCTTTCTGTCGGCAGCGCCTTTCCTCTTGCGGTTGACCTGATGGAAATGCTGAAGGGTAAAGAACTCAATCCCTGGCTGATAAATGTCCGCAGTATCAAACCACTGGACTGTGAACTGCTGGACAAGCTGGGTAAAAGCTGCAAACGCATCTTTACCATTGAACCCAACGCCCTTATCGGCGGCTTCGGCTCAGCGGTGCGTGATTACCTGTCCGAAAGCAAGGTAAAGGTAACTTCCTTCGGATATCCGGACATCTTCATTCCCCATGGCAGCATCAGCCGGCTTGATGAACTGGTTGGCTTTACAGCGCAGGATATCTACAAAAAGATATGCGATTTAACCTGACGGACACCATAACAGCCATTGCCACGCCGGCAGGCACCTCAGCGCTTTCCGTCATCCGGGTAAGCGGAACTGATGCCATTTCCGTCGTGAGCCGGGTATTTTCCCAGCCGGAAAAGCTCCTGAAGGCAGAGGGTTACAAAGCTGTGCACGGCTATATTCAGGACGGCAGACAGGTCATTGACGAAGTGGTCTGCCTGGTGTTCCGAACTCCTCACAGCTATACTGGCGAAGACATGGTGGAGATTTCCGGGCATGGCAATCCCGACCTGTCCAGCCGCATCCTTCAGCTTCTGCTGAGCAGTTGCCGCATGGCAGAACCCGGTGAGTTTACCTTCAGGGCATTTATGAACCACAAGCTGGATTTAGCCCAGGCGGAAGCAGTCAGTGATCTCATCCATGCCCAGACTGCCAAAGCCGAAACCGCTGCGTTGAGCCAGCTTAAAGGTAACCTTTCCAAAGAGATATCTGCTCTTGTGGCTTCCCTGGCTGATTGCCGCATCCGGTTTGAGCTTTCCATTGATTTTGCCGACCAGGATTTGCCGGAGTTGGATTTGTGCGAGGTCAGAAAAGAACTGGAAGACATCAGCGCCCGCCTGGGTGAAATGCTGCAATGCGGCAGACAGGGACGCATCCTGCGGGACGGTTTTTCCGTCTGCCTGAGCGGTGCTCCCAATGTCGGCAAGTCGTCTGTTTTCAACAGGTTCCTGGCGGAAAACCGCGCTATTGTGACTCCCGTTCCCGGCACCACCCGTGACTATCTGGAAGAGTGGCTTTCACTGGACGGCTATCCTATCCGCCTGATAGACACAGCCGGACTCAGGGATACGCAGGATGAGGTGGAAAAGCTGGGTATTGACCGCACCCGTGAGATAATCGGCAAAGCTGACCTTGTAATACTGCTGACCGACCCCGGCACCCTTGACAATACTTGCTGCAAGCCCGATGCTGAGTATGCTGAAAAGACTCTCTGCGTCCTCAACAAAGCCGACCTGCTTGGCTTTGACAAACTGCCCGAAACTGCCGAATGGAACAGTTATCTGATAAGCTCCCGTTTTGCCTCCAAAATCGCTCCCAATGTGCAGCTCATTCCCTGTTCCACTGTCCTGGAGGACGGCATTGGACTGCTCCGCCAGCAAATCGTCTCCCGTATTGCCCTGCCGGATTTGCAGCCTTCCACCATTCTGGTTACCAATACCCGCCATCTGGCAGCCATCGAGCGTTCGCTTTCCTCCCTGGATAAAGCGCTGGAGGCTATCACCGTTTCCGCCGGCTACGAATTTATCGCCTTTGACCTCATAGAAGCTATTTCAGCCCTGTCCGAAATCACCGGAGCCATTACCACAGACGATATGCTGGAGCATATCTTTTCTTCATTCTGCATTGGTAAATAAAACCATAAATACCTGATTGGGAGAACATATGGATTACACGCAATACGCAGTTGACCAGATACTTAACCTCTGCCAAATCCCCAGCCCTTCCGGCTTCACAAAGAAAGTGCAGGACTATCTCGTGAACGAACTGAGGAAGCTGTCCTTCGCGCCGGAAGTCACCATCAAGGGTTCAGTGATTGCCTGCCTGGGCGGTGAAGGCAGACCGCTGGTTCTGGCTGCCCATATCGATACTTTGGGCGCTATGGTGAGGGCTGTCAAAAGCAACGGCAGACTCCGTTTCACCAAAATCGGCGGTTATCCAGAAAACAATATAGAAAACGAGAACGTCATCATCCACACCCGTGACGGCAGGGAATACACCGGTACCGTTTACATAAACGGACCTGCTGCCCATGTGTACAAGGATTCCGGCAGCAAGCCCCGGGACGACAGCTCCATGGAAATAGTGCTGGACGAGATTGTAAAAAACAAGGAAGACACCCTGAAACTTGGCATTTCAGCCGGTGATTTTATCTCGCTGGATGCCCGCACCATCCATACTCCGAGCGGTTTTATCAAAAGCAGGCATCTGGACGATAAAGCCAGCGCCGGCATCCAGCTTGCTTTGGCAGCCATGGTCTCGGACGGAGTGCTGAAACTTTCCCGCAAGGTCAGCATCCTCTTTACTGCTTACGAGGAAGTGGGACACGGCGCCACCAGCGGGATTCCATCTGAAACGGAAGAAGTGATTTCCGTGGATATGGGTGCGGTGGGGGACGACCTGGAAACTGATGAATACAAGGTTTCCATCTGCGCCAAGGACTCCGGCGGACCATATGACTGGGACGTCACCAATGAACTTATCCGCCTTGCCAAAGAGCTGAAGCTCCAGTATGCAGTGGACATCTATCCCTTCTATGGTTCAGACGTGGAAGGCGCTCTGCATGCCGGTTATGAAATCAGGCACGGCCTGATAGGACCCGGCGTCTTTGCCTCGCACGGCTACGAAAGAACGCACAAACAGGGAGTGGAAAACACCCTCAAACTGCTGGAAGCATACATAAAAGCTTGACATCATAACTTGCCTGAATAGAGTTCATCCCAAAGGGAGGTGATTATGAAACGAACCCTCTTCATTTTTATAACCGCCATGCTTCTGTTTACATTCATTGCCTGCGACCGGCGCAATACTGAGCCGGAAGACCTCGGCAAAATGCCCATTTCCATGAATCTCGCTCCCGCTTTCCAGCAGGGATTCAACGTCACCCGCGTCAATGTCGTCATCACCAAGGGCGACTTCACCGCATCCAGGGATATGGTGATAGACGGCACTTCTGCCAGCGGATTGTTTGAAGACCTGGAAATGGGGACCTATGCCATCAATGTTTCTGTGTTTGAGGATACGCTCCTGATAGCCACCGGACTGGGCACGGGAACCGTTTCCCCGGGTCAGACGACCACAGTTTACATTACCCTGCAATTCGTTCCCGGCGGACTGGAAGTCGTAGTACACTGGGGACTTCCCTATGAGCATTGCCGGCGGGTGCTGTTTGTCGGCAACAGCCACACCTATTTCAACGGCGGAGTGGACGCTCATCTGCAGGGACTTCTGGATGCAGTCCATCCGGAATGGGGAGCCGTCATCCAGGCGCGCACCATAGGCGGAGCCACCCTGGAACAGCATTATGCCGACCTCACCACCCTCAGCACCATCCAGACCGGCAACTGGGATTTGGTCATCCTGCAGGAGCAGAGCAGCCGTCCCATGAACTACCCGGACCTGTTTTACCAGGCCTGCATCAATCTGGATGCCGTTATTGCCCAGAGCGGTGCCCTGACAGGATTTTATATGACCTGGGCCTGGCGCAACAACCCGGAAATGTATATCCCCATCCGCAATGCCTATAACTACATCGGGGCATATCTGGACGGACTGGTCTGTCCTGCCGGAGTCGCCTGGTATAACAACAACCAGAGTCCCGATTCGCTGGACCTCTATGCCCCGGACAACTATCATCCCAGCCTGAACGGCACCTATCTGGTCTCCTGCCTGTTCCTCGCTTCCATCTGGAACATCAGCCCCGTCGGAAACCACTATGTGCCCGCCGGCATTGACCCTGTCTCCGCCGCCTATCTGCAAAACCTTGCCTGGACCACTGTGCAGGGCTATCATAACGCCAAGGAAATTCATAAACACGATTTGCTTGAAAGAATCCCTGAACGAACAATAATGTCCGAACCTGAGCACCCATTACTCTTGGCGATATAAAAGGTTTACTATTAACATATACGGTAAAGCGATGTGACCATTGTAGAAAAGGACAATCCTTTATTAGATGAATGCATACACTATGATACTTGTACAGCAAATTAAAAGCATAGGAGTTAATAAGTTTGAAGAAACCAACATCATCTAGCGTTGATAGATTCTATACAGAATACATAGGTGTTAAGAGCCTTTTCTATTTTTGTTCTTTACCAATTCGACTAGATTCATATAGGGGTTGTTCCCACGGGTGCTTATATTGTTTTAGTCAATCCTTAAACAACAGAACAGGAAATTTTAACAAAGATATTCTGCCAGCTAATCCAAAAGGATTAGCTGGGATTTTCCATAAAGTGAGTATTGAGAAGAATTGGAAGGATCCAGTTTCATCTAGCATAAAACATGGTGTACCAATACACTTCGGATGTACTTCAGATCCGATGCAGCATTTAGAAAAACATGAAAAAGTAACATTATCTATGATGAAGATTCTTAGGGATTATCAATACCCATATGTAATGTGTACTAAATCACATGAAATAGCTATCAACGACTATAAAGATTTAATAGCTGAATCAAAATGCTATGTTCAAATGAGTTTTTCTTCTTTTTCAAACAAAATTGCTAACAGGGTAGAACCTCACGTATCGAGTCCAATACAAAGGGTCAAAGCATTAGAAAAATTATCAAAAATGGGAGTATATACTGTTGCGAGAATACAACCTTATCTATTCCCATTAGAAATTGTAGACGATAAGATTATTAAGCCTCTAGCAAATGCAGGAGTTAAGCATGTGGTTCTTGAACACTTGCGGATTCCAACTAATTCAACCATAATCCAAAGAAACATGCTATGGGAAGCACTTGGGTTTGATCTTCTAGATTACTATAAGAAGAATGGAATGAAAATATCTAGAATAAATTATGAATTGGATTCCTTGATTAAACTTCAATCTTTAATTCAAGTAAGAAGTCTAGCACATCAAAATAGAATGTCATTTAGTTCAGGCGATAATGAATTTCATCATTTCAGTGATACACTAAACTGCTGTGGTATTCCACCCCATTCAGAATTCAACAACTATTACAAGGGTCATCTTGGGTATGGGGCTTTTAAAGCAATCCGCGATGGGAAAGTTTCTTTCTCCTACATTGATGATGTCTGGCACCCTAATGGCAGTATTGGTGAATACCTTAATAGTCATTGTAGATTAAAAAGTTCTACCACAATCAAGCATTATTTAAAGAGTAGAATCGACAACCCGCAACTGTCCAATTCTCCTACAAGTTTTTTTGGCATTGATACTGATGATGGATCCAACTATTTTCTTAATGATACAATTCATGATTTGATAAGAAATGGAGGTTTGATAAATGAAAACTAAATCTTTTTTGGGATGCCGATATCCCGATATTGATGTTGATGAAATTCACAACACTGGATATAGTGCAATTAAAGGCACGATATCAAATTTCTTTTCACGTTGTGAAAAGAATGAAAAAGAAGAGTTATGGAAGAAGTGGGTTTATATTAGAGAGATGATTTTTCATTTAAACGACAGAGTAAACTATTGGGAAACAAGAAGAACCCAATTATTGCAAGTAGGGTTAGCTTTACTGGTGGCTTTTGGCGGTATATCATTTGCTTTGTTTAACAAATACTATGATCCTATTGCAAATCCTTTTAAAGGATCTGTAATTGAGATTACAATTGCTTTTATCTTGTTACTTTTTTGTTTTCTAGTCTTTGTTAGTTCATTTTTTATGGTTCTCATTTGGCACACTCAAAACAATCCAAAATACCCTTTTGTTTATGGTTATAAGATTTGGCTTTGGCACTGGAGACATGCCGAACACGAACAATCAAATACAAAAATTTCTATCAAAATCTTTTCTGATGAAGTTAAGAAATTCAGTAGAAATATGCTATTTTACAAAGAAAAGTTACTAAATAGTAGCAATGAAGAACTTTTAGATCAAGACATTTCGCAACTATACTTGTTGATAACTAACGAAAAGTACAAGATAAAAATGGTTACTCAGCTTCAAGTTTCTTTTTGGAATTCTTTCAAATATGTCTTGTATTTCCTCCTTTTGATTCGGTGTTTGGCATTATTTTCATAATACTCACAGATTGTATTTAGATTGTCATCTACCTGTAGCTTCTATTCTCTAATAGATCGAGTTTAATATTTATATCTTGGATACATCTAATTTTGACAAAGGTTTCTTTCTGATAGACGAGTTATATTGTAACACCTTCTTGCATAGTAATTCCTCTATACAAATTTACTCAAATGAGGTAGATACCAATTAACCATATGTGAAAGATTGAATTGTTCTTGCTATATATGATGTAGAGTACCTTTTAACTTTTCCTTCCCTGCATGATGCGAGGGGGTATCGTGGGGAATCCCCACGCATCCTCCCCGTTACCCCCACGAAATCAGCAAGGGGCTACATTAGCCATTGCCATAAAGGTATATTAAGTTATTATATTATTTATACATAGATATTTCATTGGGAGGTAAGCTATGAATAATAATAAACAATCTTTTTTGACTCCGGCAGGTGCAGGGATAGTCCTAATCTGTTTTTTCCTGCCCTGGGTAAACTATTCCTGCGCAGGAGAAGTCAAGAACTACTCTGGAGCCGATATCGGCGGAGTCACCTGGATAGTCTTTGCAGCGGCAGTAATCATACTGGTGGCGCATTTCCTGTTATCTTCCGCCAAAAATTCCGGTCTTTCCATGCCGGTCACTTTAATCTCGGCTTTTACTGGGCTGGGAGTCATGCTGTTCAAATATCTTAAGTATGCGGATGCTGAAAAGGGTCCTGCCGGCATGATTCAATCCATCCAATACGGACTGGTGCTGACCATCATTGGTTTTGCCCTGGTCATAATCGGGGCTTTTACCTCCCGCAAAAACAATACATAGTCCATTAATACCTGACGGCACACGCCAAAATATGCCTCTTTCCTGCCTGATGAGGGAACTATACGTGAACTATGGGAGAACTTTGTTCACGGTGACTTGCCTTATCAGGCAGGGGCAATTTTACTATTGACCAAATCTTTGTCTGTAAGATAATGGTATTTCATACATTAATGATTACCCAGTTTATAGATAGGATGTCTCAATGCTAAAAGCCAAGATTCACGTTTTCCTTAAGCCCAGCGTGCTCGACCCCCAGGGTCAGGCAGTGACAAATTCCCTGCATTCCCTGGGATATGACGCCATCCGGGAGACCCGCATCAGCAAATACATTGAAATCAAGTTTGATGAAAATGATGAGGAAAAAGTCAGTAAACAGGTGCACACCATCTGCGATAAACTGCTTGCCAATCCCAATACCGAGAAATATGCCTTTGAACTGGAAGCAGTGAGGGATTAGTGAGGGTCAGCGTCATAACCTTCCCTGGCTCAAACTGCGACCATGACGCTATGGAGGCGTTTGAAACCAGGGGACACCATGTCTCGCAAATCTGGCACAAGGATACGGATTTGCAGAGTCCGGACCTGGTGATATTGCCGGGCGGATTTTCCTATGGGGATTACCTGCGCTGCGGCTCCATTGCCAAGTTCTCACCCATTATGAACGAAGTAATCGGCTATGCCAACCGGGGCGGAATGGTGCTCGGCATCTGCAACGGCTTCCAAATCCTCACGGAAAGCGGTCTGCTGCCCGGAACCCTGATGATGAACAAGAGCCTGCAGTTTATCTGCCAGCACCAGTATATCCGGGTGGAAAGCGCAGACAGTCCATATACTTTCGGTCTTGACAAAGGCATGGCGCTGGATATTCCCATCGCGCACAAGGAAGGAAATTACTTCACGGATGCGGATGGGCTGAAGGCACTGCAGGACAGCGACAGGATAGTATTCCGCTATTGTGACAGGGACGGAAACGTCACCCCCGATGCCAATCCCAACGGAGCGGTGGACAATATTGCCGGCATCTGCAGTGAAAACCGCAGGGTGCTGGGCATGATGCCCCATCCCGAAAGGGCTGCTTCCTCGCACGTTGTGTCGCAGGACGGCCTTTTCATCATCAAAGCCATAGAGAATTATTTTAATTCCAGATAGAGTGACGGGACGGATGTCTCATCTCGGCAAACAGGCAAATGCACTGCTGGATTTGATGTTTCCGCAGGTATGCGTCAGCTGCCATCATCGTATCCCGGACCAGAAGGTCTGGCTGTGCGGATGCTGTTATGACAATCTCAGCTATCTGCCGGAACAGCACTGCCCCAAATGCGGCATTCCGCTGGAAGGCGAAGAGTGTTTTAATTGCTATGAGAACTCCTTCGTTTTCAGTCAGGCGGTCTCGGTCTTTCTGTATGAGACCTCTGCCAAGGCAATGGTGCATAGCTTGAAGTATGAAGGGTTGTGGACCATCTCCGACTGGTTTGCCAACCAGATGTTCAGGGTTTTGCTGCAAGGGAAGACGCCTCAGGGAGTGGACGTTGTGACAGCGGTTCCCCTTCACAGGGTGCGCAGAAGGGAGAGGGGATATAACCAGAGCGACCTGATAGCCAAAGCTTTGGCGTCAAGGATGGGCAAGCCCTTTACGGACAAGGCGCTGGTCAGGACGAGTTATACGACCTCGCAGACACTGCTGGACAGACGGGAACGCCGGAAAAACCTGGTTGGTGCTTTCAAAGCGGCAAAAACCGGTATAAAAGGAAGAAGTTTCCTGCTGATAGACGACGTTTTTACGACAGGCACGACGGTTAACGAAGCAAGCAAAGTGCTCCTGAATGAGGGGGCAAGAGACGTTTTCGTGATGACCGCCTGCCATGGATTATAGGATGAATGATTTACAGGTAACGATTACAGAAGAAGAAGCGCATGCCATGATAGACAAGGTTGCGCGCTTTGTCGCAGAACGCGGCATGGCTTCTGCCGGAATTCTGGTGACGGAATCCCTGCGTCCCCTGCACGGCATTGGAAGCCAGTTTATGTATCTGGTGCTGCCCTTTGCCGAAGTGCTGTTCGATTCCAAAAAGTACCAGCAGTTTGCCCTCATGCTGGAAAAAGAGGAATATGTGCGGGAACTCATCAACCGCATGGACGAGCTGGACGAGGAATTGAACAGGGAAAGGCGGAAAAAAGCCAGATTGCTGAGACAACGAAGAAGAAATCAAATAAAAGCGTTCTTCCACAGGCTGTTCGGGACCAAAGGCAAAAGCGGAAATGATAAAGATAATTGACGTATTTCCTGCTTTCAAATGCTTTGGTCTGATGGAACTTCCTTGGATTTACGGAGGAATATATGCAATATGATGAAAAACGCCTGACGCGTATTGTGGCAACCGATTGCGGCAGTACGACCACCAAGGCAATACTGATTGAATGGGTGGACGGTGAATACCGGCAGACCATTCGCGGCGAAGCGCCCACCACGGTGGAAGCTCCGCTCAATGACGTGACCAAAGGCGTTATCAATTCCGTGCAGGAATTGGAAGAGCTGGCACGGCTGAAGTATAATAACCCCAATATCAGGTTTATGGAGAACGGCGAATTCGTTATTCCCCGCAAAGGTGATGTGGGCGTTGATGCTTATGTGAGCACATCCTCCGCCGGCGGCGGATTGCAGATGATGGTTACAGGCGTGGTCGCCAGTATGACCGGGGAAAGCGCTGAACGCGCCGCCCTGGGCGCAGGCGCCATTGTGATGGACCTGATTGCCAGCAATGACAAGCGCATGAACCACGAGAAGATTGAGCGCATCCGTCAGCTGCGTCCCGACATGATACTTATGGCGGGCGGTGAAGATGGCGGTACCATCAAGCACGTGGTGGAAATGGCGGAGCTTGTCTCTGCTGCCGACCCCAAACCCCGTCTCGGCACCGGCTACAAACTTCCCGTAATCTATGCAGGCAATAAACAGGCAATTGGCGAAGTGGAAGAAACCCTTTCCAATAAAGTGCATTTAATGATTACGGAAAACATCCGTCCCAAACTGGAAACCGAAAACCTGGGCCCTGCCCGCGACAAAATCCATGACATCTTTATGGAACACGTGATGCAGCAGGCTCCGGGGTATAATAAACTTATGACCTGGACCATGGGTCCGGACCATGAAAGCGTTCCCATCATGCCGACCCCGGCTGCGGTGGGAAATATCATGCAGGCGGTTGCCAGGGCTGAGAACATTGAGGTGGTAGGCGTCGATATCGGCGGAGCAACCACCGATATTTTCTCCGTCTTCACTGAGGAATTTGTCTTTAACCGCACAGTCAGCGCTAACCTTGGCATGAGCTATAGCATATCCAATGTCCTGGCTTCATCCGGAATTGCCAATATCATGCGCTGGGTACCTTTCCACATTGACGAAAGCGAACTCCGCAACATGATAAAGAACAAGATGATACGCCCCACCACCATTCCCAGTCTGCTGGAAGAACTGGTGCTGGAACAGGCGATAGCCAAGGAAGCCCTGCGTCTGGCTTTCGAGCAGCACAAGGAATTCGCCGTCACCCTTAAAGGAACGCAGCGGCAAAGGGACATCTCAGAGGCCTTCAGCCAGTCCACATCAGGCGCCACTATCGTTAATATGATGACGCTCGGACTGCTGGTGGGCAGCGGCGGTGTGCTTTCCCATGCTCCGCGCAGAAACCAGTCCGTTATGATGATGATAGACGCTTTCCTGCCTGAGGGGATTACCCGTCTGGCGGTGGACAGCATCTTTATGATGCCTCATCTGGGAGTGCTTTCCGAAATATGCGAAAAAGCCGCTACCGAAGTTTTCAACAAAGACTGCCTCATATACCTCGGCACCTGTGTAGCGCCGGTCGGCAGGAACAAACCCGGCAAGCTGGCTCTTTCCGCCAAAATCACCCTTCCGGACGGCACGGTCTTCAATGAGGACATCCCTTACGGAGAGTTAAGGCTGATTCCGCTGGGAGTGGGAGAGGTCGCCAAGGCACAGCTCAAGTCGCATGGCGGAACCGTCCTTGACAAAGACAGGAACAAAGAACTCGAGATAGATTTACACGGCGGCAAGGTCGGCATTGTGCTGGATACGCGCGGCCGTCAACCCTTTGAACTGCCGGTGGAAGCCGAAGCCCGCGTTCCTCTGCTCAAGAAGTGGATGAAAGAGCTCAAGGCATACCCCGAAGAGATTCTGAACTAGGAGGATAGGATGGGACAAGCATATTCTGCAGGATTAACCGTTACCGACAGCATCGTATTGCGCAAGGACCGTCTGCTTCCCCTCAAGGGTGATGTTCTGGTCAAGAAAGGCGACAAGGTCAAAGCCGAAGACGTGGTGGCAGAAACCCTGCTTCCCGGCAAGGTCGTTCCCCTCAATCTCGCTAACAAGCTGGGCGTTACCCCTGCCCAGTTGGTCAGTTATGTCAAGGTCAAGGCCGGAGACAAGATATCCAAGGGCACCATCCTGGCTGAAAACAAGGGACTTTTTGGCATGGGATTCATGAAGAATTCCGTTGCCTCACCCACCGACGGCGAGGTGGAATCCGTTTCCAGCCATACGGGACAGATTCTGTTGCGCGAACCCCGCATTCCCGTGCAGGTAAAGGCATTCCTGGATGGCGTGATTGCTGAGGTCATTCCCAACGAAGGCGTTATCATAGAAAACAAGTCTGCTTACGTGCAGGGCATCTTCGGCATCGGCGGAGAAACCACCGGCACCATCAAGATGCTGGCTGCTACTCCTTCTGAAGAACTGCACGCCGACAAGATAGACGATTCCTGCAAGGGAAAGATTATCGTGGCCGGCGCTTTTATCCGCCTGGCTGCCATCGACAAAGCCCGCAAGGCAGGAGTCAAAGCCATTATCACCGGCGGCGTGGACGACCAGGATATCAAGCAAATCCTCGGTTATGACCTGGGTGTAGCTATCACCGGACACGAGAACGTCGGCATCACCATCGTCTGCACAGAGGGCTTCGGCAAGATAGACATGGCTACCAAGACCTTTGAACTGCTGAAGCAGTTTGAGGGCTTCAAGACCAGCATCCACGGCAGGACCCAGATTCGCGCCGGCGTCATCCGTCCCGAAATCATAATTCCGCTGGAATTCCAGGAAGATGAACTGACCGTTGTGGAAAGCAAGCTCCCCGTATTGGAGCCGGGAACCCTCATCCGCATCATCCGCCAGCCCAATTTCGGCAAAATCGCCAAGGTGGTCGGAATGCCGGAAGAACTGACCAAAGTGGAATCCGAGACCATGGTGCGCGTGCTGGAAGCCCAGTTTGAAGACGGCAAGGTTATGCGCCTGCCCCGTGCCAACGTGGAAGTAATCGAATCATAACCCATCGATAGGAAATATACAAGACCCAAAGCCAATGACAGCCGGTTCGTAAAAAGCCGGCTGTCACATTTTACAGAGGGGAAAAATGAATAACTCCATCACTGTCATCGGAACGTGCCATTACGAAACAAAAGCATACAAGATTATAGATTTATACAACAAGCTCTGTGATATAAGACCAGACGTCATTCTTATGGAATACCCCATTGAAATAGAGCCGGAAATCATGCAGTGGATGAATAACAACTGGGAAAAGAAACCGGGACTGGAAAACACTGCGGTCCTGAAATACCTGGAAACCCATGATATTGCTGTCCGACCTTACGATATCAGGGGCAGGAATGATTACTTCATGAAAACTAAATACTTCGAGATAGGAAATGAGGTCAACAAAGCTTATGATGCATATTTTAAATCGGAACACCCCAATCAGTTAGCTATAAAATATAAACGTCTTATGAGCAGAGTCGGGAGAATGCAAAGGGAGTGGAACACAAGTACACTAGAGAAGATAAACAGCTCTGACTGCGACCTTGTTACAAGGACAGATTTGGCAATACATGATTCTGTCTTTTCTGCAATTCTGGATTTAGTCCCCGAGCTTAAGAGATTCAAGCCGGCTTTGCTTAGGCAGGACCGTTATGAAGTTAAAAGAAATAAAGCCATGGTAACAAACATTCTGAACTACAATAAGCAGTATGAGGATAAGCACTTAGTCGTTCTTTGCGGTTATTATCACCGGTATTCTCTGGTCGGTATGCTGTCGCGCAGACAGAAGTCCGACCATTTCATCCTGATGGCATAGTTCCGAATATCTGGGATTGATTCTCTGCATCCATCTTTCTTAATCGTAACGTGGGGGTATCGTGAGCTTTCCCTACTTTTTGACTTTTTTTAAATGCCGTTATTTGTTAGACTAGAGAGGAAATCCATGCATAACATGATAACTATAATAGGAACTGTGCATCATAAGTCTGAGTTCTTTTCCGAAGATGTATTGTATCATAAGCTGTGTGAACTGAAACCGGATTTAGTGCTTTTTGAGATGCCCGGGGATGAGACCAATATTATGGATTGGATAGCTGATTATATTCAGAAATTTAATGGCTTGGAAGGCATTGCCCTTAAGCGTTACCTGGAATCTTATGATGTTGAGATCAAACCTTTCGATAAACCGGGCAGGAATGATTATTACACTAAGAGCTATTTTTCCAGGGAAGATGCATTTGACGCAGCTTACGATAAGTACTTCAAAACAAAAGATCCAAACAAAACAGCGTTATTTTATAAACGTATGATTGACAAGGCTAAAGCAACTTATGGACTCTGGGATAAGCTCACTATTCAGGAAATGAACAGTAAAGATTGTGATGTTGCTGTAGAAGCTTATTTTAAAATACTCAATGCCTGCATGGTAGCCATCTTTGACCTAGTGCCAATTCTTGCTCTGCATAAAGCAGCCTGGCTCCAACGGGGACGCTACGAGGATAAAGTAAACAATGCCATGGTAACAAACATTCTGAACTACAATAAGCAGTATGAGGATAAGCACTTAGTCGTTCTTTGCGGTTATTATCACCGGTACGCGCTGGTAAACATGCTGTCGCGCAGACAGAAGTCCGACTCATTTACCCTGAAGGCATAACTCTGATTATACCCTTTTGAGATTTTGACCAATTCTTTCTTAATCGCATCGTGGGGGTATCGTGGGCTTTCCCCACGAGGACCCCACGAGGACCCCAGGTGGCAAGCAGGGGAGAAGCAAGGGATGAATAGCGTGGATGTGAAGCTTGCAACTGACGTAATAGAAGCAAATGCAAACAAAAAGAGCCACTGCTTTCACAATGGCTCTTGTAATCTGAAAGGGTCTATTTTTTGAACTTGGAACGTTTGGGTTTGGAGGGTTTCCCCTTTTCTTCCAACAGCTTTGCCTGTACTGCAACGCCGGCGAATTTGGCTTTGTTCAGCGCCCTGAGCAGTTGGGGCGCAAAGTAGGAATCCAGTTCGACAATGGTGTCCCGGTCAGCAATGTCAATGCGTCCGATTTCGATGCCACGCGCCACGTTCAGGCGGTTTATCAGCTTCATCAGTTCACGCTTGGTGAGATTGTCTTCATAGCCGATGTTGAGGGCAAAGTTGCTGAAGGTGATGTCGCGCTTTTCCCTGGGTTTCAGCTTCTGAATCTCAGGAACGAAATCGAGGTCGGTGGCATCCTTGTAATACTTCAGGAAGCGGTTGAATTCGACTGAGACGAAACGCTTGATCAGCTCTTCACGGCTCAGCCAGCTAAGTTTCTTGTAAACGTTTTCCAGGAAGGGGTCTATCTGCTCGTCGTCCACCTGGATTTGCTCCATGTTGTCTATCAGGTTATACAGCTGCTTTTCGCAAATCTCCCTGCCGGTGGGTATGTGCGCCAGGGCTATTTCCCTGCCGAGACGCTTTTCCATCGCTTTCAACTGGGGCATTTCACGGGGGTTTACGATGGTGATGGAGATGCCGCTCTTGCCGGCTCTGCCTGTCCTGCCGGAACGGTGAATGTAGATATCGGCTTCCATGGGCGGCTGGTAATTGATGATATGTGTGAGGTCGTCCACGTCCAGACCACGCGCTGCGACGTCTGTGGCAATCAGGAGCTGGACATACTTGCTGCGGAAACGGCTCATCACCAGGTCACGCTGGTTCTGGGAAAGGTCTCCGTGCAGGGCGTCTGCGTTATATCCGTCATGCTGGAGCTTGTCGGCGATTTCCTGTGTTTCCGTCCTGGTCTTGCAAAAGACGATACCGTAAATCTTGGGATACATATCTGCAATGCGCTTAAGGGCTGCGTATTTGTCCTTGGCATGGACTTTGTAATAGAAATGCTTGATGTTGGCAACGCCCTGCTCCTGGCTGCCGACGGCAATGCGGTAGGGGTCTTTCATAAAGGTTTTGGTGATGGTGACCACATCCTTGGGCATGGTGGCGGAAAAGAGGAGAGTCTGTTTCTGGGCGGGAGTGTGGCTCATAATCTCAAAGATATCGTCCTTGAAGCCCATGTTCAGCATTTCATCCGCTTCGTCCAGAATCAAGCGCTGTACATTTTCAAGTTTCAGGACTTTCTGGCGTATCATATCCATGACGCGTCCGGGGGTGCCGACTACAATCTGAACGCCTTTCTTCAGGGCTTCTTTCTGGGTGTAGATGGGTGCTCCGCCATAGACGGCGCAGGTTCGGATGGCCGGCATATATTTAGAAAAGCTCTCAAAATCCTTGGTAATCTGCACGCAAAGCTCACGCGTAGGGCAGAGGATAATGGTCTGCACGACGTTGCGGGTGCTGTCTGTCTTGGTAAGGACCGGGATGCCAAAGGCGGCTGTTTTGCCGGTGCCGGTCTGGGCAAGCCCAATCAAATCCGTGTCATTTTCCAGCAGCCAGGGAATCGCTTCCTGCTGGATGGGGGTCGGTGTTATATAGTTTAAATCTTTAGCTGCCTTATGGATAGCATCAGGTAAAACCATCTCGCTGAATTGTTTCATGTGTTCCTTCTTACGTAATTTGATGCCATCATTTCCAAGGGCGTAAATCTGTCAAAGATAGTAATTTATAATATGCCGTATGTGCGGCTGTCAAACGGCTAAGTGCAGGATTACTTGAGGATGACCAGCTTGCCCGAAGCCGTGCAGGCACCTGCGTTGAGCCGGTAAAAATAGACGCCGGCAGGACACCTGACGCCCTGTCTGTCTTTTCCGTCCCAGGTGATGGCTGTCTGGCGCGGGAGCATCTTTAAATCCCGGATTTTCTGCCCTTTGAGGTTAAATACGGAGAGGATGCCGGCTGATTCGGACTTCAGTCCGATTTCAAAGGTGACTGGGGTGAGGCTACCGGCGGGATTGGGAAAGGCTTTTACAAGGTTCACGGCAGGGACGGTTTGCGCATCATCATCTATGGATACAGGCTCGCCGGTAAACAGGGCAAGCGAGTAGTAGCCCCCGGCAGCGACAGCAAGGAAGTCATTGCGGTTGGGTACGTTGCACTGCCCCTCCATGTTTCTGCCCCAACCCACGATGGTGCCGTTTGACCTAAGGGCAAGGCTATGGTACCAGCCGGCGGAGATTGCTACGTAGTCATATCCCGCAGGAACGCCGCACTGACCCTGGCTGTTATCACCCCAGGCGGCCAGTGAACCGTTGGTTTTGAGGACAAGGCTGTGGTAACCGCCTGCAGAGACCTTGGCAACGTCAAACAGCATAGGTGCGGTGCTTTGACCGTAGGTGTCGTCCCCCCAGGCGAAGACCGAGCCGTTGTCGGCAACTGCCAGGCTATGGGTGCCTCCGGCTGAGAAGGAGCCGAAGGTAATTCCGGGCGGGATATTGCATTGCCCGAAGTTGTTGTATCCCCATCCGACCAGTGAGCCATCCGCTCTTTTTGCCAGGTTATGGTATCCGCCACCCGAGATGGCTAAATAATTGTTTCCTTGCGGAACGTTGCTTTGACCGTAGTCATTCCTGCCCCAGGCGACGAGTGAACTGTCAGCGCGGATTGCCAGGCTGTGGTATCCGATTCCGCTGATAGCCGTAAAGTCATTTATGTCAGGAACATCGGTCTGTCCGCTGCTGTTGTTTCCCCAGGCAAAGACATTGCCGTCGCGGGTGAGCGCAAGATTGTGATTGGCTGCGGAGATGGCGGTGAAATTTGTTCCGGTGGGAACATTGCACTGTCCGTTGACATTGGTGCCAAAGGAGAGGATTGCGCCTAACGGGGTCTGGACCAGGCTGTGATACCAGCCGGCAGCGACTTTGACGCCTGTAGTTCCTGCGGGAATGCTGCATTGCCCAAAGGAATTGCTTCCCCAGGCAACGACAGTGCCGTCCTCACGGATGGCAAGGCAGTGTCCGGAGCCGGTGGAAATATCTGTAAAGCCGTCTCCAGAGGGGACGTTGCATTGCCCGGCGTCGTTATTGCCCCAGGCTGCCAGAGTGCCGTCCGAACGCAGTGCCAGGTTAAAGTTATCCCCGGAGGTGACTTTGACAAAGTTGTTTCCCGCGGGAACGTTGCATTGACCGAATTCGTTCCTGCCCCAGGCAATCAGGGAGCCATCCAGCTTTAAAGCCACGCTGTGATTCTGGCCTGCAGACACGGCGGCATAGTTATAGCCGTCGGGGACGTTGCATTGGTTATAGCCGTTGTAACCCCAGGCGGTGAGTGAGCGGTCCATTTTTACCGCCACGCTGTGGTAAACGCCTGCAGTAATGGCACGGTAGAGGGTCTGGGGAAGGACACTGCACTGACCGTAATTGTTGCTTCCCCAGGCAAAGACATCTCCGTCCGCCCGCAGGGCAAGGGAATGGTAGCGTCCGCTGGAGATAGCTATAAAGCTGTTGCCGGGATAGACATTGCATTGACCATACAGGTTATCACCCCATGCCAACAATGAATTGTCGGCTTTTATAGCGAGGTTGTGCCTGCCGCCTGCTGAGATGGTAGAAAAACTCTGCGGCAGCGGTCCGCCAATCATTGAACCCCAGCTCATCAGATATCCGGTGTCCTGCTGAGCCGTAAGGGCGCAAACCGCCAGTGCCATCAGGACGATAACCATTTTTTGTTTCATAAGCCTATACCTGCCAAGTCAAAATCATTTATTACCTAAATCCGGCTGCTTCGTTGCCCGCAGTCTGCGGATATCCTGCCTGATGCGTGAACAATGCGGGAGCGATACGAGGAGATTGCTCCCGTATCCTCCCCGTATCAAGCAGGGAAGAAGCCACATAAAAATACCGGTTATGATAGTCCTGAAGAGCATGGAGCGGACAAAACCTCTAAATCCGCATATGTTTCAGGTCATCAGGAGCAAGACGTAAAATTATATTTGTGGCTGTCAAGATATATTTTAATTTGAAAAATAGTTTGTATTCTT
>DIKQ01000013.1 GCA_002424605.1 Cloacimonetes bacterium UBA5614 | reverse complement strand
GCCCGGTGCGTAAGCGCCGGGTATGCTTCCCCAACATAATCAACCCCGGAGGGTGACATAGATTGTTTCTAAGCACATCTTAGTCACGGCGTGACGGCATAGCATAGCCCGGTGCGTCAGCGCTGGGTATCCTCCCCCAACATAATGAACCTCGTAGGGGTGACATAGATTGTGTAAATGTTAATTTGCGAATACAAACATAGCCAAATAGACATATCAAAAGGGACGTTTGTTTATACTATACCTATCTCAGGATGGTCAGCTTGGCTGTCTTCTGCCTGCCGTCTGCCTTTACCCTGATGAGGTAGATACCGGTTGCCAGGGGTCTGCTGTTCAGGTCCTTGCAGTCAAACACGGTGGAATAGAACTCCCAACCTGTATTCACTTCTTTGGAAAGCCCTGCCTTAAGCACCATATCGTTATAGCTTTGGCTTATAGTCAGGGAGCGCACCCTCTGCCCTTTCAGGTTATAAATCTCCACGACTGGCGGTTCCTTGGCTTTCTTAGGTAGTGTGAACTCAATAAAGCTGTAGCTTTCTTTGGAACCGGTTGCATACACGGGATTGGGATATAAGCTGAGCTGGATGCCGTTGCCAGGAATTGGCAGCTCAGGGTCATCATTAGTGACAGGTGGAGCACCATATTCATAACAGCCCATATCTATTCTATTATTCCAGATTCTATAATTACCAATCAGGTCAGCGAAAGGAAGATTAAGTCCAAGTGTGTCATCAGTTCCGGCATCTATACATGGGGAGTTACTGATCAATTGGTAACTTAGAGAACTTGCCCAATCGTTGCCTTGGAACAGCGGGTCTGCATCAATATTATTATCCAACCAGGTAAAATCAGTATTCGCATCGTACAACACTCTGCCAATCCCGCCATAAATACAATTTGAATCCATGTATAACTCAGGGGCAATGCCATTGTTTGTAAAATCAGCAACGCCTATATCATATGGCGTCGAGTTAGAGAAAATATTATTATAATAATAAAAATGACCAGTGCCCACAACAGCAAACCTATCGCTTGTTATATTGGCAAACGTATTGTTTATTATATTTGTACTTAAAGATTCAAGAGGATATTTAGCTAGCATTTCTATCGCATCGCCATCATATTGAGGTCCATGAATGTTAATGAACAAGTTGTTTACAATATTTATTATACATTCAGTAGAATAATCTGATTGTATAATTGAAATTGCCGCTTCCCCATCATTTAAAACGCGCGTTATATCTTTAAACACACAATTCTCGATATTCAGATAATCTTTTATTACAAATCCTATTGTATTATTAGTGCCTCCTTGCATATCACTATATGGATTTATTAGATTTTCAAACCGGCAATTGCGTAAGGTCCCATTAATCCAATATGCCGGGAACAGTAGCGCAACCCCATCTCCTTGTATGTCATGAATATAAGTATTCTCCATTAGAAAATCATCACATCTTTGGAGATAGATGGGGGCAAAAAAATGAACATTAAAACCTGTAACTTCAGAGTTCCTGAGGGTAAGTCCATAACTATCAGATGCCCTGATGGCACTTTCAATTGAATCCTGTTGAGAGGGATAAAAAATAATGCCATCTATCGTGGCATTAGTTTGGTAACTAGCAGAAACAGGAGCAAACTCAGGGCAGAAGATAACACTATTACCAGTAGTGCTTTTCAATGTAGTATAGGATTTTATTGCTATCGGGAACATGTCCTGGTTATTAATAGAATAGGAATGGCTGAGGAGAATAACTTCCTTGGGTGATGAAGCATCTGAGGCAATCCTATGCATAGCAACAGCAGCATTTTTCAAAGGCGCTTGGGGTGTAAGTCCTGAATTATTATCACTTCCATTAGCTGATACGTACAAATTACTATTAACCTCAGTAAGGTATGCCCTTTGAGGTATTACAGTAAGAGTATAAGTTTCTTCCGGATTGGTGAAGTGACCAAAGTAGGCAAAATAGGAGGTCGGATTCATTACTGTGAACATATCCAGGGTGATTGTAACATCACTCTGAACGTTAGCAATCAATATATCAGTGGGGGAATTGCTGTAGTTCTCATAAACTGAGCACAGATTAACCGGGTCAAACACAACCGAAGTGGCATCGAAAATCCTGACTCCGCCGCCAGTCATTTGAGAATAATTATGATGTATTTTAGTTCCAGAGATAAGCACCATTCCTGACGATGTCTCAATTCCTGACCGATAAGTTGATTTGTTATTGACTATGTCGCAGTTGATAACACTTAAACTTGATGTTTCATAAGCGAAAATACCTCCCCCCTCACTTGAGCCGTCCGATGCTTCACCTCCATTGGTGATGGTAAATCCCCGCAAGGTTTGAGAACCACTCCAATAAGATACACATGTTCCGTCAGCATTGCCGTTGATAATCGTTTGAGATACATAAGTAGTGTCATTTGTAGTAAATTCCAGACTGGCTAAGGTAATACTCACACTGCATTCAATATTCTCAAAGTATTCCCCGGGATAAACAAGCACAAAATCTCCATCACCGCAGGCATTTATTGCTGTCTGTATACTTGTATATTGTTGAGTGCCATCTAGGGATACAGTCCGTGTGACAGACAGCAGCAGAAATGGAAGTGCAAGCATAATTGCAATAATGACTTTCCTCATCAATCCTCTCCTGATTTGAGTAAAACCTATGTCGGCTTATCTGTCAAGGGGATATTGTGCCGTCCTGCCGGACTGGTGTGCTGGGGGTTGGCTACCCCGCACTCAAAGTGCGGGGCTACACAGTTTCGTCCTGCCGGACTGGCTTGCGTTGCGATTGCACATCTCAACAACGGAGTGTTGAGCAACGTAGATTGCACATCTCAACAACGATGTGTTGAGCAACGTAGCGCAGGACTCCGTTCCTGCGAAAACAACCGGACACAGGTTTAATTGCCTATAACTTATCATTATATGCTTGTCCATATTATGTTAGCAACAGCAGTTTTACGGCGGCCGTCCTGCCGGACTGGTGTGCATTGGGGGACCGGCTACCCCGCACTCAAAGTGCGGGGCTACACAGTGGCGTCCTGACGGACTATGTATCTTTGGGGAGCAAGGTTTATCCGTTTTGCTATTGCTTTAGCCCCGTAACCGAATATTATGTCTTGACAGGAATTGCTGAAGGTGAGAATAAATAACCATGCAGTTTCTGCAAGATTGCTAATACAAAGCACAAATAAAAAATTCCGGGAGGAAATAATGTCCGCATATTCCGTAAACGAAATCGTAGAACTCGCCGTCCAGATTGAGCACAACGGCTTTGCCTTCTATCATGAAGCAACCAAGCACAAAGGCCTTGATGACAAATCCCTAGAACTCCTGTCCACCCTCAGGGACCAGGAACTCAACCATGAAAAGACCTTCCTCGCCCTGCGCGACGATGATGATATGCAAAACCTCGTCATGTCCCAGGACTGGGAACTGGTGGCTTCCTATCTCCAGACCATCGTGGCATCCCGCATATTTAATACCGAAGACGCCGCTATCCGCCTGGCGACCGGGGCAAAGGACGTGAAAGATATCCTGAACTATGCCATCCAGTTTGAAAAGGATACCCTCCTGTTTTTCCACACCGTGAAAGACGCCCTCTCCAATCCCAAGGCACAGGCTGCCGTTGCCCGCATCATCCAGGAAGAAATCTCCCACGTCCTGCGCCTGAACGACTACCGTCTGCAACTGGGCTGATAACGCTCATTTAACATCTAAACCAACCAATACAGAAAGAGTGGAGGCGGAAAGTGAAATTTGACTTTGCCAAACTGCGTTTTGCCGGCGAAACCGAACTGGTGCGCATCCTGGAAGAGGATTATGCTCTGGCGTCCTATTATGACATCTTTGACAACAAGGACGAGCTGGAAAACATCACCAACCATATGCTGGCAAACACGGTGAAGCTGAACAAAGTAATCGCTCCCCGCCTCTATGACCTCTGCAATGAAATCCAGGAATTCCTCGGCTTTAAGGAGCCGATTGATTTCTACCTCTATGCCACACCCGAGGTCAATGCCTTTTCCATCAACGGATTTGGCATCGTGCCCCACATCATCTGTTTCACCTCCTCACTCATCCAACAGCTCAACGACAATGAACTCCGCTTCGTCATCGGGCACGAACTGGGTCACCTGATTTTCAAGCACAGCCAGCTGGACGTGGTGAACAAAATCCTGGCAAACCGCGAAAACGAGGAGATTCCCTCTGCCCTTGCCATCTATTTCCTGCGCTGGCAACGCTATGCCGAGGTAAGTTGCGACCGCATCGGATACCTCGCCATCCCCAACATCAAAATCATCGGAACCGTCTTCTTCAAATTCGCCGCCGGGCTTAGCGAGACTTACCTGAACTTTGACATCGACGAGTATCTCAAACAGCTTGAAAGAATCAAGGAGATAGCCGTCGGGGACTTTTATTCCACCCACCCCAACAATCTGGTGCGCATCCAAAACTTGCTGCACTTTTCCGGCTCTGTCCTCATGCCGGGCAAAAAGGCAAAAGGCGCGATGACTGATAAGGAACTGCAGACCAGGATGATGGAACTGATGAACCTGCTGGAAATCCATCCCAAAAAGGAAAAGGACAAGCGTACCGTAGAGTTTTACAGCAGTGTGGGCATCTACCTCGCCCATGCCTCGGACGAAGTATCGGAAAAGGTCTGGAAAACCCTCTATGACTGGCTGGCGGACTACACTACCCAGCCGGAAAACTATCTCAGCTTCAAGTCCCTGGATGAGATAAAGGACCGCGTTGACGCCATCTGCCGCTACTACAACCGCAAGCATGACGGCGAAAAATATGAGCTGTTTGAAAAGGTGGTCCAGCTTGCCCTGCTGGACGGACGCCTGGAAAAACCCGAAAAGGAACGCCTCTACGAACTCGGCAAGATGCTCCGCATCTCCAAAGACGAAATAACCCACACCATCCGACGCTCCAGCGAAACCTACCTCAGCCCCAGCCGCAGGATGTTTATGGATAACCTCGTCTGACCATACCCCCTCTATGCTTCTGTTATTCCGCACCGACAGAGGTTATTCATCCTTAATAAACCCCTGAATATTCCATTCATTTCGTCATCTGATGTTTTGCTCTTAAAAAATATACAGAAGAAGAACATTCTATTCGATTTTATCCCGCCATATCTTTAATATTTCGGATGATATTCCTGATTTGATTTTATCAAAAATACACAAAAGTTTATCTATATCAACTGTATTTGGTAAAGCACTAAAATCCTTATCTAAGTTAATGTTCTGATTTTTTTCAAGTGATTCCATTTTAGTTTTTATTATTACGATAAATGACTCTGCCTGAGTTACCATCTTCTCAGTATACTCGATATCAATATCGGTTATCTTTTCTGATATTTGTGTAAGATTATCCTTCACATCTGAGATATCCTTCTCATAAAACTTGATAAAACTTTTAAGGGTCTTTTTTTGCGCATCCTTAATAAATTTATCCTCAGACCTGAAATTTTTAGATATATTATAGAAGTTAAAGAGTTCGTCTAAAAGTCGAAGTTCATATTGAACAATTAACTTCTCATCTCTACTTACTAAAGGATTTAGAATAAACGAATAAGCATTTGTGATATAAGCCCATTTGAATGTTAATCCATAAATAGGTAAGTCTCTTGGGGGAGCATCATTTGCACTTAGGAGAATAATATTATGAAAATCGCTTATATCTTTCAATAGAGGAAAATAAAGCATATTAAGTTTATTGACTTGTTTATCTTTTTCTAAAGCACTTATCCCCTGTTTAAATGTATTTAACCCAAAATATAGCGATATTAATACAAGAAAAATGGTAAGAATCCCTGTGACATAGTCCCCAAACGAACCCCAAACAAATTGGTTGTTAGATAACCCACCGCTAAACTTGAAGAAATATAGTCCAATCAACAGAAGGAACACAACGATAATTACATAAAAATACCACTTCATAACCACCTCTATTGATATGATTTCATTATTGTGTAAATGGTCAACTTTTTTCTCATGCCTGTTACTTTCCCCGTTTCCCATAATAGTCAGGAGGATGAAAGTTAATTGCCTGAGGTGTTTTATGGCATAGTGGAGTAATTGTTCCCTATTCGCCACGTGGGGTCCACCTGGGGTCCACGTGGGCTTACCCCAGGAGGACCCCAGGTGGACCCCAGGCAGAAAGCATGATAAGTTAAAAAAAAAGGGCTGACATCAAAGTCAGCCCTTTAGCTTTAATACAGCTCCCGCCTGAGCGGGAACGATGGTGTTATTTGAGCAGCATCATACGGCGGTTTGCCTTGTAGTCGCCTGCCTGCATCCTATAATGATAGATACCGCTGGCGACAGGATTACCGCTGTCATCCCTGCCGTTCCAGGTTACCTGATGGTTGCCCTTATCTGTCCATTCATTGACCAGGGTTCTCACCAACTGGCCCTTGAGGTTGTATATCTCAAGGCGGACCGTTGTCCTGTCCTTCACAGCATAGCTGATGATGGTCTGGGGATTGAAGGGATTGGGATAATTGCCCTTCAGCTCTGTCTTCACTATCTCGACCTCGGTTTCGATGCCTGTGGACATGGTGAAGTTGCAGATGGTGGTCTGGTTCAGCACAATCACAATATTCTCAGTGGTGGCGGGGTTGTAACCGGCTGCGGTGCACGTGACGGCATAGGTTCCCACCGGCACGGACATATTGTAAGAGCCGTTGGCAAGGGTGGTGGTGGTGCTGGTTCCTGCCGATACCACAGCTCCCTGGATGGGAATATTGGCGCTGTTGCGCACCACGCCCACCAGGGTTCCGGAAGGCAGCGGGGCTTTGACCAGCGGATTGGAGAAAGCGGCAAGCGACACCACATCATTGGTGTACATGGCTTTCACCGCCCACTTATAGGTTCCTGCAGCAACTCCGGACCAGCCGGCATCAACGTGGGAAAGGTCTGTAATCATCTGCGGGGTCAGCAGAGTCCAGGTGGCTTCGTTCAGCTCCTGTCCCTGCAGCAGACGCCACACCTTGTAACCTTCGATGGAGCGTGTGTGGCGGATGGACTCTTCCGCGCCCAGGTTCAGGTGAGATTTGTTGCCATCCCTTCCCGGTTCCTTGTCGCCGGTTCTGGACATTGAGAGATTGCCTGAGACAACCGAAGGCATTCCGCGTTCAGCACCGGCAGTGCGGACGGACAGGTCTTCCGGATTGAAGCGGATGGTCATGGTCTGGCTGCCGATGACGATATCATCGATAAACCAGTTGTACCACATACCGTCACTGCTGGTATTGGGGTCGTCTGCGTGCCAGGCAATCTTGACCTGCTGTCCCGTGTAGGCATTCAGGTCTATCACCACAGGCGTCTGGTAGTTGTTCCAGCCTCCGGTGAGGGTGGAGGCATCCCACAGCACCTGCCAGGTATTGCCGTTGTTGCTGGATATTTTCACATAATAGTGGTCGTTATTGAGCGAGCCGTAGAACGCATAGGTCCAGAAGGTGAGAGTGGCTCCCTGCGGGCAATTGAACTGGGGAGTCATCAGCCATTCATCCTGGTGGTTATAATCCCACCAGAAACCGCACTGCCAGGCGCCTGCATGCGGGGCTATCGTAGTGGTTCCAGAGACGATGGTGCCGAATCTGCTCCAGGTGGGATAGACCCCCAGAGTGTTGGCAGGACCGTTGTTTGTGACTATGCGTGTCCAGTCCGCAGGCGGGAACTGGGCATTTTCAAAGCTCTCGGTGATATCCACCGCATTGGGGTCCGGTGCCTGCCAGGTAACAGTTACCTGTGTCTGAGCCGTGTTTTGGGTGGCATTGACCGTGCGCGGCGTATAGGCTATCTCACTCAGGGTGACCGTTCCCATGTTCAGGTTGCCGGTTCCCACGTTGATAGTGCCGGTCATTTCCTGGTAACCCAGGGCTGTGGCAGCGTAATTGTAGGTCTGGTTTGTGTACACACCCGTTATGGTAAACTGTCCCTGGGCATTGGCGGTCGTCTGGTAGTTCTCATAGCCTGTGAGAGAGATGGTAGCTCCCGCCAGACCCACGGTCGGGGCATCACTGCCCACGATTGTGCCGGTCACATTGACGGTCGGCATCTGGGTCAGGGTGAAGTTTTGCACCACAGTGGAGTCCTCAGGAATCACCACATTGCTGATGGTCTGGGTGATATAGCCGTGACGGCTGGCAGTTACCTGATATGTATCTGCGATTATATTCATTATGGTGTACTGGCCTTGCGCGTTGGTGGTTGCCTGTCCACCGCCTACAATCTGGATTGTGGCACCCTGCAGAGGAACGTTGCCGGCGCCGAGAACGGTTCCGGTCAGGTGTCCCACACCGCCGGGGATGACCATAAAGCTGGTCTTGGGGAACTGACCCGTCAGGGTGGATGTGGTGGGCGGAATGGCGGGGTCATATTCAACCGTGTCGCTGTTTACCCGGCGGGCGCGGTTGGTGCCTACCGTCTGGGAATAGAACAGGTCGGAACTGCTGTAATAGACGGTATCTAACGGACGCTGTACCATCATCACCAGGTTACCTTCCAGATACAGGAAGGGCTCAGGGAGCGTGATGGTGACCGTGTTTTGCCCGGAAGGATAATTCACCGTTCCGTCATAGACCAAAGTCATCTGGGTGGAGGGTATCCAGCCGGCGCTCAGGTCATTCAGGGTGGTGGTTCCCAGCCATACTTTGGTGGGTCTGTTGGGCAGGTTGGTCAGGAAGTTGTTATAGAAAGACACGCCTGTTACCAGCCCGATAAAGTTCAGCTCATTCTGGTAATAAATACTTTGGAACAAGCTGGATTTATAGAACATGCAGACCGGCATATAATACTGGGTCTGGCTGCCATCGCCCACAGTCACTACCATGGTTCCGGCAGGATAGACGCTGACGTTCAGGTTGGGGGTCTGGTCGTTCAGGTTGTTCTGGTCGCCGGTTAGGACCACCTTGCCGTATATGTAGGTGGGTCCCTGTACGGTGGGCACCCATGATACCACAGCCTGCGCGTTCATACCGGGAGCTATTGTGGGTCCTGCCACTGAAGCGATTTCGATGTCGCCTTCCCGGAACAGCTTCACCTGGTAATTGGTCTGGGGATTGGTGCCCCAGTTAAACAGGTTGACCGTATAGTTGGTGGACATATTAACCGTGGGGGTTACGTTACCGGTCACGCTCAGGGCTGCCAGGTCGTTTTGAGGGATTACTTCTATGGTGACGTTATCGATGTAAATGGTCTGGGAAGTAGCGGCATTGCCATGCTTGATTGCCATGAACTGACCTGCTCCCGTATAGGTTTGGAAACCTACCACATACTCAGTCCAGGTAGTGGTAATGGCAAAGCTGGATACCTGGGTGTAGGTGCCTGCATCCAACGGGTCTGTCATAGCTCCTACGGAGAGCTGATAAGCTCCCACGCCCTTTACCCAGAACTTGATGCGCATCGTATTCAGGGGCAGGGTAGATGCAATGGGCGGAGATATCAGGAAAGGACCGTTTGTTGCTGTGGAATTCAGCAATCTCACGCAGTTCGGAGTACTGTATGGCGAAGTGGTATTGGTCTGCACCGTGCCCGGAGCGATTTCCAGCTTGAGCCAGTCAATCGGCAGGTTGGGCACAGTGACGGCATCGAAGTTTTGCGTATAGGGCGATGTGTAGATGGTGGGGTCGATACAGGAAGCTGTAAGCTCCACAGGGTGGTCTGTCCTGGTGGCCCCGTCTCTCTGGTTGCCTCCCAGACGGAACACATGCGTTCTGGTCAGGTTATCCGTTATCAGTATGGTGGCGGTATGGTTGCCGACTGCGGTGGGATTGTACCTGGCTGTGAAGGTAACGGATTGGAATCCGTTCAGGGAGGCCGGCAGGGTCGGCAGGTTTTGTAAAGTAAAGAACGGACTGCCGCTGATGACGATATTGGTGATTACCAGTGGTGTGGTGCCACCGCCGATATTGGTAATCGTGAAGGACTTGTTGTGCACCATATTTACAAAGGTCTGCCCATAGTTCCAATTGGTGGGCGACACATTGAAGACAGGATTGTTGCCTATGGATGTAAGGCTGAGCCCGATATTGGGTCTGGAAGCGTTCACGTAGCCATTGGTCGTGGGCGGTGTCGTGTCAGCATAATTGTAATGGTGGCTGGCTGTGGTGCTGGTGGTGTAGCGGAAGGTCTGGGAGTTTGAGGTTCCGGCTCCGCCATAGTTGGATTCCACCATTACCACCAGATTGTTGCCGGTATAGACAAATGGTGTGGTGAACGGGATGTAAACCCAGCCAACAGAATTGAAGGTGACCGTGCCTTCAGCGACCAGTTGGGCATCGGCAATGGTCGTTGCCCACGGTTGCGCCACAAGCTGTGTATCCGTGGTCATCTTCATCAGTATCCGGTAAGGGGTGGTGTGCCCGTATTGCACGGCGCAATTCCACTGGATACCCGTAATCTGGCCGGGTACGCCGATTTCCGCATTTGTATAGATAGCTGCGTCACGGACATAGCCATAAGTCGTATAGAAAGGATAGCTCTGGGCAGAGGTGCCTTCACCAATGGTTACGAATAAAGTTCCCTCCGGGTGTACAAAGACAGTCAGGGTTGGTGTGGAGTCATTGGTGGGAAGCGTATCCGTTGGTAACACCACTTTTCCGTAAATGGTCGTTGAACCGGAAGTGGCAGGCGTCCAGGGAATGATTACATCCAATGTTTCATTGGGCTGGATTGCCGGTCCCGGTACTGATGCCAGTTCCGTGGTTCCGGACATTATCTTTACGGTGTATGAGCCGGTGGTCTGGGCAGCCGTACCCGTGTTCCTGATATTAACCGTATAGTTAAATGCTGCGCCCACAGAGGGAGTGAGAGAGCCGGTTATTGTGAGTGCGGAAAGGTCATTGGGGCGTTTCCTCAGCATATTTGAGAAGGCAGGCGGAGATAATACATTATTGGTATAGACCGTCTTGACTGCCCACCTGTATTCCCCGTCAGGCAGAGCTTGCCATCCGGTGTTCACATAGAAGGTATCGGTTATGGTTGCCGGGGTCAGCAGAGTCCAGCTTGCTTCGTTGGCTTCCATGCCCTGGAGCAGACGCCAGACCTTGTATCCGATAGCCGGACGGTCTCTGTCGCTGGTCAAAGGTGTGAGGTTGGTTATGGCTTCCCTGCTCTCGTTCCTGGCAATCGTAAAGCCTGCGGCAGGACCCACATAGACATCATCAACATACCAGCCGGCATAATTCACCACTGTCGAGGCATATGCCTCCAGCTGTATTACAACCTCAGCCATTCCATCATAAGCAGAAAGGCCTACGATTACATTCTCCCATACATTGTTAGCGGCTGTCGTCGGTCCCCAGAGAATGGTTCCGTTTACTCTTATCTGGGCATAGTCGAAGTTACCAAAGAGGTTTTGCCAACTCCACAGCCGTAAAACAGAATTATTGTAGCCGCTGAAGTTAAACGTCTTGGTCAGGTAACTGAATCCGCCGGAGTTTGTGTAATTTGAGTGGATAATAGTTCCCCAAAAACCGGTACCTGAGTGTGCAGACGGGGGAGGCACGACAGATGTGCTGCCATATGTATCAACAAAGTTGGCAACGTTGTAGCTGTCTGTCCATTCCCAGTCACCCAAAGGATTGGTCCAGTTGGAGGATGGTACCCAACCGCCATTTGAAAACTCAAAGTCATCCTGGTAATAGGGGCTGGCAGCTCCTGGCGCTCTCCACATCACAACTGCTTCAGTTTGAGCCATATTGAGAGCAGCAGTTACACCCACGGCAGGAAGAGCTATTTCGTTCAGGATAATCGTTCCCATGCTGTAATTGGTTGCTCCCAGCGTAATGCTGCCTGTGGCATTCTGGTAACCCTGCTTGGAGATTACATAGTTATATGTATTGCCTGCCAGGACATTGGATATGGTAAACTGCCCCTGGGCATTGGTGGTTCCGTTGTAGTTGATTACGCCTGTCAGGGCAATTGCTGCATTAGCCAGACCAACGGTGGGAGCTTCGCTGCCTACCACTGTTCCGGTCACGTTAACGGATGGAGCCAGCACCATATTGAAGTTCATCGTGGTTGCCTGGTCGGCGACAATTACCGCCTGCTGGGTCTGGGTCATATATCCCAGTTTGCTGCAGGTTACCTGATAGGTTCCCGGCTGCACAAAGGGGAAGTTATAGGTACCAATCGAATTGGTTAACTGCGAACTTGTGGTACCCACTATAGAAACAAGGGCTCCTTCCAGAGGACTTCCTCCGGAAGATACGGTACCGCCCAGGGAACCCATATCCTCTACCAACATCATAAAGGTAGTCTTGGGGAATTGCCCCGTCAAAGTGGAAGTAGTCGGCGGATTGGTGGGGTCATAGTCAACCGTGTCGCTATTCACCCTGCGCGCCCGGTTGGTTCCTATTGTCTGAGAGAAGAACAAATCAGATGAGCTGAAATACGCCGTATCCAAAGGACGCTGCACCATGATGACCAGATTGCCGGCCATATAGGGGAATGGCGTCTGCAACGGAATTACTATCGTATTTTGCCCTGACGGATAGTCCACAGTTCCGTCATAGACCAAAGTCATGGCGGTGGAGGGTATCCATCCTGCGCTGAGATCAGCTTGAGTGGTGGTTCCCAGCCACACTTTGGTCGGTTTTGCCGGCAGGTTGGTGAGGAAGTTGTTATAAAAAGACACGGCAGTAATCAAACCATAGACATTCATCTCGCTTTGATAATATATGCTCTGGAACAAGCTGGACTTGTAGAACATGCAAACCGGCATGTAATACTGGGTCTGGCTGCCGTCCCCTACTGTCACGGCAGTCACACCGGCAGGCTGCACTGAGACGTTCAGGTTGGCTGTCTGGTCGTTCAGGTTATTCTGGTCTCCCGTTAATACTACCTTCCCGTAAATGTATGTAGGGCCTTGAGTGGTTGGAGTCCAGGGAATCGTTACCTGCGCCGTTGCACCGGGAGCTATGACGGGACCTGCCACAGAGCCAACCTCGATATCGCCTTCCCGGAAGAGTTTTACCTGATAGTTGCTCTGCTGGTTTGTGCCTTCATTTTTAATTGTTACCGTATAGTTGGTAGCCATATTGACCGAGGGAGTCGCATTACCGGTTATGTTTAGTGCGGCCAAGTCGTTTTGAGGTATCACTTCTATGGTCACATTATCGATATAAATGCTTTGAGAAGTGGAGGCATTGCCGTGCTTGAATGCGATAAACTGACCCGTGCCGGCATAGGTCTGGAATCCCACCTGATACTCCGCCCAAGCAGAGGTCAGCGTAAAGCTGCTCACCTGCGTATAAGTCGCCGCATCCAGGGGATTGCTCATTCCGCCAACGGAAAGCGTATAGGTAGTTGCCCCCTTTGCCCAGAATTTGACCCGCATGGTTACCAGCGGCATAGTGGGGCTGATAGGCGGGGAAATCAGGTAAGGTCCGTTTGTGGAGGTCGAATTGTACAGATAAACGCAATTTGGCGCGCTATAGGGCGATGTCGTAACTGTTGTGACATAGCCGGGAGCCACTGAAAAAGATGACCAGTCAATCGGCAAAGCCGGAATGGTTACCGTGTCAAAGTTCTGGAAATACGGGCTTGTGTAGATGGTTGGGTCTATGCAGGAGCCCTGTAAATCCACCGGATGCTGGGTCCGGGTCAGGTTATCCGTAATCACTATCGTGGCAGTGTGGTTGCCGACTGCCGTGGGATTGTAACGCGCCGTAAAGGTTACTGACTGGAAGCTGTTCAGTGACAGCGGCAGCGTCGGCAGGTTCTGCAGGGTAAAGAAGGGACTGCCCCCGATGGTGATGTTGTTTATGACCAGCGGAGTTGTACCGCCGCCTATATTTGTGATGGTAAAGACCTTGTTATGTACCATGTTTACGAAGGTCTGCCCATAGTTCCAGCTGGATGGACTGACCGCAAAAGCGGGATTGGGGCTGACCGCTGTCAGCGTAAGACCGATATTGGGCCTGGACGCGCTGACGTATCCGTTACCCGGAGGCGGTGTGGTGTCCTGGTACATATAATGGTGGCTGGCCGTGGTGCTGGTCGTGTACCTGAAGGTCTGCGAGTTGGTGGTTCCGGCACCGCCATAATTGGATTCCACCATCACCACCAGGTTTTCAGCTCCTGTATAGACAAACGGGATGGTAAAGGGAATATAGGTCCAGCCCACCTGGTTAAAGGTGACTGTGCCCTCAGCCACAAGCTGGGCGTCTGCAATGGTTACGTCCCAGGGTTGTGCCACCAGAGCCGTGGCTGTGGTGGTCTTCATCAAAATCCTGTAAGGCGTGGAATGGCCATACTGAACAGCCACATCCCACTGGATACCGGTGATGAGTCCCGGAATACCGACTTCCGCAGCGGTATAGATTGCCGCGTCGCGTACATAGCCATAGGTTGTGTAGAATGGATAGCTCTGCGCCGAGGTGCCGTTTCCGATTATCACCATCTGGGTGCCCGGAGGCTGGACATTAACTGTTATTGGACCGGACTGGTCATTGGCGGGATTCTGGTCTCCAGCCATAATGACCTTTCCATAAAGCTGGGTCTGGCCGGTGGTTGTGGGCGTCCAGTTCAGGGTAAAGGGCAGGGTCTGCCCCGGCTGGATCAGGGTTCCGTTTACCGTGGCAAGCTCTGTGGTGCCGCTCATCAGTTTTACTGTGTAAGTTGTTTGCGGATTGGTACCCCGGTTTCGGACATTTACAGTATAAGGATAGGAAGTCCCGACCGAGGGATTGGCTTCACCTGTCACAGACAGGCAGGACAGGTCATTGGGAAGTCCCACCGGTACGTTAAAGCTAAATTTGGTGCCGGGTGTGATATAGGCACTGATATTATTTGTCTCTGTCGTAGTGGAAGCAGTCATTGTGAGCGGATTGACGCTCAGGATATTTCCGGCTCCGCCCGGGAGCATATTAAGGCCGATGGAGGCAGTGGCGGAAGTCCCCGGTCCTGTCCCGGCGTTGGGACCGTAAATCAGGTCTATATTACCGCTCTCATGCAGCACCACCTGGAAATTGACCCAGCTGGTTGCCACGCTGTAATACCAGTAAGCATTTTTATACTGAACCGTGAAAGTGCGGTTGGGAGCTGTGCCCTGGAGCAGGGTTTGCACCGAACTGGTCTGAGGATAGGTTGTGTCCTGAACCCTTCCCGTGTGCAGGTCATCCCAAAGAGCTGCCACCACAGGACATATGGTGGTGGACATCAGGTTGTTGGTCAGCGTCGGAACGGGTACTGTCCCCAGCGTTACCACGCCGTTGGAGTTTATTTTTATCTGGGTATAGGTATTGTCCCCATAAGGAAAGGTAAAGCCCAGATCAATTGCCGTAGAGGTAACGTCGTCACCCATGGCGCTGGTTTGCTGGGTGCCGGTAATTTCGGTATAGGTCGTCGTGCCTGCGACGAATTCATAGTAATCGCTGATATCGGCTATCAATAGACCGCCCAGGAAAACTACCAGCGACAAAAGAAATACGAGTTTTTTCATAGCTGACTCCATATGCTATATTTGTTTGTTGTAATTGCTAAAAGCTGATTGCGGGCACAGCAGTGCCGCTTGTGGATGGTTTTCGGATGTTAGGGATACAAGGTCCAAAAAAGAAAAAACGAGAATATTGACCAAAGTCATCATCAATTTCTCCTAAGCTTACCATTGGGGTACTGATAAACTGTATAACAGAATCCTGAATAATGCTTCCGCACCTTTACCAGAGGGCATTCAGCACTTTTTCAGCTTTCTGTTTTTCCCTTACATCATATTCTTATGAATGCTTTTCAGATGTCAACATATTTTTACGTTCCTCCCGAAACCTGCAACCAAAGTTCTGCCTTTCTTCCTTGCTTGATACGGGGAGGATGCGAGGAGATTCTTCCCGTATCCTTCCCGATACCCTCCCGTGTCAAGCAGGATGGAGTGAGGGAAAAAGAAAAGCGGGACAACCGTAATTGGCAGTCCCGCATTATGTTAATCGCTGATGGATTGCAGTTTATTTCTTTTTGCTTCTGCAGACGGCGACAGGCAGAATCATCTCTTCCATGGAGACGCCTCCGTGCTGGAAGGTGCCGTTGTATTGCCGCTGGTACTGATGGTAGGAATTGGGGTAAACGAAGTAGTAGTCATCCTTGGCAAAGATAAAGTTGTCCACGATGCTCTTGGATGGCAATCCGTATTCCGCCGGCTTTTTGACAAAGATGGCGTGACGGTCGTTTGCCGAGAGGTTTTTGCCTTCTTTATAACGCACGGTGATGGAGGCATCCCTGTCCCCGATAACCTGGGTGGCGCGGTTAACCTTGATGGAACCGTGGTCGGTGGTGATGACGACGATGGCATCCTGCTTGGCGATGAGCTTGAGGGCTTCATACAGCGAGGAATGCAGGAACCAGTGCTTGGTGAAGGCGCGCAGGCCTTCCTCGTGGGGAATCGTCTCCTGCAGAATCTGGTCTTTGGAACGGTGGTGCGCCAGCAAATCCAGGAAGTTATAGACCAGCACCACCAGCTTGTCCTTGTTCCAGGTCTCAATCTTGCGGATTACGAAGTTGCCCTCTTCCATATTGAAGATTTTTACGTACTTGGAAGCGGGGTCCAGCTTGTAGCCAAGGTCTTCGATGTGTTCGTCCAGCAACTGGTGTTCATTGCGGTTGCGGCTGTTGTCCATCTCGGAAGAAGTCACCCAGTAATCCGGGAACCTTTTGGCAATGTCAATCGGGAGCATACCGCTGAAGACGGAATTGCGCGAGAAGGGGGTGGCAGTCGGCAGGATGCTGTAATAGGTGCTGAGCTCCTCTTCAAACAGTTCCTGGATGTAGGGCTGGATGGCAATGTACTGGTCCAGGCGCATGCAGTCTATGATAATCATATAAACCGGCACGTTGGCTTCAAAATTGGGCGCCACATACTGGGAAATCACGTCAAAAGACAGGTTGGGGCGGTCATCGCTCTGCAGCCACTTCTTGTAATTTGCCTCCACAAAGGAAGTGAATTCCGTGTTGCAATCGCGCTTCTGCAGGAAATGCATCTGCTGGAGCCCTTCGTCGTTCACCTGGTCAATCTGCAGTTCCCAATAGCTGAGGTCGCGGTATATCTGGGACCATTCTTCCCAGCCGGGACTGGCAAACAGACGCTGGTTCAGCTGTCCCACAAATTTGCTGTACTGCTCTCCAATCTGGTTGGCGCGGATTTCGTCAGCCTGGAAGATTTTCTTGATTGCCATGATAATCTGGTTTGGATTGATTGGCTTGATGAGATAGTCGGAGATTTGGGAGGCGATGGCTTTGTCCATCAGGCCTTCTTCCTCGTTTTTGGTAACCATGATGATGGGAAGCGAGGAATTGATGCGCTTGATTTCCATCAGAGTGGTCAGTCCGTCCAGGCCGGGCATCATCTCATCCAGGATGACCAGGTCATATTTATTGTCCACTACCAGTTCGATGGCGTCACTGCCATTGTTGCAGGTGGTTACTTTATAGTCCTTTTCCTCCAGGAAAAGCACAAAGGGTTTGAGCAAATCTATTTCGTCATCAACCCAGAGTATCCGCATGTGTTTCATTTTCCTTCCTCCTTGGGGGTTTGGGTTTCCAGCTCGAACTGACGCTGTCTTTCCTTTACTATCTTTTTGATGTCCTCCAGGTCTGCATCCTGGAAGTAAAGCGCCAGCTTGAAATTAAGCTCTTTCTGGGAACAATTGAACCATGTGAGCATTCTCTCCATATATTGGTCTATGAGGACGTCTTTGACATCCTTGTCTTTGTCTTTGTCCTTTGCCTTGATTTCCTTGATGTGCTGCTTCAGTTCGTTCACAGGCATCTGCTCCGCTTTCTGCAGCCATTCGTCGGCATCAGGGTATCCGGCTTTCACGTAGGGTTTTATCATATTGAGACGGTCAAAGCCAAGCTGCTTGATGGTGCCGTCGTCCACATCCAGCTCTTCCACGTATATCTCGTAAACGGACAGCAGTTTGCCTGCCAGGGTGGAGTTGATGTTATACTCGGCTTCCACAAAGTCCTTGAAGTTGTCATATCCCTTTGCCTGAAACATCTTCCTGCGTTTAATCATGGAAAACAGCTGACCCAGGGTCACAAAGTTTTCCTCCAGCTTTTTCTTCAGGTTCTGCACCGCTGCAAATACTTCTTCGGTGGTCATTGTCTCGACATGTTCAACAGCATTCTGCATCGCACTCTCCTAGCTATGTCTATGGTATTTAATCTTTTGGGGGTGTCTGTACCTTATCTGTATCCATAGATGGCTTCTACAGATAAGATAATGAAGTAAAGAAAGAAAACGAGGCTAATCAGTCAATAGGATAATAGACCTGCTCCCGGGTTGGAAATGAACCGTCCCTCACCTCTCTGGCAAAGTCATTGACGGCGTCTGTCATGGTTTTATGCGTCTCGGCATATTTCTTGACGAACTTTGGCAGGAACTCGCTCCAGCCCAGCATATCGTGAAAGACCAGCACCTGTCCGTCGCAGTGGCGTCCTGCCCCGATGCCTACGGTGGGGATTTTGATGGCTTCGGTGATGGCTTTGCCCAGGGCCTCTGGAATCCCCTCCAGCACCAGCATAAAAGCTCCGGCTTTTTCTATCTGCAAAGCTTCTTCAAAGAAACGGTCATAATCTGCCTGGGATTTGCCCTGCACCTTGTATCCGCCCAGCTTGTGCACGGATTGGGGCGTGAGACCAATGTGCCCGCAGACGGGGATTTCGCAGTCCAGGATGGCTTTGATGGCGTCCAGCCGGGTGGATGTACCGCCTTCCAGTTTCACGGCATTGGCTTTGGCGGAGGTTATCAGCCGGGCTGCGTTGATTTTGGTTTCCTCAGGGGAAATATGATAGCTCAGGTAGGGCATGTCCGCAATGATAAAACTGCCCGGAGCGCCTCGCCTTACCGCCTGGGTGTGATAGACCATGTCATCCATCGTCACCTGCAGGGTATTGTCATATCCCAGCACCACCATTCCCAGGCTGTCGCCCACCAGGATGATGTCCACTTCCGTATCACGGACGGTGCGCGCCATGGCATAGTCATAGGCGGTCGCCATTACAATCCTGTGCCCTTTCTCTTTCATGGAAAGAAAGGAGGTCACGCTGTGGGTATTTATTACGCTGTTGCTAATCATTGCCTGCCTCGGGGGCATCGCCTTCGCTGCCGCTGTCTTCAGATGTTACTTCCGCGCGGGATGCGTCTGCATCGTAAAGCGAATCGCCTGTATATCTGCCTTCGCGCATCACCAGGTCATAAATCACCGCTCCGAACTGGTACCATCCCTTGAAACGTCCGTTCAGCCAGCCGTTGCGATAGGTCGCCATCAGCTGGGGTTTGCCGTCCGGATACCAGACAAAGGTAGTGCCATGTTTCCTGCCATTGACGTAAACTGAGGAATGCTGCAGCTGGCCATTGTCATAACGTGAAAAAGCCGTGCCTGTGAAGACCTCGCCATCCAGATACATGACGCTGTCCACCTCAGTCATGACGCTATCCGGCAAGGCGGTGTCCGGCAGCTTGTATGCCTGGAACATCAGCTTGTCATCGTCCGTGTATTGGGCGGAAAGCACTCCTGCCAGACAGGTCAGCGCCAGCAGCAGGATTATGGCAGTTTTGTTGTTCATCATTCGGCTCTTTAATGTTTTCATTATGTTCAATGCCTATTTTCTGCGTTTATCTTCATAGTCAATATATTTATTACAATTTAACCGGAATATAACCTCAAACCCAAGACGTTTTTCTTCAGACAGGTTTACACCGGGCTTCAGTAAGCCATAGCAGAATATTATTGACAACTCTCCCCTTTCCCGAACTCTGATAAAAAACGAAAGGGAGACAGATATGAGATACATTGCCTTGATTTTAGCCATCGTTCTATGCGGTTGTTCCACCGCCAAAGGAGTTAAGATGCCGAAGAATGCAGAGGACTTTTTCGTAAACGGACACTGCCACCAGACTACCGCCTGGACTGCCGGGACCGGCAGCAAATCCGTCCGCGGCTATGTGGACGGCAAGTGGCAAAACTATCCTCTGGTGCGTTTCCCCAAAGCTTTTATGGAATGGAATATTGAACGCCGCCTGGAATACATCGACGTCATCCGCAAGCTGATGTCAGGCGAAAGCGAACAGGGTCCCCAACTGGCAGGACCGCACAACGGCATGGTCGCCACTTATGGCTACGCCGGACAGGGCAGCAAGTTTAAGCTCAACAACGCCGTCAAAGGCATGGGATTCCTGCCCCGCGAGGACAAGATTGATTCCGTCCTCACCATGCTCAAGGACAGCAAAGACCTGCCGATGCCACGCAAGCTGACCATCCTGGAAGAAATGTATAACAATACCGAGCAGATTTTTGACCTGGACCGCCAGGTATCGCTGGAGCTCTATGCCGAACCGCAATACCTCACCCAGACCTTCACAAACCAGATGCTCAATCCCGTCAGCACCATCGTCTTTCTGGACATCCCCAGCTACAAGCTGAAGACCATCACCCGCCTGCTGGACCCCAAAGACCCCCTGCTGACTGAGTATGAAAAGAAAGTGGTGGCTTATATCAACGTGATTCACAGCTTTTTCCACGGTAAGTTTGAGAAAGACTTTATCGCCACAGTCTATTATGTCACAGAGATTTATGACAATTCTCCCGGCCGCAAGGACGCTCGTGGCCTGAAGATTGTCCCCTGATGTAACATAGCTTTCCAAGCTGTTGTCAGAACAGGTTTCAAACCTGTTCATATGCTGAGTTTCCCGAGGTTGGAAACCTCAGGTTACAACAGGATAGAATCCTATGTTACAAAGACATGTAGTCTAGTAAGGAGATAGCATGGCAACCAGACAGGATATCGCCGATTATATCGTGAGCCAGGTTTCAGGAGCGGGAGTGGTCCGCTCCGGAAAGATGTTCGGGGAATATGCCCTGTATTGCGAAGACAAAGTGGTCGCCCTGATTTGCGATAACCAGCTTTTTGTAAAACCCACCGCCGCCGGACGCGCCTATCTCGGCGAAGTGGAAGAAGGCCAGCCCTATCCCGGCGCCAAGCCCTGGTTCCTGATAGCGGAAGACTATTGGGACGATTCCGACTGGCTTACCGGACTCATCAGCGTCACCACCCCGGAAGTCCCCCTGCCCAAACCCAAGAAGAAGAAAACACCCAAATCATAACCTTAGGGGCTGGCCTGGTGCCGGCCCTTTTTATTATCCGGAAGGGATTTATCGGGTTGTTAAGCTCCCGCTTAACATGTGGCAAGCAGGAGCTTGCCACCCCATGCAATCATTTGTGATTAGCCATTGAGCAGCCCTTAATCTTTCAAAGCAAATCCGTTTCCCGATGCCTGCTTTTTTATCATCTTTCGCCTGCTTGCTCCTCAATAACCAAATGATATCCTCTCGGTATCCAGTCGGTATCCAGTCGGATTGAATCCAACTGGATATCGAGAGGTATTTGACTGATTATCAACATACTTATAGGGGCAAAAAGGGAAATATGAAAGAAACCTCATTCCATCGGCAGATTTGAAACAAGAGTTGACAAATATCAGGTTTTAGCCAGAGCATGTTTGCAGCTAATTTGGGGAGAAAATATGATTGAGTTTGATGCTTACCTGAAAGCACTGGCAAAACACGACCGCCACACATCCACAGAACTTACCTACAGGCCTGAGCTGACATTTTTGCTAAACAGCATATCCGGCTCTACAGACCCAAACATTAAAATTACTCACGAACCCAAGCGACTGGAAGAATACGGTGCACCGGACTATAAAATCACCCAGAGCGATAGAATAATCGGCTATGTGGAAACCAAAGATATCGGAGCAAAGCTGGATGAAGTGCTCAAAAGCGACCAGATAAAGCGATACAAGACCCTGAGCAACAACATCATCCTGACCGATTACCTCCAGTGGATATGGCTGAAAGACGGTAAAGTGGCGGACAGACAGACCCTGTGTTACACTTCCGACCTGGACAACCACCGCTTTAAACCCGATGCTGACAAGGTGAAACAGGTGCGCAATCTGCTGAATAACTTTTTCAGCACTGCCCCGGAGGGAATTGCACATCCCAAAAAACTGGCAACAGCCCTGGCTCAGCGCGCCCATCTCCTCAAAGAATATATCTGGTCAGAACTGAAAAGACAGGAAAAGGAAGACAGCGAAGGCAAGCTGATAGGCCTGTATAAAACCTTCAAAAACCTGGTGGACCATGAACTGACTCTGGAGGACTTTACCGACACCTTTGCCCAGATGCTGGTCTATGGCTTGTTTATGGCACGCCTGAACAGCGGGAAAGACAGCATTGACCTCTATAATGTAGAGAAATATATCCCCGGCTCCTTTGAACTTATCCGCGAACTGGTCAGCTTCCTGAAAGAACTGGATAAACCCGAATACTCCGAGACCCGCTGGATTGTGGAAGAGGTGCTGACGGTACTCAATACGATGGATAGCACAGAAATTCATAGAGTCTTATCGTTTGATAAAACAAAACAAAAACAGAAAACAGCATGGATTCCTGCCTGCGCAGGAACGACGGATGCGGAAAACCCCTTGGCTGAGTATTCTAAGAAAGACCCTTACATCTATTTTTATGAGGACTTCCTGGCTGCTTATGATAAAAAACTGCGCAAAGCCAAAGGGGTGTATTATACCCCCCTGCCAGTGGTTAACTTCATCGTTCGCGCCATTAATGACGTGCTGAAAGATACCTTTGGCATAGCGGAAGGGCTGGCAGACCATAAAAAAGTAACGGTACTGGATTTTGCCTGCGGAACCGGCACCTTCATCCTGGAAATAGTGCGCCAGATTTTGGACAATAGTCCTGATTCCAAACACGACCTGCTCATCCGTGAGCATATCCTGAAAAACATCTTCGGCTTTGAATATATGATTGCCCCCTATACAGTGGCACATCTGAAACTCTCCCAATTCTTAAAAGACAAGGGCTATCCGCTAACTGAAACTGAACGCTTTAACGTCTTTCTCACCAACACGCTGGAACACATAGAAAACCAAAAGGACTATCTGTTGCCCGCTCTTTCCAAAGAAAGCAACTCCGCCCTCAAAGTGAAAGACAAGCCCATTCTGGTGATTACAGGCAATCCGCCTTACAGCTATGTTTCCAAAAACAACGGCGAATTTATCAGCAAGCTTATAAAGGATTATTACTTTGTGGACGGCAAACCGCTGGGTGAACGCAACCCCAAAGGCCTGCAGGACGACTATGTGAAGTTTATCCGCTTTGCCCAATGGAAAATGCAGAACGTGGAAGAAGGCATGGTTGCCATCATTACCAACCATTCCTTTCTGGATAACCCCACCTTCCGCGGTATGCGCCAATCCCTGATGCAGACCTTTAACCAAATGTACTTCCTGGACCTGCACGGTAATGCAAATAGAAAAGAAAAGACTCCTGACGGCAATAAGGATGAGAATGTCTTTGATATTATGCAGGGGGTGTGTATCTCACTACTGATAAAATCAAAATCCACCATAAGTGAGTTAAGATTTGCTGAGTACTTTGGAAAGAGGGAAGTAAAATATGTTTCCTTGCTCAACGATGATTATAATGCTATGAATTGGAAGCTGATAACAGCCAGTAAACAAAATCTGTTTATTGCTCGGGATAATACGCTCAGTATTTGTTACGAAGATTTTAAACCTATTAGAGAAATATTTGGTGTTAATGGTGTTGGAGTTAATTCAGCTCATGATGATTTTGTAATAAACCAAAGTGTAAGTGTTTTAACTGAGAAATTCAATTCGTTTAAAAAAGAAGAGTGCATCTCCTCGCAGCTTCATAATAAATTTAACGTAATTAGAAAACTAGGCTGGGACATAGAAAAAGGATGGAGAAGCATACAGACAAAGCAAATATCTAATATAATCGTACCAATAGATTATCGTCCTTTCGATAAGAGATACATACTTTTTGATGATAAATTAGTGTGGAGAACAGCAAGACAGATAATGGATAACTTCATAAATATTCAGGATAATATTGGAATTTGTATATCTAGACAATGTAAAGATATGTTTAAGTATGTATTCGTAACGAATGCTGTTAATGACTATAACTATATTTCATCATCAGGCTCATCCGGAAAAGGGAATGTTTTTCCACTTTATCTTTACGAAGAAGTCGATTTTCTTGGTACAACGCAGTTAGAGAAAATGCCCAATATCAAACCGGAGATTATCAAATCATTAACCGATAAATACAAGCAGACTGTCAGCCCGGAGCAGATTATGTCCTATATCTATGCGGTTCTGCACTCCCCCACTTACAGAAGCAAATATGCGGACTTCCTCAAGACGGATTTTCCCCGCATCCCCTATACCGACGACTATACCGTCTTTTCCGCTTTGGCTGAGATTGGCTGGGACTTGATTTCTGCCCATCTGCAAAAGAAAGCGGAACTGCACACCCTCTACAAAGGCATGGGCAGTTTTGGCGTGAAAGGTGATAATACAGTGGAAAAACCCCATTACACAGAAGCACAGCAACGGCTCTACATCAATTCAGACCAGTATTTTGCCCCGGTGCCTGCCCAGGTGTATGACTTTTACATCGGCGGTTATCAGGTCCTCAGTAAATACCTCAAAGACCGCAAGGGACGCACCCTTACCCTGGATGAAATCAACAATGTGGAACATGTAGTAAAAATCCTGCAGTTTACCATAGATACGATGCAGGAGATAGATAAACTGACCAGAGAGTGGATATAAGAGGCAGGTTTGACAGAATGGAACTAAAAAAAGATGTCATGTTTGCTTCTATAGTCCGAGAATTTAGAAAAGCAATTGAGCTTTCCGAAGGCAAAATAACTGAGGATGTTGAGGATGCAGGATATGCTTTGGAATTCCTCGCCTGGAATTATCCAGAAGATAAGAAGAATCAGGGTATTGACTTAGTTTATAAAGAACTTGGTAAATACATCTCATCAAATGAAGGTGGTGCGTGGTTTAGTATTCCAGTACAAGGTGGTGTGTGGTTTAGTATTCCAATACTTTGTTCTTTGTTTATTTTATCAGGTGTCGACAGTTACATGAATAAGCCTTTTGCTAATATAAGTCATATGAATAGCTCATTGAGGGACTATGTATTGAACTGCGTCTTTCTTGCAGCCCCTATGATACAGTTTTCACCGGAACTTATTAATCCCATATATTACAACATAAAGCATGGTCAATTTGGTATTAGGAAATGTATGTATCTAATCTGGTTATCCAAAGGTGATCGCAGTGAAAAGAATAAACTTGTGGAAGACTGGTTAATGCTGGAAGACGAGTTTGGGTGGGTAAAAAAGGAAATTGAAGATTACAATACCTTTGGCTATGTAAATCATCCATTTGATATTATTGAATATAACACTACAAAATACCTTGGTCATTATTTCCAGCTATTCCAAGATTTTGATGATGATTATCTGATATATTAATCAGAAGCTGTAGTTGATGGAAATGCCCTTTTGTTTAACGGATGGCATGACCTGCAGGCGGGGGGTGGTATTGAGCACGAGTTGTGAGGTAAGGTAGCCGACCATAGCGCCGGCAAAGACATCGGAAGCCCAGTGGCGTTCGTTGTGCATTCTGGCATAAGATGTGAGGGAAGCTATGGTATATGCCACAGGAGGCACCCATTTGCTCTCTTTATACTGCTCAGCCAGGATGGGCGCAATGCTCCAGACGATGGTGGCATGTCCGGAAGGAAAGGAATCCCGCGATTTATGGAAACCCCTGCCGTTCCAGAAACCCTTGCCCTCTTCCTCAAAGGGGCGCTCCCTCTGGGTGAGGTATTTGATGCTGACAGACGCACCGTTTGCCAGGATGAAGCTTTTGAGGCAGAGGAGAGCCGTATCCTGGGTTTTGGGAGAGTCAAAGGCATAGCCCCCCAGCCAGGTGACGCCCAAAGCTGGCAGGACATAGAGCCCTTCGCCAAACTGGTTGCTGACTGTGGCGAGGTCATGGGTAAAGCCATTGCGGTTATTGCTGATTAAGACGCGGATTTCCTCGTCAAAGACATAGAGCGCGCTTGCCGTAAACAGCACCAGTCCCGCTTTCTGCCATTCCTTGCTTTCCCACCCAAGGGGTTGCTTTGCCGCATGGATTGCAGTACCGGGATAGGAGAGCAGGTATTCCCCGGCAAAGCCGGGCGGCTCTGCAGCGAGGCAGACTGCAATAAACAGCATCAGGCAGGCAAGAAGTCCTTTGATGGCAAACTCCTTTTACGGCAGGGTTTTTGCCGTTTTAAAAAAAACCGGAGCCGAAGCTCCGGTTTATTTCTTTAGCTGTTACTGCTATTTCAAACCCTGGGACATTGCTTGTCCAAGGTCAAAGATAGGCAGGTAAATAACCACGATAACAGTGCCGACCACTGCAGCCATCACAATGATGAGCAGAGGCTCAATCAGCGAGGTCAGGCGGTCTATCACAGAATCCACCAGCTTTTCATAAAACTCGGCGGCTTTGCCCAGCAACTTGTCCATGTCACCCGTTTCCTCGCCTGTAGCAGTCATCTGCAGCAGGGTGGAAGGGAAAACATTGGTTCTGCGGAAAGCTCCGGCAACACTGTAACCTTCCTTGACCATAACCCTGGAGCGCCGGATGGCGGATTCCACGACGGCATTCTGCACCACGTTTTCCGACAGCTCCAGCGTGTCCATAATGGGCACACCGGCTGCCATCAGGATGGAGAAGGTGCGGGCAAACTTACTCATAATGGAATTGTTTATCACCTGTCCGATGACGGGGATTTTGAGCAAGAACTGGTCCATAAGGTAACGTCCGCGGTCCGTCAGGTATATCAGGAACATGGTCAGGACAAAGACAATAATCAACATCACAAAGACAAAGATATTGCCCGTGATAAATTGACTGATGGCGACTGCGGCAACAGTCGGAGCCGGCAAGTCAGCGTCGAAGTTTGCATAAACTTCCGTGAACTGCGGGATAATCCAGTAGAAAATACCCCAGACCACCACAATGAGGAAAACCAGGATGAAGATAGGATAAGCCATGGCGGACATCACCTTGCGGCGGGTATCCTCTATCTTTTCCAGGTAATCGGAAAGTTCGTCCAGAACCGTATGCAAAGTACCGGAAACTTCACCGGCCTTGACCAGAGCCACATAGAGGGGATTGAACACACCGGGGTGCTGTTCCATCGCTTCAGAAAGGGAATAACCCTTTTTAATGTCATCTGATAGCCTGCGGAGCACCTTTTGGAACTTGCGGTTCTTTTCTTCTTTTTCCAGATTGGAGATAGCCCTTTCAATGGTGAGACCGGCAGAAAACATGGTGGAAAGCTGGCGGGTAAAGAACACGAGCACCTTGAGGGAAACTGCTGTCCTGATTTTGTAAATGGTCAGCATCACCTTGTCAAACAGGGAGAGCTTACCCTTGAAAGCGCCTTCAGCGGCAGCTTTGACAGAGATGATTGTGCTTCCTTCCTTGCTCAGCTTTTCGATTGCCATGTCCAGGGTATCAGCTTTTAGCATACCCTCCACTCTGGCGCCTTTGGCATCTTTGACAATGTAGGCAAAATTTGGCATATCGCTTACCTTCTATACTTAATTAATTTTACTCAACAACGGTCATCTTGATGACCTCTCGGATTGAAGTAACACCCTGAACCATCTTGTTGTACGCTGCATCATGCAGAGTTCTCATACCGGCTCTGAGGGCTGCTTCCCTGATCAGGTCCTGGTTACCGCCTTCATAGATTATGCGGCGGATTTCGGGATTGACGGTCAGCAGTTCAAAGATACCTGTTCTGCCTGAGAAGCCTGTATTATCGCAATGCACACAGCCCGTACCGATTTTGTACTGTATTTTATCTACCTGTTCAGCAGGAATACCGCAATCGATGATTTCCTGTTCAGTAGGCTTGTAATCTACTTTGCAATGGGGACAAATGATACGAACCAGACGCTGAGCCATCACCAGAGAGAGGGATGAACCCACCAGATAGGGCTTGATGCCGATATCTATCAGACGGGTGACGGTTGACGGGGCGTCATTGGCGTGCAGGGTGGTGAACACAAGGTGACCTGTAAGGGAGAACTTGATGGCGATGTCAGCGGTCTCTTCGTCACGGATTTCACCGATAAGCACAATGTCCGGGTCCTGACGCAGGACAGAACGCAGAGCAGACCCGAAGGTCAGGCCAATCTGTTCCTTGGTTTCAATCTGGGTGATACCTTCCAGGCGATACTCAACGGGGTCTTCCACGGTAATGATATTTGTTTCTATATCCTGGATGGTTTTCAGGGCAGCGTGCAGGGTGGTGGATTTACCGCTACCGGTGGGACCTGATACGATGATAATTCCATATGGTCTGTGGATAATCTTGCTGAAGATTGCCATGTCTTCCGATTCGAAACCCAGGGTGGTCAGCTTGAAACCAAAATCACCCTTGTCGAGCAGGCGCATCACAACTTTCTCGCCCAACACAGTGGGAGTGATGGAAACACGAACGTCCACGCTCTTATACTGGGTTTTGAGGGAAATGTGACCGTCCTGTGGAAGGCGTCTTTCGGCAATATTAAGCTTGGACATAACCTTGACAATGGAAATCACGCCCATGTGCATGCCGATGGGAGGATTCATCACTTCACGCAGAGCGCCGTCTATACGAAAACGGATTCTGGTGTGCTTTGTCAGGGGCTCAATATGGATATCAGTAGCGCCTGCCTTGATGGCTTCGTTGATAATCAGGTTGATAAGCTTGACGATGGGTGCATCGGCGTCAGCGGAGGCGGCAGAAATACTGATTTCGTTTTCGTCTTCGTCTATGGCGACAAAGTCAAATCCGCCAACGGCATCTTCCACCTGACTGGTGGTACGGATGCTCTTGTAATATTTCTCAAGCGAGTCATGTATGAGTGAGTCGCCTATCAGCATTGGTTTCAGGTTTTTGCCGAGAATCTTTTTCAGGTTGTCAATCACGACCAGGTTTTCCGGGTCAGTCATGGCAACCACGACTCCGTCACTATCCTCTCTGATAGCTATCACACGGTTTTGTACTGCAAAGGGTTCGGGAATCCTGGAGACCGTTGCAACATCAAGATCAAGCATTTCCTGCTGTTTGACGATATCATACCCCAACTGCATATGCAATGCAGTAAGGAGATTCTTTTCTGTCAGATGCCCAAGCTTTATCAGGGTTTCCCCAATCTTGAGCCCGAAATTGGTCTGCTTGATCAGAGCTTCTTTCAGTTGATCCTCAGTAATAAAACCTTCGTGGATCAGAATTTCTCCGAGACGTGCAAATTGCGGGTTAAAACTCATTTCTATCCTCTTAGTTACCGCCACTCAGTGTAGAACAGGCATTCTGCGGACAGGATATCTGCCGGAACTCATTGAGCAGTGATACTTCTCTGTGTTTTCAAATTCAGGTTACAGAGCCCTAAAAAGGACTCTGTAACCAATTTTATATAATAATCGTCAGCTACACTAATCCGGAAACCTTCATCAGGTCGGGTAACGGATGAGAGTAGTAGTGGAAGTCGCCGATGAGGCTGTTCCCAGCAACCTGGCTGTAACCGTAACTGAAGTTACGCCGGGGGTGTTGGTCATCGGGTCACCCAAAGGTATTTCATAAGCAAAGAACCTGATGAGCCCACGTGCCAAACCATCCTCTCCGTCATTAACATCCTGATAGGGAATCTGAGCATTCAGAGAATGGGCATCATACCAGTCTGTTACAACGATATGAGGCGTCAGGGGTGAATTGGAATTCATCGGGTCCTCATTGGTGCCTGCCGTATATTCGAATATACCTCGCGTGGACGTCATCGATATCCTGGCATTATGAATGGGATTACCCTGCTGGTCAAACAGCGACAGATTCAGGTCTGCAGTGGCAGATTGCGGGACTGTATTGGTGTTTCCGCGGAAAACGATGTTTCCGGGAATGATTTCCAGTTCCAGCTGCGGTTGGTTCAAAGGCAATACAACCCAGGCTTCGCCGAAAATCTCAATACCGCCGATGCCGCCTGTTACCGCCCTGATTTTGATGCTTTCAAAGGTGTAAACACCTGAATAAATCAGAGTAGTGTAAGCAACGCCAGCCGTGGAATCACCCTGTGCGCTCTCGTTACCAACATAAGCATTAGCGCCTATCTGGCAATTTGTAACATCATCGGGTAACAGGAACCAAACGCTGGTGCCGTAATCAACGGGGTTGTTGTATATGTCATAAACACTGGCGCCTGCTATGATTCTCCACAGACCGCCGCCCATATCTTCACCGGAATTGAATCCGCTGGCAAAAGGCACGACCCTGTGGGGAGGACCGGCATGAATAACTATATTGGGTTTGGTCGCAGTGACATACCTGTTATCGGCAGTACAGGAAGCCTTAATATTAAGGATGCCTGATTCTGTTCCGCTATTAACAGATATTTGCGCCTCGCCTCCGTTGGATATCACCAGTACCGAGTCCGTTACAGGCTGGTTATTGAGGTTGGCTCCAAGGGGAGGATTAGGATTCATAATTTTGAAATAGACATTCTTGGGCGCATCTATCAGATTGCCGTTGATGTCATACAGCTTTACTTTCAGGATGGCTGATTCAGTTCCGCCGGTGTTTGCCACATTCAGGTCTATCTGGCCTGCCTGTGTAAACTGGATGGAGTGTATCATGGTGGACCTGATATTGAATATCAGCTGGTCCTGCAGTGTATCGCCATTGGCAAACGCTGTAATGGTGGCAGCACCTGCCTGAAGTCCGGGTGTGAACCTGACTCTTGCTATGCCGTCTATATCGGAATTTGTGGTAATTTCCTGAACAGTATTGACAAAGGTGCCCAGATTGGTCCTGAACTTAATCGGTTTGGATGGCACGACATTGCTGTACTGGTCTTTGATTTCAGCCTGCATCCAGATATAGTTCGGGCTATTTACCGAACTTGTGTCAGCTTCGACCATCTGTCCGCCTACTTCAACAAATGACCTTAGTGACAGGTTTGCCGGTCTTCCGGGACTGACTATTACATTACGTTCGCTGGTCATATTGGCAATTCTTGCCGTTATGGTGCCGGCACCGGCAATCGGACCTGCATTATAAGTTGTCGTCGCCCGCCCATTGACCGTTTGCACCACTATGGAATCACCCAGCGGGTTTCCTTCGCTGTCAGCGAAGTATCCTCTGGTGGTGGAGAAGGTTATCAGGGTATTGTCCGGCACATCGTTGCCAAGGATATTTTTGGCTCTGGCGCGGACCGTAATCCCCTGCATAACAATCAGAGGCTGGGGGTTTAGCGAAGAAGGCATTTCCAGTGTCAGCTGTGATATCGGCGGTACACCGGCTATCGTGACATTAATGCTCTCCTGTGCTTCAAATAGCAGAGAATCAGCTACTTCTGTAGAATAATTTCTAACAACAGCCCAGATTTCTGCAACGCCAATCGTCCCTTCATCCCAGAAGGTTGCTCTGGCTATACCGGTGCTGTCTGTTGGAACAGAAGTCAGAATTCTGCCCAGAGAAGTCCTGAACAATACTATCTGACCGGGAACAGCAAAATCCTCACCGTTTTTGACGGTAACACTGATAGTGGAGAATGTAATCCCGTTATCAGCATATATCGTATCCGGAGAAGCTGCTATTCTGGTGATGTATCTTTCAGCAGACAGCGGTGGTGGTGGCTTGATTTCCGGCATTACAGGGGGCGGATTACGTTTGTCACAGGATGTGGCAAATGCAACCAGCACCAGGACCAGGACCATGATAATGGGTAATAAGTTACGCATACGACTCATAGTGTCCTCCTTAATTTTGTCCTTCATTATCATTGTCTTCATATTTAATCAGACCCTTAGAAAGACGCTCGTCAACTATAGGTACTCTTACAGGCTCGTTACCTGTAAGAAGTCTGGGAGTGATTTCCATAATGAGATCAGTGTTTTCCATGGTCTCATAGCGATGCTGGAACAGCTTGCCTAAGATTGGAATATCACCCAGGAGTGGAAGCTTTGTAGTCCTTTGAGTAAGTGAAGAATTCAGCAGCCCACCTACAATAATCTTTTGTCCATCAGGGACTGTGACTGTGGACGTAACCCTACGAACTTTGGTGCGAGGAAGGTATCCGGCAACAAAGTCAATAATGGAACTGACTTCCGGACTGATCTTCGCAGTAATTTGCCCATCCTTGTTTATAACCGGAACCACATCCAGCATGATACCAACGTCAACCGTGCTGACCTGGAAATCGTTGTCCAGGTTTCTGGCCACATATGGAACCTGTTCGCCGATATGGATTACGGCTTGTTCGCCATTCATGGCGGTAACTCTTGTGTCTGTAAGAAGCTTTGCAGCGTTGTTTTCCAGCAGCCAATCAATCGTAATATCAAAGGCAGTCAGCTGACGGCTGAAGTGACCCATGTCATTAAAACCGTTAATCCTCTGGAAATATTGCTGTTGAGGAAGCTTCTCGAAATCTGTGGGGTCTCCAAAAGGCAGGTAACCTGTTTCATCGGTATAGTTGTAAGGTAAACCTGCTCCGGAAGCATTAACCGGGTCTTCAGCAAGGATTGTGGTCAGGTGATTCAGCTTTGACCAGTCAATACCATATTTCTTTGCGCTGGTAAGCTGGATCTCAATCAGGCGAACCCTGATCTCAATCTGCTTTTGCGGGACGTCAAGACCCTGAATCATGCTGTAAATCTGGTCGTATGTATCAGGATTGCCAACCACCAGCAGTGAGTTTTGGCCTTCAATCGGAATAGTTTTACCCGGTGCATTGGCCAAAGCCTTGGATATCTTGTCAGCATCGATATTCTGCAATGGAATCACATAGGTACGTTCGCCGGATTCTTCGCTGATTTTGGCTTTTTCCCCAACCAGGAAAGTATTCTCGCCCACCACACGGTAGGATAGCCCGGCTGACCTTGCTACAAGGGAAACTGCCTGTTCTATCTGTACATCTTTGATATGAACAGAGATTTTCTTTTCTTCCCTTTTGTCCTTGTCAGCTGCTGTGTCAACAGCAAGCACAATGTTGGCTCCGCTCAATCTGGCCAAAGCCGTGAAAATTGAGGACAGAGATGCATCATCGGCATCATAAGATACTCTTTTTGTGAAACTAGCGGCTGAGCCCAGTTGTTGAGCCATTAAACCTGATGCCAGCATAACCAGAATCATCATAATGGCAAGGCCAAACCAACGAGTGGATATCTTCGAATATTTCATATTATCTCCCACTTTCTATATTAATAGTTATAATCTGTAAAATCTGAGCTTGGTTCTAAATCCGCCGGTTTCGGAGGAATGGGTTGAACCGTCATAGAAGAACGAACACCGCCTGAAGTGTAGTAAACGGTTCCGTTCTTGATGTCATCAATGCGTCTGCCTGCTATGGTATCACCAACGCGATAAAGAGCGCTTTTGCCCTGATGGGCAATAATAGCTACTCTCTCATTGTCTTCGTTGATAAATGTGGCTGCAACACGCACCATATTATTTACCATGTTTTCCCATTCCTGAAGCCTGTCCAATTTATCTTTTATTACGGGATCCTGACGAAGCGGATCAGTGGGAACATTGAATGTAAAGCTTTTTCTATCCTGTATGGAAGACTCGATTGTCTGAATCTTTTCCAGCAACTCCTCATTAACCGAGATATCGGAATACTTGGACTCCGAGGGGATGCTATCCACTTTGTGATAGATAGTATAGTCCTTTACGGCAAAAGCGAAAAGGCATATGAATATGAGAGCAATAGCCAGGTCTTTTATAAAACGTGCTTCCATTATGCCTCCCTCTGGACCTTGAAGACTGATAACTCAATCGCAACCTTGTAGCGGGCAACCCTGGATACAGTAGCTGCCTGATTCTGCCTCTTGCTTGATTCTGCTTCTGTCAGGGGCATCACATCAAGGGTATTAATCTTTACTATGTTATCCAGTGCTTCAAGATTTGCCAGGAACTGTCCAAGCTGAACATAAGTAGTATTAAGTTCCATTATATACTGCTGTTCAACAACGTGCAGGCTGCTTTGAATTTCTTTGGGATAGATCGCCAGAACACCGATTTTGTTGTGGTCAGCCAAATCAGCCAGGTTCTTCACAAAAGCATTGATTTCCTCAGGTGAGAAAGTCTTTTGCTTTGTAAGGCTGTTATCAATGATAAGTGAAAACTGGCTCAGTTCCTGATCCATCACTTTGGCACTGTTAAGTTTTTCCTGGGCTATTTTGATTTTTCCGTCCAACTCGTTTATTTTGGTGACTTTACCACCTATCATAGAACTGCTAAGAACAAAAAACAAGATAGCTATAATAACCATGGCAATTGAGAAGATTAGGTATTTCTGTTTCATCTGGCACCGCCTCTGCGAGTATTAAAATCCTTGTTAAAGCAGTCGATCTGAAATCTTAGAATATCTGTATCCTTCACTTTGTCGCGTGTTGCCCTGGCGTACTTGATATCAGGAAAGTCAACACTGATCTGCTCGTTAAGTTTCAATTTGGTGATGAAGCCGTCTATCAGGTCAAACTCCCTTTGATTTACTTCAATAGAAGTTACCCCATACAGGCTCAGTACTCCGTTTTTATAAGAGAACTGGGTTATCGCCATTTTGTTATCAATTTCCTGAGAAAGAGCCACCAGTTTTTTCGCCCAGAAGATACGGTCGTTAAATGTTTTGGCCAACAAGTCCAAATCACTGCTGGAGAGAAAGTCAGTGCTGTTTTCATATGAAGCAATCTGCTTTTCCGTATCATCCAGGAAGTTCTGCCGGCTTAACACTTTCTCAGCCAATATTGAATCAAGGTACAGGACTCCGGCGAAGAGAATGATGGTACCTATTCCGAAGAACAGAAGAGCCTGGATGAAGGTTTTCTTCTCTTTCTCCTGCTGGAGTTTCATCTCGCCGAATTTATTCAGGTTGATTTTAAAGTAAAATTGTTGTGTCATATCTCACCCCTGCCTATTCTGTTCTCATTGCCAGGCCGATTGCCAGAGACAACTGCGGGTCTTTCTTATCCTGGAATTTCTCAGGCATCTCAATGTTAACGAAAGGCATGTAAATTTCAGTGGGTATGTTAACCTTATCCTGAATGAATTCAAGCAAGCCTTTCAGCTTTGCCGTGCCACCCATGAGATAGATTTTCCTGAAGTCACTATTACCGGCTTCTTTCACGTAGAATCGTAAAGAACGTCGGATTTCCTCAACAATCAAGTCCTCGGTGGATTTCTCAGAAATGTCGAGCATACTGATTGTTGTGGTTGAAGCTGCATTCGGATCATCGAGCAGACCCCATTCCAGTTTGTAAGTATCCGCTTCCGGAAATTCTAGCTGACGCTTACGCATGATATCACGCGTAAAGTGATAACCGCCATAGGGGATATCACGGGAGAACAGCTTGGAATTGGGACCCCAGATAATCATATTGGTTCTGTGCGCGCCTAAGTTCAGCAGGACATAGACCCCATCCTCGACGAAAGTATTCAGGGCAAAGCTGTTGGCTATTGCCAGTGAATCCAGGTCCACGATGTTGGGTGATAATCCGGCTGAGACCAATATGTTAGAATGCTCATTCAAAATATCCTTGGTGGAAGCAGCCAGCAATATATTCATATTGTTGGTTTTTTCCTCCACGCTCAATACCTGATAATCAAGAACCATATCGTTACCGCTGATGGGGATATGTTTCTTAGCTTCAAAAAACAAGGCAGATTCCAATTCATCATCAGGTAAGAAAATTGTCTTGATCTGCTTGATGCTTGTGTTGTCTCCACCTATAGCTGTTACCAGGTGTTTAACCGTCTTGGGTACAATATGCAGGGTCTTCATCATTTCCACGATAATCGGCGCGAAACGCTCCGGTCGCAGGTCTGATGGAACATATTCCACTCCCTGAGGCACTGTCGGTCTAATCTCATAATTCAAGAGCTTAAAACCTTCGTGCAGACGCTTAAGGTGAACGATCTTAACGCTGTGAGAACCGATGTCGATTCCCACAGATTCTCTGAACTTTACCGGTTTCTTTTTCTTCATAGTTCCTCTTTATCTATCACGTTTATTTAAAAATGCTGTGGTGGTTTCTTCCTTGTCCATGCTTCTGATTCAAACGGAGTCAACCCACCCCTTACGTGTACTTCCGGAAAATCCGGTGGTGTCACGAATGAGAAACGGTTATCAAATTTATAATTCTTTTTATATCCTGTCCCGGAACCTGTTGCTCCGGTTGCATTTATTCCCTGTCCGACAAAACCGAGAATCGGGTCTGTAACGGGAACGCCTGCAGTACCTCCGGTATAATCCAATGGAATATTCCAGATTGCGCCGGCGCCATTACCGCCAGGGTTCGGATATTCACTGTCTGCTACGTTCCTGTGGACAAATCCGCGTCTGCGTTGAGCCACTGAGCCCCACAGGTTAATAGTACCCCTCTCCATAGTCACTATCCGTTCCGGCCACAGCGGGTTGTACCAGGGGAAGTCAATGTTTCCGGGCCAGGGCGCTGCCGCCGTCTGAGGGTAGCGTCTGCGGTGCAGATCAATTTTATCCCAAACGTAATTATTGGTGCCAATTCTCACTGCAGGGGTTGACGGGTGCGGACGCTGGTATTCAAAAGTGAACACGCCGTCCCGGTGCGAGTCACCGGCACCGTCTCCCAGTGCGCAAAGAGCAGCGTAAATCCAGATTCCGTCTGAATCGCTGCCACAATTAGGCTTATACCTCAGAGAGTCCTGCGGGTCTCTGTATCCGTATTGAACCAGAATGGTTTTTTCGGATACAATACCCAAAAAATCTGAACGGTTTAACACAGAACCTGATACAGTACCGTCAGGGCACTGACCCAGCTGGGTGTTGCTCAAATAAACGTTATCCGTCAGATAAAGGGTATCTACAGCACACCAGGTCTGTGAACCTGAGAAATGTCCCTTGAGCCACATCTTGGAATAAACGATGTTGGAATGGCCTGCGCCGTTGCCGGTGGGGCCTGCCTGCCACAAAGTGTCATACCTGGTGAAACGGTTACGGAACAGGTATGTTCCCTGTCTGGGCGGATACTGCGTCCAGACGTCAGCAGTATCGGGGCCGGCATTGACGATAGAACCAATCCAGGAGTTGTAGGAAGAGCCGGTGGCAATGACATAAACAATTTTGTTGGGGTCATAATTAGTTCCCCCGACTGCTGCTCCGTGCGCTCTGATCAGTTCTGCCGTCGGATTGAATTCCAGCTGGCTTACATGTTCCCAATATCCTGCGCGGAAAACCTGGGCATAAGGCGGTGTTCCGCTGAATGACTGGATTTGTCCAGCCGTATAGACAGGTCCGTAAAAGGTTGGCCAGCCGTTGTTGGTTCCGCCTCCGGCTTGTTTCAGCCAGATGTCGGTATTGCTGTGGACCTTGCCGTATATAACGTCCGGACCCCAGAAATACACGTTGGTGGAATTGGTGGACTGGTCAGTGTCTGTAAAGTAATGGTATCCTGCAAAGCTGTTGCGGCGGATTCCTTTTTCCCCATAGGTCTTGACCACGGAAAGGCGGTTGCCGAACAGGGTGGTGGAGCCAACACCGCGATTGGTGTTTATCAGGGATTTAATGTTATATCCCTGTGAGAAATAAAGTCCGCCACCGGTGGAGATATTCTCTCTGCCAACTTTGGTCTGCATTCTGTAAATGTTCTTGGAATGTGAGCTGGCTATTGTGGCAAACCTGGTGGGCAGCACATAACCTTCCCCCGAATAATCCATTCTCTGCGTCAGTGAATGCGCCCGGCTTACTTCAGACCTCAGAAAGTGCAGCTGCTGGATACTGTCAAAGTCGTAACGGGCATCAATTGTGTCTTTGTAGGCAAGCGAAGCCATCGTAATGCCTGACATGACGCCCACCACAGCCAAAGCTAATGCCAAGGCTATGTTTCCGCGCTGGTTGCGAAGTATTTTATACATCCCTACCTCCTTCGCTGTTGTTGTTTTTTCATGTTATTTCATGGTTAATGTCATTTTACTGGAATAGGCTATGTTTTTGTAAACATCCTTGCGAAGCTTCACCCTCGCTTCCAGTTCCACTAAGACCACTTTGGTCTCCCCGTCTCCATTCGCTTTGCTGAAAAGAAGTTTTGTGACTTCCATCTCATTGCCGCGAGTGGGTTTGGGAAACAAATACAATGGCGCTGCAGGCATTATCGTGCCATTCAGATAAGTGGCGCGAACATACTTGCCGTCATGGAATATCCTGATAAAGTCATTCTGGTGCAGATAATCTGAAACCGGCGGATAAAGAATGATAGTGCTTGCCGAAGATCCGGATGTCCCCGTGAATACTGCTGTCTCTGCTGTCGATATTCCCTGAAATTTCAGGGATGACCCGCTGCCGATGGGTATGCCGGATTTGATTGTCTGCATACAGTTAAAGGCATCCCTCTGCAACTCCATTGATTTGGACATTTCGTTGAACTTGCTGAAGAAAGCACTGAATCCTGTTGCCGCAGCAGCCATCAGAAATCCGGATATGGCGATTACGGCCATTAGCTCTGTAATCGTAAAACCGGCCTGCGATTTTAGTCTTCTCATAGTTTCATCATTCCTGTCGGATTATACGGTTTCATTAATAATAATCCTCGCGAACCACAATTCGCCGTTGAGTCCTGTCTCCGGGCTCAATCCAGACCACCGAGACCTCAAGTATCTTATAAGGGACAATTGTCCCGAGCGGATTCTCAAAGGTTTCAATCAGTCTGGTCGTCATCTGACCGTTCAGGGTCCTGCCGCGGGGCATTACATCCAGGATAACGTTCTTGTTTGTATAAAGCTCAAACGTCTTGTAGTTCTTGAAAAAATATGTCTGCCACTCAAGTTCCCCGGAAGCATGCAAGGTTGCCACCCTGTCATGGTAGTTGCGTTGCACCTGCTTATCTGCATAGATGATTCCTGTATACAGACTTATCAGAGCCACTGCGACGATTATCGACGTGGCAAGAACTTCCAGCAGGGTCATTCCACTTTCACTTTTCAAGCTGGCAATCATGCATTTTCCTCCGTTCGGAGTAACTTATAAGCAGTTTTCATTATTATAAATTATCCCGATATAAAATTAAAAACCTGCCCCGGTTGCAAACATCTTGGGATTTTCCGCCAATTCCTCGGCTATGGTTCTCTCCACAAGATTGTTCATTACAAGGTTATACAGGGACTGGTCTCTTGTTTGCATGCCTTCCTTGCTGCCGGCCTGGATAACTGAAGGTATCTGATAGGTCTTTTCTTCACGTATCAGATTGCGTACCGCCGCATTGGCTATCATTATCTCCACTGCAGGAACGCGGCCCTTGCCGTCCTTGGTGGGCAGAAGGGTCTGGGCGACCACTGCTTCCAGTGATTCGGAAAGCATGGAGCGCACCTGTTGCTGCTGTTCCTTGGGGAACATGTCGATAACGCGGTCAATGGATTTGGTACAGCTTCCGGTATGCAGTGTGGCAAAAACAAGGTGACCTGTTTCAGCGGCTGTCAGAGCCAGGGAAACAGTTTCAAGGTCACGCATTTCACCTACAAGTATAACGTCCGGGTCTTCGCGCAGGGCTGAACGCAGCGCTGCGGTGAACGACCAGGTGTCATGACCCAACTCACGCTGATTAATCAATGAGTTTTTACTTCTGTGAACGAATTCAATCGGGTCTTCAATCGTGATTATATGGCAGGCGCGGTTGTCATTGATAGTGTCTATCATGGTTGCCAGGGTGGTGGATTTACCGCTACCCGTAGGACCTGTGACCAATATCAGGCCTTTTTCCTTTGTCGTCAGTTTCTTGAGAACTTCCGGCAGGTGCAATTCCTCATACTGTTTGATTTCATTGGGAATCACACGGAAGGCGGCCGCTATGCCGTTAATCTGATTGAATGCGTTTACACGGAACCTGACATCGTTGCTCAACTTGGTTGAAAAGTCAATTTCCAGGTTTCGTATGAAAAGCTCTTTCTGGGATTCATTCATCACGCTATAGACGAGATTTTCCATCTCTTCCACGGTAAGAATCGGCAGATTCAGTCTTTTCATCCGTCCGTTTACCCTCACCATCGGGTGAGAGCCGGCGCTAACATGCAAATCTGACGCCCCGGCTTCCGCCGTAAAGCGCAGTAACTCTTGAATGGTCAAATTATCCTCCCGGGGAGATTAGTCTGATTCGATTCCTTGCGTATCAGGATTTGTCCAGGTATCCACTCCGTAGCCGTGAAACTTAGATTCGTCAACATCATACCAAACCTGCTTGCCTTCACCTGAAGAAAACTCGGCGGTTGAAGTGGCAATATACTTTTTGGGCGGATTGCCGACAACTTCAAAGTTCCAGTTCTTGATGGTGGATTGGCCCAGGCGGGCATCTTTCTTGGCTAAATCGACTGTGTAACCTTCGGAAGTTCCATTGGTCTGTACGTAAACGTCATAAGCTGTACGCAGTGAGCGGATAGCTGTCTGGGCTTCGGTTGACCTGGATTTTTCCACATAACGAAGGTAACGCGGTACTGCAAAGGCAGCAAGAATGGCCACGATAATAACCACGACCAAAATTTCGATTAGAGTGAATCCTTTTTGATTCTGCATTTTTCTCAGCATTATATCCTCCTGTAGGGTATTTTTTATGCTTTCCTATTTTAATGCACGATATGTGCCAAATCGGATGAAATTTTCTTCACCCTTACCATTAATTAACCCGTACATATATGCCCGAAAGATTACCTCCGGCCTATATGCAGTAATGATTTTCCCTTTCACGCAATGCCATTCAATTCCCTGTAGTCTACAAATAAAACGCCGTACGAATTAAATTATTCACCCCGTCAAAATCCGTCAACAATAAATTTTCATTCTTGTAACTTTTTTTGGGCCAGGCTACCCGGATGACTTTCCGGCAAGGTTTTGCCCCTTCCGGATTATCAGAGACACCTATCCTGACCCTTGCTTGCTGACATATCCCGAAGATGCCCCGAAGCCTCCCGAAGAAAACCCAGTCATCACCGCGGCATCTTCGGGACATCTAAGCAGGAAGGAAGCTATAATCAGATAAAATTCTTGACGGTTAACTTCCGGAAAAAGAAGTTGTTTTCAGATTAACATGCACGATAAAAAGGAGCATAAAATGCATCGTTACTTCAAAATGCTTATAGTCATCATCTGCCTTGCATTGATGTTTTCGGCAATGTTTGCGCAGGCAAAGTCAACCGCAAAAAAGCCGGGCGCCAAGAACCCCGCCCCCGCTGTCAAGGTTCCGGTAGTCCTCCGTGAAAACATCCTGGCAGAATTCAAAGATGGTCTTATCACCAAACAAAACCTTCAGGATAAAATCGCCAAGCTGCCTCCCCAGAACCAGAAACGCTTCAAAACCATCGAAGGCCAGATTGAGATGCTGGACATCATGGTTGTGGAAGACGTGTTTTTCCTGAAAGCCAAGGATATGAACCTGCTGACAGACCCGGTTGTAAAAGAGAAAATCGAAGCAGCCAAAAAACACGTATTGGTGCAGGAATATTACAAAAGGAACGTCAACAATAAAGTCACCCTTACCGAAGCTGACAAACAGGCATATTATAATGAAAACAAGAAGGACTTCTTTGTACAGCCCTATATCGCTATCCTCTACATTCAGCCCGCTGACGAAGCTGCCGCCAAAAAAGCCATGGCAGAGCTCAAAAAAGGCGTGGCCTTTGAAACTGTGTCCAATAATTACTCAATCAATACATACGCCAAAAGCGTGAACGGAAAAATCAAAAACATCCGTGGAAACGGCTATCTTCCCGGTATCGGCAACGATGCCGAGCTTGATGAAATCATCATGAATGCCCCCCTGGACACCATCAATTTCATGGGTCCCTTCCAGACCAGTTCAGGCTGGAGCATCATCAGGATTGCGGAAAGAGTGGAAGGCAGACAGCGCCCCTACCTGGAATGCGAAGCTGAAGTGGACCAGAGACTCCGCCCCAAAAGAGAGGCAGAAATGCTCGAACAGCTTGTAGCCAGGCAGAAACTGGTTTACAAGGTGGAAATAGACACCACCACCCTCCGTATGATGAACCTGCGTGAGCCGGCTCAGAATGCGGACTTGCTGGACAGGGTGGTCGTTACATCCTCAGATGCCTCCCTCAATATGACCGCCGGACAGTTGCAGGAGAAATTCCTCAAGCTCTCCCCCCAGGAACAGATGGTTTATGTCACATCCGGTGGACCAATGAAGCTGCTCGAACAGGAGCTCAGCCGTTCACTGATGTATCTGGATGCCCTCAAGGACAAATCCTTTGACGAGTATCTGGAAAACCATGAGGATTACGTGCAGTCCAAGCGTTATTATGTTTTGCAGGAAGCCTATAAGCGCCTTGTGCTGGACCAGGTGAATGTGACTCCCGAAGCCAAGCGTGACTTCTACAATTCGCGCCTGCAGGAATATACCACTCCTTCAGCCCGTAAAGTCACCGCTGTCTGGGTCAAGGATGATAAGACTGCAGCCAAAGCACGCAAGGAAATGATTAAAGCCGTCAAAAAGAACAATGAAAAAGCCATTGCAAAAGTGCTGGAAAAATATAACCTCAAGCCTCAGCAGGCAAACCTGGACAACAACTACCAGAACGGTATCGTCACCAGCGTCGGCGCAGACCAGAAACTCTCCGACGTTATCTGGAACACCCCGGTCGGTACAGTCAGTCCTGTTACCAGAACAGTTCGCAATGATATTGTGTTCTTCCATATCGTGGAAGAAAGGCCTCCCTTCACCAAAAGCTACACTGAGGTGGAACCCCGCATCACAAACCAGATCAGGCAGGAACTTGCCACCGCCCGTATGGAAGAAGTCAAGGACCAGCTCTTCACGGAATATAACCTGAAAAAATATCCGGAAAAACTGGAGATAAAGCTCTCCGCCGATGAACTTTTTGAGATGGCGGACAATTCAGCGCGCCAGCGTAAATTCCGTGACGCAACCGTCTTTTATGACCAGATTATCCGCTTCTACCCCAATGGTACGGATGATTACAAGGCATCATTCATGAAAGCCTTCCTCGTTGCTGAGGAAATGGGCAACAAAGATATGGGCCTGGAACTTTTCCGTGATTTCCTGAAGAAATACCCCGCTGGAGAATTAAACGAATCCGCCCAGTACATGATTGATGAACTGGAAGGCAAAAATCCCCAGTTTGAGGACATCGAACCGGAAGAAGATTAAACAGGATTGTCAGGCTGAACTAAATCAGATTAAGGGTGACAAAGCGTCACCCTTTTTTTTGTGTCTGCTTGTTCCTTATCTGGATGAATTGGCTGATGGTGTAGGTCGCAGCTATAAAAATCAAGGGGTCCATCACAGCCCTGTAACGAACGAGTCCGGCTCCCAGGATTGCATGCTGAAGAGTATTGACGAGTAATATCGCACCAAAAAAGAGCAGGATAAAATGCCTTTTCCTGATGGCCAGGTAAAATGCCGGCAAAGACATAAAAAAGAATATTGTGTAACCTGCTATAACCATCAGACTCCATTTAAGGCTCCATTGCCAGGCTATCTTGTACCCTGAACCAACCAAGAAAGGCTTCATTGGCACCATTTGCCAAAAACCTGCTGTATTGTATACAATCCTCTCACCAATGTTGAAATAATGCGGTCTCAAGCCATATTGACGGTCTTTCAGGATATTTTTTGCAGTTACTGAATCCACTGAAACAGGTTTCTGGTCCCGATAAATAGAATCGATTTGTCCCTGTGTCACTTTAGCTGTTAAATCAGCTATTACGCTTTCCCTGTTTTCATAGCCGAGAATCGGGTCTGTTATCATGGCAGTCCTGGGGGTAATCAGCACAAACCTGTCATACCTCAGGTAGTTCCTTACTTGCCAGGGGATAAATAGCGCAGTGCAGATGAGCGTATAGATTGCTGCGGAACGTACCAGTTGCTTTTTGTCTCCCCGCAGAAAATAGATGTAAATGACCGCAGCCAGGCTAAGCACTGTCATGAAGATATACCGTTCGTCCATATGAGCGAATACAGCATTTATTATGGCAAGCAGTACTACATGGTATGTTGCTGGCTTGAGCAGCAGTTTGTACACTAACAAGCAGATTAACAGGATGAACAAAGTAATAAAAGGTTCTTTGATGGCTTGGCCTGTAAGTACCAGACTATTTATATAGACACCCCAGAGCAGTGCCGGGAGTAACGCTAGTTTACTGCTTGTCAGCTTCTTTGCAAGATAGTATATGAGATACATAATCAATAGATTGATCAACAGGTTTAGTACAATAACCGACCTTAGGTTTTGATAACCGACCACTTTGTAAAAAACAGCCAGTATCATGGGATACACCGGCGGGATTTCATCAATGCGGTAGAACTCGCTTTCTGCTGCATCAAAATCTGTGCTTAGGAAGATCCCGTTAAAGATTGCCTTTGAGTAGTTGACATAGTCCCAGCTATCCACCCAAGCCATGGTTGACTGCATGGATTCGCTGCGGGAAAACCTCTGATACAACCCAACCCTGACAAGCATGGAAACTGACATGACAGCCAGTAACAGCAAAATTTCGCTGGCAGAGAAGATTCTCTTCAGCAACTGCTTCACTTCCCTAACCCGATTACTGCCACCCCTGCTACAACCAGGAGAATGCCCAAAGAGCGCATCAGGGACAGGTTTTCTTTTAGCACCAGCACGGATAAAATCACCCCGAAGACATAGGCAAATGCTATCATGGGGTAGATATATGACAATTCATGCTTGCTGAGCAGGTAAATCCACAGCACAGTCGCCAGCCCATACAGTGCAACGCCAGCGAGGAACATGGGTCTGAACAGGATGGTGAGTATAGTTCTGAAATCTGCTGTTAACTCCTGCTTTCCCAGGGACAGCTTCCAGAAAACCTGTCCCGAAGCCAGCATTAAGGAGCACAGTAACGACAGGAAAATCGCTTTCATCTTCTATGCTTCCTAATCTGGGATATCTGCTCTGAAACAAGACCGAGCAGGAACAGCAAGATACCAGTCACCATCAGAAAACTGGCTCCCCCCGTAATCCCTTTGTTCAGGATAAACATATATATGCTCCAGATCACACCCGCTGTAAAGAAAACAGCAGCAATCGGAAGGAAAATCCGCAGCGGGTTAAACAGCACGATTAAGTTTATGATTTCTACCACAGTCTCGAATGCTGTCCTGATGCTTGCCTTGCTTACACCAGACGAACGTTCCCGTATATTTATCGGTTCTTCCAGGACGAGGTGGCTAAAGCTGATGAACGTCATTGTGATAGTATCGCAGAAAGACATTCCATCCGGACACAGGTGCAGGATTTCTTTGGCAATCCCTGTGCTGAACATTCGCATCCCGGAGTTTATGTCATAGACATGGACAGGAAGCATGATTTTGGCAAAAGTGCGGATTACCCCTTTAGCCAATCCTCTGGCCAGATTGCTTGATTTCAAGTTCTTGCGTGAACCCACCACCATATCTGCATCCTTATCCTGCATGGTTTTGTAGATTTTTTCCATGTCCTCGATATAGTGCTGCCCGTCAGCGTCAATTGTGATGCAGTAATCCGTATCCGCTGCCTTTATACCGCTTTTAACTGCTGCTCCATAACCACGGTTGACTTTGTGGTGGATGATGTTTACATGAGGGGAATCCTGAAATCCCAACAGCAGCTCACGGGTCTTATCTGTAGAACAATCGTTCACAATTATCAGACGCCATTCTCTCTCTGCACAATATTTTACGAGTCCGGGGAAAAACTCGGGAATGCTTCCTTCTTCGTTGTATGTGGGGACAATCACGGAAACCGATTTACTCATCTGGCAATATCCTTATCATCATAATTTTTGCTCAACTTAGCTTCTTTCTCACTAAAGAGATATCCTGTCAACTTCAAATTCTCCCGTCGAAGCAGGATGTGGCGATTCCGTCAGGATTTGTTACCGGTAACTGGTAACTTTGGTTACAGTCCTTTGCTTACCGCTGATTGTCTCCAGTAAATAGACACCCTGGGATGTCTTTCTGCCGGAATTATCGGTTCCGTCCCAATAAACGGTATGTTTACCCTCGGCATAGGTTGTGTTTACTAGGCTCTTCACTTTTTGCCCTTTGAGGTTATGTATGTTTATGGAAACCCTGGAAGACTGCTCCAGGAAAAAGGATATGCGGATTCCGGCCTGGCCGGGGTCCGGAATGGCAACGACCGGGCGGGAAGCAGGGACTGTAAGGGCGTCCTCTGTTTCTCCGGCAAATGTCAGCGGGTCATCCAGAATGCCGGGATAGCGTGTTACCTGCCCGTCATCGGACAGCACCACCAGTTCATATTGGCTGATTTCTGTTTCATTGGCGGTGGGAAATCCCGTCCTGACTGCGCTGAATCCGCTGCTGCTGACCTTGAAGCCAAGATTGTAACCGCTATTGCCCCCTTCTGGTCCTGTGGAACGGAATGCATACAATCGTTTACCATCTGTGAAAACAAAGTTGACAACGTTGGTTGACAGCTTGAGATAGCTCTCCAGCTTCTTCAGAGCGGTCTTTATCCCAAAGTGCACATTGTAATCATTGTTTACAATATGGCACATTATGTAATGAAACAGCACCTCGCTGTCTATCCAGTAAGCGGGATATGACCAGTTCGGGAAGTCGGTGTAATTGGGGCCATTGAACTGAAACCAGTCACTGTCCATGATACTGGTCTCGTTTATCATGAAGTTCCGGGCGGTATTGCCGATAAATCCATTGTGCATCAGCGCATAGGTCTGCCCGTTCAAAGTCATGCGGAAGGGGTGATTGCCGGGGGCAAAGGGATTGAGTGTGGCATTGCGCGCGTGGCACATAACGATGGAAGCCCTGGCATCGGGACCGGTTATCTTGTCATAGGCAAGGTCAAAGATGTCCGGCTCGTTCAGGGGTTGAAACAGATTGCCGGTATAATAGACCTGATTTGCCTGCCCGCTGACGCCCACCCTCTTGTAAAAGCAGTGGCGTTCGTCAATCTGCTGAGTATCCTGCGGGTAGTATATGAGTCCATAGCCATCGTCGTGCATGGCAGCGCTGGACCTGCTCATCACGAAAGCCAGATAATCTCCCGGAGTCTGATAGCCGTTGTAATGAGTTCCGCCGTCCGGCTGATTCAAATCTGCCATTACCAGCCCTTTCCTCATTATGAACGCGCTCATGTCGCAGGCATCCAGCACAGGCTGGGCCAGCAGGATCAGAACCAGGAGCAATGCCGCTTTTCTCATATCTGCCATTATTTATGCACAATTAATTCCCTGTCAAGAAGTAATTTCCTTGCCAAGTTTCCCTCTTTCAATTTCTGTATTCTTTGGGTGCACACTCAAAATCAGCACAGAAGTGGGAGCAATGTTCAGTTACACACTCAAGGCAAAGTCAGGCAATGCGCGCGCCGGAATCATCAAGACCCCTCACGGCGAGATAAAGACCCCGGTTTTCATGCCCGTGGGCACGGTCGGCTCAGTCAAAGCCATGTCACCGCACGAACTGGAAGAAGGCCACGCCCAGATTATCCTGGGAAACACCTATCACCTTTACCTGAGACCCGGGCACGAGCTTATCCGTGACGCCGGCGGACTGCACAAGTTCATTTCCTGGGAAAAACCCATGCTGACCGACAGCGGCGGCTTCCAGGTGATGAGCCTGGCAAAGCTCCGCAAGATTACCAAGGAAGGCGTAAAGTTCCAGTCCCACATAGACGGCTCCTATCATTTGTTTACTCCTGAAAAAGTAATTGAGATACAGGAAGCGCTCGGAGCCGACATCATCATGAGCTTTGACGAATGTCCGCCCTATCCAGCTACCCGCGAATATGTGGAAAAAAGTCTGAAAATCACCTTAAACTGGGCAGCCCGAGGCAAGGAAGCCTTTACCAACACCCAAAAGCAGGCATTATTCGGCATCGTGCAGGGCGGTGTTTATGAGGATTTGCGGGAAAAAAGCGCCCTGAAGCTGATGGAAATGGACTTTGACGGCTACAGCATCGGCGGACTGGCAGTGGGCGAACCCAAGGTGGATATGTTCCGTCTGACCGCTTTCCTGAACCCGATTTTACCCGTGGACAAGCCCCGTTACCTGATGGGCGTCGGCACTCCCACCGACCTGCTGAACAACGTCGCCAACGGCGTGGATATGTTTGACTGCGTGATGCCCACCCGCAACGCCCGCAAAGGCAGCATCTTCACCCGCTACGGCAAGATGATTATCAAGGCAGCCCGTTATAAGGAGGACTTCACACCCATCGACCCCCTCTGCGGATGCTACACCTGCCGGCACTTTTCCCGCGCTTACATCCGCCACCTTATCACCATGAACGAAATCCTCGGAATGCGCCTTACCACCATTCACAGCCTCTATTTTTACCAGGAACTGATGCAGATGGCGCGCCAGGCAATCCTGGATGACCGCTTTGAAGCTTTCCTGGCGGAGCAGCTTCCCATCCTGGACCGAATCGTAGAGTAGCAAAGCCTCTCCGGACATTTATCCCATCCCTCCCCCGCATCTTCCTCTATGAGTTGTCGCGGAGATGTCCCGAAGCCTCCCGAAGAAAACCCGGTCATCTCCGCGGCATCTTCGGGACATCTAAGCAGGCAGTAAGCTTTGACACGATAAGAATAATGCCGGATACATGCATCTGTTGACACATTGACATTTATGTTGACAATTTGTGCGGAAGTCAATTTACTACAATTATTAAAGAAATCACGGGAGGAAATGTTCTGATGAAAAAGTGGCTTTCACTCTTGCTTATCATACTGCCAATCCTGCTCTGCGCAACGGATTGGGCACAATTACAGATACCCGTAAGCCCAATGATGAATCTGCGCGATAATAACGGACGCGCCTGGCGCACAACTGAGATTCTGAGGGAAGAGAATGTGGATGGTTCCTACAGTCAGCAGGCAAAGTTCGTCTATACCTACAATAACGTAAATCCGGCACTGCCCGATAGCATTTATATCAGGTATTGGGACGAAGGCAGCTCTCTCTGGATAACGGGAGCGATTTATACTTATACGTTAAACACAGCCGGAAACCGCATCGTGAGTGTCATCCGCTCTCAGAACGATGACCAGACCATGATTCCGGTGGACTTCTTCAATTTCACTTTTGACAATCAGAACCGCCTGAGCGGATATGCCTATAACGAATTTGACCTTAATGATATGGTATTGTATGAGCGCTCGCGATACTATTACCTTTATCCCGGAAATCAGGGACTGCAGATAGTCCGGGCTGAACACTACCCGGAGTTTGAAACCTCATTTTACGAGCGTAGTGATTATAGCTTTGACACACAGGGCAGGAATGTCGATATCAACCGCTACACAAGTTCCGACTCACTATCCTGGGGTGAATACCTCAGAACCCATCTGCAATACCATGCAAACGACACCACCGACTATGCCTCCACCCTGGAATACATTGCCCAAATGCATCCTTATCAAGCGCTGACTTTCGGACTCTATGAATCGCCCTATGTGTACAATGGCATACTAAGTTCCTACATGACTGAATATTGGAACGGAGTGTCCTGGAACCTTATCAGGAATCATCTCTACAGCTACAATCCCCTGAATCAGCTGCTCACTTTCCAGATACAAATGTGGGGAGAGGATGACTGGATGAACTACAAAAACCATCTGTTCACATACCTTACCAGTGGTAACCTGAGCCAGCAGGTGGAATATGAATGGGGCGGTTCCAGCTGGTATCCCGTCTGGCGTTATACCTTCACCTGGAATGAATACACCTCCGCAGAGGACAATACCATCCCTGTAATTACCGGAATCAGGCTGCACACCTCCCCCAATCCCTTTGCGGATGAACTTTCCATCAGGACCGAAGGCAGCAAGTCCGCACCTGCCGTTGTCTCAGTTTACAATGTCAAAGGACAGCTGATCCGAACCCTGAATACTAACCTGAATTCCGAGCTTGCCTGGGATGGCAGGGATGACAAGGGTTTAGCCACTGCCAACGGGGTCTATTTCCTGCGTTTGTTCAGCGATGGTGTCAGCAGTTCCGGGAAAGTATTGAAAATCAAATAGATTGCTTCTTTAGCATCATAAATAGCGCAGGCATTTCTTGTCTGCGTTTTTTTTGATTGACAATACCTTAGCACTTGCGGATATTAGTCTACAAATATCTTCTCAGGGAGGTTTGTAAATGAGAAATTACCTAATACTGACAATACTGATATTAGTACCGGTGCTGCTGGCTGGCAGTTTATTCAAGGGCTTTACGCCACCTAACATGCCGCCCATCAACGGGATGAAGTATCTTGAACGCACCTGGCGGCTGAACGAAGTCCAGGAAGAATTTTACACAGGAATGGATTGGGAGGACAGCGGCAGGTATTTTTATATATACAGCCAGGACCACCCTACCCGCCTTGATACCCTCAAATACAGCTATTGGGATTTTGAAACTGAGGATTGGGTACCCCTCTTTATCCAGAGCATCACATGGGACAATACCAACGAATATGTCATCGAACTGAATCAGACCCTGAACTTCATGGGCATGCTGTTTCCTTTTGTCAAAGGCAGATACTGGTATGATAACCAAAACCGCCTCACCCACGGACTGTATGAGTTTTACGATGGCGACCTGAATGAGTGGATAACAGGATTCCGAATCCAGATTGTCTACAACTCCAACACAGACTTTGTTGTTTACAATTATCAGGCAGAAGGGGAAGAACAGGAAATCTGGTACAGGCAGAATTTCACCTGGGACACCCAGGGCAGGATTACCCAGGAGATGAGATATGCTTCTGTTGATTCGCTGAACTGGGGTCTGTCCGACCAGACGCAATACACATATCATCCCCACGATACCACCACCGGGGACATCTTTGTCAGCAATGTGGCGCACTATATCCCGCTGCAGGATATCACAGACCTGACCAATAACACTAATTTCCTGGGCATGCTCAGCCAGGAAGTCCATGAATGGTGGAACGGTGCCGGCTGGGAACAGGAGCGGACGCTCTACACATACAATAATGACGATGTGCTGACTCAGATATTGGGGCAGAACTGGTTCTCGGATGCCTGGACGGATGGCTTCCTGATAAACTATACATACGATGCCAACGGAAATCTCTACCAAAAGCTTGAGTCTTCCTGGCAGTTTGACATGTGGGAGCCTGAAACCCGCCTCACCTGCTCTTGGGGACAGGCAAACCATAATGATGACGACAGCGTTCCACCGCTTAATCGTCTCAGCATCAAGGCAAGCCCCAATCCTTTTGGCTCGGATTTGACGGTCTGGGTGGCAGACAAGCTGACCCAACCCGTGAAAGTATCTGTTTTCAACACCAAAGGACAACTGGTGAAACAGCTCGAAGCTAAGACCAATACTGCGCTTGTATGGGATGGCAGGGACACCGAAAACCGCCCTGTTTCGTCAGGGATTTACTATATCCGCGCTTCCGTCAACGGACAAACGGGAACCCTCAGAACCCTGAAGCTTAAGTAATCACAACCAAATAAAGAAAAACGCAGGTTTTGGCCTGCGTTTTTTTATATCCTGGATTATACCTTCTTTGTGGCTCGCCAGGTCTGGAGTTCCGGTATCTTGACGAACCCAGCTTTCTGGTACATGGGAGCTGCTGCCTGATAGTGTGAATACAGGTAGAGATGGTTGTCGGTGGTTTCCTTGTTGTATTTGATGAGGTAGTTCAGCAGGGTTCCGGAATAGCCCTTTCCCCTGTAAAACTTAAAGGTAAAGACATCGTCTATCCGCGAATACCCTTCAAAGGTGCTGATGGAACCCATCGTCACCAGTTGGTCTTCCACGAAACCGCCTATCAGGTGATAGCCCGGGCTTTTGATATGACGTTCCAGATACTTGATTGCCCATTCCCCGTAACCTTCCGCATGGATGAGTTCTTTGATGTCATCCTTAATCTGAACCAACCGGTCAAAGTAGATACCGCCTGCCGGTTCTATCTTTGATTCGTTTTCCCAAAGGTAATATTCGTGCTGCAGGACTTCCACTTCAAAGCTATGGTTATTCAGGTGCGGGGTCAGTTCCACCAGTTCGTCTTTCTTCAGGGCAGGGAACAAGCGTGGCGTGATGTCTTTCTGTTTGTAGAAAAAGCTGATATCTTTCAGGGATGATTCCACACCGATAAAATCTGTAATAATGGCGTGGTTGCAGGGGTAGGAATCCTTGTTTGCCTCGTTCCAATACAGGTATCCATAGGGTTTCTGCATCATATTGGTAAATCTTCTGGCATATTGGTGTTCGATGGCGATAAGTCTGTTAAGCATAAAGGGTGGTTTCATATTTTTATCCTCTTGCAGGGATTATTCTATCTGATTACAAAGATAACCAAAAAGGGATATCAAGTCAATGAATATATTATTTTACAACAAAGAATTTTGCCGTCTGAGTCCTGTAACCTTCCGCCTGAATACGCGCAAAGTAAACCCCTGAAGACTTGCCGGTAAACGGTATGCTCAGGCTGCTCTCTTCCCTGTCGGTCTGATGGGTGCGGACCAATTGACCCTTGATATTATAGATGCTTACTTTGACCGGAGGGATGACCATATATTCCCTGCTTCTGATGTTGATACTGCCATTTGCAAACTTTGCCAGAAAAGGCAGCAGAATTTCGTCCGGTTCCGGGATGTTATTGCCGTTCAGCAGCAATGATTCAGTGCTGTTGGCTGCGAAAAACGGTATGGAAAACCTGTATGAACCGTAACTGATTGAGACATCCTCCACATCAAGTTCCGATGCATTCACCAGCGTCATCCTGACCAGTCCCGGAGTTGATGTCTCTTCCACTCCCACGACCCTGATCCCTTCAATGGCAAACATCCTGTCAAAGATGTTTTCCACCGTCTCAATCCACAGCCCACGATTGTTCTGATAGTCGTCCAGCATGACCAAAACGTCATTGAATTCCGGCCTGATAACGTGTTCTCCATTACTGATAACCTCGTAAAAGCTCAGTCTGCTGACCTTGGGAATAAAGCCGAAATGCGTATATGCTATGCACAGGCCTCCTTCCGCAATCAACCTGTCCAGGTTTTCCGGTGTCATATTATGCTTGAAATCTACTGTGTATAAGTCATGTATGTACTCCCAGGCTTCCATCCTGGTTCTGCCAAAGAACCATACTGGCCTGGTCAAAGCCCCGAAGAAATGGAGCTTATGAGGAAGTCTCCAGGGTTCTGTAAAAACATTGAACGGATTAGTGGGTGGCGTACTTCCGCACCAGGCATAATCTACTCCTGACTGATTGATGATATCCAGAATGTAAAAAGGCGAGTCTGCCATACCGCCATACATGTTAAAATCCTCCGGATTAGCAGACCAATCATGGTCTATCCAGAGCCGGATATTATATTCCGTCATTTCATTCAGCAAGTTATGGCTGGTGGCATGGGTCGAATCAGCAAATCCCGAATAGGTATGATAACCTATGCTGCTGCCCGCATTGCGGATGGAATGCCAGACTTCGCCCAGGTAATATTTGTTTATGCCAAACACGGTATTTGACACTTTGATATTATTGGCAATCAGTCCTTTTGTGAGATAATCCGGGCTGGCGGGGTTACTGCTGCCAAAATACACGGCTTTCAATTTTGCATAGGTTTCTCCGTCCGCATCGTTAGAAATGGCGAGAGCTGCCTGCTTCACGCCTGGCCAACGGTTGATACGCAGCAGATAGGGCTTCTCCTCAAACAGCAATACAGACCACCAGTCGGTATCTCCCGACTGCCTGGGCATGGTATCTATCACTCTTTCATACACATCAGTCAGGCTGTGCAACGCTGCAAAATGCACCGTATGGTCATATAGCCGGATGGAATTGTTGTAGATGCATTCCGCACCTTCAGTGCCCCTGTAACCGGAACCTACTATCCAGAAAGAGCTTGCTCCCGATTTCACTTCCAGAAATTTCTCCGTGAAGGGATAGAGATTGGTGTTATCGGACGCATTACCGCTGTATATGGCTTGCGGACCGCGCAGGAAAAGGGGGCTTTGCTCTGTCAGGTAAACCATATTCAGCACCAAATCCCTGACCAGGAAGTTCTGCTTATAATCCGCCCGCACCTTCATCAGCCAGCTTTTTGCCAGATAATTCCACTGCGGAACAAAGCTGACCCTCACATCCAATGCCGCATTTTCATACCTTATAACCACGCTGTCTGCCAGCACCTCCGCCGTTTTGACAAATTGCAGGGTCTGGCAAAAACTCAGGTTAGTGCGGTAATTGAACTCCAGATTGAGGTCAAAGTCAATGCCGTTGACCCTCAGGCTGCCATCAGGATTCAGTTGCAGAGCGGAAATTGTCAGGATGGACAGCACGAAAAGCGAAGCTATAAGGATTTTCTTCATAATACCTTACCTTTTTTCATAACCAATGCAAGATGCTTGCTTCCTCCCTGTTAGTCAAGCATTACTTTCATGCTGCTCCCTTATTTCACGCTTTGTATCATTCCTGTATCTACCGTTTATCACTCATATATTTATATACGCTTGATATACGATTGATACATTTTTGATTGACAATGTGAAGAAGGCGATAAATATGGGAGCAGAAAGCAGAAAAGAGGAGGAAACAGATTATGAGAGCAAAGATGGAGTATGGCATTAGGGGACTTTCGGGCAGCCGGGACGGCACTATATTTTATTATCACCCGCGCCTGAAAGCGACTTTGATGCGCAGACAGCCCACAATGCCCCATCAGGAAATGAACGATACCTACAGGGACGTGGCACGCAACCTGAAGGCTTTGCAGCCCTCTGCCCCCTATAAAAGAAACTTTGCCATCTATACAAGCAAACGGCGCGACGAGGATGAGAATCTGCTGATTGTGTCCTGGTACAACCTTTACATCAAAATGATGTGGGCAATGCAGGCGAAATACCCTTCCACAGTGGATTTACGGACAATCACGCGGGAACAGATAACCCTGCAAAACCTGCCCTGTAAAACAGTGAAAGCCGCCATAGAAGACGGCTTGCTGCCACCCGTAAACGGGTATGAAATCCTTATTGCGGAGCTTTGAGGCGGGGTTTAGAGCTTGTTCAGATAGCCCAGAATCTTGTCTATAATGCTGTCACGCACAGCTCTGAACTTGGCGAGGGCAATCTCCTCATCGGCATCGGTGTAGGAAACGGGGTCTTCAATGCCGATATGCACCTGCTGGACAGGCTTCAGAAAAATGGGACAGGTCTCCCTGGCGTTGTCGCAGACGGTGATTACAAGGTCGAGGTCGTCACGCGATAGGAATTCAGCGACCGACTTTGACCTGAATTCCGAGGTGTCTATGCCCAGTTCCTGAATGACTTTGATAGCAATCGGATTCACCTGCGAAGGCGAAACTCCGGCGGAAAAAGCCTTCCATTTTTCTCCCAGATAGTGATTGACCAGTCCTTCCGCCATAATGCTGCGGCAGGAATTACCTGTGCAGAGTATAAGTACTTTCTTTATCATATGTTTATCCTTTGAACCAATGCTGGGTTCTGTTAGCTATTTTGACCAAAGTAAGCATCACGGGGACTTCCACTAAAACGCCCACCACAGTAGCCATTGCCACAGGCGAAGAGGTTCCGAACAGAGAAATCGCCACAGCCACCGCCAATTCAAAGAAATTGGAAGCGCCAATCATCCCGGCAGGAGCGGCAATGCAGTGCGCCAGCTTCAGTCCGCGACTGGCAAAGTAGGCAATGAAAAATATCAGGAAAGTCTGGATGGTGAGAGGCACTGCTATCAGCAGAATGTGTAACGGATTGGCAAGAATCACCTTTCCCTGGAACGCGAAGATAATGACCAAAGTCAGCAGCAGTCCTGCGATGGTAACGTTGTTGAACTTCGGGATGAAGCTGTTCAGGAAATAGTCCTCGCCTTTGTGCTTGATGACGCTGTGCCTGGTGAGCGCTCCGCCTGCCAGTGGAATCACGACAAACAAAACCACCGAGAGCAAAAGCGTATCCCAGGGAACCTTGATGCCGCCAATCCCCAGCAGTAAAGCGACAATCGGGGTGAAGGCAATCAGGATAATGAGGTCGTTGGTGGCAACCTGAACCACAGTGTAGGCGGGATTTCCCTTCGTCAGGTGACTCCAGACAAAGACCATGGCGGTGCAGGGTGCGGCACCCAGCAGGATGGCTCCCGCCAGGTAGCTTTTTGCCAATTCCGCAGGTATCAGTGCCTTGAAGACCACAAAGAAGAAGAACCAGGCAATCAGGTACATGCTAAAGGGCTTTATCAGCCAGTTTGTGACCCACGTGACATACAATCCCTTGGGGTTCTTGCCGACATTCTTGATGCTGGCAAAATCGACCTTCATCATCATAGGGTAAATCATCAGCCAGATTAATATCGCAATGGGAATCGATACCCGGGCATATTCAAACCTGCCCAGAAACGCCGGAACGCCGGGTAGATAGCGTCCAATCAGGATTCCTGCCGCCATGCACAGCAAAACCCAGAGGGTAAGATATTTTTCAAAAAAACTAATGCCGGTGTTAATTGGCTTTAGCTGCATCCTTGTCTCCCTGTTTCGTGCTGCGTTTGATGCTAAGCTGCTTATCTACCACCTTCATAATCTCCTCAGCAGGATAAAAGCCCTCGTGGCGGTGAAACTCCTTGCCGTCCCTGTCCAAAAACACCTGGGTGGGAATCACGCGGACTTTATACTTGGTTGCCATCGGCTTGTCCTTGGCTTGCCAAACATCATAAAATACGACTTTGATGCTGTCTCCGTATTCCTTTTCAATCTGCTCCATGACAGGTTTCATCATCTTGCAAGGCACGCAATTTACGGAGCCCAGCTCAATAAAAGTCACGGGTGGAACTGCTTTCTCTTTTACAGGAACTGCTTTCTTTGCCTGTGTCTGGCAGGAAAGCACCGCAGGAAGCAGCAGAACGAGAACAAGGACAATTGTACTAAAGCGCTTTTTCATATCATAATCCTTTTTGTAGCAGTTTGTCCATGAGCTTTTCTATCAGACCCGGCTCGATGTCAAAGGTGCCTTCCTTTTTGACGCCAAGCTGGGTAACGATGACATGGTCAAAATTGGTGATGCCTTTTTTCTGGAACATCTTCTTCAGGCAGGAGGCCTTGCAGCCGTCAATCAGGAGGTCTTTCCTGCCTTGCGGAGTCACAGTTCCGCCGCAACCGCAATCTCCCCCGCCGACGCAGACGGAGCAACCCATCTTATAGCGTCCCGCGGTGTGCAGAGCTTTGGTCAGTTCAAAGGATATAACGCCCACATTGCTGGCGCCTGCACAGGCGTAAACGCTGGTGGGAGCGTCATTGGTAACGCATCCGTCGGAACAGCTTCCCGTGGTTTCAGTGTCGCAACCGCAGGAGCAGGAGCAGGTATCTTTTTCTTCTATCATACTATATTCCTTTGGTTAACATCGGTTTGATTTCGCTGGGTGAGAGCAGTTTGCCTGCCGAAACGACCTTTTCGTCAATCACGAGGGCAGGTGTCATCATCACTCCATAGTCCATGATTTTATCAAGGTCCGTGACCTTTTCAATACCGGCGTCAATGCCGGCTTCGGCAATGGCAGTCCTGGCGTTTTCTTCCAGTTTCTTGCATTTGGCACAGCCCGTGCCCAGTATTTTGATAACCATTTGTTACCTCCGTTTTAGATATATTTTTTCAGGATTAAATACCAGCCCGCAACGAAAATCAGGATGCCGCAGATGATTCTTACGATTTTTGTTCCTTTGGATTTACTTGTCCAGTGCAAATAACTCTGCACCGCTCCGGCAAAAGTCCCGGCTAGGATTATCACCAGGCAATGCCCGATGATGTATGCTGCCACCAGGGCCAAAGCAAAGAGGAACTGCGTCCCCGCCGAGGTGAAGACAATGCCCAGAATCGGCGCCATAAATGCAAATGAACAGGGTCCCAAAGCAATTCCCAGCAGGAAACCAAGCGTCAGGGCTGCCCAGACGCCTTTGCCGGACTTTTGGCTCATCTTGTGATTGAGGAAAGTGGGCATTTTGATGATATCAGCAATGAAGAATGCCATAAGGATGAAGACCACTCCCACAGCGGGTTCCACCCAGCTGCCGATGTCTCCCATCAGGCGTCCCAGCAGTCCGGTAATCAGCCCGATAATTGCCATCATCAGCAGGATGCCGATTGTAAAGAAAGTGGACAGTTTCAGCGCTTTTCTTGTATTCATATCCTTCTGGCCGTCCAGGAACCCCACTATCAGAGGTATGCTTGCCAGATGGCAGGGGCTGAGCAAAATGCTCAGGATTCCCCAGAAAAAGGCAGCGCCCAAAGCCAGCGCCGGACTGGAATACAAAGCCATGGTAAGCTTTTCAAATATCGCCATTATCATACGAAAAACACTCCAAAGAAATATCCTGTGACGGTGGAAAATATTACCACCAATGTTACGAACGCAGCCGTCTTTTTCAAGCCCAGGACTGTATTAATCACCAGCATGCTGGGAAGCGACAGCGCCGGCCCTGCCAGCAGTAAAGCCAGAGCAGGTCCCTTGCCCATTCCGCTGCCCAAAAGCCCCTGCAATATCGGGACTTCCGTCAGGGTGGCGAAATACATGAATGCTCCCGAGATGGAAGCAAAGAAGTTTGCCAAGAGGGAGTTTCCGCCCACTGCCATTTCTATCCAGCGGGAAGGCACCCAGGCTTCCTGACCCGGATGCCCCAGCAGGGAACCCGCAATCATTACGCCGATGAAGAGCAGAGGGATAATCAGCTTGGCAAAATCCCAGGTCGAATCCAGCCAGGTCCTGAGTTCACCCTTTTCCAGCAACAGCCAGACGCTGAACAGGAAAACGCCCATCACAAAAGGAATCAAAGGTTGGCTGGAATATAAAAAACCAATCAGCCAGACAATAGCGGCTGTAACGATTACTTTCCACAGCTTGAAACCATAAAACACGGTCAAAGAGACGCCAAACAGGAGTGCTATCAGACCGGTCACCAGCCATTTGTTGTAATACATCCAGTTCATAAAAAGCGACGCTGTTTGACTATTGGGTTTTGCCCAGTTCAGCACTATCAGGATAAGTATCATCAGACCGAAGTGGACGATGGTCTGCCACAGAGGCCTGCCTTTTTCGTCCGAACCGAAATTCATCAGATTATCCTGCCGGACTTGCTCTTCTTTGCGGAACAGCAGGTGCATAATGTAGCCGATGACCACACTGAAAACCACCGCTCCCACAGTCCTGGCGATACCCATCTGCAGTCCCAGAATCCGGGCTGTCATCACAATCGCCAAAACGTTTATGGCAGGTCCCGAATAGAGGAATGCGATGGCAGGGCCCAGTCCCGCTCCGCGTTTGTAGATTCCGCTGAAGAGCGGTAAAATCGTGCAGGAGCAGACAGCCAGGATGGCTCCTGATACGGACGCCACGCTGTATGCCAGCCATTTGGGGGCCTTTGCGCCCAGAAAACGCATGACGGAATCGCTGCTGATAAACACACTCACAGCGCCCGCTATGAACAAGGCAGGTATCAGGCACAACAGCACGTGCAGCTGTGCATATTCCTGCAGCATGAAAAACGCCTCATGCAAGCCATTCAGAAACCTTGCTGATGTGAAGGGCAGAAAGTATGCCGCCGCAAACACTCCCAGCATTATCAGCAATATCTTCAGCTCTTTCCATTTTTCGCTCATCTCAAACCTCTATTTAGTATTTCTTCAGTTTATTAACTTCGATTACGCACTGATAGACATCCAGCACGCAGGGGCAAATCAGGCTGTAAAATACCTGGTTGTTCTGTTTGCGGTTGTCGATGATGCCGGCGTTTTTCAGCACTGACAGATGCTTGGAAACCGTGGACATATCGGCTCCTATCAGCTCCTGCAGTTCGCAGACGCAGTGTTCTTTTTCACTCAGTTTATCCAGGATAAACAAGCGGGTGGGATGCGCCATGGCTTTCATAATCACAGCCATCTGGTCGTATTTGGCGTTATCTGTCATCATATCCTCGGTTGATATTTTCTTCTATTTTCCTATTTCGCCAAATAGCCAAACTCGTCAAGCTTTTTCTTCCGGCTACAAAGTGACACCCAAAGTTGCAGAGAGTGACAGGTGGACAAATTGAGTTATTGCTTTATGGGGTGGCGAGTTAGGATGGACTGGCTTTAGACTTGTCCAAGTGGTTGTTTGGACTTGTTTGGACTGTTTCGTGACACTTATGCTGCAAATTAGCGAGTGGTTTGGACTAGGTTTGGAAAGACCACATTTTTTTAGAAAGGGATCAGATTAGTAAAGGCGCAACTGAAGTGCAATTGTGCCGATCAGAGATGCGTCAGAGTTCCAATCCGAGTCTAAAACCAGAACCGGAAAGTCTAAATTGAAGGGTTGCAGGATGACCTGCTCCCTTTGGTGATCGATCTGGACTTTCTTGAGCGTGACACCGTCACTGGTTCGAACGGCTGCCACTTGATTATCAGCCAGTTCCCAGATCGGATTGGCTTTGATGATGACAATGTCCGCATGCTGGATGATAGGCTCCATACTCCTGCCATTAACCTGGAATACTATATAGTTCCTAGGATTACCGGGTAAATAGGTTTTGGGCAGTTCTATCTCTCCACTCATCCCATACTGATCGGGTATCTCCAAAGGTGAGCCAGCAGCTATATCCCCCGCTATGGGTAAGGTTACGGTTCGGGATGTTGCTTTAATATCTAGCTCTGAATAGGTATTTTGTTCAGACTTTCCGGCTTTGACTACTTTGGGCTGCTTCGGTGGATTAGGTTCTAAGTCTCTGATCTGAGAACTGTGCTTGATAAACTCCTCAAACTCATCTTTGACATACATACTGCCATTACCTGTAAGTAACCAGTTGATGTTTACCTTCTCCTTGGATAGGGTTAATAAGAACTCAGGATCGGGATATCGCTCATTTTGCTTATACCTGATCAGTGAAGCTCTGGAAATCTTGTATTTTTCGGCGAACTCGTAATCCTTGACTGCAAGGGTCTTGATCAGGTATGCCAGGCGGTCGCCAATCGTCTTTTTTCTCATATTACGCTCCATTTGGTAACATCATGCTTGACAGTATCTATTTGGCAAGTAAAATATAGCCAGATCCTATCCTTATTGAGGTAAGTGATATGTCAATGAATATGTATAAAGTGTGAATATACTTGGCATTAGCCCTGGTTTTTAGGTTATGAAAAAAGTTGCTTTAAGTGGCAGAAAGGACTTCCCAAGTTTGGCGCAGGTGGTAAGTAGCACCCCCAATACTATATAAAGGGAGGTGCTTATGAAAAGTACCATGAAAAGCTTAATTCGGAGGGTCGGATTAGGTGATTTTGGAGGTGTCCAACCGGTAAATCGGGAGATTTGGGTTGGACAAGCAGGGGGTGAAGGTACTCTCTGTCTACCTTGCGGTCAATCTGTCCAAGTGGTCAGGGAGATTTTACGGAAATCTCGGCTTTGTCCAAGTGGTTCACTCTATCTAAAGGAATTAAAGATGAGTGATCGAGTTGATTTTATCTGGCTACCCATAGACAGGGTAGCTTTACTACTCAAGGTGTCGGTTAAGACGATCAGGCGGATGATCAAAGACAATAAGCTGATAGCTCTATTGCATCAGATCCCCACGGTCAGGGGCAAGACTTTGAAAACCTTCATCCTGGCAGATGAGCAACTGATCCAATTGGAGTTTGGTATGTACATGCAGACTTTGATTCGACCTGACCTCTGGTTTGAGGAAGAGATTATCTTAGGGAATGATAGTAATCAGGAACAGGATGCCGATACTGAAGAGGATGCTCCCAGATACAAAAGCGTCTTCTTGGTCTATATGGATAATGAGATCATAGAGAAGGCAGATGCAACCAATACCAAGCTAGTTGTCCGTAAGATCAAGAAAAACGAACAGGCGGTAAAGAAGTATGTATCCCTACGATAGAATTCGCTACCCTAAGGAACTGGAAGAGTATAATAAGAAGCTGAGTGAACTGCAGGATCTGATCCAACAGCAGGGGTTGTCTATCCAGGTAGCTCCCGGAGGCAGATGTATGATCGCCAATAATGGTTACTTGGTCAAGAAAGGCATCCTTACCCCAGACCAGCTTCCCGATCCTGACCTGCTGAATCGTTATCGGGCTGAATACAACCAGAATGCCAGAGAGTATGACAGTGGTGGTGAAAGTGGTAAGCCAGACTTCTCTGAGTATGGAGAGATGATCGACACAACACCCGTACCCAGTCCCGAGGAGATCAGGATAGACCCTTATCCGGTGGACTTCTATGACCTGACTCCCACCGAGACTGAGAAACTGAGCAGTATCAGAGATGCTCAACTTTATGCCCGGTTCTGTGCGGAAGTGATAGATAGGTTGAGCCGAACCAAGACCAGAACGATAGAGTGGCAGAGAATAACCGAAGATTACAATTATAAGCGGATGGTGCCTGAGCTATTCAAGCTGAAAGGCAAGAGAAAGGAACGGGCACTCAGGTCCTGGGTGGATATCTATCTCGAGTCCAGGTGTGATATGTATGCCCTGATCCATAAGAACAAACATGCCAACCGGGGTAGAAAGGTTACTTACTTTGAACAGAAGTTCCTGCTCAATAAGCTGCTCAATCCCAATAAGGTCAAGATTGGCTCTGCCATTACCCACCTCAAGAACGTAGTTAATCTGCAGCTTTGTGAGTCACCCAGTGATGAACGCACCTTAAGACGCTGGTGTGAGGAGTGGCGGGATAACCACCCGGCAGAGTGGGCCCAAGCCAGAGAAGGTAGTAAGTATGTTTCGGAACGCATCATCAAATCCATTATCCGGGATGACAGTCTGCTTAAGGTGGGAGATGTCTGGGTAGCGGATGGACATGTCCTGAGCTTTGATATCATGAACCCTGCCACCGGGAAAGCCCAGAGAATGACCATGATCATGGTGATGGACTGGGCAAGCCGTTATCCGGTGGGAGCCTCATTAGCCTTCACAGAGGATAGCCAGCATATCCTGGCAGCCTTCCGCAACGGCTTCCTGAATGCCGCCATCCTGGCTAAGAACAGTCCCGGATCAGGGATAGTTAGAGATAACGATTTAGATAAAGAAGATAACGAACCAGTTCAAAGTCAAGCTAGAGATAATGATCAAACCCAAGCTTTAGAATCTAATCCAGTCTATCATACCTATCATCCTGACTATCCATTGGCGGTGCTGCCTAAGTATGTCTATCTGGATAATGGCAGGGCTTTCAAGTCCAAGCTGTTTAATGAGCGTTGGGAGGATCATGACCTGGTAACTGAACTGGGTGGCATCTTCCCCCAACTCAATATCGGGGTATCCTTTGCCGAGAGCTATAATGCCAAAGCCAAGGTGATCGAGCGGTTCTTCAAGACCTTCCAGGAACAGTTCGAACGGTTCATATCATCATTCAGGGGGTCATCCATCCCTGATAAACCGGCTAACCTGATGCGCAATGAGAAATGGGCAAAGAAGCTATTTGAGAGTAAACCACCCACGATTGAAGAGACTATGCAGATGATCGCCTTATATGTGAGACACTTCTATGGCAATACTCCCCACGCTGGACTAAAACGCAGGACACCCTATGAGGTCTTCAGTAATGGAATAATAGAGCAAGACAGACTGATTGAAGCCGGTAAACTCAGCTTCCTGATGCTGGCTATGGAGCGTAAGAGCATCAGAAGTGAAGGTATCCGGCTTAATCATATGTTATACTGGCACGAGAAGCTGGTCGATAATATCGGCAAGCCATGTCTAATCAGGTATGATTATAACGATATCCGCTGGATCTTAGTCTATACTAAGGAAAACAAGTTCATCTGCCAGGCAGAGCTCAGAAGAGCCCAACATCCCTTTATTAAGCTGGATATGGATAATCCCATCGCTTACAAAGATCTGGATCAAGAAAGTAAACATATCAAGAAGCTAAAGAGGAACACAGAACAGAGTACCAAGACACTGGTCTTGAGTAATCAGGAAGCTGTGGATAGACAAATAGCTTCTCTGCAACAGCTCTCCAGCCGTCAGATAACCACAGACAAGAATAATGAGATCCCGGGCAAGTTGTTTGAAAATCCACCTCTGATTTCGCCACCCCCTATTAGCAGTAACCAGGTTATTGAGGAACTGCAACAGCAGGTCATGGACAGCATACCCGAGAGAGAGGATACAGATGGAGAAACAGTACCAACAGATATAGCAGAGCATGGGATAAAAGCAATAGATAAAACAGCGGATAAGCCTGATAACGATGCAACTGAACACCCTACAGCAGATACTGAAAATAATGAGCCCCAAGAGGACAATCTGACGCCTGAGGGCTCATTAACTGAAACCCACACTTTTGAAGAGATGCTGCATATTATAGGGATCAAATAGGAGATTAGCATGAAACAGGGAGTATTAGTCAAAACCCAGAATGTAATTGCTGCCGATAAATGCATAGAATACCTGCTGAAGCGACCCAAACTGGAGATGGTGGGACTGGGACTGCTGTATGGCAGACCGGGACTCGGCAAGACCACTTATGCCAACCGCATGGCCTTCAGTAGAGGTTATGTCTATCTGAGATTGGAAGCCACCACCACCCCTAAAGCCTTTGCCTCTAAACTGCTCTTGACCCTATACAAGAGATTCGGTCTGGGAGAGTATATCCCATATGGCACCGCCAATGACCTGTTCCTGATGTGCCTGTCCTTAATAGAAGACCATAAAGATACCATTATCGTAATAGACGAGATAGATTATGCCTTCCGTCATCCTCAGCTCTTGGGAACGATCAGGGATATTGTGGATGAGACCACTGCCATCGTTATCCTCATTGGTATGCAGAATGCCAAGGACAGGCTTAACCAGATCAATGAGTATTACTTCGATAGATGCAACTTCTTCTATGAGTTTCAGGATGTCTCCAAGCAGGACATAGCTCAGTTTTGCCAAGAAATACTGGAGATCAAGTTCAGTCAAGATGTGATCGACTATATCCACTTCCACTCCTGCGGAAACCTTAGAAAAGCCATGAAGCTGATCCACTCGGTAGAAGAGATCGGCATCATCAGGAAACTCGACCTAGTAACTCAGTCAGATTTGAAAGGATAGAGAAGTGACAGACGATAAACTGATCCTAAACTTCGTGAACCAGTATAGCAAACCGTTCAATGCAGAGACAATTGCCAAGTTCACCAACCTAAGCATAAGAACAGTCACAGAACAATTACTAACTCTAATGGAAAACCAGGTCATCAAACAGATAGAGGATAATCCGCCTATCTATGTCAAAGCCAACCGCTTTCAAGCCAGGATTGGTTATCAGCATTACAAAGGCTGGACTTTTAGCATTGCAGATGCCCACAAGCTGTTGGATGTCCTGGAACAAAGCAGATACAAGTCTATTCGGGAAATAGCCCATGCTATAGGTAAATCCAGGCAATGGGTATATATCTACCTGGAAGCTTTAGCCTCGATTGAAGTGGTTGACCTCAGGCAGTTCGTCTATGTGGTCATATTCAGGAAGAATGTGCCTAAGATTGGAAGGAAGATACAGAAAGGTATCTTACACAATCTTAGGTCTTTAAATAGAGTAGGGTTACAAAGGTACTTCCAATAGCCTTTAACTCAGTATATTGTTTAATACAAATCTTTTAATTAGAGTTTGGATGATCTTCCCATATAAACCTTTAAAGAATAACATCAATACGCCAAAACCACATTACTTTGATTTAATCTTCATCTTTATTGCGATTGCTAGCCTTCTTTTGATCACGAATTCTTTTGATTTCTTTTGATTTTCTACTTGGATCTTGCTTCTTGTTTTTTGTTAATATATCTCCAATTAGATCCTCGTATATAATCGCATCCTCTTTTGATATCGTTCTCAAATAATAGTAGGTAATTAGTTTGAATAGAATCATGTCTTTAATATATTTATGCCTCGTGTTCCGCATTAATTGTTTAATGTACTTTGGATAATTATCACCTTTAATATCTGAATATAGGAATACATCTATGTATTTCTCAAAATCTGTAACTTCCCTATTCGAAATCCGTTCTTCGATAACTTGCTTGAAAATAAGTTCTAATTTCTTCGTGCCGATCAAGTTTTTTAATAGTAATTGATGGAACAAAGGTAACACACTATATAGGATTTTTTCTTTATCATTAGCTCCATCTTTTACTCTTTCATTAAGCCACAATTTGTAAACAAACGCAAACGACATGGAGCATTTTATTATTAGGTCATACGCCTTTTTCTTGTAATTATCGGAATTATCTATCTCTTCGCCATTTCTCAAGCAATTTGCAGCCAAAATCCAACTGCGTTCAAGTTTTTGCCAAGTTTCTAATTGGTTCTCAATAGACGGAATTCCTTTTTCTATTGGAGATTCTTGAAGTAATCCATCATCAATTTCATCCAATCTTTCGGGAGTTGGTTTTGACTGTTTAATTGCAGTTATAAGCTTCTTGCTATCACTTCTTTCGACCAAAGAACCATGATTTTTATATATTTGATCATGCTTAAATTCAAATCCATCAATCACTTTATTAATTTCAGCATAGATTTCATTCATGCGTTCAACTGCCATTTCTAAATAATCTCTCGAGTTTCTTTTTATTGCAGTATAGTAATCTATTGTTTCATAATACATTAGATAGCGGTTACTATCCATTACATATTCAGCAAAAGCATTGTCGTATTCAATTGCTTTTGCTAAGAAAAATTGGAATAAGAATTTGAACTTAAATCTTACATAAGTTTTCATCTCTTCAATCTCAATAATCAGTAACCCTCTTCTTGTAAATTCTTCTACTATATCGTCCGAGGATATTTTGAGTTTGAATCCCATTTGAACAAAACGATCTTCAATAAATCTGCATAATTCAAGTTTAGGGATCCGATAGTTAATCTTATTTTCGAACAGCATTTTCTTTGCAATATCAGATAGTAGGTGAAGCTTATTACCAAAATTGAAGTCGTCGCTAAAAACGTTTTTTAGCCTAGTTTTCTCTAAAAGGTTGTCGACAAAATTTTCTACCATCGCTGCTTGATTTTGAGGTCTATACGTTTCTTGTTGTTCGATTATCCACAAAAACATCGAGATGGATAGCGGATTACGAGGTAGATTGAAAGATAATATGATTTGCTTAATGCTATCAAGTTTTTTCTCTGTGAATGTTTTATCATGAGCATTACAAAACCAATTACATACTAAAGACCGAATATGTTTTGTTTTATAATCGTCGATATGATAAGTTTCAAATGTACAGAAAACTGGATCGTTAAGAATTTCAATCGGGACTTCATCTTTTAAATTAGAATTATATGTTGAGACAATCCTAATATTTGGGTATTCTTGAATAAATTCTTTTATGTGCTTATTTTGAATATCTGAACTTTGAATGACCAAATTATCGAGTAGCAAGACAATTTCATAGTGGGATAAGAAGTCCATAAAGATTTGGAGAGGTATTCGTAGATAATGCCTTATACAATTAATAATATCTCGATAGCCCAAATCGCTATAATCTAATCTAACCGGAATAACATGATACAGATCATAATTATTAAGGTATTCAATATAGATTCTATCCAGTAATATAGTTTTTCCAGATTCCCTTAGACCAAGAATTACAGAATTATCCACTTGCCTAATGATATGGTCAATATTAACATAGGTTGTTTTTTCACCATTTTCTTCAGTGAATTCTTTTTTACGGTAAATTGGAGGGTCGACAAAAATAGATTCAATTGATTTAGGGGCGTTTGTGTTCGCAATACTACTAAGCAAATGGTCATTGAGAATATCAGCCTCACTTCGTAAAGAAGCTCTAACACTGGATGCTTGCTTTTGAACTTCAGTAGCAGAATTCACATCAGGTAATCTATATATAACTATACCATTATCTGTAATATCTAAATTAGGTATGAATTCTTTCGATTTTCCACAATATCTTTTATAGTTTAAGGTGCAAAGCAGTTCTTTTAGGTTGTAATCTATGACAGTAAATCCCACTGAAAAGTCAATGCTATCTGAATTTTTATTGTCGGGATTTAAATTCGGTGCTATAGAAATCAGTAATGAGTCAGAAAGTGTGTTTGAATAACTTGATTTCCCATGGTGAGCATGACCACATAACAAAATGTCGAAATTCTTATGGAATAAACTCTCAATTTGGTCTCTTATGCTACTATGGTAATAACTGAAATGATGATGTACAAGAGCTACTCTAATGTCATTTGATTTTAGCATATCCGTCGCATTATTTAAAGATTCTATTGATAGAAGTAACGAACCATAGTCGTTATTTGAGCCTGTACTTCTCCATACGCTGTTGAGACTCAATACACCTATCTTCCCATGATCTACAGCATAACTAGCTGTTACTTGGAATTGAGATTGTTCTATAATTGTTGTATCTTGACTTTTATAGAATTCACTTTCAAATAGCTTGTATTGATTTATTCTCTCAAAGTTCGAAAGATTCTTTTCGTAAGATTCTAAACATAGCTCATATCCATCCTTTTCTTTGAGAGTAGCTTTTATTCCTTTTTCAAAAATTGGATCAATCTTAGATCTTTCAACCTCGTGATTGCCGGGGCATATTACAATCCTTTTTTTTAAATATCCAAGTGAATCGACACTGAGCAATGCGTTTATGAAATTCTCTTGAAAGCACTTCAGTGCATCATAAATTGTGGAAAATCCATCTCCACCCATAGAAATAATATCTCCAGAAAAACATATCAAATCCACAGGATGCTCATTTACCATGCCAATAAGTTCTTGCTTAAGTGCTGGTATTATTTCCCTTTCAAACTTACCGTAGTTTTTTGGGGTAATGTGTAAGTCAGACATGTGAACTATCCTAAACATAAATCCTCCTAAACCGAAAACTCATTTATGCTAGACCCACAACAGAAGACTAGCCAAGAGTGTTTATTTTCGAGTTTGAATAATATTCTTTGAAAAAATCTCATGATAAACACCATCTATGCCAAAGCTAGATATAGTGTTTTAACAAATTCTACTAAATCTATCAATTTCTTAGCATTTTCTGTGGTTTTTTCCATATCAGACATGTCGATAACTATAACTTCTTTATCTTCTGGTTTGGGATAAGCTTTGATTTTTAACTGCTCTCCAAATGCACTCTGAATTCTTAAAGCAAAATTAACAACGATACTTTTCAAATCTGGTTTCCCTTCTGGAGTTCTGTATTTATCTTGTCTTTTAAAGGTAGAATCATTCAATCTGAACTCTATTTGCACTTTGGGATTACCTAAGTCATCCTTTAAGGGTAAATACAAAAAAGCGCCTCTTTTGCTTTTACTAGCGGGAGTGCCATTAACAAAGCTGGTATGGTCTACGACCATTGTATATGCTCTTTTGTTATCTTTACCCTTTTCAATTGTTGCGCTTTCTGGATCAATTAGGCATACGTTTTGTTCAGCCCACTCCCTTAAATAGGCTTCGAATCTATCAGTAAATGATTTCAATGATGGTTTTCGGAATATCCTACTCGCTATCATGAAAACAATAACTGTTATAATTAAACTAGCGATATCTTTTATTGCATCTAATGTATTCTCAGGAGTAATTCCTTTCAAAAGCAAATTCACAATAATGGCAAGAGTACCGATAATTCCTAGTATAGACGTCACTATCTTTTCTAAATCATCATCATAACGCACTTTCATGGCATCTCCTCATCTAAATAATTGAGATTAAGCGTTATCATCTGTTGCATATACATCTTTGTCTAGTAATATGCTATTTTTCAGATCTTCATAATGGTCTTTTACGAACCTTAGAGTTGCATTTTGAGTTTCTTTATCTAAATTGAGTGGAATCTCTTGAAACTCTCCTCTAGTGATTAGTTCTTTGATTCGGTTCATTTGCTTTTCATCGTGTTTGACATACTCTTGATATTTTGCTGAGCATATTGGACACAGTGATAGAAAACGAGAGTAATGCTCTTTATGGAAAAACTTTTGAGCCAGTATTTCAACTTTTTCCATATAATCCTGTCCGTTTTTTTTCTTAAAAGGCATTTGTTTATCACATATTTGACAATGGAGTTTACCCATTTTTTCATAAGATAACCTCAAGTAAGCTTCAGACTGTACTAAATCTTTTGTAATCCTTCTACTTGCTGTTGTCTTTTCATTAGTAATAGTTTCTGCTGCTTCCATTTCATCCGCTATAGACTCTGATCTTCTATCAGGATTCGGGGATTCCTTTTCTGGAAACTCACTATCAATTATGCCATTATACCACTGATAAAATCCATATGGATCTTTTAAGATAGCTTCTGAAATTTTTTTAGCTATATCTGGAGAGTCAAATCCTAAATTTTTTGCAGCATTGAGTTGTTGTTGGTATTCTGAAGTTCGCTCCAACTCTTCTTTCCGTTTTTGCTCATAAATTTCCTGTACATGTTTACCAAACTGAACATGCTTTAACCACTGCCATCCATTATCAAACAAGAAACCATCCGGTAGAAGTTTTGACTCGGCATCTAAAGTATTTACGAATACAATGTTATTATCATTAGTTTTCTGAGGAACCCAGGGATGTGTCTGTAAAATATCGATTATCTCTGACGGACCATCACTATTCCAGTAACCATTTGATCGGCGGCGACTGTGTTTATAAAAATAGCTATAGTACTCTTCTTTCTCATACTTAATAAAAACATCCCAAATCAACTTTGAGATAGTTAAAGAAATCCTCTTAATATTGTCTTTTAAATAATCAATTTTATAGTCTTGACTATAGGTATATGATTCCTTCCTAATTACAAGGTATGAAGTTGCCCCAATTTCTTGTGCAAATTGCTTAATATCATCTATTGGTACATTTATATTAATATATTCATCAGATAACTGCCATAAATGTGCCTTGTCTGATAGATCCTTATAGTAGTCTTTTAACCCAGTTGATATAAATGGAGAATCTAAGTAAACATTAAGTGATTTACCCCAAACCCCATCTTCTAGCTTCATTAAATGTATATCTTTAAATATATGCTTATGATCCGGGTAGCTCTTTAGAAAACGAATAAACCGCTTGATATCTTTAATTTTGGGCTTAAAGTCATCACCTTCACCCATATAATTCTTTTTTAAATAAGCTTCTAGTTGCTCGACTTCTCCAACTTCACGTACGCCAACTTTAATTAAAAACGATTTTGCTTTTTCTAGTTGAGTTTTATTAGTTCCCGATGAATAGACACTTTTCTTAACTCTTTTCATAAAATTACCTTTTTCGGTTGTTTCATCTGGGAAAAAGCAATTCTCTCCAGTTTCATAAGTATTGTCATACAGTCTAATGATTTTTAACCTTGATGCAATATTAACCCTAGTTTGTATTATGCTGGGATTGCCACCAGTAAAATAATCATACAATATTGCATATAAACGTTGATGCCACTCATCAGACTTTTCTTTAATCCATTGCACAATATAAGCCGGATATTTATCAAGAACTGATATGAAATCATCTATTCTATATTCGGAAATATCCAACATAGTAAGAAAATCATCTGATCTACTATTTTTTAATTGAGCATTTGCAACCCACATGGGAGGTTTAAAATCATCGTTCAATATAACAACTAGATCTTTATCAGTAAGCAATGATGTTAACTGTGATGATCCTCTAAAAATTCCTCTTGCAGCAGCATACCCTCCATTTTTCATGGGAGTTAAATCCTCATTTTCGAAAGCCTCTATTAACTTAAGTCTTATTGGATCATAAAAAGTTGATAAGTTGTCATCATCATTGGGTAGGATTGAGAGAAAGTCGACATTAAGTAGTTTGTTATCTCTTAAGAAAGATAGAGAATCGACTACTAAGTCTGCTATGTGATCCCTTAACGATTTATTTGCTTCGCAATCTCTAACACTATCCCTCGCTACAGTTGAAGCAAAAGGTGCATTTATGTGGAATTTTAGTTTTGATGTTTCTTTCTCAGCCGGGAAGTAAATTGATACTCTTCCTGGCTCAAGCTCTTTGAGATTTATTCTATTTATATCTGTTCTTGTATCTGTATTAGTCTGGATTGCAGTATTATCTACTCCATATGCGATTGAGATTGTGCATTTTCTGTCTTTGCCTTTTTCATCTACTACTTCGACTTGTTTGTCAAATCTCATATAGGTTACAATTGATGGCTCATCATAGTTTGGTAGAAGGGTAACAATATTAATCAAGTTGTTCGATAGGTTTACCCTACAGACATAACCTGATTCTCCATTATGGAGACTGTGCTCAATTTTTGAAATATTCGTTAAAAATAGTAGAGTGCTTTCTCCTAGCGAATTTAGTAACTTTTCTACTTCAGAATACGCTTTTTCTGGGTTTTTCTTTTCATTGTTAAACTGGAAAGACATCATTGTCACTTCATTATTATTTTTAGTTAATGATAAGTGGTCTTTTACAGGGACCACCAAATCTTGGATTTTAAAATGATAATCTCCTGAAAGAATTTCCGGTGTTGAAGTATACGCAAAAACTGATTTAAAACCCACCCCGAACTTTCCAATATTTGTATGATCATCGCTCTTTTGGCTTTTGCCTATGCTCGTTATTGCCTCAACATCTTGGAATGAAAACAGTTTGGTGCCGTCATGATCAAATTCTAATCGATCTTCAAAAAGTCTAAATTTAACGTTTTGGGCTTTAGCATCTTCTGCATTTTGAAGGAGTTCGTAGATAAAATGAGCAGTGTCTGGGTATAAATCCGATAAAATCTGTTTTAATCCTTCTTCAAAATCATTGTCTCTGCTAGATTCAACCCACTTTTCTCTTTTCAGTATAAGATGTTTGAGATTTTCATTCATTTATCAATCTCCCTTGATGATTTTGATTATTCCGAACCCTATAGCAGATGAACTGATATCAGCTCTTTCTATAGCAATTTCAATTTCTTGCATCCTACGGGCATAATCTGCCTCAGCAGAGGCTATCTGAGACATTCTCATCCTTCTGATTTTATCATCATTGGCTTGTATTAACTGCTCATTAAGTAGTGCCATTCTTGATTTATGGCTTATTGTCAGGCTTTCTCTTTGAAATTTCGCATGTTCATCGGTTTTATTTTTGTGCTCCACTTGTGCTTGTTTCCACTTTTTATAATGCACTTCTTCTAAGTGCTCCCACTGCTTTAAAGAATCAGGACTTATGAGAGATTTATTCTCTTCAGAATTTTCCAATAAGGATATTAACTTCTTAGATAACTCTTCAGATTCTGTAACAGGAACTAATTGAGTATCGCCTTTAATTCCATAAAGATGCCATTGGTAAATAGCGAACTTATAGATACCTTCAGGTACTGAATAATCATGAGCTTCTAACGTAATAAAGGCATTTTTGTTTACCTTAACGTTAGTCATCGCTTGTTTTATTAGAGGATGAGTTGGATTAATCAACAATGCTTTAGGATTCTGCATAGCGCATTGCGAGTCGAAAGTAATATTCTGATAGGGTGTTATTCCTTTTAACCAGTTCTCCCATTCTCGGTTTACTTTCGAAATAGGAAGCTTTAGCTGCTTAAAATCCTCAAGGAGCGTATTTCTTGCTTCTTGTGATAGTCTGAGATTTTTTAACTCATCGGTGCCCAAAATATAATCTTGGTTTAATTCTAATGCATTTGATAAATAAATAGATACTAAGAGCTCAAGCATTTTTGGCGATAACCAATAACTTGTAGCAGCTTCTATATCGTCTTTAAATCTAGTTTGGGGAACTTGGATTCCAAACAATTGCAATTGTTTTTGCTCAAGATCGTCTTGTTCTTTAAATAATCTTATCTTATTATCAGATAACTGCCTTAGCTTAACCTTTATTTCTTCTTCAGTTAAAACAAAGCTCTCTCCAATTTCCTTGATCTCTTTTGTTATTTCACCTAATATTTCTTCACTTGCTCCAAGAGCACTGTTAAAGACTCCAATCCGAATAAGACATCTATCATATATCTCTGCATCTACTGTTCCAGGGGTGATCATGTTGAATATAAGGACTTTTTCGCTCCTTTGGCCATTCCTATCTATGCGACCTATTCTTTGTTCGATTCTCATTGGATTCCAAGGCAGGTCATAATTTACCATAGTATCACAGAATTGATAATCCAATCCCTCGCAGCCTATCTCTGAAAACAGCATAACATCTAATGAATTAGTATCTCCCCGAGGCATCTCAAATCTGTTTCGTAACTCTAATCTCTCATCATCTTTTGTACCACCATGTACTAAGCCAACTCTTACACCTTTCTTCATCAGTTTTGAATATAAGTAACCTAAGGTGTGCCTAAAGCTGCTAAATAGTATTATCTTGTTGTTATCATTACTTTGCTTTTGCTCGATTATTCGTAATAAAGCATTGAATTTAGGGTCATCTTGGCTAATATCCCTACATAACTCAATAATGGTGTCTATTTGCTCTCTTATGGACCCTATTTTATCGTAATCTAAATCATTATCGTACTCTGATATTTCGTCCAATTCAAGATCATTCAGATGTCGGGATAGGATTTCTTTGATTAATGGCACTAGTCCGAAAATACAACTGGCTGCTTGTCTTCTAATTGTTGATAGCAGAAAATTAACGCTTATATCGCCATGAATTCTTTTTATGATCTGTCTCTGAATGTTGAGTAATTCATCATGTATCAGACTTTGCTCAGGAGTAAACTCAATCCTAACAGTCTGGGGATCTCTTATGGTAAAATCTCCAATATCTCGTCTTCTTGTTCTGTTGATAATCCTTGCAAAAGTGTGAAAACTCTCAATATCGGCTATTAATTGAATTCTTTCTTCATCAGATATTGAGTCGTTATTTAATGTGGCTAAGGTTCTAACAAATTCTGGATTTTTCTTATAATAAGCCTGTCCCCATGTTGTGCTTAGAGCCGACAATAATGATTCCAGTGCTTTTGTGTTCCAGCCTTGTTCTGGCATTCGGGTGTGATTAACAGCAATATTAATATAACCATTAGGTTCAGACAGCATTTCATAAACCTTTAAATCAGTAATTAAATCAGGTCTTAATGTGTTTAATAGTACGTAAAGATCTTTACTATCCAATTGAATTGGAGTCGCTGTAAGGAAAAGAACAGCCTCAGCATTATCACAAAAGAATCTAACGGCTTTATGTGTGAAAGTATTCTGATTTCTTATGTGATGAGCTTCATCAACGATAACCATATCAAATCGGGGTGGTGGGTCTAATGACAGCAAACCTGTTTTGTTCCTGCTGCCCTTACCATGTTCTCCATATAAGAGGGTCTCGTCAAACACTGAATATGGTATGATAATGTTCTTTTTTTGATCAGGCCATTCTCCGTCTCGGTGCATTTCAGCTATACACATATCTAGACCTGCACTGTCTAGTTGAGTAAAGGTCTCATCAAAGCGTTTCATTTCATTCAACCACTTTTGCTCAATTACAAGAGGTCTTGGGCAGATAATCAAAACAGACTTAACATCTCTTCTGGCTTCTAATTCTTTTAATATCAATCCTGCCTCAATAGTTTTACCTACGCCAACGCTATCAGCTATAAGCAGTCTTGGTCGTTCAGAATGTATAAATTTTAGCACAGGACGAAACTGATATGGGATAAAATCAATTCTAGCAGCATTTAGAGAGTACAAAGTCGATATACCGGGATACTTGATTAATAAAGAAGTTATTTGTGCATTAAACTCATCTTTCGTAATCATGGTAGTTTGATTATTATCCACATATGCTTCAATTTGGCTGGAGTAATAGGTTTTTTTTTCTTCTTCGATAAAAACAGTATATCTGTTCTCAGGACGACTTTCAGTTTTAGAAACAATTACTCCACGTTTAGCAGGATTTGACTTCAATAGAACTAATTGACCTTCTTTGAACTCAAACACACTTTCTTTCTCTTTTTGACCGTCTTGTCCTTGCCCAATAACTTGTTTCTTTTGGTCTCTTATATGTGTAATAATGGAGTCAGAGGCATGAATCGAGGTTAATAATCTCTGAATAGTATCCAGATCTCTGTACTTGTCTTCTGGAGTTAGGGGAGTACTGCTTAGATGGGACCATTTGTTTCTGATCGTTTGCATTTCTTTCAGGTAGTGCCTTGTTTCGGGAGATATATTGCATCCAGACTCTAATTGATACCAATTATAATCGAAGATTTTCAGTAGAGCTGCCAGGTCAAAACTATCAATTGATGATATTTTGTCTTTCTGTAACCTGTTTCGTTGCCTATCATTAAAACTAGAAACAACTGATGCAGTCCACCAATTATCAGATAACTTGGGTAAAGTATCCCCCAAAAAGCGACTTAACTCTTTCGTTATCTGAATTAGTATATCAGCATACTGCTGTTCATTGCCATTGTTCTCAAAAAAGTCACCACCCATCTTAACTCCCATTTATGACAGAAATCAACCATCAGATTTCATAATGATTTCTCAACTTATTCGATTATATATCCAATGCTGCCCCATACTCTCTTAACCAGACCACCTGCTTCTGGTAATCTGGCAGATTTTTATCCACTTCATTCCAGAATTCTTTGCTGTGTCTTTTGTATAGGAAATGCGCAAGTTCATGTACAATCAGATATTCGATAACGCTGACCGGTGCCATCATAATCTTCCAGTTGAAGTTGACTTTGGGGTGTTTTACAGAGCAGGATGCCCACCTGTTTTTAAGGTCTATGATAGAGATTTCCTCTACCTTGACTCCCATCATATCAGCAAACTTCTGAACTTTGCCTGGGATGAATTTCTTGCCTCTAGCTCTGTAAAAATCCTTAAACATCACTCTCAGTTTACCTTCTGAGCCCTCTGGCAGATAGAAGTGTCTTCCCTTGAATTCAAGTTTTTCTACATCTTTACTGTATTGCAGATAGTAATTCCGTCCCAAATAGAGGAAGGACTGCCCATTCACCAGTTCACGTTTGATCGCACTCTCATTCAGAAGTGCTCTCTTTGCCTGGAATTTATAGATTCTATACTCATTATTCTTGAGGATTTCTGCCACTTCACTATCAGTAACTTTCTCTGGAACCAATACCGTAAGCGATCCATCCCTCTCAATGTAGATTGAAGCTGTTTTACGTTTGCTTCTTTTGACAGTTACTGGATATTCCAGATTCATGAATTGCGAACCTCATTTTCCCGCTGTTGGGCAAGATTGATTAGTTCCATGGTCAGCTTAGCTGAGACTTTCTGCAAAGGCTCAACCTTGCAATAATCCAGTTCATCCCTGATAATGCCCTCTAATCTATTTCTTTCACTTGGCTTCTGCCAGAAATTAGGTATTGAGACAAATTCCTTGATTTTACCAAATATGAATTCCGAGATCTTGGCAGTAACTTTAGCTTTCTCTTTATCAGCTTTGTCTATCCCTGTCTCCATCAGCATTAGTTCATAAAATGGCACGATCGGTGCTGCAACAATACTGTCCTCAGCTTTGCGACCCTTCCCGATTTCCTCTCTAAGTTTGGTTAGTTCTGCAGCCACCAGGTCCCAATGCTCTTTATGAGCATCCAGAATCCTCTGCAATCTCTCGCTGAACATCGTATATAGAGCCGGGTCTTTATCCATATTGACCTTGATATGCCAGCGGATCGCATGCTCCATTTCGGAAGCCTTTGCTTTACCGGTTCTGTTATGCTCATCCAGCACTTTGGGGAAGTCATCAGATAACAGTTTGACTGGTGGTATCTTGGGATCAATACCCTGAGAGATGAGGTATTTATCTATTAGTTTTCGAACCTTTGCACCTGCCCATTTGAGATCAAGTGTCTCATCGTGATAGCGGTCTCGCATTCTCATCAGCAGATAACCCAGTCTCTTGGCAGGGACATAATACTCTTTTGCCATTGAAGCGTTGAAGAGCAAATCCAAACTGTCATAAAATGCTTTGATGTATGTGTCAAACTGAGCCCTGAACTTCACATCCTCGCCCAGTTCCAGGCAGTTTTCTACCAACTCCCACTCTTCTTGATTATCTACCATTTTCTGAGTGATAAATTGCTCGATCTGCTTTATCCCATATTCTTCAAAGAGTTGGATCATTCTGCGGTAACGTGATTCCAACACCGGTATTTCTTTATCCAGGCTTCTGAAATATGTGCTTAGGTCTTCCAATTCCTTCACATCAGTATCTGTGAAGATAGCCAGAGCTTCTTTCAGATGCGATGCCACACCAAAGTAATCAACTACAATGCCATGTTCTTTTACATAACCGTTTTTCATGACTTTGGTGCGATTGACTCTGGCGATTGCTTGCATAAGTCTATGCTCTCTTAAGTTTTTATCCAGATACATCACCTGTTCCACCGGAGCATCAAAACCCATCAATAACCTGTCACACACGCACAGTATCGCCACTCCCGATTCCGGCTTTTCATTATTAAAGTCCTTCTTAAAGCTTTCCACCGCATTCATTTCCATAGCATGAGTTCGAGCTATTGTCACAAACCCAGGCTCGTTATTATCTATCATGGTGACGACAGCGCAGATTTTAACGAATTGCATCTGTTTGAGCAGTTCCTCATCACGTTCAATGTAAGGTTTCGCCAATTCTGCCGAAATTTTCGCTTTTAACGCATTTTCGAGCTCATTCTTATACCTGCATGCTCCTACGATAGATGATGCCACAACCTGCCCTTTTAAGCCGTTTGGGAGTATTTCTTGGGTATAGTGGGCAATGATATCCTCAGAAATTGTCTTTATACGCTCCTTGGACTCCAGATAAGCTATCTCAGTCCCATAGCGTTTTTGAATCTCTAGTCTCTCTTCTTCAGACCTTTCCTTGAACATATCCTCAAATTCTTGTTTGAAGAGCTCTTTGTCTAAGAGTTTGTCCTTGCTCGTGCGTCCGATATAGAGGATGTCCACTGTAGCTCTGTCTGCTACCGAATCATTCATTTTGTAAACATCTATGAAGGTTCCGAACTTCTCATGAGTCTTCTGTTTATATCTGTCAGTGAGCAATGGAGTGCCGGTAAAAGCGAATTTAGCAGAATTAGGGAAAGCCATGAGTAGGTTTTCACCCATATCTCCACCCTGATCCTGGTGTGCTTCATCAATTAACAGCAAAATCCTGTCGCTTTCGTTAAGGACTGGGAATTCCTCGAACTTTGGCACTATTCCCGCAGCTAGTAGAGAATGAGCAGATACATTATTCTGAGCCAGAAACTTATGCAACATCACCATATTCAGGTTAGAACTCGTATTTGAAAGTTTATCCAGATCTTTACGGAAATTAATGACTGTAACTCGCTCTCCTGTATAGAAAGCTGTATCTGTAAGCTGATCTTCCAAATCCAGCCTATCATTGACCATAATGATTTTAAAGTCTTTCAGATCATCAGAATCCCGCATCTTCTTAACTAGGAAAACCATTGTAAGTGATTTGCCTGAGCCTTGCGTATGCCAGATAACTCCGCTGCGTTCAAAGGGTGTTTGTCCGGTTCTTAAGCGTTGCAGCATTTTGCCGACAGCCCGGTATTGCTGGTAACGGCAGACTACCTTGACCATTTCGCCTTTCTTGATTTCCATAAAGAGTGTGAAGTTCTTTAAAATATCAAGCAGAATGTGTTTATTCAGCATCCCTTGGATCAGAACTTCCTGACGCTCTTCATTGGGTGAAACCTGGATAGTTCTGTATTCCTCAGGGAAGATATCTTTCCAATTCTGGAAGTGGTCAAACTCACCTGTAATAGTGCCAAATCTTGCTTCGGTGCCATGCGTGATGATACTGAAGAGATTAGTATGAAACAACTTCTCTTCACCCTCCACTGCGCCATAATCGTCATCTCTGCGGTTGGAATAACGATTGATTTGGATAAATGCCTCGCTCAAAGGCTCAGCTACATCCTTATCCTTGCATTCTATCACTACCATGGGAAGTCCGTTAATAAACAGCACAATATCGGGTATTATTGCATTTCTGCTTGCACCGGGGGTATCTATCTTGAATTGGTTTATGGCGATAAAGCTGTTTCGCTCTGGATGCTTGAAATCAATTAAACGTACCAGAGGATTCTGCTCACCGGTCAGCTCATTTGTCTGAACGGTAGTATTCTGGATTAGCATTTCATAGACTTCGTTATTGGCTTTAAGTAACCCGGATCCGGGATGTGAAGTCAATTGCTGGAAAACTCCGTCAATTTGCTTATCTGTCAGCCATGATTTCTCATCCTCAGTCAGATTAATTCGTTTCAGAGAAGCACGAAATTCATTCTCTAAGATGATTTCTCTGAACGAGGTCCTTTTACTTAGAGTCGGATCAAAGGGTATGAAACCGCTACCCTGGTCTATGACTTCCCAGCATAACTGCGCCAGTTTATCCAGAAAAGGACGTTCTACATTACTATACTCAGACATGAAGACCTCTTTCTTATTGGATTTTCCAAACCTCTAGTGCGAGATTAATAAGCAAATCCTGCCGTTCATCAATAGATTGAGCATTCCATTCTGGGAATACTTTTAGGAATTTATTTATCATGTTAACAGTTGATAGATTGCCAACTGTAGGAGTTTCTACCAAACTACGGGTAAAATAGACACCACAGTCCTTATACTGTTTAACTTTCTCTTCATAGAATTTGTTGCTTGCTACTATGTTCAATGGTTTCTGAAGTAATGTAAGATTACCCAATTTGGTTTTATATAGATCATAGTCTTTATTGGGGTTCTTTGTTGTGAAATCCGTTCTTAGATCATCTTCAGGGTTATTGGGCAAAATGTGCTCAATCTCGAAACCCATGAAGTTCTTCAGTGTTCTGGGATCTCCCACACCTACAAAATTCCGCTCAACATATTGGGTAAGCTTAGCTAGGAAATACTTGGTTCGATAATACTGAAGGGTTCCCAATGAGTATGATTTCAGGAATGTTTGAAATTCAGATTGTTTTGTCTGTACATTCGGAACAAATCGCTTATTGATAAACTCATCTAATCCCTTCTTCTGTTCGTCTGGATCAGATAATTTGGTTATAACTCGCAATTCTCCAGCCCATGATGCAAAGCTTCGCTCTAGTTCCTTGGTGGGCGTTTGGGTAAAAATGTAATAGAACAAGAATACTTCTAGTTGTTTTACAAAATGATTGAAAAGGTCAATGGATAGGGTTCTGACAGCTAACATCAAGATGTAGTGTAAACTAAAAGCACCGCCACATAGCATTCGCAGGTTGTCTGTATAGATGTTATCCTTGCCATCTTTATCTTTACCTTCAATAAAAGCAAGATAGCAATTCAGGTTATCAATTAGGTGTTTCACAAAGACAAATGGCTCTTTCTTATATCCGCAAAGATTAGCGTTCTTTTCATCCACCAGCCAATCGTAAATCTCATCTTCTCGGAGGATTGAGTCTTTTCTGCTATTCTCAATCGGGTAATTCGACATCAAAAAGTAACGCAGGAAGCGCAGAGGCTTTTCCTGCCTTTCCTCAAGCGGTTTGGTTATCTTTTTCCATTCGTCTTTCAGCTTGGAAAACTCATCAGAATCGGCTTGTCTGAAGATCAGGTTTTTCATCAAATCCATTGGATTAAGCCCTATGCCCCTTTCGTTTATCGTTTCAAATATCTTCAAAGCACTACTGATCTCAGTCGAAATCTGAATAAACACCACATGGTTAGCCAAATAAGCCCAAAACCTGAGAAGCTCATTATTGACCGAAAAATCTTTGCTTAGATAATCATAAACTGTACCGTATGCTTCAACAATATTCTTCAAAGCTCCATATGTATTTATTCCCGCTGCTTGGATCGCTTTTTTTGTCGTTAAAGGTTCGCTGTTGACTTTTATTATACACTGGACTATCTCCAAAGCACCATCATATCTCGGTTCAAGTTTAAGTATTTTTTTTGTTTTACCAGAATCCAGTACCCTGCTTGATGATATGAGGCTATTTATCTCGTTTTCCTCTTGTTTTAAATCGAGCAATGCTTTCAATGCACATAAGATCAGATAGAAAGTGGTCAGTCTTTGTTGTCCGTCAATAACATCATATTGGTTGTTTAACTCCCTGGGAGTAACAATCACTGTTCCCACGAAGTATTCTGTTTTACTATTACCGTCCATCTCATCAACGATATCATCCAAAAGCCTGACTACTTCCTTTTCTTTCCAGACGAACTCTCTTTGATAATCTGGGACATTGTAAAAACACTCATTAAAAGCCTGATAGATTGTGTACTTGTGATTCTCGATTTTTGACATTAACCTTTCTCCGATATATCTTCATTTAGTTTTACTCTTACTTTACCAGTTAACAGAGCAGACATAAGTCCAAGTTTCATATTTTTATATTTGATTAACTCGTTATTTGTATATATACTTATGCTATCTATCTTCATAAGTTTATTTGCTATTATCTCCTGTTCTACCAAAGATGGTTTTATATGTTTAATGCCTAATAAATGAGGAACCTTTAAACTTGGCTGTACAGCGTTCATAACTAATCTGTTTATTTGTGTTATAAATTCTTCATGTTTCGTTAGATAATAATAATAATCAGGTGATTGATTTTTTCTTATTCTTAAGCCTATTATGTTTTGAGCTACACCAGCTTTCTTTTTGTCCATTATTGTAGATAAATTAAGAGAGCCTACAGTTGATATCAAAATGTCATTTTCACGTATATATTGTCTAAACCATGTGTCGTAGACATTGTCAGAAACAAACTTTGTGACGCTTTCATAATCAGGATATCTTTTATTACTATCCAAAGATTTTATTTCTAATAATGGTATACCTGCGTCACTACAAACTGGAGTTTTCCCCCTATTGTCTATAACTTCATCTATATTGTTTATAAGTATATCAACTTCCCACTCTTTCGGTATCCAGCCCAATTCTGTGTTTTTATAAAGCTGAGGGGCGTCTTTGTATGAAGGTCTCAGTTTCCCGGTCTTTATATCTATCCCTCTGGTAAACAGATCTTGCATCATTCCGGTTTTTATTGATTTATATTTCTCTATTGCTGCTTCAGTCTTTTCTATGACTTTGTCGATGCAACTCAAAATGTTGGCTATCTTTTGCTGTTCTGGATAACTTAGATAATAAAGACGCTGCTTATATAAATAATCTCTGCTAATGCTTGGTACACCCGTTGATTCATTAAGTTTCTTTAGATCAAACATTAACAAGTGATAATAAAGCCACTTTGTACACACAAATTCTTTTGTAATAGCAGCATAGGCTGTATCTATAACCCAACAAGGCTTTTCAACATATATTGGGTTATCAAGTGTTCCTTTTCTTGCAACAACTACTATCTGACCAGAAAATAATGGTTGCTTTGAATAGCCTACTAATCCCCCTGTCCCATAAATTCCAATATTAGTTATATCTTCAGACCTAATAGCTTTAGGACTTGCTCCATATTCTATAACGCACAATTCTCTTAGTGCTTTATACATATCCTAGTTCCCTAAGATATCCATCTAATTCATTGGCAGCTTCATCTCTTTCTTTTAGTATGTTATTAAGCGGCTGGTCATATTTATCCCAAAGGTTCTCTAAAGAGCTTCTGAATTGCCTGCTGTACTGAGACAAATATTCATTTACTGTGGAGTAAAGGGTTCGCTCCCATCTTGCCAGAATTAGGTCTTTGGCTTCTGCTTCGCTTATCTTGCTTCTTGCCTGCTCGACCAGTAGCTCTTTTCTGTCTTTTATCTCTTTGATTATCTTGCGGCAGTCTTTCAGTTCTTTCTCGAACTCCATTTGTTTGACAATCCGTTTATCCTGTTCTTGTATCTTGGTAGTAAGACCTTGTCCTTGAGTCTCCAAATTCTGTATTTCACTCTCTAGATAACTATATGGTTCGCCTGATTTCTTGAGTGCTTTTATCTGTTTGTTCTTGTTTTTGATGTCTTTGGTTATCTCTTTTAATTCAGATCCGAAGCTTTTAATATTGTTCTTAACTGCATTCAGTTCGTCTTTGGGGAAGATATCATAGTCATCCTCATTCCAGGCATTATCTTCCAGTTCAGTCACTTCAGAAAAGAGGGCTTCCAATTCATCTCTGCGTGTTTCCTTTTCCTGCAACTCTTTGATTACATCGGGGAATTGGCTCTGCAATATTTCTTCATCTGGAATCAGTTCAGCATTCCAACCACTGGCGGAAACACTACGTAAATCCGTAAATAGCGTGTTCCAATATCCTGCAAAAGCACCTCTACTCTTGAACTCATCCAGTATCCCTAAGGCACTGACATTGGAAGTGATGGTAGCAGAAAAGTCATGATATAGGTCATAAACGTTTTTATTAGTGGGCAAAGCTTCCAGCTTCGGCAGATTTTCCTTCCACCATGTTTTCAAACTCTCAGTATAAGCATCATGCTTGGTTTTGATCTCTGGACTGTTATCTAAGAAGTTCTTTATCTCTTCTTTATTGGTAATTATATCAGCATACTTGAGGTATTTATCTCTATCTGTTATAAATAGCTTATCTCTTATCCCTTGGTAGTTATTCCAAAACCCCGTTAATGACTCCACTTCCTCAGTAGGAATACCACCCTGTAAATGAGCTTTAACGTCATGCGGTTCAGCAGGGGGACTGTTATCTACGTAACGGCGAATATTGCAGTTATATTCCTCCTTCTCCAGTTCCTCATGGGATACCATGCGGCTATAGCTATCCAGAGTGCGCTTAGTTTTGTAGATATAGGTCATTTTTTCGATATCTTCCGGGCGCAGGATGTTTTGGACCTTACCGACCTTGTACTCGGCATCGGCATTGATAAAGAGCACTTCTTTACGTGTATTTGCTCCGGTTCGATTGATAATCAAAATACAAGCAGGGATACCTGTTCCGTAGAATAGGGCTGGAGGTAATCCGATTATCGCCTCCAGAAAACCATCTTTGATTAACCATTCCCGCATTTTGCGCTCTTCTCCACCTCTGAACAGAACACCGTGCGGCATAATGACAGCCAGGCGTCCTGTGGACTTTAAAGTGCTGAACATATGCTGCACAAACATAAAGTCAGCCTTGCCTTTAACTGGCATCCAGAACCTGTATCGGCTCTTGAACTTCATGTCATCTTGAGAGTAGTTTTGTGAGAAGGGAGGATTGGCTATAACTATGTCAAAGTGCTTCAGCTCTCCACCTTCCACATGCTTAGGTTCCATCAGGGTATCGCCATTTTCAATCTGAGCATCCAGGATGTTATGAAATAGCATATTGAGCTTGCATAAGCCCCAGGTCGTACCGTTCTTCTCTTGACCGTAAAGAGTCAAGTTTCTGGCTGTTCCGTACTTGCTTTCTACGTAATTGTATGATTCAATCAGCATGCCACCTGAGCCCACCGCCGGGTCGCAGATTTCAGCATTCTGAGGTGGATCGAGGATATTAACTAAAAGCTTAACCACAGTACGGGGAGTGTAAAATTCTCCACCCTTTTTACCGGCACTGTCTGCAAAGTACTTGATTAAGTACTCATAAGCAGAGCCAAGCAAGTCGGGAAACTCCAGATTATCATCAGTGAGGACTACCTTATCAAAATGAGCTATCAGTTCAACCAGGTCTTTATCGGTTATCCGCTTGTTGTTCTTGCCAAAAGTCTTGTTGAAGTCTATCGGCTTTAGCACTCCTTCCAAAGTTCCGATATTACTGTCTTCCAGCTCTTCAAACGCCTTTTTAAGCGCATCTCCGATTTCTTTCTTTAGATGTCGGATTTCCTCCCATCGGGCACGTTTGGGCACAAAGAAGTTGTATCCTTTTTCACTTTCCAGTCCGGCTTCCAGAGCATCTCCGCTTACGCCTTTGTTTACAAGCATCTGCATTCTATTTTTACGTTCAATGTTAAACAGGTCGTTTACCCTTTTTAGAAAGAGCATGGCGATTACATATTCTTTGAATTCCGATGCATCCATATTGCCACGTAGAGACTCGCATGCTTCTTCTAAGAAGTGTTCTAACCAGGACAGAGAAAGTTTATGAGCCATTAAAACTCCAGTTTTTAGTCACTTAGATTTATACTTTTGTTTATAGATTCTATTATCATGAATTAGTCATTATTAATTATGTGTGTTTTTTGCTCTTAATAGCTTGCAGAGAAGCCTCACCGGCTTTGACCCACTCATCAATTTCATCTTTCTTGAATTTCCAGAGCCGTCCCATCTTATGTGTGGGCATTTTATGGAACTCAATCCATCGATAAACTGTATCGCTGCTGACTCCCAGATACTCACATATCTCTTTAACTGACAACCAGCGGTCTTCCAGGTGGTTCATCGTCTCTCCTTACTCCCCTGTTTGTAATATGTTACGTAGAAACAAAATTTGATTTGGATATTTCTCCCAACTTGATTTTATACATCACAAAATGTGCTGAAGTTGTCAATGGTTTATTTCCGATCTATACCGCTTCAGTCCGATTAGGCTAGTAAGAGAATCTGAATTTGTTCAATTCAGAACAGCATTGACACAATAAACAAGATTATTTATGTAGGAATTATGGGAAAGTATGACAAATTACTTAGTTACATAGACTACTTCGAACACGCTGATGACAAAGCAGGAGGTTGGGTATTCCCTCCAAGTGGCTCTCCCTATACAGAATATGAACTCCAGTTTAATAGCTTTATCAAGGATGTCTACGATTCTGACATCTTAAACACCAAATACCTTGAGCACTTGGACCCCTATCTAAAAGCAAATCAGGATATCAGGACTCTAGTACCGACCGCTGATCTTGATCTACTCATCGCAATCTTTACCTACTTTATCAGGCAAGACCGTTTCTGTGAAGGGCTGTGGATCGGTGCAATTATCGATAAGACATTTTATAATATATTAACTAGGTTAAAAATCACTTTTTCAGAATGATGAACAATAATAGAGAATTAATCATGTTATTGATGTTCAACGTCATCTTAACTAATCTTGAGATAGTTAGATAGAACAAAATGAAAATAAAAGACTTTCAATTGAAGCAGAATCCGAAAATCATAGAAGCAAATTCAAAACTTCGAGATGTCGCTGTTTCACTTGGTAAATATAATCTGGATTATTTACTTCAGTTCTGTAGTTTTATATCAATTCTGTCATTTCTTAACTGGATACATAAAAAAGAATCCATTAACTTATGGAGATATTTTGACCCAGTTTTTATTAAGAAGCTCTGCAAGGCGATTTTGCTTTCTAATTCAAACAGTACAAAACGTGGATACTTCCAAATAAATGACTTTATAGACATATACAACAGATTAAAAGAAATAGACACTCTTGTTTACAGTGAAGATGCGCCAGACACATTTAATCAAATGCTGGCATCTGTTGCTAACACTCAATCCTATTATCAGGAAGCAGATTTTTCCAGAGAAATCGGTCGTTCTATTCTTCTCTTTGATACAATACCTACTAAATACGAATTAAAAAGAGATAGGTGGGTAGATGTTTTCGCTATGTTTAAAAATGAGTATGGGATACTTATCACTGAGATCTATCCACTCATCTTGGCCTTGGTGATGCACTGTGAGAGTAGATATAAGACGATCTATGATGAATTAGAAAAAACTCCTGAGAGAATTTTACCTCAAGCAGTATTGGAAAAATTTCACACTCTATTGGAGCAAGGGGACTTATGCACAATCAACATATATAATGAAGATATCCCAGTAGTAACATTTAATGCTTTTAGCAGATTTTGTGAGTCGATTTCAGTTCCATTAAGGGACGTCCGAAGCCTCATCAGAGGCATAACTTCTAGTATCATGGTGTCTGATTGGCACCCATTCAGGATACAACCACTAGTAAATGTGGCTCCAAACATGTTCATTATCCCGTCGCTTTGGGAACTCATTCAGTATATTAGAAAGCTACCATCGATTTTTATAGCAAATCAGGAAAGCGAGATTGCAAAGCAGATTTATACAAATATGGGTTTATGTTATGAAAAATATGTTTTTGACTATATGATAACAAAACACTCAAGCACACTAATTATATCGGAAAGCAACTTCACTAAAAGTGAATTAGGCCCTGATATATCCATAATTGACCCAGTATCACAGACGGGTATATTTATAGAAGTAAAATCTGCATCAATACCATTGCCTTCCAGAAATGATCCAATGTTGTGGGAAAACAAGTTAAATGAGCTACTCGAATTGGTTGAGAAACTGGACAAAAAAGTTAAAAGAATATATAAAGGGGAAGGAGATTATAAGCAATATAGAACTGATATAGAAAAATGCGATACAGAGAATTCAATATTAGTAGTAGTATGTGGTGATTTGGGATTCTTCTTTGATGCTATGTTAATCGATCGAGTAAAGAAATCTGTAATTATTAATCGTTCAGATAGGGTGTTATTTCTTGATATTCATGGAATCGAAGACTTAATAGAGTATTCATATCAAACTAAAACTTCACTTGTTGAGGCTTTTTCCATATTAATAGATATCCAAAATAAAAGCCCACACGAAAGGAATGTTAAAAATGCTTTTTCACAATATGATAGAAAACTCACTCCCTGGTACTTAAAGTTCACAGAGGAAAATATAACACAGGTAAAATAACATAAATGTATGGAGCATTCATGAATGAATTTGAAAGTAAACATGAGCAACAATGCATTGATCTATTTCTAAAATCCTGGAGTTTGCATGAGTATAGATAGCGTTGATGATGTGCTTATTGCAAAAAGCTTTTCTGATAAGTCTTATATAATTGATGACTTTGGTAATAAACAAATTGCCTCTGAACCAATAATTATATCAGCTTCCAGATCAACAGATATCCCTGCATTCTATTCAGATTGGCTGATTAATAGAATTAAAAGAGGATACCTAAAGTGGAAGAACCCCTTTAATGGTAGTTTTTCTTATGTTTCATTTGCCAAGTCTAAATTATTTGTCTTTTGGTCGAAAAACCCACAGCCTATGCTAAACAAACTCAGTTTCTTTGATGAAAATGGTTATCATTATTATTTTCAATATACTCTTAATGATTACCAGGCAGAAAGATTTGAGCCCAATCTACCCCCTATTGAAGACAGAATAGATACGTTTATAGCTTTGTCAGATAAGATTGGCAAAGATAAAGTTATATGGCGATTTGATCCTATTATTGTGTGTGAATCGCTGCCTCCGGATGATCTTCTTAAAAGAATTAAGGATATTGGTGATTCGTTGAAGGGCTATACTGAAAGGATGGTCTTCAGCTTTATCGATATAAATTGTTATAAGAAAGTGAAAGCTAATTTAGGTAAAATGCAATCTGAAGTTGTTGAACTAGATAAAGCAACCATTGATTATATAGCAAGAGGCATTGCAGAGTTAAACAAGATGTGGGAGTTTCAGCTAGGGACATGTGCAGAATCAGTGGATTTGGATAAATATGGCATTGAGCATAATCGCTGTATCGATGATAGGCTGATAGTAAAACTCTTTAGAGATGATCCGGATTTGATGAGACTCATAGGCATAGATGAGGAGCAAATAGAAGCAGATTTTCTTCCAGTAAATTATTCTTACGAAAAGCTAATAGATAAAGGACAAAGAAAAGCTTGTGGTTGCATAAAAAGTAAGGACATTGGTCAATACGATACATGTCCGCATGGATGTATATATTGTTATGCTAATACTAACCATGAGACTGCTACCAACAACTATCGGAAAACATCCCAAGAATCAGAGACATTATTATAATTGGTGTTATCAATGAGTGATGATCTTTTCATCAATGATCTTGCAAGATATCCCGATGTATCTATAAATAGGATAATCGAAACAGCATATCATCATCATCGAGGTTCTGATACAGATCATGGGAAAACTGTTGCCGAAGATTATGATCAGCTTAACGAATACATATATAGATATTGGAGAATGCATGAAGCAAAGCTGAACGATTCATTTGGCATCGTTTATTACAAAAACCCTGGATATTTTCAGAAACCGATAAACATAATTGACTGGGGGTGTGGTCAGGGTTTGGGTACTTTGGCTTTGATTGAGTTCTTAAAACAGAAATCTCTTAAAACTATAATAAATCATATTACTTTAATTGATGCATCAGAATTGGCTTTGGACAGGGCTGAGGCAATTCTACAATTAATCTGCCCAAACATACCATACGCAAGAGTTACATGTAGTCTTGATAAAGTTACTCCTGATATGATCCCTCAGCCCCAATCCGATACCAACTTCCACATTTTTTCAAACATTTTAGATGTAGAAAGCATTGATCTGAAAAGACTAATAGCTAACTTTATTCAAACTCAAATCGGTCTTAACATCGTGTTTTGCATTAGTCCATTTAGAGCTGAAGAGTATAATTACAGATTAAATGAATTCTCGCAAGCATTAAAGACATCCTATCAGAACAACTATAGATTATTGTCAGAACGGAAATGCTTGAAAAGGGAATCCTGCAAACACTGTAAAGAATATACTGGTATTTGTAACCCCCTGATTATTAGAAGAGGCTGTGCCAGGCATGAGATCATTTTCGAAATAAATCAACCTCAACTCGTTCTTCATGAAGATGAATTTGTCCCTGAGGAAGTTAGTTATGTTCCACCAATTCTCAGTAGAAGTTTAACATCTGAGGTTATTTCAAGAGTAAAGCCAGAAAGAAAAGCTCATCCGGTAAAAGAATCGACATCAACTAATTGCTTTGTTGCAAGCTACGCTTTTGATCATATCCTAACAAATCCAGAATACCAGAAAATCAAGAATTATATTAAAGATAAATCATGCTTTTCGTTAATCAACAACTGCATTCCAGAAGACGATTTCTCTGCTGACTATCCATATTATGCTGTTCTAGCAAATCTTATAATACGTGGCACTCCAACGATAATGCCCATTGACCTTATGGATTCAATTAGAAAGAAAAATACGTGGATTGAAAAAGAAATAGCTCAGGACGGGAGCATAAAATTTACTGTAAATGAGAAATGGGGTCATGATTATCAAATATTGGATGATTCTCACAAGAGTCTAATCGATAATTCAATTATAATTGCCTGGCTACAGTTAACCATACTACTCTATTTGATGCACTCAAAAAAGCGTTGGATTGAGCTAAACGTTCATATTTCAGGAATAGTACCTAATGTTTGCCAATACGCAATATCCAATCTTAATAAAATGCTTACGAATATTGCTGTGTTATCATCTCATCATGGTCTAACTCGGATTATCTATTCTAAGCATGAAATAGATGGCAAAGATAAAACTCTAAATATAATTCTTAACTCAGAAACAGCGAATAACTCAATACTGAAAAAACCACATACATGTATGATTCAGAAGTGTGATCATAGCTTATCCCAGAAGAGGTTCTTTTCAGGCAAATTAATTGACTATAAATTATCTGCTGGAATAAATCCTGATCAAAACAAAGCGCTAAGGTATTTTCTACAGAGTATCTTCCGAAAAAGAGATTTCTTACAAGGACAATTAGACATAATCAAGCATAGCCTAAGTCTTAATTCCATCATAGGTTTACTCCCAACCGGAGGAGGTAAATCCCTTACTTACCAAATAAGCGTGTTACTCCAGCCTGGATTTGCGTTGATTATAGAACCGATTCGATCATTAATGAAAGATCAATATGATGAGCTTGATTTATTAAGCATAGACTCGATCTATATCAATTCTGATTGTAATGCAAAAGAAAGAGAAGAGAACATGTTCAGGATTAAGGAAGGGCAATCTTTGTTTTCATTTGTATCGCCTGAAAGAATGCAAATACAGGAATTTAGGAATTCGCTGATGGATATGAGTACCTTTGATAACTTTTTCAGTTACTTCATCGTTGACGAGGCTCATTGCGTTTCAGAATGGGGACATGATTTCAGACCGAGTTACCTTAGATTAGCATACAACGCTAACAAATACTGCCAGACTTTTGATTCTAAAGATATTACAGTGATCGGTCTAACGGCCACTGCATCATTTGATGTTTTAACAGATGTCCAAAGAGAGTTAGAGTTATCCCCAGACCATCCAATCGAAATTGTTAAATCTGATACACTAAAAAGAGATGAGATAGTATATAAGTTCGTTCCGATAAAATTGAAAAGTGCTACAACAGGAACAAATGCAAGAAACATCGGTAAAGATTTGAAAATTCAGAAGAGGGTCGAACTTGTTAACTTACTCAACAATAAACTTGAAAAAGATCTGATTTATACCGATGAAAAAATCCCTAAAGAATATCAGATTGGTAGTGTTTCCAAAGACCGATATAAAATCAGCAATGAAAATGCGATTATAGTGTTTTGTCCACATAAAACAGATTTGCTTGGCGTTAGTCAGAAGCCTGGCAAAAATGAGGGGATATTCGAGTATTTGCAACATGAATTGGCTTCTAATAAGAGATTCAAATTGGGATTTTATCGTGGTAGTGACCAAGAGCTACAACAAGATCAAGATAAGATGAGTGAATTCCAGCAGCAATTCAAATCTAACAAAATCAACTTAATGATTGCCACCAAAGCTTTTGGTATGGGTTTTAACAAGCCCAATGTGAGATTCAGCATTCATTTAAACTATCCTGGTTCAATTGAAGGTTTTGCACAGGAAACGGGTAGAATCGGAAGAGATAGGAATCTGGCTTTGGCGTATTTACTTTTTTCTGATTATATTGTAGATGGTAACAGCCTCGATATAGAAGTACCAAATTTCTTACATGAAACGAATTTCCTGGGTCAGATAGTTGAGATTGAATGCAGCAAAAAAATTATGCGAGACTACAAGAATAAGGACGGCTTAAGCATTTTTAACTACTTTGCTGACCAATCAAACAATCGTATATTTAGCATAGACATTGATTCATCATCTTTTAATAATATAACTGTAGATGGGAAATACATACCAATTAACAGTCTTTCATTATCCATGATCATATATCGCTTGGCTTTGATTGGCATAATTGACGATTATACAATCAAGTACCGCAATGATAAAGGAAACTTAAAAACTGTCTTTACTCTATTTATTGAGCACAAGCAAAGAGATTCAATTAAAATAACCTTAAAAAACTATCTTCAACGCTATTTTACAGAAACTGAAGCAGATAAGCGTATATTAGATTTTTTCCAGAAGTTTAATGATAGACCTAACCGTTCAAACCTAGTTGAATATTATGTTCATTTTGAATATGAGTACATTCATAAAAAAAGAAAGCGGGCAATTCAGGACATGGACTTTGCTTGCAGATATGGTCATGAAAAACAATCAGAGGATCTTTTATCTGAGCAATTTAGAGAGTATATTGACGCATACTTCAGCTCTAAATATTTCAGACCAGAATATTCTGTAGATGGTAAAAATGCATCCTTGACCGATATGACAGAAAGTGGAAAGATCAGATCACTGGAAATCGTAGACAATTTTATCAATATAGTAAATCGAGATGATTCAGGTACTCTATATCAGAATTGCAAGGAGCTCCGAGGAGCTTGTATAAGACTGTTAAATGATAGTCCCGATAATTATGCTCTTCACCTCTTAAACGCCTATTCCAATATAATCTTATCAAAAGCCAAAAAACTTGAACTCGAACAGGGTTTCAAGGATCTGAGATCAGGCTTAAGCCTATTTGTGGAATCATGCGATGATATGATGGATTATAATGCCTTGTCTTTGGTGTTTGACAAATTCATTGAAGCCCTAAAAGAGAAGAAAGATGGAATTGAAGATGAGTTTACTTCTTTTACTGGTTACTCTATTGACGATTACAAACTTATGCTGTTCATGCAAAATGCAACATTCGAACTAACCAAAATGATATAATCAAGGAGAATAAAATGGCAGATAATTATGCATCAGAAACTGCTGCAAAACTTACTGCAGCGATCGAAGATATTAGAAATAACATATCTACCCTAAACAAGGATACCATAGAATTAGGTAAGCAAATCAATCAGCAATCAATTTCCTTTACTGAGCAGGAAAAGACGGCAGGTGACTTATCTAATAGAATGAATAAGTTTTTTGATACTTATTCAAAACATACAGAAGAGATTCAAAACAGCTTTAATAATATCGTAAAAACACTCACAGAAAGGGTAAATGGCTTCTTCGAGACATATTCTAGGCAAACTGACGAGATTCATACCAGTTTTAATCAGATTGCCGATAAACAGAAGACAATTTTAGAAGAAATCAATAGGTGGTCAGATCAATCAAAAGAAACTATCTCAAACGTTTACAAGCATATAGAGACAACTGAACAAGAAATAAGTAAGGCATTTGCTGATTCTACCAAGCAGGTGCTTTTATATCAAGGTGATGCTTTACAGAAATTTGATAAATTGAATGGGCATGTTAATGAATTGCTAAAAAAGGTTGATGCCCTTTTAACCAATATCGACGAATCAATTAAGGTTAAACTTGAAGCGGCAGCAGATACTATTTCAAAAAGTCTTCAGCCTACTTTGCAATCGCTAATTATAGCGATGAAAGACTCAAAAGAAGCTTTAGATAAGACACGTAAACGGATGTGGATATCAAATCTGGTATTATCGGGTATCATTGTTATCGTCACAATAATAGCCTTACTATTTTGACATCAATAAGATGAACTTACAATTCTAATCAGTAAAAACAAGTTAGCTGATAAAACTATTTGTCTACAAAAGTTGAGGAATGTCAATATTCAAGCTAGTCAGAATTTGCATATCTTGTGTCACTTTTTGCAGATTTAGTGTCATTTCAGGTCTTTTAGGGGTGGTTTTCTGTTGCCTAAGGATGCATAACGATGCCAAAGTTTGCAGACCTCGTGTCACGATTTGCAGAACTGTTTGTCACTTTTCACCGGCCCCGCTCTTTTCTTAACACCATCGCTTTAGCATTACGGTAGCATTACGGTAGTAATACGGTCATTGACCGCAATGCTACCGTAATGGTACCGTAATGGTACCGTAATGCTCCTGAGGGAGAAGCAGGGAAAAGGCAACTCTGCCAACAGATAAATGTTTGCTTTTTATTACCTTGACAAAAACAAGGCACATAGTTATGCAATTCTTGAAAGAAAAATCCGGTGAGGGGTAATCAGATGAATAAAAAGAACATCTTTAAATATCTGTGGTATATCTGTGCTGGTGGTGCGCTCATAATCACGATTTTACAGCAAAAAAATCCTCAAGTATATAGAGGGTTAGCTGCCACTATACTAGTTTTCGCAGGATTAGGATTTTCCCTTATTGATGGAAAAATCAATCATAAACGTTTAGATCCTTTTTATCACGCTGACAGGAAAATACACATCCGTAACTGGGTTATTCTCATTTCAAGCCTTGTTTTAACAGCGGTCCTGGTCGGTGGGGGTTATGTGCTGTTTTTTGCTTCTGCCAATGGGATTAGACGATGAGTTTATAAGCTGCCCGGACGAGATAAACTTTAAACCCAGGAAGAGGGTCTGGTGTGTAAAGATAACGGCAGAGGCACTATCCGTAAAATCACAATTGCGCTACTTGTGACGCTGGCTGTCTGTATATGCGGAAGTTTGCCGGCAAAGCAGACAGCGGAACGGTTTTGGGCAGGCGACCAGTCGCTGTTTTTCATGCCGACCGCCTACACCATGCCCAAGGGCAGTCACGCTTTTACAGTGTATGAAGTAGCGTACTGGCAGTACACATATGCCCTGACCAATTCCACTCATCTCAGCGCTTCGACTTTCATGCCTTTGGCCATAAATGGATTGGTGCCGGGTTTTGCGGCAGGCATCAAGCAGAACTACCTGAAGACAGAGATGGTGCAGGCAGCTGCGGCAATCGGTTACAGCCCCTATTTTGAGAAAGTTATACTCAGCAATATAGTCAGTATCGAGAGCGACAGAATCAGTTTCCATGCAGCCGGTATTCTGCTGACCGATATCAGTGAATTGAGCAGATACCATATCATCATGTCAGGAGCGCATATACATTTTTCTGAGACATTTGGCCTGATAGGGGAATTGTTTGCTCCGAATTGGGATTTGGGGGGTTACATATTTGAAAGATATGAGCAAAACGCAGTTTCCGTATGCGTTACCATAAGCAACGGCACAGCGAGAGTGGATGCCGGTGCCATGACTCCCCTACAGGGCAAAAAAGACAAACCGGTTACTCCTCTTCTGAAAGTATCACTGATGTTCTGAAGCAAAGAACTCATCCTCCCGCAGGGTTGATCCATCACTCTGACCACGGCTTGCAGTATTACAGTAAGGACTTCCGAAAACTATTGGCAAAACATGAAACCGCTATCAGCATGACTGGTAAAAACCACTGCATTGAAACGCTGTGGCTGAAAGAGACAATGGTATCCTCAAACATGAGTTCGGACTGGATAAGAAGCAGGGAAAAGGCAACTCTGCCATCAGATAAATGTTTGCTTTTTATTGACTTGACAAAAACAAGGCACATAGTTATGCAATTCTTGAAAGAAAAATCCGGTGAGGGGTTATCAGATGAATAAAAAGAACATCTTTAAATATCTGAGGTATATCTGTGGTGGTGGTGCGCTCATAATCGTGATTTTACAGCAAAAAAACCCTCAAGTTTACAGAGGGTTAGCTGCCACTATACTAGTTATCGCAGGATTTGGATTTTCCCTTATTGATGCAAAAGTCAATCATAGACGTTTAAATCCTTTGTATCACCCTGACAGGAAAATACACATCCGTAACTGGGTTATTCTCATTTCAAGCCTTGTTTTAACAGTGGTCCTGGTCGGTGGGGGTTATGTGCTGTTTTTTGCTTCTGCCAATGGGATTAGACGATGAGTACAAAAGCTGCCCGGACGATACAAACTTAAAACCCAGGGAAAGGGTCTGGTGTGTAAAGATAACGGCAGAGGCACTATCCGTAATATCACAATTGCGCTACTTGTGACGCTGGCTGTCTGTTTATGCGGAAGTTTACCGGCAAAGCAGACAGCGGAACGGTTTTGGGCAGGCGACCAGTCGCTGTTTTTCATGCCGACCGCCTACACCATGCCCAAGGGCAGTCACGCTTTTACGATGTATGAAGTAATGTATTGGCAATACACATATGCCCTGACCAATTCCACTCATCTCAGCGCTTCGACTTTCATGCCTTTTTTCATAAATGGAGTGGTACAGGGTTTTGCGGCAGGCGTCAAGCAGAACTACCTGAAGACAGAGATGGTGCAGGCAGCTGCGGCAATCGGTTACAGCGCATATTTTAAGCGGGCATTGGTCAGTAACATCATCAGCATTGGAAATGACAGAATCAGCCTTCACGCAGGAGGCAGTTTGTTAACCGATTTCAGTGAATTGAGCAGTTACCATATCTTTATGGCAGGAGCGCATATACAGGTTTCTGAGACCTTGGGTTTTATGGGAGAATTATATGCTCCGAAATGGGAACTGGATGATTATGAAAGATTTGAGCAAGGCGCTGTTTCCGCCTGTGTTACCATAAGCAACGGCACAGCGAGAGTGGATGCCGGTGCCATGACCACCCTTCAGGACAAAAAAGACAAACCAGTCGCCCCTCTTCTGAAAATATCGCTGATGTTCTGAAGCAAACACTTACAGTCAGGAGCAATTTTAAGTTGACAGCAGGGATAAACACAGCAATATGTAATAGAAGTTGAATCCTAATAATACTTCAGCAAAGAAGGTGAGATGAAAGCTTTAGTCACGACCATTATACTGCTGTTTTGCCTGGGCATGACGCTTTATTGCCAGGAAGCCGACCATATGTTTATGGCTGCAGACCAGTCCCTGCTGGTATTGCCCACCGCCTACACAATGCCCAAGGGCGGTCATACCCTGACTAATTATGAGATATTTATCCTTCAATATGCCTATGGCCTGACCGGAAGCACCCACCTCAGCCTGGCCATGCCTTTCCCGATTGTGAAAGAGGCATTCGAATATGTAGCAGTGGGGGTCAAACAAAACTATCTCAGGCACGGAAATCTGCAGGGCGCTTTTTCCATCTCCTGGCTACCCAAAGCAGAAGGCGCAACGCTTCTGAACGTCCTGAGCTATGGCACAGAAAAAGCCAGTGGTCACTTCCTGGTCGGAACTGCCACGGATTTTGAGAAATTCAGTGATGGCGCATTTTTGGCCCTGGGAGGGATTGTAAGCGTTTCCAACCGGATTGCGCTTATCTCTGAACTGATAACCTATTCGGAAGTAATGGATGAAGAAGGAGGCCAACTCCTGACCCTGGGCATCCGTTTCAAGGGTGATAAGATAAGCTGGGACCTGGGCGGATTCCGTCCCTTTACAGCCGACACGGGAGGCCTGATTCTGATACCGCTTATCAAGATGACCGTGCTCTTTTAGGAAACTGTAAACCATTCCCAGCCGTCATCCGGCTAAGCTTTTTTTACCTGAAAAATGAAACAGCCAACCCATAAAAGGTTAGCTGTTTTTTATCTATGTCTTGGAGACGTTAATCGTTAAACAGATATCCTAAGTTAAGCATAAATACGCCGTTCTTGACTTCAGGACCCTGAAATTCCAGATTGTCCTTGTAAACATTGGACAAGCCGAAATTGTACCTTCCACCAAAGATAAACCTTCTCTGGAAGACAAATTCAGCACCGACGGCAAAGCCGAAGGCAAGCTTGTTCAAATCGTCTGAAACGTCACTGGTGCGGGTGATGGTGGTGGTGTCATTGCTCAGTTTTTCCTTTGCCTTAGCGCTGATCAGGTATGACACAGCAGGCCCGACAAAAGGCTGGAACCTGACGTCACCAACTGCGACATTCAACTTTATCAGCAAGGGCAGTTCAATGTAGTCAAAGCTGTTTTTGATTGTGTAGTCAATGTCGTTCAAGGAGTATTGGTAGTTGTAGCCTTTTTGGGTATAGAGCAGTTCCGGCTGGAAAATCAGAGTTTCCATCACGTTGTATTTCATGATAAATCCCAGATGAGCTCCCAGGTGGGAGTCGCTGGATGCCACGGCGTCATCGCCGCTTATGCGCGATATATTCATCCCGCCCTTAATGCCGAATACTGACTGGGCATAAACCATCCCAAAGGATAGCGCAAGGACGAGAATTAATAAAATTATGTGTTTCATATTATCTCCTGAAAATCTGTGCTTTCTGCTTTATAATTCAGAAAACCACTTGTTATAAGTTAGATTTGCCCTGCTCCTGAAACCAGGAGAAGGGAGTTTTTTACCAGTGTAACTTTCTCAGTTACAATACTTTCCTGCCGTTGATAATCCGTACCAGGAATACAACTATAGCAATCACCAGGAGAACATGGACAAGGCCTCCCAGTGTGTAAGATGTCACGACTCCCAACAGCCAGAGCACTATCAGGATAATAGCTATTGTCATCAACATGATAACCTTCCTTTTTTATTGATATGTTATTTATTCAAACCGTGATTAGGGTTGCTGTGTATCATCTATCAGCAATCCCCGCTTGAGAATGGTACTCAGAGTAAGCTTCCACTCTTCCCACACGGTTTCGTCATGAAAATCCCGCTCATTTATCATAGAAATCAGCGGGGCCAGGTAAATAGCGCTGTAGCCGATTGCCAGGAGGCATTCACGCACAGCTTCGATGGGCAGCTTGATTGCCTTGCCCGTTTCTACTGCTGTCACATAGGCATCATGAAAATGCAGGTTGGCACCCAGGGGACCCTGTTCTGCCACACCGCGCAATGCCCTTCTGAGATGCACTGCTCCCTCTGCAATTTCACGCCGTAACAAAGACGCCCACTGCGGATTGTCATGCATAACGGTCATCAGGCGAATCGGAGTTTCAATCAGCATTTCTTCAGGAGATTTATGCTCCGGCTTTGAACTGAAGATTACCGCCAGCATAGTCATCCCTTCATATTTCAATATTGCTTCGTAGAGCAAGATTTTGCTGCTGAAGTAGTAGTTTATCATAACCTGTTTTACGCCGGCAGCCATGGCTATTGCCCGGGTACTCGTCCCTTTGTAGCCAAATTCTGAAAACAACCTGGTGGCTTCGTGAAAAATCCTGCCTCTGGGAGAATCCAGATTTGCCAGGATGGGAATGCCGCTGGGAATGGTCAGGATCGTATCGTTATGAAGCAAATCTTCTATCGTTAAAGTGTCTGACTTTGCAGCTGGTTTGACAGTATTCTCTGTCATAAACACCTCTTGTTTCTGAAGTGTTCCGGAACTGGCCTGGACCAGCCGGAGATGAACTTGCTTCTGCCTTAAATTATGATAAGCTATAACATATCCGTTTGTTGTCAGCTGAAGCATCAAGATATTAATAATTCGTTTATGAGCAGTGCAATGCCCACAGTTAACCAAGCCATAAGCACATTAAGTGTCATACGGCTACTTTATCAGGCTCATTTTCTTCGTAAAAATTTCCGAATTGGTTCTGAGTCTGACTATATAGATGCCGGAAGGCAACCCATCATTAACCCATTCGAAATTATGTTCTCCTGATTCAAATCTCTGCTGAAGTACAGTTTGCCCTTTCTCATTGTAAATCATCAGGATTCCGCGCTCGCCTTTGACGATATCAAATTTGATGCTTGTGGATGGATTGAATGGATTGGGGTAATTTGATTCCATGGAAGAACCAATGTTAACAGGGTAAACTACATCTTCATCAACTCCGGTTGAACCGCCGGGCTGTACCACACTGCTTCCTTCCAGGGTCACCGCGGTCTGCGCCAGCAATCTGCCGTTAATAGTTGCACTGGTATTCATAGAAATCAGCGTTTGACTCAGAATGATTCCCTTGAACTGAGCAGTAGTACCCAAGGTCGCCAGACCTGCAACCTGCCAGAAGATATTCTGGGGTTGAGCGCCACCGACTAATGTAACTATCGCTCCATCAGCAACGGTAAGGTTTTGAGCAATCTGGAAAACCCAGATATCATTAGGACCACCGGAAACAGTTAAACCGCCGGCACCGATTGAGACTCCACTGCTCCATTTGTAAAGACCGGGAATAAGTGTCTGCCCGGTTAAGTCACCGGCATATAGTTCTGTATAATCAGGATTTAGCCTTCCTGCAGCATCATTGTAAGCTATGGTCATATCACCAATTGCTGCGCTTAGGATAGCCGGGGTCGGCACAGTGTAATCAGCAGCATAGACTCTGCCGGTTACCAGGGATGAGGTTGCAAATGTGCCCGATTCATCTATTATAAGCCCAAATCCGGTCAAGTAAGTTCCTGCAGCGGGACTGATTCCAATGTTTCCGATTACAGAGGTTGTCCCGGTAGTTGAGACTCCGGTACTGGCAAGAACCACGTAATTAGAAGCAACGCCGAGGTTAACCGTTGGTGGTCCCACTCCGTAAATCAAGGAAGCCATTAATAAAATAGTGGCTGTTAAGAATGCAAACTTTTTCATATATCCTCCAAGATATCTGTTTCAAACTGAATATCTGATGTTCAATTAATAATGATTATTACTATGATAGATTAGCCAGCTCCGGTTGTTTTAGCCGGAGCTCAGCTCCTCTATATGCCTTACAGTTTAAACGAAAGACCGAATTTTCCCCCGGAATAGGCACTGCTGCCGCCAAATTGAAGATTAAAACCAATAGTGTCTGTGAAATAGTAGCGACCGCCAATCTGACCGCCAAGGCCTATGCCGTTCTTGTAATCACCGGGGTAGTCGTTGGGAGATTGCCATACATAGTAGCCTAGGTTAAGGCCGGCGTAGAAATCCCAGTTTGAAGGGATATTTAAAACACGGTTGAAATGGTAGTTCACATTTCCAGATATCCCTATAATGGAATGATTGTAACGATTGTCATGGTAGCTTTCCCGGTAGGAGTTAAAAGAAACTTCTCCGCCTACGGATACATCTCTTCCGGCACCGTAATCCAATCCGAGGTAAACCGGAACTCCCCAATTTGAAAACCCGAGACCTGCGTTGAACTGTGTCTGCCCGACTGCAAGAGGATTCTGCGCAAAAATGGCTATCACTCCGACAAGTAAGGCCAAAGCTAAAATTAGTTTTTTCATTTGATTTTCCTTTTTTGTTTGTTACGTCAACGTTACGGAAAACAGGACACGTGCCCGCTTCATCCGTAACTTCCGAGTGATATATTCACTTGATACTGTCACTTGACATATACAGTCTAATGGTATTAACAGGAAAAGCAAATTATTGTTTTTCAATTAGTTAATGATTGCAGACACCAAAGCTCGTCGCAATCACATGAGGCGGTTGTATCAGACAGTCTACGCTGCCTGATGTAATCAGGTCATTAGTAACTTTTTATTGCAAATAGAGACCGGGCTACTTATTCCGGGGGTTGTTGCGCGGGGAACAGGGCACCCCTGAGCAGATTTGAGTCGTGCACCAGATATTTTGCCGCCGTTTGCTGCAATTCCCTCAGGGTAAGGTGTTTCACGGCTTCCCTTTCCTTCAGGATATCGTTCAGCGGATAACCATTCCACAATCCGGAATAAATGGTGCTCATCCACCAGCGGTTGTCCTTCACATCCGTTTCCAGACGCTTGAGACGGGTGGTTTTGATGGTATTTATATACTTTTCTTCAAACAAGCCGGCTTTGAGGCTGTCAAGGGTAGCCACCACAGCTTCTGAGAGCTCTTCCACACGCTCCGGAGCGCACTGCATATAGATGGTAATCTGCAGGGCGGGATTGGGATATGGCCTGTAATCCTGCCAGGCGCCGATGAAATAGACACCGCCGCGGGTCTCGCGTATGTTCTCGCGCAGCTTTTCATTCATCAACATGGTCAGATTGCCGAGTCTGACATTGGTCCGGCTATCCACGTGGGTATAGGCAGGCAGGGAAAACATTACGATGCTCTTGGCGTCTTGTCCTTTATAGACATTGATTTCCTGCTTGCCTTCAGCAAAACGCACCCCATTGTCGCGCACCTGTTCACGGACGCCTTTGGCAGGGAGGTTTGCCAGATATTTGGTGCTGAAGCTTTTGAGCAGCTTTTCGTCAAAATTACCCACCACCACAAAGGTGAAGTCACTGAAGTCGGCAAACCGCTCCAGGTAAATCTGCATAACCCTTTGCATATCAAGGTAGTTGAGATCTTCCGCTTTCATGGATCTGGTGCGGGGATGGCGATTGTATAAAAAGGCATTAATCGAGTCGTTAAAAGCGGATTCCGGGCTGAGCGCCTCGTTCTGCATCCAGGAATGCGTTCTGGCAATCCAGCCGGTGAAGCTGTCCGCATCAAAACGGGGTGCCGTGGCATACAGGTAAATCAGCTGAAACATGGTCTCCATATCTGAGGGAGAGCAGTTAGCTGTAAAACCTTCCCTGTCATCGTCGATGAAAGGCGATACATTCACAATCTTTCCGGAAAGCTTTTTCTTCAGGGTAGTGGAGTCAAAGCCGTTCACACCGCTGTCAGTGATGATTCCGGCGGCTTCACGGGCTTCAAACAGGTCTTCAAGGTCATACAATGAAGTTCCGCCGGGACTGAAAGCGCGCAGCATGATTTCGTCGTTCTTGAAATCCGTCTTCTTCAGCAGGACTTTCACGCCGTTGGACAGGGTCCACTGCCTGGTGCCAATCTTTTTGTAAGTCTTTTCCGAGGTTACTTTGCCTGGCTTGAGGTTCTGGCTCAGCAATTCCTCCGTGCTGACCACATCTTCATACGCAGCCAGTTCCATGTCTCTTGCCAGGCGCACCTGCGCCAGAAGTTCTGCTTCCGTAGGCAGTGAGAGACCGGGTTTGAGGGGAGCAGTCACGGCAATCACGAGATTCTCATCTGTCACCAGTTCATGGATTACCTGATTCACTTCCTCCAGGGTAATGCCTTCATAGAGAGCACGGTTGAGCGCCACGTTCTGCTCGATGCTCATAACGGGGTTTCCATAAGTGAAATGACTCACGTAACGCCAGACGAGTCGTCCTGAATCCTGCCTGTCTTTTTCAGCCAGCATCCTCTCGCCCATACGCAGTGCGTTTTGCCTGGCACGGTCCAGCTCGGATTGGGTGAAGCCAAAGCGGTTGACTCTTTCCGCTTCATTGAGCAGGGCTGAAAGCCCCGTCATAATACCGGTTTCAGGCACCTGGGCAGCCATGGCGTAAGTCGCTTTGCTGCGCACCATATTGAACATATAGTTAAAAGCATATGAGAAAGGCGTATCCGGTTTCTGGGCAAGCTCCTGCAAGCGCTCGTTGAGTATCTGGGTAAAGAGGTTCGTAATCAGGGTCCTGCGATAATCGGCGATAGTCTTGTTTTCGGTTATTCCGTGCTTCCAGTTTAGCTGGATGCTGGTTTCGGCGGCTTCGGGGTCTGTCGCAATCACCACTTTGGGTTCAACGTGACCGGGAACGTCGTAAAGGATGACTTCGCGCGGGTTTTGCCGGACGGTGATGGGACTGAAATATTCTTTGATAAGGTTTTCCACCACCACAGGGTCAAAATCCCCCACTGCAACCACTGCCTGCAAATCCGGCCTGTACCAGTCGTTGTAAAAGCGGACAATCGTATCGCGGTCAAAGTTTTGCAGCACTTCCAGCTTGCCGATGGGCATGCGTTCCGCATATCTGGAGCCGGCGAAGATAACCTTACGGGTGGCATCGTAGAGACGCTGGTCTGCGCCCTGTCCTCCGCGCCACTCTTCAATGATTACTCCGCGTTCCTTATCAAGCTCGACAGTATCAAAGCTGACGCCGGAAGCCCAATCGCTCAGGATGAGAAAGCCCTTGCGAAACTGCTCTGCATTATCGGTGGGAATCTTGAGCTGGTAAACCGTCTGGTCAAGACCGGTGGCTGCATTCAGCCCTCCCGCAAAGCCCATGCCGATGGAATTAAGGTATTCCAGCAATTCGGTCTTGGGGAAGTGCTTGGTGCCGTTAAAAGCCATGTGTTCAGTAAAGTGCGCCAATCCCTGCTGGTCATCGTCTTCCTGGACAGAGCCGATATTGGTAACCAGGCGGAGTTCCGCTCTCTTTTCCGGCCGGCGGTTCACCTTTATGTAATAGGTCAGGCCATTGGGGAGTTTACCAATAACTAAATCCGGGTCAACCGGCAAAGCTGTGCCGTTTTGCATGGTCTGCTGGGCAAAAAGGGCTGCTCCGATTAACAGGAGCATGATGACGAGCATTTGTTTGAACATTGATTTATCCTGCCTTGGCTTAGTTTTTATATTTTAGTATGGATTATGCAATTTCCGTGCCCGCATACCGGCGGACAATCTCATAGGCTTTGCTCATATCGGCAAATATCTGCCAGAGTTCGATTTTACTATTGGTGACGACAGCTTTCCAGGCAGCGGGTACAATCCAGGTAGTGTCCTTGTCCTCGTGTCTCAGGTTTTTGTATGTTCCGGAGGCAAAGCCGTTCACCATGACCACTTCATTTTTGGTGATGACTTCATTGACTTCCAAATGGTAGTCCGGAAACAGCTTGTAGAAATCCACCCATGCCTTTTTCATGGAATCCTTGCCCACAACCTTGTTGTTCTGGGAATCGACAAAGACGTGGTCATCCGTCATCAGGGCATAGATTTTGTCCACATCCGCTTCATTAATCGCCCGGATAAATTCCATCACGATTGCTGCATTCATAATTACCTCCATCGCACTGAGTCATCCCCTGCTTGCCACCTGGGGTCCACCTGGGGTCCACCTGGGGTTAGCCCACGAGGATCCCAGGTGGATGCCACGTGGTGAGCAGGGAAGACACAATATAAAATACAATAATATGAAAGGTCAGTATTGCATCAAGGTTTCTTTTTTGGCATAGAGCTGTCGGAACTGACTGCGCACCATGGAATGCTCCGGCAGGACGAAGTCAAAGTCTTTGCTGATAAGGTCAAAGGCGTCGTTGCGGGCGAGCTTGAGGATGTGCTGGTCACGCAAAAGATTGGCAAAACGGAAACGCGGCAGACCGCTCTGTTCGGTACCGAAAAATTCCCCCGGACCACGCAGTTCCAAATCCTTTTCCGCAATGACAAAGCCATCCGTGGTGCCGGTCATGGCAGTAAGCCGCTCGCGTCCCACTGCAGAAACGGGAAAATGCTCGATGAGAAAACAGACAGACTGGTCTGCCCCGCGCCCCACCCTGCCTCTCAGCTGATGCAACTGAGCCAGGCCAAAGCGTTCAGCATGCTCAATCAGCATAACTGTCGCATTGGGAACATCCACCCCCACCTCAATCACTGTGGTGGAGACCAGGACCTTGATTTCTCCCTGCTTGAAGGCGTGCATGATGGCATCTTTGTCGGCATTTTTCATCCTTCCGTGCAACAGGGCAACCGTAAACTCGGGGAAAACCTTGGTCTTTATATGCTGAAACAGCTTTTCGGCGGAGAGCAAATCAAGCTTTTCGGATTCCTCAATCAAGGGGCAGACTATGTATGCCTGCCTGCCTTTGTGCAATTCCTTGCGGACTTCGGCATAGACGAGGTCCAGCTTTTCGGAGCTGCGGACAAAGGTGCTGACAGGCTTGCGGTTAGGCGGCAATTCGTCCAGGATGCTGACTTCCAGGTCACCGTAAACAGTCATGGCAAGCGAACGCGGGATGGGTGTAGCGCTAAGATACAACATATCAGGCCGGGTCCGGCGTTTACCGAGCTTTGCCCTCTGCTCCACCCCGAACCGGTGCTGTTCGTCCACAGCGATAAAGCCCAGAGAAGAAAACTGCACATCCTCCTGCAGCAAGGCATGGGTGCCGATAATCAGGTTGATGGAGCCATCGGCAATCTGCTCCTTGATTTCCTTCTTGCCTTTATAAACCCCGCCTTTGAGCAGGCAGACGGATACTTCCGCATTACCCTGCAACAGGCGGCTGATGTTTTGGTAGTGCTGTTCCGCCAGGATTTCCGTGGGAGCCATAAGGACAGCCTGAAAGCCGTTTTCAATGGCAAGCAGCATGGCAAACAGGGTCACGATGGTCTTGCCGCTGCCCACATCTCCCTGCAGTAAACGGCTCATCTGCTTTTCCGAAGTCATGTCGGCAAAGATTTCCTTGAGGACGCGTTTCTGGGCGGAAGTGAGGACAAAGGGGAGCGTGTCATACATCCTGCGGGTGAGATGCTTCTTGTTTTCAAAGACGATGCCTTTGACCTCGTCCCTGTGAAAGCGGTTGTGACGCGCCCACATCAATTGCTGGTAAAAGAATTCCTCATAAACAAAACGGTTTTTTACCATCTCCACCATATCGGGCCTGGTGGTGAAATGCATCATCTGGAGCGCATTTTTGCGTGGTTCAAAGCGATGTCTGCCAATCAGTTCCTCAGGTAGATTTTCCGCGATATGATTGGCATACTGGGAAAAAGCCAGCAGAACGGCATTGCGGATGACTTTCTGGGTGAGGGTTCCCGATAGGGGATAGACGGGCAGGACAGGCCTTTGCTTCCAAAAATCGGATTCCGTGTCTTCATCCAAAATCTCAAAGTCGGGATGGATAAGCTGCAGCATATTCTGGTATTCGCTGACAGTACCGCTGAACCAGGCTGTACCGCCGGGCTTGAGCTTGTCTTCCATGCCGGGGTAAAACTTGAACCAGGTGCAGACCATAGCGCTGACGCCATCCGAGATGCCGATGTTTATCTGGGGCTGGTTTTTCTTGGTAACGCGCTTGTCCACCCAGCAAATCTGGGCGGTAAAAGCCACCTGCTGGCCTACCCTGAACTCTGCAATGGGGGTGTTTAGCTCCCTCTGAATATACGCCCGGGGAAATAGCTCCATCAAATCCAGCACAGTGCCAACACCCAGTTTGGCAAGAAACCGGGAACGCACCTCACCAATGCCTTTGAGAAACTTAACGGGTGTCTGGATACCGGGTTCACGGACTTCGGGTTTTTTGGATTTTTCCATACGGGGTTTATATTATTATAAGGTAATAATAATGCAAGGAATTTTGAACCAATAAGCAAAAAAATCTTGACGGTAAAACCTTGTTTCAAGATATGAGCAAAGAGGATTTTCTAAAGGAAGCTGATTGCTCCATTGCTTTTTATCTTTTTCAAGAGCGACAAATTACATAACTGAAAAGGAGAGTTACAATAATGAAATGGAAAACAGTCATTATCGCAGCCCTTAGTATGATGCTGGCAATCCCCGCACTGGCGGCACCGCCGGTAGTGGGTGAAGACGGCAAAAGCCCCTTCGTGGAAGTTGTAAAGAAAGTGAGGGAAGCTGTAGTGCAAATCAAGGTGGAGGCCAAATTAGCTGTGAGTCAGCAAAATCCTTTTGGCAACGACCCATTTTTCCGCTATTTCTTCAATCCGCCCCAACAGCAGGAACGCCCCTATACCTCGATGGGCAGCGGTTTTATCTATGATTATGACAAGGCAAGCGGTGAAGCTCTGATTATGACCAACAACCACGTGGTGGAAAAAGGCAGGGAAGGCACCATCACAGTGACCCTGGCAGACAAGGTAACATATACTGCAACCATCGTGGGCAACGACCCCAATACCGATATCGCAGTCATAAAAATTAAGCCCAACAAAGACGAAAAACTCACCTTCGCCAAGCTGGGCGACAGCAGTAACCTTGATATCGGGGACTGGGCTATAGCCATCGGAAATCCTTTCGGGGACATCGGTCTGGACAGAACCGTAACTGTCGGTGTGATTTCCGCCATAGGCAGGGCAGGGCTCAATTTCGGGCAAAACAGCCCGCAATACCAGGATTATATCCAGACTGATGCGGCCATTAATCCCGGCAACAGCGGAGGACCCCTGATAAATATGAAAGGCGAGGTAATCGGAGTCAACGCAGCAATTACCAGCACCAGCGGCGGCAATATCGGAATCGGTTTTGCCATCCCCATCAATCTGGCAAGCCGGGTGGTGGATGACCTGATAGCTTCCGGAAAGGTGGTTCGCGCCTATATGGGCATCACACCCCAGGAAATTACCAGCGATATGATGGAAACCTTTAACCTGAAAGAAGTGGCAGGCGTCCTGGTAACCAAGGTGGAAAAAGACAGCCCAGCAGAAAAAGCAGGCATCGATAAGGGTGACGTAATCGTGGAATTCAACAACGAGAAAGTCCCCAATGTTTCAAAATTCCGCATCGCAGTCGCCACAGCCAAGATAGGTGTTGATATACCAGTAAAGTTAAAAAGGGATAACAAGGAAGTCAGCAAAATGGTGAAACTGGACCCCTATCCCGAAGATGTGGTGGCCGCAGGTAAGGAAAAAGACGTGAAAAGCACCCAGGCAAGCGGAATCACAGTGGAAGCCAATGACAGCCAGTATGCCAAACGCATGAATGTAAATACAGACAAGGGCGTTATCGTCAGCAAAATTGATGCCGATAGTCCTGCTTCCAAAAGTGATTTGAGCGTTGGAGACATTATCCTGGAAATTGAGAAGAAGGAAATCAACACTCCGGCGGAGTTTTACAAGGAATTGAATGCCGCAAAAGAAAAGATGGATAAATCAGACAAAAAGAGAATGATGTTGTATATTCAGGACAGAAACAAGATGTATAAGTATGTCATCCTGAACTTTGAATAAGAATAACTGACAAATAAAACAGAAAGCCGGTCGCATTGTTGACCGGCTTTTTTTGTTTCAAAACGTCAACAGGTTTTTACAGTTTCTTCCAGAAGGAAAACTGCAGCAGGGAAAAGTCATAATTACGGCTATCTTTTCTCAGATAAAGCGGGGCATTGACCGGTTCAGCCAGCTGCCGGAAACTACTGCTCAGCATTTCACTGATTCCTGCCAGAGAATAGACGGGTTCACCATCCCGGCGGATGCCTCCAATCCTTTTGCTGCTTTCCACTTCCGAATTTAGCCAGTCATAACTGTCTGCAATTATCAAAACGCCGTCTTTGTTAAGCCTTTCATGAATCATGGACAGGAAGCCGGCGGGATTGTAAGTGCGGGTGAGGTTGTTTTCCACCAAAATCAGGTCATATCCTGTAAACCTGGGATTCAAATTGCCGGCATCAGCCTGCCAGAAATCAACTTTGGCTGCAAGGGATTCAAGATTATAGTCAGAAAGTTTCCTTTCCCTGTATGAAGTTATCTCACCCTCTTCAGCAGTTACAAAACGTATTCTGCCGCTTTCTTTCATGTGGGTGGCAACCTTGATGTGGCGGGCAGTGAAGTCCACTCCTGTCACTTTGTTAAAGACAGCGGTTAGTTCAAAAGCTGTCCTGCCTGTTTTGCAGCCAATGATAAGCGCGGAGCTTTTCCCTGCAGTTTCAAGAGCAGGCTGGACCAGTTCTTTGATGCTGGTATAATAATTCTTTTGGGTAATGCTGTCAGCAGGCCATTGGGCATCGCACCAGTTCACGACATCAGGCTCAGTTTCATATAATTCCTCATGCACGGTAACAGGGATATCCGATTCCACATACCTGAACCCGGCATGCTGGTAAAAATGCCTCCTGAATGCATAACGACTGTCCCTGATTGCTTCGTTGCCTGTGGAAATAAAGCTGCCGCCTTTTATCAGGTTGTGCCTTGTATCAAAGGTGGGAGTACTGAAATCGTCATAATAGGGATGCACTTCAAAGCCGGGAAACCCGTAAATGGGGGTTTCCATCCATTGCCAGACATTGCCTATCACATCGTAGAAATCCCCGTGTTTAAACTTGTTTACCGGACAGGCAGAAGCCCAGTATTCCAGATTGATGTTACCCGGAGCTTTTTCCCAGTAAGGCTGGTCGGTATTGACGGCTTGGTCACGCAGGCAATACCATTCCTCTTCAGTGGGAAGACGGAGATTTTTGGCTGTTTTCTCCGCCAGCCAGTTCGTAAAGGCCTTTGCTTCCAGATAATTGACTTCCACAGGCCAGTCCCAGGGCATGGGAATCAGGCTTGCCATAGTGCGCAGGGAATAGGAACCGTTCTTGTCTTTCTGCCAGAACAGAGGCATTCCCAGATTGCGGAATTGGTTCCAGTTCCAGCCTTCTTCCGTCCACCACTTGCTTTCAAGGTAACCCCCGGCTTCCACGAAAGCAAGGTATTCGCGATTGCTGACCAGATATCTGCCTGCCTTGAAGTCCTGTACTGCAGTCTCATAAACTCCGTATTCATTGTCCCAGCCATACAGAGGGTTGTCTTTTGACTTGCCGAGTTTCAGCGAACCGCCTTTTACATAACCGAGTTCATTTTCCGGGGCAGTACCGCTTTCCGGGCAGATATCCCAAAAATCAAGCTGGCGAACTTTCTCCAAAGGCAGTTGCCGAATCAGGACAGAAGAAGTTTCGAGGTGAATCCTCTGGTGTTCAATACCCATGATAATCGCCCACCAGGGGCTGTTCCAACTGATTGGCATATCCAAGGGTAAGCTGGAAATCAGACTGTCAACCAATTCCCTAACCTTGTCCCTGTAAGCCTTTACTTCGTGCACTGCAGGCCAGTTGTAGTTTGATTCATTCAGGTCATCCCAGCTCATTTCATCCACCCCGACAGCAAACATGGATTCTATGGAGGGATTTAACCTCTCATTGATTATCCCGGCAATATTGAGCTTATTGATATAGAAAGTTGCCGTGTGCCCGAGGTAAAATATCAGGGGATGCCTGAGAGCGTCTGCTCTGAGATAAAATGCCTCGTCATCCGCCAATGTCTCATATAGCTTTTCTTCTATGCTGAAAGTCTGATGAAAATAGGTCCTGACGGACTCCCTCATATCATCGGAAGACCCTTGGTTCAAAATCAGGGTTTTAGTGCCTTTGAGATATGACATGATTACCTGATGTAAAGCACTACAACGTCATTCACGTTAATACCAGTATATTCCCCCGGAACGATAGCTTCCACCGCTTTCAAGGCAGTAAAGCTGTCATTGTTATGCAGGGACTCCTGAAGGCTGATTCCTTTTTCCATAAGAGCTTGTTTGGTATTGTTGTCTACTATGGCGCCGGCAGCTTCCGGCACACCATCCAGGCCATCAGTTGCATAAGTGAGCATTGCGCAATTCTCCAGCTCTGATATTCCTTCAACAGCGGCCAGAGCGAGCTCCGTACATCTGCCGCCCACCCCGTTGCCCCTTTTATCCAGGCTTGTTTGTCCTCCGAATATGACCAGGCAGGGAACCTGGTAATTGGCATAGTTCTTGTCCCTTTCCTGGTTAATCTTTTGCGCCAACTCTGCAATTTCACGGCCATTCTTGTCAGCAAATCCGGTGAGTTCCGTTGTGATTACATGCAACATATCAGATTTGAAATCCTGAATGGTCTTCAGGGCAGTTTCACGAAACAGCTCACAGAAACTCTGAGTATTAGCCACAATTTTGTACACAACGGATTTTTCCCGCTGGACAAACCTTTCAGAAGTCAGGTCATCATAGCGGTGAAAGTTCTCTGCGCTCATGCCGATCTCAGCTTTTTCCACATCAGGCAGGAAGGGATTTGAAGCAATATACTTAGGGATATCGCCCGGGATGTCTGAAATTGAGTAGATAAAGATGTTCTTGGATTTGATGTGGTTGTAAAGTTTCCCGCCTTTAACCTGGGACATTTGCTTGCGAGCAGTTTCAATTTCCTCAATTCCTGCGCCGGAATTCACTAGGTTTTGAATTCTGCTTTTGTAATCATCCAGACTGATTCCGTCGGCAAGCTTTTCCAGCAAAGCTGTACCGCCACCGGACATAAGAACCAGCAGGATATCATCCTCTTTGAGTTTCTCGAGGAATTCAATGGCGGCATCCCCCGCCTTCAGACTGTTTGCATCGGGATTCAGATGGCTGGCTTCAATAATCGTCATATTGTCCAGGGGTTCTTTGGCTGTTCCGTATTTGGTGATGACCAACCCGCCCTTAATCCTGATAAATTCTTCTCTGGCGGCATGCAACAGAACAGCTTCAGCCATCTGATAGCCGGCTTTTCCCAATGAAAAAACATAAATCGGACGATTAAAGGGCAAATGAACCAGTTGTTCATACAGAATGTTGTATGGTACAAATTGCTTCTTTGTTTCGCGGATTATGTGCAGAAGAGTGTCTCTCATATCCATGCTGTCACTCATTAACATAAGTCCTTCCTTCCCTTATAGTTTATTTAGATAAATCTACTGAATGTAAAGTAATACCACATCGTTTACGTTTATGCCTGTTGGCTCAGATGGGATGATTGCATCTGCTGCCTTTAAGGCTGTGTAGCTGTCATTGTCATACAAGAATGAATCTATATCTATGCCATGTTCCGTGATTTTTGCTTTGGTCTGATAATCAACAATAGCTCCGGAGGCGTTACAGAAACCGTCCTGTCCATCAGTCGCATAGGTCATTAAAACACAGTTATTAAGCTGTGATATGCCTTCAACTGTTGCCAGGGCAAGTTCTGTGCATCTTCCTCCGATGCCGTTTCCTCTGACTGTCACAGATGTCTCACCCCCGAAAATCAAGAGACAAGGGGTCCTGAAAGCAGAGAAACCTTTGCCCTTCTGCCTGGTTATCAGGTCTGCCATTTTGGAGATTTCCTTGCCTATCTGTACTGCTTCGCCTGTCAAATCAGTGGAAACAATGTGTACATTATCAGAACGGAGGGGAGGGATTATCTCCAGTGCCGCTTCTCTGACTGAATCCCGGAAAGCTCTGTTGTTACCGATTATTTTGTATACCACCGCTTTGCCGACCTGTTGAAGTTTTTTCCCGGGCATCATGTCAAACCTGCGGGAACTGTCCAGACCCATAGTGATATCATCCGTTTCCGCTTCGGGCAGGAAAGGATTGGAAGCAATGTACTTCGGTTTGTCTCCGGGAACATCCGACATCGCATATATCATTACTGATTTGCAGTTTGCATAGTTTATGAGCTTGCCGCCTTTGACTGCTGAGTACTTTTTGCGCTCTGAATTTATGGTCTCAATGTCAGCTCCGCTATCCAGTAATTTTCGCGTTATTTCCATTATCTCTTCAAGAGTGACTCCCTCAACCGGCTTTTCCAGCAGAGCTGAGCCTCCTCCGGATAGTAATACCAGAAGTATGTCGTTTTCGTTTAGTTTCTGCAAAAAATCAATGGCTGCATCTGCTGCCTTGAGGCTATCTTCGTTTGGTATCGGATGGCTTGATTCAAGGATTGTCATTTTATCCAGTGGACCCTTTGAATTGCCATATCTCGTGATAACAAGGCCTGCCATAATCCGGATCAGGGGGTCATGGGATGCTATGGAAAGTGCAGCTTCGGCCATCTGGTATGCTGCCTTGCCCAGAGCAAAGATATAGATAGGTCGGTTGAGGGGAAGATTTTGCAGATGAGGCAGGAGAAGATTATAGGGAGAAAACTTCTTCCTGGCTTCCTGAATTACCTTCAGTAATCCTGCTTTAACTTCCATTGATCTCTTGCTGTCTTTTTCTGTCAGCCAGGGTAATTGCGATGTAACTGGCCACATCTGTAGCATAGCTGCCGGTACCAAAACCCGCATCATATCCCATTTCTATTGCCAGTTCATGGCTCAGGCGCGGTCCACCGCAGATGAACAGCATTTTATCCCTCAGTCCTTCCGCTTCTGAAAGTTCTATAAGGCGGGTCAGATTCTTGATGTGGATGTTCTTTTGGGTAACAACCTGTGAGACAAGAACAGCATCTGCTTTTTCTTCTCTGGCTTTCTTGAGCAAATCTTCACAAGAGACTTGTGCCCCCATATTTATGGCATTGAAATACTTGTATCTTTCCAGGCCGTATCTGTGGTTATAGCCTTTCATATTCATTATTGCGTCTATTCCCACTGTGTGGGCATCACTTTCTATACATGCGCCGATAACGGTCAGGGGTCTGCCAATGAAAGTACTGATATATTCATCTGTCTCTTCCATGGTCATTACATCCGTTTCGACAGTTTTTACCATTACCTTGTTGTAATCTATCCCGGCACCTGTACTGGCATATGCGATAAAATGCGTAAATCCTTCATTCAGGTCACGCATTCCGCAGATATCAATATCATCAAAGCCAATCTTTTTTAACAGCAGGCGGGCAGCTTCTTTGCCCCGTTCATCCGGTGAAACCTGCAGCGAAAAAGATAGCTGCATCTTTCCGTCATTCAGGGTATCGCCATAGGGTCTTATGATGTTCTCTTTAATTTTGCTCATGTCACATGCCCAATTCCATCTTTATCTTGTCCATAAAAGGATTCAGGTATCCCGCCTCTTTGCGGAAGACCCCGTCATAGCCCTTGCCGCTGTTCTCATGACGCTTGATATCTGCAAACTCCCCTTTCGACATAGCAATCAGGAGCCCTTCTTCTGCCACTTTTTCCAGGAAAAGCGTTGCCTCTTCCAACACGGCATTTGCCCTTTTATTGATGAATCCTTCCGGTTCCAGCCTGATTTCATTACCCAGGTCTTTCATTGTGTTAAATATATAAAGGGCATTCTCTATCGCCAAAGAACGGTCAGCCAGATGAGGGGTATGGATGGCTTCCGTCATCATGCCCAATAGCTGCACTCCCTGCCCGGTCAGCTGTCCTGCAAAGTTAAACATTCCGTCCATCAGGTGCGTTTTGAACACATTGCCGGAAGCAAACTTGGTGGGGGGCATATATTTAATGGGCGAATCGGGGAAAAGTTCCCTGGTCAGCAGGGCATGAGCAAGTTCATAAAGAAAGCCGTTCTCCATATCGGGATTGATTTCAAAAGCATGCCCCAAACCCATTTTCTCCGGTTTCACACCGCTCAGCAGGGCAAACTGCTCGTTAATCAGTTGTGAAGCTGTGACGGTATAAGCTTTTTCCACCGCATCCGATGTCGTCAGATAGTTATCTTCACCTGTCTGGATCTCTATCCCCGCATAGGCATTTATCATGCGCGAAAAATACTGGTCCAACAAGGTGCGCTTGGGATTTATATCCCTGAACAGGATTCCGTACATGGCATCATTGAGCATCAGGTCAAGCCGTTCCATGGCTCCCATAGCTGCGATTTCCGGCATACAGAGCCCGGAGGCGTAATTGGTCAGGCTGATATACCTGCCAACCTCTTCACTCACTTCATCCAACGCCTGACGCATAATGCGGAAGTTTTCCTGGGTGGCATAAGTTCCGCCAAAACCTACTGTTGTAGCGCCATATGGGACATAATCCAACAGGGACTGGGCTGTAGAGCGGATTACGGCGATGATATCCGCACCTTCTCTGGCAGCGGCTTTTGCCTGAGTAACGTCTTCATAAATATTGCCTGTTGCCACGATTACGTAGATGGCAGGCATACGCCTGGGTCCAAACTTCTTAAACTGCTCGTCCCTGTAAGTCCTTTGGCTTTTTATATGTGAGAGCATCCCGTCAGTGTATTTATTCAGGGCTTTGACTATCTTTTCAACAGGCTGAGCCGGCACTTTAGTCAGGTCAAGATTCCCTTCCGCGGCAGCCCTAGCTATCTCTGCCGGTGCCTTGTTGTGCGAAACGGCAGCATTGACAATCCACCAGGCTGCTCCTTTACCCAAAGCCGAGTTGCTTTTCAGGTCATCGACAATCACATTCGGGAGCGGTTTACCGTCTTTGGTGGCGCCATCCACTCCCAGCAGTCTCAGGATGGTCCGCTCAATGGTAACAGAACTGTAATCCTCAAAAAGCCAGTTAAATGAGCCGACTATGCCGCTTGCTGCCTTTCTGGCCCTGGTGATTAAGTCCTCTCTCAAGTTTAGCTTTAGCAATACTCCTCCCGGAGAATTTGATATAGTTTATCAGGTTCATTAATAAAAAGGGTAATTTTAACGTCAAGGGAAACGTTGGGAGCAGATTTCTGTTGACTGCATATCCCTTATGTTTTATTAGTCATGCATTAAACAGCTTTCGAGGTTATCATGCAGTTAATCAGTTTGTTGGAACCCAAGCTCATCTACTTTGACACCAATTCAGACACCAAGACAGATGCCCTCAAAATTATGGTTGACCTCATATGCAAGCACTACGAGACCCCGCGCTGCCGTGATGACCTGTTTGAACTTGTTTTGAAACGTGAACAGGAATCCTCCACAGTGTACCCGACAGGACTTGCCATTCCCCATGTCCGGATAGATAACTTTGATGACACTGTCATTTGTGTCTGCATACCCCGCAAGCCCATATCTGAAAACGGACAGCTGATAAAAATCATCTTCCTCATCATCACAGACAACAGCTCTGCCAAGCTGTACCTGAATATCGTCTCCGCCCTGATTCGCATGTCAAGGGACAGCGCCGTAATGGGACAGATTCTCTCCCAGAAAGACGGGCACGGCGTTTATCATGTCATCAAACAGGAAGACTATAAGGTCAAGGAAGACCTGACCGTCAAGGATATCATGAACACATCCCCTCCCACTATCCGTGACACTGCCACCATCAAGGAGCTTGCCGAGCTCCTCAGCAGTCAAAACATTGTCAACCTGCCGGTTGTGAATGACAAAAACGAATTTGTCGGCGAAGTGGATATCCTGCAATACCTGAAGGTCGGTGTGCCGGATTACCTGATGCTGATGAATAACCTGAAGTTCCTGCCTTCTTTCGAGCCTTTTGAGCAGTTGTACAGCAAGGAGGACGAAGTGCTAATCAAAGACATTATGACTGGTCCGGAACTTAATCTATATCCCGACAACTCCATCATCGAGGCGGTATTCAGGATGATTCAGCACAAAAAGACCTTTTTCGCAGTCACTGAGAACAAAAAGGTCGTCGGCACCCTGACAGCCGGGGACATCTTCCGCAAGGTGGTGCGTGCCTGATGTTACCTATGATTCTTGCCCTGCTTATCTTTATCATCACTTATGTCTTCATAATTTCCGAATGGATAAACAAAACCACCATCGTCCTTCTGGGCGGATTCCTGATAGTCCTCTGCAGGATTATGACCCAGGAAGTGGCATTCAGCTACATAGACTGGAACGTGATTTTCCTGCTGATAGGCATGATGATAATCATGGGGGTTATCAAGGATACCGGCGTCTTCCAGTATGCCGCCATCAAGACTGCCAAAGTCGCCAAAGGAAGCCCCATTCGCATTATGATGCTCATGTTTGCCGTCACTGCCGCCATTTCCGCCGTTCTGGACAACGTCACCACCGTAATGATTATCATTCCCGTCATTATCCTGATTGCGTCCGAACTGGGGATATCACCCATCCCCTTTATCATTACCCAGATCATGGCTTCCAACATCGGAGGCACTGCCACCCTGATTGGTGACCCGCCCAATATCCTGATAGGCAGTGCAGTAAAGCTCACTTTCATAGATTTTATCGTAAACCTGACCCCTGTGATTATCATCATTTCACTACTCAGCATGGCTGTCATCTATTTAGTCTTTCACAAGCGCATGCACGTCAGCAATCAGCGCCGGGCAAGAATCATGGGATACAACGAAAAAATCCTCATCACCAACAAACCTCTGCTGATAAAGTCGATAATTGTGATGTGCCTTCTGATGTTCGGCTTTGTGGCACAGGAATTTATCAGGCTCAATTCCGCCACCATCGCCATGACCGCCGCCCTGGTTCTCCTGATACTCAGCAACCGCAAGGAAGTGGAGCATATCCTCACGCAATCCATTGACTGGGTGTCGCTTTTCTTTCTCATCGGCTTGTTTATGATTATCGGCGGACTCAACGAAGCGGGTGTAATGAGCAAGGCTGCTCCTGCCATAGTGCGGGTGACCCGGGCAAACTTCCAGTTTACCACCCTGGCTATGATCTGGTTTTCCGGGATTTTGTCCTCCGTAATTGGAGCTGTCCCTTTGGTGGCTACCATGATTCCCCTCATCAAAAACATGGCTTCCAGCTTCAATGTCGTTTCCATGGACCCGATGTGGTGGGCTCTGGCTTTGGGCAGTTGCCTGGGCGGTAACGGCACAGTGCTGGGAAGCGCCGCCAATATCGTCTCCGTCGGCATTGCCAAGCGGAATGGCTTCCCGATTTCCTTCTGGAGATTCCTGCGCTACAGCTTCTTTATCACGCTCATGTCACTGGCGGTTTCCACCCTTTACGTCTGGCTCAGATATTTCTTTTTATAAAATACTTTGCCAATTTTGAAAATATATATTGACAGAATATAACTGACTGGAAAAAAGTGCTTTATTGCGATTTAACATTCCATGCGTTTCCTGGTTTATTTGGGATGACACAATACAGAGTGCTTAAATCCCGAATAAAAACAAGGAGACCATCATGGCCGACAAAACATTAGTCTGCAGAGATTGCAGCAAAGAATTCATCTTCACAGAAGGCGAACAGACTTTCTACCAGGAAAAAGGTTTACAAAACGAACCCCAGCGTTGCCCCGACTGCCGCAAAGCACACAAGCAACAGAGAAATTCACAACGCGGTTACAGCAGACGCGAGTATTAATATACAAGCTTAACCATTAACTAAGCTGCCCTATCCGGGGCAGCTTTTTTTTATCCCTTTCTTTCTGACGCCTCCTGCCAATACACAATTGATTATCCCGCGCTTAAATAAATATTGCACTTCCCCAAAGAATTTGGTTGACAGAATATAAATAGCGGAAAAAAAGATGTTTATTGCGATTTAACATTGCCAGAGCCGGTTCCCTGTTACTTCGGGATAACCCAACCTACAATGCTTAAATCCCGAAAAAAAACAAGGAGACCAACATGCCCGACAAAACCTTAGTTTGCAAAGACTGCAGCCAGGAATTCGTTTTCACCGAAGGCGAACAAACTTTTTATCAGGAAAAAGGTCTGCAAAACGAACCTCAGCGCTGTCCCGACTGCCGTAAGGCACGCAAGCAGCAGAGACGTTCCGGCAGAAGCTTCAGCAGGGAATATTAATCCTCCCTGTTAACTTTGATTAACCCGATTGGCTGTCCCCTGCGGACAGCCTTTTTTTTGTCATCCCCGCTGTATCAAGTTCCCTCCCATTGTTCCCCGTCAAGCGAGGAACGACATACTGCAGTGTTTCTGCCATACCTGCGAAAGCATAGATGCCTTTGCATTATACCAGCAATTCATAATTTATACATGCTTTTTCCATAATAGCATTACGCTACCATTACGCTATCAATACGCATTAACTCCGTAATGATAACGTAATGCTCCTGAGGGAGGGGAAGGGAAAAGGGGCGGAAAAAGCATCTGTGATACAGGGTTGCTGGATGGACAGAGCAAGCTATTGCTCAGAGGGATTTCCGGGCAGGGGGTGCAAAGCCGGGTGCAGGGTTGGCTCAGGTCTGGAGGTCGTCCAGGGTAAGGGTGCCGAGCAGGATGTCTTCTTTTGCCACAGGGTCGGGGCTGAGGCGGTAGCTTTGCAGGATTCTGGCGATGGCTGTCTCTCCGGCAGCTTGGTCATTGCAGAACAGCGTGCCGATTTCGTCGCCTTGGTTTACCCGGTCGCCTACTTTGGGGTGCAGGATTGCTCCACTGCCATAGTCAATGGCGTCTGAGACCTTCATACGTCCGGCTTTGACGCCAATCAGGGCATAGCCGATGCCGGCGGAATCGATGCTCTGCACATAGCCTTCTGATGTCGCAATTATGGGAAGCCGGTATTTTGCCTGGGGAAAACGGCTGTAATCACTGCAGACAGAGGCGTCCCCGCCCTGGGCGGTAATCAGTTCCTCAAATTTCTGCAGGGCTTTTCCGCTGGAAACCGTCTCCCTGATTTGGGCGGTCGCGGTTGCCATATCCTTTGCCAATCCGGCGCTGAGCAACATTTGCGCCACCAGCGTTTCGGTGATTAACTGCGTATCCGGGAGCACGTTGCCTTTCAGATATTCGATTGCCTCGATGACTTCCAAAGCGTTTCCGATGTGGGTACCCAGCGGGGCGTTCATATTGGTGAAAACAACCGTCACCTTTTGCCCGAAGGCATGCCCGGTGGTAATCAGCAGTTCCGCCAGTTCACGGGCACGGCTCAGGGTCGGCATAAACGCGCCGGAGCCCACCTTGAGGTCGATGACCAGATGATGCGCGCCTTCGGCAATCTTCTTGCTCATGATGCTGGGAGTGATAAGCCCGGGACTTTCCACAGTGGCTGTCACATCCCTGAGGGCGTAGATTTGCTTGTCTGCCGGCACCAGTTCCGCCGATTGCCCAGCCAGGCAGACCCCGTGCATCAGGGTCAGGTCCCGGAGCTCTTCCATGCTGAACTGCGTTTTAAAGCCGGGAATGGCTTCCAGCTTGTCCAACGTACCGCCGGTGTGTCCCAGTCCGCGTCCCGAAATCATGGGGACATACAGTCCGCAGGCAGCGGCAATGGGCGCCAGCATCAGGGATATCTTGTCGCCCACCCCTCCGGTGGAGTGCTTATCGGCGGTGATAATGCCTTCCGGAAAGGTTATCCTCTTGCCACTTTTGATGTAGCAGTCGGTCAAAGCGATGATTTCATCGGGCAACATACCCTGGAAATAGGTCGCCATCAGGAAAGCGGACATCTGGTAATCGGTGACAGAGCCGTTCAGATAAGAATTTACAAAGAAATGTATCTCGGCTTCGCTGAGGCGATAGCCATTGCGCTTTTTAAGAATAAGTTCAACTGGGTTCATTCTTCCTCTTTTATCTGTCGTCCCTCGCCTGACGGGGGACTCTTTCCGCCTAAATCATATCTCCGACAGGCTCTGCCTCACGGCACCTGATATCATATCCATCACCCAGACCACCAGCGCAATCAGCCACATAATCAGCCCCACACTCCGCCACGCCAGCATCTGCTGCTGCTGCTGCAAAGCCAGCCCGATACCGCCTCCACCCACAAAGCCGACAATCGTCGCCATGCGGACGTTGATATCCCAGCGGTAAATCGTAAAGGCGAGATAGGGTGAGAGGATTTGCGGAATCACGGCATATCTCCACACCTGTAAAGTGGCTGCGCCGGTCGCCTTAACGGCTTCCAGCGGACCCGGGTCGATGTTTTCTATCTGCTCGGAATAGAGTTTTATCAGCGCCGCAATGCTATGCACCCAGAGCGCCAGCATCCCGGCAAAAGGTCCGATGCCCACCCAGACGCAGAAGATTATCGCCCAGACGATGGCTTCGATACTGCGCACCACGGTGGCAATCGTCCTGATAATCACATAGACGGCGTTGCCGAGCCAGGTCTTGGGCATCAGGTTGCGCGCTGCGAAAAAACTGATTAAGAAGGCGAAGGGAATGGCAAATACGGTGCTCATCAGAGCCAGGAAAATCGTCTCTATCAGGGCTTTGACCATCGGAAGCAGGGCAGTGGTGTCCGGATTGAAGATTCCGCTGACGATGCCTGAAGCGTTTTTGAACTGCAGGAAAAACTTGGAGGGATTGATTTCCACCACCAGCCAGCCCGTTACAAAGGTCAGAATCAGGGCAATGGCAACCTGCCAGCCCCACAGCGTCCTGAACCAGCGGACTGGAACCTTGGGCTGCCTTTCGTCGGTGCTTTTCCCGGTAATCGGACCCTGCTTTGGCTTGCTGAGCTGTTTCCCCATATCATTGGAGGATGCCATGCTCAGGACTGCCAGCAACATAGCTGCCGGCAGAGTAACCCACCAGGGTAGATCGGTTTCCAGCAGCAGGTTGATGATGTAAAGCGCGCAGGCGGTGCAATAGAGCCAGATACCCAGGTTGATGCCCAGTTGACGGATTAATGCGAGTATTCTCATTTGAGTTTCAACATCCTTAATGTTTGCTGCTGTCCGCCCACAGAAGCCCTTACCAGGTAAATCCCGGCAGGCAGATGGGCGGTATCAAGCCTGATGGCCGTTTCCCGGTCCGCCTTGGCATCAATATCCTGTGAACCGCACTTCTCACCTTTGAGGTTATAGATTTCCGCTTTGCCTGTTCCTGATTTGGCGCTGTTTATCAGTAGCGTCGCCAGCTCACGGGCAGGATTGGGATAGAGCCTCATCCGGAGAGGACCGGCTACAGAGCACTCATCCTCGTTTGCCACATCCCAGAATTCATACTGCATCACCCTGCGGCTGTAATCCGTCCAACCGCTGCTGTAGTTCTGCTGGATGCTTTCTGTCGTGTTATAGCTGGCATCGCGGAAATACAGCATTCTGGAGGAATATTGCCAGGCGTTATTGGTGAAAGCCTCATAGATTACCTGAGAATTAAATCCCTGGCTGTAAACATAGGTTGCCCGGCTGGAATCAGTATAATTGCCGCCGGAGGCATTCCAGACCTGCGTCAAAATCACATTGTAAGTATCGTCGGCATTATAGCTGTAGACCATTCGGCTGGAGGGCTGCCAGGCATTGTTGTTCCAGTAGGAAAACACCATCTGGCTAATCCTGTTTTGCCCGTCATACACATATTCAGTTCTGACGGAATTTACCCAGCCGTTGCTCTGCCAACTCTGCGAGATAAGGTGGGAGATGTTGTTCCCGGAGTAATAATAGGTGCTGAGGGTATAGTTCTGCCAGGCGTTGCTTTGCCACATCTGTCCCGTGATGGTATTGTAGGTATCGTTCTGGTGATACTGATAAAGCGTCCTGTAATAATTCAGCCACTGGTTGCTCTGCCAGACCTCGATTGTATAGCTGCTGTATTGCCAGAAAATGGAGGGGTTGCTGTAAGCCGGAGTCAATCTCTGGTAGTTTTGCCAGTTGCCGGAAGTATTGCTGGTAACGAGCTCCCGCGTAAGCTGCGCCGGATGGTTGCCCTGGTACTGGTGTTCGTGGATTTCGTAATTGTTCCAGTAAATCACGGTTGCCCGGTCATAGACATGCGTCCAGGTCACCACCCAGCCGCCCCTGTCCTGCAGATTGCGGTAAATCTCGTTTTGCAGGGACGCTATATCTCCCGTTGCCAGCGCTGTCTGCACTTCCTGCCTGTGAAAAGGAATCAGCCCCGTCCCAGCTTGCGCAAAAGCGGATACAGCCAGTACAGCAAACAGGCAGACCAGCATTGCCTTATGAATAAATCCTGCTCTGCATCTCATGACAGCTCCCTGACGGCTTGCCCGAAAATCTCTTTTATCATATCCTGCGGAGGCTCCTGGATAAAGCCCTGCTGCATCAGCATCTCCGTCAGGTTGCGTGCACTTTCAATGTCGTCTTTGGCTTTGGCAAATGCCTCTTCCCAGCTCAACTGAACCCTCGCCACTCCGTCCGCTATCGCCTGCCGGGCAACGTCTGCCGCTTCCCGGGGAAAAACATCCGCTTCGTCCATGGTCGGCAGGATGTTTTCAGGGTCAATCCCCCGTTTTTCAGCATATTCAGCCAGCGAGTGTGCCGCCCGGATTGCCATCGCATCCGTAATCTTGCGCGCCCGCACCATCAGGGCCCCTTTCAGGATGCCCGGAAAGCCCAGAGAGTTATTCACCTGATTGGGAAAGTCACCTCGTCCCGTCGCCACGATAAAAGCCCCCGCCTGCTTGGCCGCATAGGGATAAATCTCCGGAACGGGATTGGCGCAGGCAAAGACGATGGCTTTGTCTGCCATCCGCTTTATCCATTCTTTTTTGATTGTGTGCGGTCCCGGCGTGGATAGCGCAATCAGCACATCCGCGCCCTGCATGGCTACTTCCATTGTGTCGGTGCAATCCGGATTGGTCTTTTGAGCCAATTCCCACTGCTTGAACTTCTGCGGATTGGTCGCCAAATCCTTTCTGTTTGTGTGCAGACCGCTTTTGCTGTCAAAGATTATCAGTCTGTCGGGATTTTGTCCGCTCTGGAGCAAAAAACTGGCAATCGTGGTATTGGAGGCTCCCGCACCGTAGAGCACCGTCTTGATGTTTTCAATCCTCTTGCCGGCCAGTTTCAGCGCATTGATAAGCCCTGCCAGAGTGACGCAGGCAGTGCCCTGGGCGTCATCGTGCCAAACGGGGATATCGCATTCAGCCCGCAGGGTATCCAGCACCCGGTAACAATTCGGCTGCGAGATATCCTCCAGGTTAACGGCCCCGACGCTGGGTTCCAGCATTTTGACAAACTCGATTATTTTGTCAGGGTCGGGCTTTGAGTCCTGCCCGCGGTTATTGATGCAGAGGGCAATGGCGTCCACTCCCCCCAGATGCTTCATCAGCATTGCCTTGCCTTCCATCACTCCCAGTCCGCCGGCAGGCGAGCAGTCACCGTCTCCCAGCACCCGGGTAGAATCCGAAACCACTGCCACCAGATTGCCCCGGTTGGACAGGGCAAAGGAATTTTCGCAATTGTCGCGGATGGCAGTCGAAACCGCCGAGACGCCCGGCGTGTACCAGACGTTGAACCAGTTGAAGCCCCAGATGCCGGCTTTTGGCACCATCTGCATCTTGCCGTGGTAAAAGGTGTGCATGGCAAGGGAGAGCTTTTTCAGGAAAAGCGTCTGCCCCATCGCTTTCTGCTCGTCCGTAAACGACGCAGGGAAGCATTCTCCCAGATTTTCCAGTGTAAGTTTCAATTCACTCATTTTATCCTAATCTATCTGATGTATTTTCCATCATAAAACCGCACTAATGCGGAAATGCATACTCAAGTCTCCCCCAATCGCCCCGTGAAGGATACGGGAGGGATGCGAGGAGATTCTTCCCGTATCCTCCTCGTAGCAAGCAGGCAAGCTCAGACAAGGGCGACATAACAGGGAAAGTCCTTAACTTCCAGCCGGCGAATTGCTTCCGCACCCAAATCCTCCCAGGCAACGGTTTCGCAGGAGATGATGCATTGGGACAGCAAAGCAGCCGCTCCGCCCACCGCCACCAGATACAAAGCTCCGTGACTGCGGATGGCAGCGGTCACTTCGGGACTGCGCTTGCCTTTGCCTATCAGGACTTTGACGCCTTCCGCCAGCAGACGCGGTGTGTAGCGGTCCATACGCGTGCTGGTGGTGGGTCCGATAGCGCCGCAGACCTTTCCCGGCCTGGCAGGGGTGGGTCCTGCGTAGAAAATGGCGGCATCCTTCAGTTCCAGCGGAAGCGGTTTTCCGCTGTCCAGATACTCGCAAATCCTTTTGTGCGCTGCATCCCTGGCTGTGAAGACAATTCCGCTCAGCAGGACCTTGTCACCGGGTTGCAACATCCGGCACAGTTCCCCGCTGATTGGCAGGGTTATATCTATTTCTTTCATAGTAACTTAAACATTCTCTTTGCGTATCTTTGTGCGCTTTGTGTCTTTGTGGTTAAAAAGAAATCTTGCAATGCCTGTGCGCATGGCAATTGAGATTAACAGCTACGGGCAGGGAAGCCAGATGGCAGGGAGCGGTCTCAATCTGCACCGACAGAGCGGTGGTCCTGCCTCCCAATCCCTGGGGTCCGACACCGGTTTCATTGATTGCCTGCAGGAGTTCCGCTTCCAACTCCGCCCACTCTGTTGCCGGATGCGGACTGCCGAATTCCCGGAACAATGCCTTTTTGGCAAGGATGGCGCAGGTCTCGAAATTACCGCCCACGCCGATGCCGACAATCACGGGCGGACAGGGATTGCCCCCGGCTTTGATAATCGTTTCCAGAACGAACTCCCGGATGCCCTGTTTTCCATCCGATGGCTTCAGCATTTTGAGGGCGGACATATTCTCCGCTCCACCGCCTTTCAGCGCTATTTTTATGGTAAGTTTGTCTCCCTTGACCAGTTCCGTATGAATGATGGCAGGGGTGTTATCTTTGGTATTGGTGCGGTCAAACAAGGGGTCACGTAATATCGAATTGCGGTAATACTGCTCCTGCCATACCTCGCGGACCGCCTCCTGCAAAGCGTCTGTCAGACTGCCATCCTGAAAGCAGATATCTTCGCCCAACTCCACCATGAAAACGGCTGTGCCTGTGTCCTGGCAGATGGGCAGGCAGTCCCGGCGCCCGATATAGTAATTATCCAGCAGGGTGGTAAGAATGTCCCGGGCGAGTTCAGTGGTTTCCTCTTTCTGCGCCTGCAGGATTGCCTGTTCCACTTTGGGGTCGATGTTGGTGCCAAGCTGTGCCAGAGAATCTTTGACAGCGGCTTTAATCCCGTTGATGTCCAATTGGCGCATCCTAACCCTTCCGCCGTTTGATGAGATACTTTACCAGCAGGTCGTTGAAGGGTGTGGCAGTAGTGACGGGGTTGTATTCAATCTGCGCCTGGTGACAGCCCTCCTTCAAAGTGCGGACATAGTCGTTGTAAGCTTCCAGATAGGAACCGCGTATCTGCCATGGCGTGACCTTGACCTTTTCGCCTGTCTCGGAATCCACGAATTCCGTTTCACGCCGGAACCTGAATTGCTCTTCCTGGGGGTCCTGGATGTGGAAGACTATTACCTCGTGGTGCCGGTTGCGGAAGTGTTTTAGGCCGGTCAGTATCTTTTCGGGGTCGTCCAGCAGGTCGCTGATGAGGATGATTAAACTGCGCTTCCTGATTGCCTCTGCCATCTGATGCAGGACAGGCAGGACGTCCGTGCTGTCTTGCGGTTCTGTGGTAAGCAGGGTCTCAAAGATGGGAGCCAGATAGCTTCTGAACGCCTTGGGATGAAACGCCTGGGTGACTTTATGGGTAAAGGTGAAAAGCCCCACGGCGTCTTTCTGGCTCATCATAAGCCACGCCAGCGCTCCTGCCAGTTGCCTGGCATATTCAATCTTGGTGGTATCGCCGGACTGGTAAAACATGGATTTGCTGTGGTCAAACAGGATGTAGCAACGCAGGTTTGTCTCTTCCTCATAGCGCTTTACATAATAACGCTCCGTCCTTGCCACCACTTTCCAGTCAATGCTCTTCAACGGGTCACCCGGATTATACTGGCGGTGGTCGCTAAACTCCACGCTGAATCCGTGATAGGGCGACTTGTGCAGCCCTATCAGGAAACCTTCCACAATCTGCTGGGCAGACAGCTGGAAGCGTTTCAGCTTGGCTATTGTCTCGTCGGTGAGCAGGTTTGCCATTTAATTTGGCGGGTTCAGTCTTTCTTTTTGAAGCGTATCAGCAAAGCGACAGGAATCACCACTACGTAGGCAATGACCAGCAGCAGAGGGGAAATGCTGATTTCGTCTGCGGACATAATGAAGTAACCTGCCGTAATCATGACGATTGCAGCCAGCAGCAGCCAGTAGTTGCCTGCCGTTAAGCCCAGGCGGTCTTTTTTGTCTTGTTTCATATTGTCTTGCACCTCTTTAGGAATGTATTTCCACGATTGCGCATGGAAGGCTTTTGTCAAAGGTAAAGTTCGGAACCTGCCGAATCCCGGCCTATTTCATCAGGGTCAGTTTACGGACTGAGCTAAAACCGTTGCCTTTCAGCCTGCAGAGATAGATTCCGCCGGGCAGGGGCTCACCCTTGTCGGTTTTACCATCCCAGGCAAAGCTGTGCTCGCCTTTGGCAAGCAGCGCGCTGTGCAGAGTGCGGATTTTCTGCCCTTTCAGGTTAAAGATTTCCAGGCTGGCTTCAGAGCTTTTAGGCAGGCTGAAACCGATTATGGCAGAGGTTCTGAACGGATTGGGATATGAACTGAGCATGAGGTCGGGACGAGGCAGGGCAGTTTGCTCGGAACTGACCACCGTCATATTATTCAGGAAGGGATAGCCGCCATTGATGAGGCCTTCCGCATCGTAGGTCCAGGTATAGGTAAAGTCCCAGCCCATATAGGTATCGGAAGCAAAGGGATAGACCATGTTATCCGTGGTCCTGCCTTCACCCAAGGCGGAATTGGTTAGTTCCGAGGTTTCTGTGTTCCAGTAACAGCTTGAGGCGGTGCTTTGCGTATGAGAGCCCACCAGTCCGCCATAAGCCACCGAAGCGGTAACCCTTCCGACGGAATAGCAGTTGGAAAGCGTGGAGGTTGCAGCAAAGCCTATGAGCCCGCCTGCATAGTTTGTGCCGGTGACCGTTCCCAAAGCATAGGAATCGGAATAGGTGCAGCTGGAATAGCTGACCCCGACCAGACCGCCCACGTAGTTCCTGCCCGAGACATCCGCTGAGGAGTATGAACTGATTAAGCCTGCCTGAGACATATTGTAGCCAATCAGTCCGCCCACGTTTTCATCACCACTGATTTGACCGGTGGTGAACGAATTTGAAATCGTGGCAGGATATTTATTGAAGCCGACCAGACCGCCCACCATATCAGCATCGCCGTCCATGACTCCGTCTGCGGCGCATTGGTGGATATTGGTAAGCTCACTGACTGCCACCAGCATGCCCAGGGAGTTGCCGGTGCCTGTCACGCGACCCGTCACCGTGCATTTTTCAAGGTCGGAATTATAGCTGTAGGCAACCAGTCCGGCCCCCCTGAAATTGCAATTCACGTAAATATTCCTAAGCGCAACCCCGAACAGCCAGGCGTTTTGGGTAAAGCCGAACAGCGCTTTGGTGGGATTGGCACTGTTATCGATGAAAAGATTGGATATCAGGTAGCCGTTTCCGTTGTAGCTGCCGGTGAAAGGCACGTTCTGCGGGTCGTTGTAATAGACCCAGGTGCCGATGGGAACCCAGCCGGTGCCTTGATTGAAGGGCGGCACATCCAGGTTTATATTGGCAATCTGCTTGTAATGATAGCTCAGGTAGTTCCTGATGTTGTTCAGGTCCGATACATCGCCCACCAGAAAGGGGTCGTCCACAGTTCCGGTGCCTCCGGAAAACTGGCAAAACAAACTGCTGACGGCGAGCAGCAGCAGGCAGGCCAGCCACAATTTGCCGGCTGCATTATTAACTTTCAGTGTCATCAGACCTCCCCTGACAAGGTATTTTTGCTGTTTCTGATGGTTTATTTATTTATCTGAGCAGACCGGTATTTGTCAAGCAGATTTCTTGCCCTGCCCCTGCCCGTTTCTCTCTTTTCCCCTGAAAGGATTGCTTTAGCATTACGGTACCATTGCGGTAGTAATACGGTCATTGACCGCAATGCTACCGCAATGGTACCGTAATGATACCGTAATGCTTCTAAGGAAGATGCCTGGTTTTTATTAGATTGACACCGGAAGGGGGAATCCGGAATTTTACCTCAAAAGGGAGAACAAAATGGCACAATGGTATGAAGACTTGTTCAAGAATTTTGGCGAAAGCTATGAAAAGGAAGTATTTACAACCGGCACGATAGGCGAAGCTGACTTCATAGAGCGGGAGATAAATTTCATTAAAACTGCCCTGATACTGGATATCGGCTGTGGAACGGGCAGGCACAGCATTGAGCTTTCCAAGCGGGGATATGCCGTCACGGGGATTGACTTATCGGAATCAATGCTGGCAAAAGCGCGCAAAAATGCCGCTCTGGCAGGTGTGGAGATTGATTTCCGGCAGGCAGATGCGCGTGAGTTTGATTTTGCCGGCGGGTTTGACATTGCAATCATGCTGTGCGAAGGCGCTTTCCCTTTGATGGAAACGGATGAGATGAATTTCCGCATTCTGTGCAATGCCTGCAGTTCACTCAAAGACGGCGGAAAGCTGATTTTCACCACGCTCAACGGACTGTTTCCGCTGTTCCACTCGGTGAAGGACTTTCTCAACAGCGATGGGGTTGTGTCCAAAACACTGGAAAACAGCTTTGACCTGATGACTTTCCGGGACCACTCTGTCTATGAAGCGACGGATGATGACGGCAACAAGCTGACCCTGCAATGCAGCGAACGCTATTATGTGCCGAGTGAAATCAGCTGGATTACGCGTCAGGCGGGCTTTTCCATGGTGGAGATTTTCGGGTGCAAGCTGGGCGCATTCAGCCGGGATGACAAGCTTTCCCATGACGACTTTGAAATGCTGGTGATAGCTGAAAAGTAATCCTCCGGGCAGAATAAATACTTAGCTGACCGTGTCCTCCAGGACATGCTCCATGATTTCCGGTTCAGCGGGATGGTGCTTCAGTTTCCTGTAAATACCGGCAAACAGCAATAAAGCCAGGAGGGCGGAAATCACGTCGGAGAGCGGCAGGGCAAAGACCAGTCCGTCAAATCCGAATAAAGAATTCAGGATGTAAACGGCAGGGATATAGACCAGTCCGTTGCGCGAGAGGGCAATAATCAGGGAAGGCAAGCCCTTGCCCATCGCCTGGATGGAGGTCATGAGCGGCATCTGGAGCGCAATGAAGGGAATGGCTATGGTAAATGCCGTCAGCACCTTGCTGCCCATCTCCACCACTTCCCTGTCACTTATGAAAACCGCTATCAAAGCTCGGGGGAACAGCAGAAACAAAGCAAGGAAAAAAGCGGCGAGAAAGCCGGAAATCGCCAGGGCGGTACGGACGGATTTCTTTAGCCGGCGGTGGTTGTTGGCTCCGTAGCTGTATCCCACCAAAGGCTGGAGTCCGATGGACAGGCCTATCATAACGAAAACGGGCAGGCTCATCACTCGCCAGACCACTCCGAAAGCCGCCACAGCCACGTCCCCGTAACCGGCAGCCACTCCGAAACTGATGGAATTTCCGATGCTCATCATAATCTGGGACAGCGAGGCAGGGATGCCGATTTTAAATATTTCGCGGAAGGTAACCCAGCGGGGCTTCAGGTAACGCAGGGAAGGCATCGCCAGGCTATTGCGCCTGAAATAGAAGGAAAGCAGATAGAGCAGACTGCAGCCTGCGCCGATAATGGTGGCGATTCCCGCTCCGGCAACTCCCATGCCCAGCAGGAAGATGAAAACGGGGTCAAGCGCAATATTGACAATGGTGCCCAGCAGGTTGCCCTTCATAACGGCTTTGGCAGAGCCTTCCGCCCTCAGGAGCATGGCAATGGTGAAATTCAGCATCAAAATGGAAGAGCCGCCCAGAACGATGCTCAGGTAGGACCGGGCAAAGGGCATGGAAGTGGCGCTGGCTCCTGCCAGGTGGAGAATGGGTTTGATAAAAATCAGGCCGATAATGGCTACCAGCAGGGAAGTGGCAAAACAGAAGACGATGGTGACAGTGGAAGTTTCACGCGCACCCTCATAGTCCTTTTTACCCAATTGTCGGGACAGATAGGATGCTCCGCCGTTGCCGAAAATCCCGGAAATTGAGACCAGCATCATAAAAAGAGGCATACAGATGCTGACGGCTGCCAGTTGGTAGGGGTCGTTCAGCTTGCCGATAAAAAAGGTGTCAGTAATATTGTAAAAAACCTGGACAAGCATGCTTACGACAGTGGGCAGCGCCAGTGTGATAATCGCTTTGCGGACGGGCATCTCGCCGAGGATGTATAATCGTTTTTTATCCATATCAATCTGCCTGACTGTCTTTTAGCTTTCGGGATTGAGCGCTTGGATAAAGCGATAAGCGCATTAGAGGACATTGAATGACCATCGTTTCATTGTCAAGTATTTAACGTCCCAAAACAAATAACTTGCATAATTTTGCGGAATTCGGCATGATGTTTGCACTTAAAAACCGCGCTGCCCGATAAGGAGAGATTATGCGCACAATACTATGGTCGTTGCTGTTGCTGCTACCGGTAATGCTGACTGCCGCCTATCTGGAAAACCTTCCGACCGAGGTTGTCCAACCGGACGGGACGGTCCTGCACCTGCTGTCCAGCGGAGACGAATTTGCCAACCGTCTGCATGATACTGATGGTTATACCATTATCCAGAGCAGGACTGACGGATATTTTTATTATGCTGAAAAAGCCGGGGAAGAACTGATACCTTCCACCCTGAAACCTGGCGATGGCAGTCCCTCGACCCGGAGCATTGTTCCCAACCTCAACATCTCCGAAGCTGAATACAAAGCCAGAGCGGAATTCATGCGCAGGCACGGCAATCCGGAAATCCGCACTCCGCAGACGGGAACGGTGAATAACCTCTGCATCCTGATCCGTTTTTCCGACCAGACAGAGTTTGCCCAGCCACGCTCCTATTATGAGGAAAAGTTCAATTCCGTGGAAGAAAACTCCGCATCACAGCGCAACTACTTCCGCAAGGCGAGTTATAACCAGTTAGATATCATCACTGCTTTTTATCCGTCCAGTCCACCGGATTTAAATCTCTCCTATCTGGACAGCCATCCGCGCAACTACTATGTCCCCTACAATCCCGTGACCAACCCCATCGGTTACCAGGACAGTTATGACCGTACCTACAGGGAGCATACGCTGCTTGCCAATGCCGTAACAGCAGTTGCTTCGCAGATTCCCGCTTCGCTGAACATTGATGCGGACAACGATGGATATGTGGATAACGTCTGCTTTGTTATCAGAGGACCGCATACCGCCTGGGCGGAACTGCTGTGGGCACATCGCTGGGCGCTGTATTCAACCGATGCTTACATAAACGGGAAGCTGGTGTGGGATTTCACTTTCCAGCCGGAAAACCAGAACGAAGTGCGCACCATCTGCCACGAGATGTTCCATTCCATCGGCGCTCCCGACCTTTACCACTACACCTTCAACGGCGTTTCTCCTGTTGGCTGCTGGGACATCATGGAATCCGGCTTCGGGCATATGGGCGCTTACATTAAAATGAAATATGGTGGCTGGCTTCCTCCGGCGGAAGAACTGATGGGCGCGGGCACCTATACGCTCAATCCGGTCACTTCGCCAACCAACTCATTGTATAAGATTGATGTTCCTGGACAGCCGGGCGAAGCCATCTACCTGGAATACCGCAAAAAAGGCAGTGACGTCTTTGAACAGAACCTGCCGGACTCCGGTCTGCTGATTTACCGCGTGAATTCCTATTTAAACGGCAATTCAGACGGCCCCCCCGACGAGGTTTACATCTACCGTCCCAATGGAACGGCAACTGTGAACGGCGACATCGCGCTGGCAAACTTCAGTGCGGAGAATTACCGGACCGAATTCAATGACTTCACCAATCCCAACTGCATATTGCTGAATGGTTCTCTGGCTCACATTAAAATCAACAGCATCAGCCAGTGCGGTGAAACCATCAGCTTTTTCTTTGATTACAACATGGGTGTCCTGCCACCGCAAATCACCTCGGTCTATCCGGCGGATGGACAGGTCCTTACTACAACAAACCACATCTTTTCCGCAACGGCATCCGCATACCAGAGCACAGTGACACAAGTGACTTTTTCTCTGGATGGAATCCCGCTTTCCACGGACAGTGAAGCGCCCTACAACTGTGAATGGGTGGCAGGTGAAGCCGATGCCGGGTATCATGAATTGGTGGTTGCTGCTACGACTTCCTCGGGACAGATTTCATCACGCCGTTCCCGTTTCCGAGTGGTTGACCCGCAACAGCAGAACTGGTTTACCTGGACTACTGATAATCCGGTCTATGCCTCCTACGGCAGGGGGACGCTTCCCATCCAGGTGGCGATTGACCTGGATTTGGGCGATGAGGATTATGTGGTGAAAGGCCTGGCAGTGCATCTGGAAGACGACATCTGGGGCAACCCGGCTGTGCCCGGTCTGGTTTCTGCCAAAATCAACCGCTTTGCCAACGGGCTGATTACCACCCAGACGCTGCTTAGCCTGGGCGACTTTGTCGTTCCTTATGGCTCGCACCAGGAGATAGAATATGAAAATCCGCTGGTCCTGAATGGTAAGATTGCGCTGATAATAAATCTGTATGAATACCAGAAAATCCGTTTTGATATTAACGGGATAATCGGCCACACATGGCTAACGGAACCGGACCGGCCCTGGACTGATGCCCTGGGCAGGGGTATGCTGGGAGCGGCGGATATCGGGCTGAAACTCCAGTCACCCTATGTGGGAAATCCCGAAATCACGGAAATACCCGTTGCTCTTTCCATATCATGTTACCCTAATCCGTTTTCTGGAGAGCTTGATATAGTTTTTTCAATGCCAAAGGATGCGCAGACCAACCTTGCCGTGTATAACATCAAAGGACAAAAAGTGAAGACCTTGCTTGCCGGCACAAAGACAAAGGGAAATCATGCCGTTAAGTGGGACGGCTCAGGAGATAACGGTGCACCGGCTTCTACCGGTATCTATCTCATCCGACTGCAGAGCGGAAGCGGTAAACCGCTCATCCTCAAGGCAGTTAAAACAGGCAATCAGTAATAGGGAGTGGAGGATGGAACGCTGCAGCAGATGCATTTTGCCGTTGGATTATCCGGGCATTGAAACGGATACGGACGGAACCTGCAACTTTTGCCATGAGTTTGAACCCGGGCATTACCAGGGTGCGGAAAAGCTGAAAGCAGACATCCTGGAGAGGTCAAAGGGGTCAAAATACGACGTTGCCATCGGATTCAGCGGCGGCAGGGACAGCTCTTTCCTGGTCTATTACCTGAGCCGGGTGCTGGGGCTGAAGGTGCTTGCCATTACGATAGACAACGGCTATATGAGCCGGGACGCCATTGACAACGTCAGGAGCATCGCCGATGAGTTTGGGGTGGAACTGGTAATCCGCAAGCACAGATATCTGGAATATTCCTTTCCGCGCAACCTGAAGGCATGGTCCAGACAGCCGGACCCGGCGCTGATCATTGCCCTCTGCAACGGCTGCCGTTTCGGACTGAGAAAGACCCTTTACCAGGTTATGCAGGAATACGGGGCGCGGGTGCTGGTGGACGGCGCTTCACCCCTGGAACCCAATCCCTTTAAGGAAAAGCTCTTCCGGCTCAATCCCAACGGCAAGGGCAAGCTGTCACTGGTTGTCGGCATCCTCAGCCACCTGTTGCGTAATCCGCGCTGGATTATCAATCCCTACAATATGTATATCTTTTTTATGGAATATGCGGCATTCTATGGCAAGCATTATGAAAAAAAGCTTCAGAAACAGGGCATCTCTCTAATTTCTCCCTTTTATAACTACATCCACTGGGACGAGAAATTCATAGAGGAAACCCTGAAAAACGATGCCCACTGGACACTCAGCACCCAGGGGGTAAGCACCTGGAGGTCAGACTGCCTGCTGGCTTTCCTGAAGGGCTATCTGCATAAGCACACTTTGGGTTACAACGAACAGAGCGGGCTCATCAGCAACCTTATCCGGGACGGGCAAATCAGCCGGGAGGAAGCCTTGGCAAGGGTAACCAGAGTGCAAAGCGTTCCGGAAGAATACATCAGGGAATTGCTGGAAAAGACAGGCGTGGATTTCAACCAAATGGTGGATAATATCAAAAAGGCAAATCTGTATCGGGAAGTAACTGAATAAAAGTTAAATTACCTCCTATTTATTACTAATACCATCAGATACTGCTTGTTTTAATGCCATCTCAAAAAGCATAATAACATCAGAGTTAGGGTGTTTTTTTTGCAGTTTTGTGTATAAAGTTTGGAAATAATTATAATGATAATACTCTTCATCAAAAATAGAATATTCAGTAAACTGGAATAGTTGATTATTTATATACGCTGCAAGGTTTTCCATTGCGATATATGCTTGATAAACCGTATCGGGATTAGTCATTTTGCTTACAGTATAGGGTAGCACCAAATGAGTTCCTATTTCATGAGAAATGAAATGCTTATAATAATAAAGCATATCAGCACCATCACCTGCAGAGAATGTGTTCGTGTCATAAGCCAGGCTGTTTGCATTAGGTCCATTCTGCATTGCGCTTACTAGTAGTATTTTATAGTTCTCTGCTGAAAAACATAATCCAGTCTTTTTTTCCCATATAGATATAATGTCTACTCCTTCCCACAAACTCGGTATGAGTTTGGCTATTCTTTCAAGATATGCTTTTTCCTGCTCCCAATGCTTTGTTGTATATTCAGTAAAATTGGTCATGAATACCATGCCAATATCCTTAACAATATCAGCTAAATATACGCCTGGTTTTGAATTGTCAATTTCCGTTAAAAAATTAGGATAAAACTCTCTGATATGTTTAAGTTCTGATTGATATCGATTTTCTAATTCAGACCAGTTTTCGGATGCTACAGCATCAGATAATTGTGAATAATACTCGGTATTCTTTTCTTGTGTATCCAAATTCAAATAAGCAGGTAAAAAGAAAAAACTTGGTGCAAGAATTCCTGCATTGCCGTCTGAAAATGTAAGTAGTGTCTTGTTTTCTAACAGGATGTTTCTTTGGGCTTCAGGCAAAAAAGGAGTACTATCGGTTTCATTTACAAAACTCCAGTTGATTTTCTGAGATGCAAAGATGTAGGTTATGTAATTAATCCCCAACTGAACGAGTGGTAAAATTGAAGGCATATACTCTCCTTATTAATGCATTTATTATTTGCGTTTATGAGCGCTGATTCCTGCCAGCCAGCCGGTGCTGAATGCCGTCTGGATATTGAATCCTCCGGTGGGCAGGGCATAATCCAGCACTTCTCCCGCCAGATACAGACCAGGCACAATCCTGCTTTCCAGAGTTGCAGAATTCACCTCTTTTAGAAGCACTCCCCCTGCCGTGGACATAGCTGTCTGCAGACCTTCCACTTTGCTAATCCTGAACTCAAGTAACTGCAGAGCGGTGATGATGAGGTTACGCTGTTTTGCGGACAGCGAAGAGGAGGGGGAATCCGGTTTTAACCCGCTACTGATAAGAATGGCTTCCAGCAGGGCATTGGGCAGGGGAACAGCTTTGAGGGCATTCAGCAGATGCCTGGCGTTTCCCTGGCTTAGAGCGTTTTGGATTATGCTTTCTGCCCCTGGCAACAGACGCAGCCGAACCATATCACCTTTTTCCAGAAGGTGGGAATTATTCAGGATAAGCGGTCCTGAAAGGCCGGTATGGGTGAAGAGCAGGTCGCCATTATCCCTGTGCTTTCCGGTTTTGGTGATAAACTCTGCTTTCTGGTCATACAGAGCTATGCCGGCGCATTGCACATAGGGAGTGTAGTTATCCGTTTCTATGGATGCCAGAGCAGGACGGACCGGGTTGAGAGTGTGACCCAGTTCTTCGGCAAAGGCATAGCCGTCTCCGCTGGAACCGGTCTGGGGCCAGCTGCTGCCTCCGCAGGCAAGCAACAGCCTTCGGGAATGCATAGTTCCACAACCGGTCTGCATGGTAAAGCCGGCTTTCTCCTTCCTGACTTCGGACACTTTTGTCTCATAGAGGATTTCAGCGCCTTTCCGCAATGCAGTCTGCAGGAGTGCATCCCGCACGTGCTCCGCTTTCAGCGAGGCAGGGAAAACCTTGCCATCCTCCCTGACATAGCCGGGGCACCCGGCTTTATCCAGAAGCTCTGTAAAGAAACCGCTGTCAGCACTGTAAAGCGCGCGTTTCAGGAAAGGGCCTGCCTTGCGGCAAGCCCTGATGAAATCTTCATTTGAAAGGTTATTGGTATAGTTGCACTGCCCGGAACCGCTCAGCAGCAGCTTTTTGCCCGCTTCCGGGTTGCTTTCCAGGATAAGGGCTCCCTTTCCGTAAGCGATGGCTGCCGCCAGTCCGGCAGGTCCTGCCCCGATAATGGCAAACGGGATTACCTTTGGCATCAGAACTGCACTTCCCGTTTCTTGTAGATAAAGGTTGCCAGGGCATACAGAGCTACGCAAAGCCCCGCTTTGGCAAGCGTCTCCCAGGTGAATACCGAGCCATACAGACCGCTCAGGAAACCCTGCGGCAGGGTAAAGGCACTGATATCGCCCGTAGTACGAGCATTACTGCCCATCACTATGCCATACTGCATGGTGGGAAACACATTGGAGAAATCGCTGATATTGGAGTAAACCAGCTTAAACAGGTTTTTGGACAAGGCAGGTATCCCCAGTTTCAGGTAGTAGTTCATTATCACAATCGCAATATCCACAGCTCCGATTGCCAGCGCGCCCTTGCCGATGGCGTTGTCCTTGAAGACGGCGGAAAGCAGGAATCCCAAGGAACCCAGCACTGTAATGGATATGGAAAGGTGCATCCAGCTTAGCAGGAAGCCATTAAAAGCCAGCCACCAGTCCACTTTCATGGGGGTGAGGATTGCCAGCAGGATGTTGCCGGCAACAAGCTGGAACAAGCCCGCCAGAAAAGCCAGCCCCACCAGTCCGCCGATTCCCGCCACATACCTGGAAGCGGTGTTTTTCCAGACGGAGACAGGCTGGGAGCGGTGGAAAAGCTCGCATTTGTGCTTGATGTCGCTATTGAGCAGGGTAGCGCTCAGCACCGTCATCGGAATGGCAAAAATCAGCCCCAGGAAACCGAGGAACAATCCCGCCTGCAAGGCAAAGGAGATTGCCCTGTGCAAATCGGCATTTCCCAGCAGTTCCATCGGGATGCCCCCCATGACAAGGTTCGCGTCGCCTTTGGCATATGCTATGATGATAGAAAAGGTAAATATTACATATAATCCGAGAATTATCCACAGGGGAACGAACAGCTGTTTTTTTACGGTCTGATAATCTTTCGTCAGCAGGTTTTTGAATGCAGTCATAATGAACCTCCCACTTTGGCAAGGAACAGGTCTGCCAGCTGTGGCTCGCTGTATTCGGCGGATGGGATATCCAGCTTTTCACTGACCAGGGCATGCAAATAGCCCAGCCCTTCCCACACCTGCAGGGGATTGTGCTTGCGCAGTTCGTCGGCAAACTCCCGCGGGACCTTCACTTCCAGATATTTCTGCCTGAGAATTTCGATATCTTCATACAGGACGATTTCGCCTTTGTCGATAAAGATGATGTCCTGCAGGATATGTTCCACCTCGTTCACCTCGTGGGTGCTGATGAGGATGGTCTTGGTCTCGTCATAAAACTCGCCCAGGATGGTATTGAAGAATTCCTTGCGGAAGAGGATGTCCAGCCCGATGGTCGGCTCGTCCAGCATCAGGAATTCCACGTCCAGGGACAGCACCAGCAACAGGTAGAGCTTGGTCTTCATGCCTTTGGACAGGGTCTTTACCTTTTGTTTCAGGGGCAGGTCGCTCCGTTCCAGCAAGCTGTCCGCCTTGCGGTCGTTCCAGCCGGGATTGACTCCCTTTACATAGGCAATGGTCTGCGCCACTGTTAGGCGTTCGTCCAAAGCGCTGACATCCGGGATGAAAGCCACGTTGCGGAAAACAGCGGTGTCGTTGTGCTCCATCTTGTTGCCGTGATAGAGGATTTCCCCGTCATATTTGAGGAAGCCCAGCATACAGCGCATCAGGGTGCTCTTGCCGGCGCCGTTCTTGCCCAGCAGTCCGATAATCCTGCCTTTGGGAATGGTCAGCGACACGTCTTTCAGCGCCTGCACTTTCTTGAAGTTCTTGGTTACGTTTTTGATGTCCATGATAAAGTCCGGCTGTTCAAAAGCCGGTGAAGCGTCCTGGGTTTCCAGGGCTTCCAGGAACCGGTAGTTATTATTCTCCACTTTTCTCCTCCTCATATGTACGGCTGATAAGCTCCAGAATGTCCTGAAGCCCGATGCCAAGCTGATGCGCCTTGCGGACAAAGCTCTTTACTTCTGTTTCCAGATAGGTCTGCATATGTCTTCTCCTTAGGTTTTCCTGTGCATCCGGAGCGACATAGAACCCGATGCCCCGCTTTTTGTAGATGACCCCCTCGTCTTCCAGTTCCTGTACGGCTTTGGAGACGGTGAGGGGGTTGATGGAATACTTCGCTGCCATCGCGCGGATGGAGTCGAGGGCTTCTTCGGCTTTTAGACTGGCATTGAGGATTGCCTCCTCAACCTCCGTCTTGAGCTGAAGGTAAATCGGTATGTTCTCGGCGAACTTCTTCATTCCGCCTCCTTTGTCTTAGTGTCATAGTCTAGTAATACAGTAAGGCAATTTCTGTCAAGAAAAAAATAGAATATTTTCACTTGACATGACCTAACATATAGAATCTCATTGTATATATGTTAGTATATCTCAAATAAGAGGTGGTTATGTATAGAGCAGATCGATTCATACTTTTGCTGTTTTTATTGGTGGTGATTCATGCTCTCCATGCAAATCGACCAATTCAAAGAACCAGAATTTCATCAACATATACAATAGGCTATACTCATTCATCATACAATCATGTGGGAGATTACAATTATGCATCTTCTGATTTTGATATGCTTGACAGCATCGCATATCATTACTGGGATATGTATGACGATACATATTCAACCATTTATTGTCAAACAGAAATCTCACATGTCAATGGACATAAGATCATCAATACAGGATATTTTCATGAAGGAGCTACAAGTCCATTCAGAAGGATATATACAGAACTTGATAGCTTAGCAAGAAAGATATTGCTTGAGAAGTACAACGAAAGCAATATCAGGGATTATAGAGAAGAAACATTTTTCGATAGCAGCAGTAGAATTGAATCGATTATTATCGATTATGGAAAATGGTCTTACCAATATGACAGTATTGGAAGAATTAGTAGAATTGATTATTATACGTTGTCAGATAACTGGATTTACCGAGGATACTATCATTTAAACTATAGTGAACCTTTTCCACATAATCTGGACTTTTCATTTCCGTATTATTCAGGATTCAATGACATGCGTACTTTATTCGATCCTGGATGGAAATTTGAGACCATCGTTTTTCATCCTGTTGATGCAGAGCCGGATACTCTGGCATGGCAGGTCGTTAGCATGAATCCGATTAAATTCCAACATATAACATACTATGATTCTGTTTATCCGATGGAAATACTCCATTACAAATTTGGGAGTAATGGATTGCTTTCTGAAGTTTATGTAATGCAGAACATAACTGAAGCATCGACAGAGACTACTCAATTTGAATGGGAGGTAGTTACAGAAAACGTTGATGGTACAATGCCGAATATCTCGTTGCAGCTAATTCAGAACTACCCGAATCCCTTCAGCGAAAGAACTGATATTAGATACTCATTGGTCAAATCTGGAACGGTTAGCTTAAAAATATACAACATCAAGGGACAACTGGTCAAAACACTTATAAACGAATACAAAGAACCGGGGGAACACACTGTTCAGTGGACCTGCCTTGATGGCAGTTACAAAACGCTTCCAAGTGGGATTTACTTTGCCCGTCTGCAATCCGGCAATGCAATCAGGACATCGAAACTGGTCTATCTGAAATAAATAGTTACATCTCAGGCAGGTACTTTTCCTCGAAGTTGATATTATGCTGCCTTTTCTCCCAACAAATGCGCCAACATCCTGCTTGCGCCGTTCCGGCTTGACAGCGATAAGGCTTGAGCTTCAGACCCTCGTACTTAAGTAACTGATCTTTGACCTTCTGTAACAGGCTCGGTTCCATGTAAACTCCAGAAATACTAATCTGGAGCTATGAAAACACCTGCCCAATAAGTGACAAAAAAGGATGCCTAATGATGCCCAAGTATTTCTTGACGTGAGAACAATATTATATTGCTATGGCTTTAATGATGTCGCAGATGTATTATTGTCTTAGATTATTCCATAATGTTTTTAAAGTATAATGATACAAATAGATTTTTTTTAACTTGCAAGGTTGAGTTGATACGTAAAAAACAAACATAGAGGATTTATGAAAATACTCAAGGCATCATCCGTTATTACTTTAACTATCTGGGGATTATTGCTTTCTATACTTACTCAAACTAACCTATTTGCAATAGGAAAATACGAATCTCTTAGTAATAGCAAAGTCTCAAGTTTAGATATTCCAGTCAAGATTCAGGTTAGAGTGACTCCAGACTTGAAAAGATATAGTTATAACGATACAGTTCGCTTTGATCTACGTTTCTATGTTGATAAGACAGACACCTTATCATACTGTAAGGGGTGTGTTTATGCAGTATCATTTCAAATGAATGATGCTTCTGGATCAGAAATTATTAGCACAAACTTAGATTCATTGTTTTTTCTCGACGACAACAAAGATACTAAAATTGGCTATATCGTAAAAAGAAATTACTCTTACAATGGCTATGTTTTACAGAATATGAATATATATCAGATAAATCCCAGCAGAAACAGATTTCAAGGGATAGATTTTGATTCAGATAGATGGATACCTATTGTAGTGTCAAATAGGGCTTTTATGATCTCTGACCAAAGAAGTGAAATTCCATTGTTTCAATATTTTGATAAGATAGAATTCATTGATAACATTGATTATAATATTCAGAAAATTCCTGAGAACACATCCGATTTTCCCATTATAAAACCTAATGAATTGCATTGACCTTCCCCCCAAAACTACACGAGATTTTAAGTGACATTTCAGTAAAAAAGATGCGCCAACATCCTGATTACGCCGTTCCGGCTTGACAGCATGTCCGTTCCGGTAATTGATGTTATAATGACGTCAATGGGGAGGAAAACGCCAAATGCATCTGACTGCTGATATACAGGACAACCAGGTCTGTTTCAGGATTATCAATCCCGATTCAAAGTACATACCCGTTCTAAGGATGTGCTATTATCTGGAGGACGAGAAGGGCTTTTACAAGGTTTATCCTGCTGATTATCCATATATGGACACTATCCGGAGAAACTTTCTGCGCTACGGAGAGGCAATGTTCAACCAGTTGGGCTATTTCGTTCCCATACCCTGGGAAGACGGTTTGCTGGCTTTTGCAGAGAGGGTTGCCGGAAAGGGCATAGATTGGTGGTTAACCGGGTCCTGCGCAGTTTGTGTGCGCGGGATTCAGTTGATACCCCATGATGTGGACATCATGGTAAAATCCTCCGATTTACCAGTCCTTATCGAGCTTTTTCGGGAAGATATATTTGAGCCCATAGTTGATACCGGGGGCTGGGTAACCAAGGATTTCGGAGTACTCTTTCTGGGCTGCAGAGTTGACATTGCATCCGACCCATCAGGACGTTTGGACGTCCCGGAGCCGGCTGACTGCGGACCCTATGCCAAAGACCATTTGGAGACGGTTATCTGGCGCGGTCAGCAGATATTGATTCCGCCACTTGAGTTATCCATAGCTGTAAACAGGAAAAGGCAGAGATGGGAACGAGTAAAACTCATGGAGGAGTTTCTGTCCTGAAAACGGGCTGTTCTAGCAGTAACAGCCTGGAATCACATCTTTTCCAACCTCAGTCCGCAGAGTCCCCAATCATTATTGCCGTCCACCCTGACAGGATTACAAGAGAATAATGTGTGTCAAGTAAGACCTCCACCGAAAGTTTCAACACATTTTAGTGATTTTTCATTCGTCATTAGAACCAGAACTAAAAGGAATCAAATCTCTTGACAGGTTTTCCGCACCTATTTTAAATAAAATCAGTTGCAAGTTATTCTGTTTAGTCTGTGAAAGAAGAGGATTCCATAGTGCAGACGAAGGAGTTCTTATGAAGCGACTACTCTTAGTTTCTATTTTGTTATGTTCGTCAGTTTTATTTGCCCAAACATCTGAATTATATGATAGCAATCCCCTTCGGATAATTAACACATGGACAGGTAATAATAGTATTTACTGGAGTAATTCTGCAAACTGGGACCAGGGACATATTCCTACTGCTTCTGAAGAAGTATGGATTCCGGACAGGACCCGTGAACCTATTATAAGTGCTGGATACTCTTATTCCTGTGCAAGGGTGCTCATTTTTTCAGAATCCAGTTTGATCATCAGCGGAACTCTGACTGTGAGCGGTGATGTAGATTTTGCAAACTCCAGTTTGATCATCAACGGAACTCTGACTGTGAATGGCAATATTAACAGTTATGGTTCACTAAGCATGACCTCTCCCTATGCAGTTCTGTATGCCAACAGCTATCTAAATTTTTATTCTAACTCTACTCTTACTATTCCATACAATGGTTCAACAATCTATGTCTTAAATTCTATGTATTTCAATAGCGGAAGCAACATCAACCCCACCTATGGGAACTTTATTTTTAACGGATTTGCAGGCAACATGGTGCTCAACGTAAATGCGTCAATATATAACCTATTCATTGACTCCCCCAATTTCACTCAAAATACTGGTTCTGGTAACCTAACTATAAATGGCAACCTAACAGTAAGCAACAACAGGAATTATACGAGTAATGTCAATTCCAATACTTATATCAATAAAGACATATATGTCGGAACTGGCGGTACTCTGAAGTATAACAACGGTACCGTTTACTGTCAGGGGTCAGCCAATTCTGTTATCACAACCAGAACTGGCTGTTATTTCAACAATCTGACCATCGATAAAAACCCGGGTTTTTCTGTAACTACCAACTCACCTCTTAGCATCAACGGCAATGTGACTGTAAATTCAGGGACATTCGATTGTCATGATGCTCTTACAATTTACGGAAATGTAGATATTTCGGATTCGATGAATGTTTATCAAAGCACTATCTATCTTTCCCAGTCTAGGTCCCTCAGAGTATATGAAGGAGGCGTTTTCAATACAATGGGTTCAGTCGATAACTATTCTCTCATAACCAGAAATGTTGCCGATACTGGATATTATACCTTTACCGTTTATAGCGGGGGTGTTCTTAACGCTGTCAGGACCTTTTTTGAATATATGGATGCCAGTGGAATCGATGTGCAAAATGGAGCAACAATCACCACTCCTTACGCTTTTAATTATTGCCTTCTCCAATATGGTGCTCCCGGTGGGAAACTGCTAAGCATTAATAACGACCAGGACCTCTATCTGTATAAGGTGAATTTTCCCGGAAACAATTGGAGCGGTGCTTACAATGTTTCCAAGACCAACAACGCAGGCAGCCTGAATTTTTACTCCTGCATTGGCAACTTTTCCGGATCCGCTTATGAACAGGATAGCTTCGGCAGAATCAACTGGTATCCAGGTTCCATTCCTGAACCAAAGAATCTTCATATATCAATGGTAGAGAATAATTCTCAGGTCAATCTGTCCTGGGAATATCCCTTCCTTGATGCCATATTCTACATCTATAGCAGTAGTAATGCACATGGTCCTTTTGATTATGTAACATCAACAAATACCGGAATGATAAATCTTCCTGTCATAACAGGAACTAATGAGTATTTTTTCAGAATTACTGCTTTTATGGACCCATAATTTTTACCCTCCACCGAGAACTACACCATTTTTGTAGTGACACTTCAGATATTATCGAGGGCTTCCATCCGGGGCGTCTTGCATCATCTGCATCGGTCGGTTTAAATCTTCCTGCCTGCTTGCCGGGAGGGGGTATCGAGGAGATTCTCCCCGCATCCTCCCAGTTACCCCCACGAGACGGGCTGGGTGAAAATTTGGCCTGCCCTTTCCTGCAGGATGCGGGAACTCATCGTGAGCAAAGTTCCCGCATGGTTCCCGTTCAGTTCTCTTATCGGGCAGGGGTTACCGGGATTGCGGAAAAGCTGTGGATGCGCGTTCCGCAGGAGCTGAGGCAGGGAGGAACGTTTTCACTTGACACGTGACTGCTGCCAGAATATGTATTTCAGATGAATTCCGCCAGCAAAGGAGGAGACATGAAACCGATTCTGATAATGATTGGCCTGATTGGGCTGTTACTCGCCGGCTGTGCCGTGCATTCCTATCTGCCCTTTTACGGCACCTCGGAATGGAACCGTTTTTACACCGGAGGAGACGGCAGTAATACCGAAGCAGCGGTAGTCATCAATACCAGCGACGACAAAAAAACCGTGGATGCCGAAAACCACTACCTCACCAATATGCTGACCAACCAGGGCAATAACTATGTGGTCATCAACCGCACCAGCTATAACATTAACGGCAGGATTTTTGACAAGCTGGACGTGGTCGTCAACCAAAGCATCCAGAAGGAATATCACTTCGACGTCACAATGCCCCGCGCCCAGACGGTCCGTAAATAAGCTTTCCTTCCCAGCAAAGGCACGAAGAAGCACAAAGGCTCGAAGTTCTTTGGATTGCACCTGTGCAGTATAGAGTAAAATGAGTGGGATATGAGAGTGAATGACATCAGCATGTATAAAAGCATTATGGAGCTTGCCATCGGCTACCTTTCCACCAGGGCAAATCCCGATAACGTAGTCAAGTACAGCCGTTACTTCAAAGAGGGCTATGACGCCTGGGGCAATGGCGAAACGGATGTGAAAGACGTGGTTGCCTTGCTTGAGAAGCAATATCCGGAACTGACCATGCCACAGGTAATCGAACTGGGAGACCTGCTCTTCAAACACGGCAAATACGAAATGGGAAGCGTCGCCTGCGTCCTGCTCAAAAACAGGATGGAGGAATTTGACAAGGCGACCTTCAAGGGCGTGAAGGGCTGGTTTGACTTTGGAGTAAGCAACTGGGCGCATAGCGACTGGCTCTGCTCGCTGATTACACCGCCGTTCATCCAGAACAGGATAATCGGTTATCATGAAATGCAGGATTGGCTGACCTCCCGAAGCAGATGGACGCGCCGGGCTGTTCCGGTCACGCTTTTGTGCCTGCGCAAGACCGAAAAGCCTGAAGACCTGCTTGCTTTTATCGAACCCCTGATGCTGGACCCCGAAAGAGTGGTGCACCAAGGCACGGGCTGGTTTCTGCGGGAGCTCTGGAAAATCCATCCCAAGCCGGTGGAAGACTTACTCTACAAATACCGCAACACCGCTGCCCGGCTGATTATCCAGTATACCACGGAAAAGATGTCCAAAGAGCAGAAGGAACGCTTCCGCAAAGAAAAAAAGCAGTAAAGCTTACAGACAGGGAGAACGCATGAAAACATATCTGATACTATCATTACTTATTGGTTTTGGAATACTACAGGCAGCCATGCCCGCTGAGTGGAGCGAGTTCCAGAGGGATATCGGCATCCAGGCGGCGCAATTCAGGGACTCTGAGGAGCATCAGATACACAGGCAGCAGCGCGAGACGCGCAGTTACGCGGTGGGCGATACGGAGACCTTCTGGCGCTGGAACTTGGCCGTGATGCCTCCCACCTGGTTTCAGACTCCCGCCACCTGCCGGGCAGTGGGAGAGCACTGCTATGTCTTTGTGGCGGACGACCAGTGGAATGTACATATGACTCAGGCAAACGTGGATACCATCATGGTGCGCCTGGAGCAGAATACGCCCAACAATCCCGCTATCGGCGCCATTGAAATGGACATTAATCTGTTTGGACCCATTCCGGACGAACTGGACAACGACCCCAAGCTGATTGTCTTTTACAGCGCACTGGGCTCGTTCCAGGGCACTTCCTTTGACGGCTATTTCAGTCCCTACAACCAGGTTACGGAAGCCCAGGCGCAACAGATGAATCCTCCCGGGCACAGCAACGAATGCGAGATGATTTACATGACCTGCTATCCGCTCAGTCCCGTGGCTCCCATCCGCCTTTCCGTGCTGGCCCACGAACTGCAGCACCTCATCCACTGGGGTCAGGACGCCAATGAGGAGACCTGGCTAAACGAGGGGTGCTCGGAACTTGCGATGGTCGCCTACGGCATTCCGGACCCGATTACCGGCTTTCCCAGTAACCCCGACAACAGCCTCACCGCCTGGAACCAGCAGTTTGCCGACTATGTGAAGGTGATGCTCTTTTTCACCTACCTGCACGAGCAATACGGTGCCAACGACTTTATCAGGAACCTGGTGGCAGACCCCCTGAATGGGATGAACTCGCTGATTAACCGCTTTGGCATCCAGTATCCCGAAGTAGCTGTAAACGAGGTAATCCACCGCTGGAGCATCGCCAACGTGGTGGACAGCCCCCAGCCGGGAGACGGCATCTACAACTATGTTTCCCTGGATTTGCCTAACTTTTTCATGACCAACATGAATGCCTATCCCACCCTGAGCAATCAGCCGGTCAGCTCTTATGCCACTGATTATCTGACATATACCCTGCCGGAAGGAACAGCAGAATTTCACATCGTCTGCAACTATTCCCACTATGTGTCTATGCTGCTTTTCAATGCAGCAAACGAATGCACTGAGGTCATCAACAACGGTGTGGGTTCTTTTGACGGCACGATTCCGCCCGGCACGCACCGTGCGGTGTTTGTCATCACAAACGTTGCTCCTACAACTATGGGATACTATTACTCCATTGCCTCAACCGGCACTGAAGATTATACGGGGGCAGAATCCCTGACAGCTATCGCGGGTAGCCATCCCAATCCCTTTGCACGCAATACGAAAGTGTCCTATTCTCTGGAAAAAGCCGGGAAGGTGTCAGTCAAAATCTATAACACAAAAGGACAACTGGTGAGATGCCTGCTGGAAGAATCCAAGTCAGCCGGAAGCCATGAGATAAACTGGTATGGGGACAGCGACGGCGGAGAACCGCTCGGTTCGGGAATCTATCTGGTAAAGCTCATCTCCGGCGGTAACATCCGCACTGCCAAAATCCTGCTGCAGAGATAGACAAAACAAAAACATAACAGGAGATATTATGAGAACCACCACCTTGATTTTACTGCTGATGCTTGCTGTCATGCTGCTGCTGACCGCCTGCGCGCCGGGTTCGGGGCATTGGGAACGCAAGCCCGCCGGCTTTTTTTCCGGCATCTGGCACGGCTGGATTGCGCCTATCTCACTAATCTGGCATCTGTTTGATTCCGATATCCGCATTTATGAAACCAACAACACCGGCGGCTGGTATGACCTGGGCTTTTACATCGCCGTCATCGGCGGATTCGGGGGTTTTGCCCTGACCCGTAAAAGAAAGTGCGGGAAGGATTAAGTTCAGACGTTATGTCTTTTTAGCAGCCGGCTGCAGATAATACCTGACAAGCGTATACAAGTAGTAAACCTCTTCATCCGGCAAGCCGGCTCCGTAGTAAAACATCCCCTGCCTGCTTTTGATTACAATTCCTTTGGAACGTGCATGCCTAATCAGCAGAGACATCCACCAGGGAAGCGAGGCATGGGGCGATGAAATGCCGCCCATTTTTGTATGGCGTTTGTCAAAACCACTGATGCCATCCAGGACAGAATTTGTGGCAGATTCTTTTGTTCCGTAATCCAGTCCCAGAATGTCATCCGCCTTGATATGCAGCTTGTTGCTTCTATACAAACTTCTCTGCTCCACCGATATGCCTGCGGAATTGACCTCAATGACCGTGGCATGCCTGCGTGACATTATCAACGCCCTGGTTACCTCGATAACAGGCAGAAGCACAAAAAACAGACCGACAAATCCGGTAAAAAACCAGCCGATAACCGCAGGCGTCCCTGACCTGACGAAAAACTCCAGCATGGGATTTCCTACAAAAATGACGATTAATATTGGGATTAGCAGTCCTATCAGATGAAAGGGTGAAAAAGCAGGTCCCCTCATCCGGATTTGCATCGTATCATTTTCTTCAATAACTTCGCTTTTCATTCGTTCGGGAAGCGGCGCAATTTCCAGGGTTTTTTCATGCAGCAGGGGTGTTGTTTCTGATGACAGAACATCTTGTGTAACGACTACCGGATGGTCTGAAGTTCTGTCCTCCAGCTTAAGGTTCAGGAAGCCGCACAGCAGTTTCGCCTGTTCCAGGGCGGTTACATAGCTGTTGAAACTGCTTAGTTCCATTTCCCTGCCGGAAGCATTATTCTTCAGATTGAGAGGGAAGCTTTCTGCGGTTTCGGAATCTCCTGCCTTGTAACTGATGACCAACAGGGTAAATTCACTGATGTCAAACTGCTGTCCACGCATGGGGCGCAACAGTCCCCAAGCTTTCCAGACGCGTTTGGCTGACCTGTCAATACTGACCCAACTGCGTCCAAACACCAAACCGGCACCTACGCCCGTAAAGACAATTCCCATAAAGGCCAGGATAATCCAACTCCACCAGGGCAATTCGCCGGCATTGGAAAAGGGGATTATCTGCAACACTGCCAGCAGCATAAAAATGCCGGCTCCGAAAAAGGGAATGCCGAAGCAGCCTATGCAGCCACCTCCCGTTTTCATCTCCATCAGACCCGGAGTAGTTTGAACAAATAGCTTCTCCTGCGGTTTTTTCATCGCTGCTCCTTCAGTATTGACTCCAGATTAAATATATTTTCTGCTCTCCGCGTGTCAATCAGAAATCGCCATATTACTTGCCCTCATAAGATAGAGCAGAAAACCTTGCCAGAAAATCAGCTTGCACTACAGTGACCGTAAGAGGTGATTATGACTGAACAGAAAATGAAGCTGGGCATCAGTTCGTGCCTGCTGGGCAACAAAGTCCGCTATGACGGACAGCACAAGTATGACAGCTGGCTGGTGGAGGAGCTGGGACCCTATGTGGATTTCGTGCCTGTCTGCCCGGAAGTGGAATGCGGTCTGCCCGTACCCCGCGAAGCGATGAGATTGGTCGGCAATCCTGACAGCCCGAAACTGCTTACAACCCAGACCGGCAAGGATATCACACCCCAGATGCTGGCATTCTGCGAACGGAAAATCCAGGTATTGGCAAAGGAAAACCTCTGCGGATTCGTCTTCAAATCCAAGTCCCCCAGCAGCGGGATGGAAAGGGTGAAGGTCTATCCCGAAAAGGGCGGAGTTGCCGCAAAAACAGGCGTCGGCATCTTTGCGCGTGAGTTCATGAAAGAGTTTCCTCTGCTTCCGGTGGAGGAAGAGGGACGCCTGCACGACCCCGACCTCAGGGAAAACTTCATTGAACGCATCTTCATCATGCAGCGCTGGCTGGAGCTCACCTCCTCCAAACCCAAAGCCGGTGATGTGGTCGCTTTCCACACCCGTCACAAACTCCTGCTGATGGCGCACAGCCCTGCCCACTACCGCAGTATGGGCAAGCTGGTGGCGGAGATAAAGAACCATGCTCTGGCTGAGTTTCAGGGTCTCTATCTGGAACAGCTTTTGGAGGCGGTCCTGAAGCACGCCACCCGAGCCAAGCACCAGAACGTCATGCTGCACATCCTGGGCTATTTCAAGACAGACCTTACCTCTGATGAAAAAGCGGAACTGATTGATATCATTGACCAATACAAGGCAAAGCACTATCCCCTGATTGTGCCGGTCACTTTGCTCAACCACTATGTGCGGAAATATGACAAACCCTATCTGGCAGAGCAGTTTTACCTGAATCCCCATCCGATGGAACTGAACCTCCGCAACCACGTCTGACCCTTTATTCCATCTCCTTCCTTACACACATGTCGCGGAGATGTCCCGAAGCCGGCCGAAGAAAACCCGGTCATCTCCGGGACATCTTCGGGACATCTCAGCAAGGGAAAAGCCGGAAAAGAATGATTCCATTATGAAAAACAAAGCCCCGCAGTGATAGCGGGGCTTTTGCCATAGGGTGAAAGTTTTTTACTTTCTGGTTCGTTGCCAGACTTCGTTGAAGTCAGACGGTTTCTGGACATTTACATCCTGTGTTTCAGCATCCCTGACCGGCGGGTCAAGCCATGCTGTTACGATGTAGAAGTAGTGGTCAACAGTAGCAGGGCCGATATATTCCGTGGCAGGATATGCCACAGTGGTGAGCAGGTTTGCGGGTGCAGGAGAGAAACCGGGATCGGTGCTGCGGTAGATTTTGAAGTAAGTGACGGTGGAGGAATAGGTCCAATCCAGCCGAATGTTTCCGCTGCCGGGTACTCTTTCGATGGACAGGTCTGATATGTCAGGCAGGGCAGTGGCAATCCAGGTGATGTTAAACCAGCCGAATACGTTATTGCTTTCATTGGATTCCGCCACAAATCCGTCAGTGTCAATCTGCAGCCAGGAGTTCCAGGTTCCGCCGTCCCCATAGTTATTGACCGTGAAGGTATGCGTCTGGGGGATACCGGCAGGCACGGAAGGAATCAGGTAGTAGTTATTGCCACCCTGTCCCGGATTGGGCGGATTGACCTGATTGTAATACATATCAAGGTAATTGTTTGCGCAGGCAGTGGTGCTGGCATTCAAATAAGTGACAGTGACATAGATGGTTTCACCCACGTTGGGAACTGGATTGGAGATTTGCACTTTGACGATTTGCAGGTCCGGAGTAGCTGGAGAGGGATTCACAGTCCAGAAGATTCTCGCATAGTCGTCGTTATCATACCCTTCTCCGGCAAAACCGCCGGTGGCATTTACGAAATTGACCAACCCGCCCATAACGGTCTTTTTGACGTTGCTGGCTCCGCCCCAGGTGTTGGCAGGAAACACTGCATCGAACACTGCAAAATCCTGCTCATTATTCAGGGTCAGCAGGGTTCCGCCACTGGCACCGTTCCTGAATGTGCAACCCGAGAATGTAAAGCTTGGGCTTACTATTGCCCCTGCTTTTACGTGCACTCCGTTTGACGCCATCTTTTCAAATATGGTGTATGTCGCTGCTATCGTGCCTCCGGATTCCACATTAAAGGTGGTGTAGCCGGTGGAATTGGTGACCAGATTGTTTTGAGCGGATGTTCCATAAGAGCGGAAGGTTCCGCCATTATTGACAGTCAGTGATTTATTCGCCCGCATGGAGAGATTGCTGGCCAGGGTGGGATTTTGTAAAGTCAAATAGCCGCTGTTGTTGATTACAATGTCGCCATCACAATACAGGGTGTTTCCGTTGACCGAGAACTCCCCTGAATTGATGGTGAGGTTGTTTTTAATGATTAATCCGGCAGCCAGCGATATGCCTGTGTTGCTGTCCAGAATGACGTTAGGCAGCCAGTTTCCGTTGGAAACATTTGTCATGAAAACTCCGCCGGCAGGATTGCTGTTGATGGTGACTGTTCCGCCCACGGGTTGGAAATTGCTGGCTGCAGTGGCAATGATTCCGTCGCAGATGATGTGTCCGCTACTCAGTGTGTTTACTGAACCCGAATTAATAGTAAGTGAATTGTTAACAGCATTGAACGTACCGGAGCCGATATTGAGTATTCCCCTCAGATAGGTGGTTCTGGGCACAGAGCTGTCAAAGAAGGTGAATCCGCCGGAACCGATTATAAGAGTGCTGGTGGTGGCAAACCCCGGTTTGCCGTCAACAGTGACAGATGTTTCATGGATATCCAGCTTGCCGTCCAGGTATAGGTTACCGTTCACTGTAACGCTTTGACCGGAGACATCCAATTCATTACCTGGCAAGATAGTGAGGTTGCCGGTAATCCAGATGGCATAGGTGGAAGTAGGATAGACAGATATGATGGCACTGGCTACCGGACTTCCAATAACAAGAGAGCCGAATTGGAAGTTGTCGTCAGCGTTGTATATGGAATCAGTGGTCTGGGCGGATTTTAAATAGGTGGTGACTGAAGCTGGAATCTGGACATTAGTATTGGTATAGACCCACCAGTTGCCACCGCCTTCGATGCTGCCTTGAGTGATATTGGCGGAGCATCCGTTGTGCCAGAGAATATCGTCCACTACTGTCAGGACATTGGCGGCATTTCCCATAATCAGATTACCGTAGACATTCAGGTCATTGCCAATCGTTGCAGCGTAGATATTCATGTTCAGAGAACCGGATACAATGGACAGGGAGTTGGTGACGGTGAGATTAGCGCCGAGATAAGCAGTATATGACCTGGTCAGATGTATCACATTGCCATCGCGGTCGAGTGCTACTATAGCAGTCCCAAGTGACGACTCATCATCTTCAACCCTTGCTGCCTTGTTTATCATGAGATTATACAACGAACCGGAGCTGGTCGTGGCATAGCTGTCAGTGGAAGTGTAAAGCTCTACAGTTCCGCCGGTTGGGTTGAAGTCCGTTCTGTAACAAGAGAAATTCCTGGCAGTACGGATTGTGCCACCTGTGATACTGGTCGTGAAAGTATTGCCCGCATTAATCCTGATACCGGTATCGTGGACGTCGATAATACCGTTTGACATCGTCAGTGAAGCGTTGCCGGCATATGGCCAGTAAGTATCTCCCATTATACCGTACAGATGGAGCTCACCGCCGGTAATCGTCACATTTGCCTGTAAATCCAGATACTGGTCTGCAGTCTGATGGAAATGGATAGCGCCTGCAGTAAGCTCAATAGTGCCCATAATGTAAGAGTCAATCATGTCCAGGGCCGTAAAAGTGCCTCCATTTACATAGAGCTTACCGCCGGTCCAGTTGTAGGATGTGCAGGTAACAGAGGCGGTTGTGATGGGACGCAGATAGGCAGAGCCTGTCTTATTCAGTTCCAGATTGTAGAATGTTTCTGTATCGCAGGTGCTGTTCAGTTCGCCGTCAAAGACTACCAGACCGGTTCCTTCAATAAATGAGGCGGGACCGGGAGTATTGTACCAGTGACTCCGGACATTCATCTGCGCAGGAGCGATAAAGGTGCCGGCAATCAGGTTAAAGTGACCGTTGATGTCAAGGTTGGCAATGGCTGTTACTGTGTTTGACCTTGTTTCGGTATAGGTTGTACCGTCTCTTCTGCGTTGAAGTATGGATGCTTCTCCGGCATTCTCCGTTTCTCCTTCCCGGGTAGTCTTATTAATTACCAGATTAAACAGGGAACCTGCTTCCATATTGAGGTTGGCATCAGTGGAGGAATACATTTCAACAAAACCGCCGGAGGGGTTGAAGTCCGCTCTGCTGCAATAGAAACCTTTGGCTACTTTGATGGTTCCACCCGTTATGGTTGAGGTGAATGGAGCTGCGGTCCATATCCATAGCAGACGGTCATGAATGTTTATTATGCCGTTGCTCATTGTAAGTGAAGAGCTGTTACCATAGCCCCATACCATATCAGCGGAACCGCCGTAAACGTGCAACTCTCCGCCGGATATTATCACATTTGCCCTGAGGTCTATATAATTCAATGCATCTTGAGTAAGGTTAATGGTTCCTGAGGTTAGTTCTATGGAACCGTAAATGCCATCGTCAGCTAAATCCATGGCTGTAAAGGTTCCCCCTGTCACATAGAGTTTACCGCTGGTCCAGTCATATGAAATGCAGGAAGCGCTGTAACCGTAATTGACCAGAACATAAGCAGTGCCGGTCTTGGCTATTTCCAGAATGTTAAAGTTTTCCACAGCATTGATAGCTGAGTTGCCAGCGCCGTCAAAGACGACCCGGCCGGTGCCTTCATTGAAGCCGGTTTCGCCCACGTAGTTCCACCAGTCACCGGCTACATTCATTTGGTATGCACCGGCATTAAAGGTGCCTGTCTGAATCCAGAAATAGCCGTTGATGTCTATATTGGAATTCAGGCTTATTATATTGGTGCGGAAGTGTTCCACCCTGTTGCCAAACCTGTCTGTTTCAACCAGATTGGAGTTATCCTCATCCTCCCTGGCAGCGGATTTATTGATATGGAGGTTATGGAAGTTAGAACCTGCTCCGAGAGATACATTGCCATCGATACTGCCATATAATTCAACTTTGCCTCCTGTGGGGTCAAAGTCGGTTCTTGTGCCGTAGAATCCGCGGCTGGACTTGATAGTTCCTCCCGTTATGTTGAAATCCATGGTATAGGTAGGAGAATTGTACAGGTATATGCTCTTGTCTTTAAAGTCAAGGATACCTCCGCTCATTGTAATAGAGGAATTAGCACCATAAGGCCAGTAGGAGTCCGTCGTGCCTCCATATACGTTTATAGTGCCGCCACCGGAAAAGATTAGGTGACCGCAAAGATCCACCCAACTGTCATTATTGGTCAGGTTGATAGTAGCGCCGGGATTGACATAATAGCTGCCATAAAGTCCCGTATCCTGGAGGTCATTGGCAGTGAAAGTCCCCACCAGGACATCGACAGCTCCTGCTGTCCAGTCATAGACAGCGCAGGTAACTACAGCGGAATTGCTGTTCACGCGGAAAGCACCGCCCGTTTTATTGACTTCCAGGATGTTAAAGTTCTCCGTGTAGTTGCAATACTGGTGAGCAGTACCATTGAAGACAACCCTGGAGGTTCCTTCCGTAAAGGCGGCAGGTCCGACAGGGTTACTCCAGTTTCCACCTACATAAATGGTCTGACCTCCGGAATTGAACACACCGCTCTGGATGCTCAGGCTACCTTTGAGAGCCAATCCGTAAACAAGACTGACTGTTCCTGTCTGCGCCAGGGTAAGGTTATTGATGTAATCGCCGGAATAACCCAGAGAAACTGATTGATTGGCTCCGTTCAATATAAGAGTGCCTGAATTAAAGATGACTCCCATTTGTGTGGTGTTATAGTCGGTTAGATTGCCTTTCAGGTAGATATTACCGCCATAATTGCTGTAAGTGTATTTACCGCTATAATTCCAGAAATTACCGTTGATGACAATATCCTGTGAGGAGCTGCTGAAGCTCAGCACATTAGGGTATGACACATTATTCTTAAGGTGGAATATCTGTGTGTTGGAACTATGGTTGGTCAGATAACAGGTGGTGGCTCCCGAGACTCCGGTAAATTCCAGGTATCCCATGGCCAGATTGACATTGGAGCCCGATGCAAAAGTCATATTCCTTCCGCAAATAATGTCTGCGGAAGCATTGCTGATGCTTGCCGTGGAACCTGTGTACCAGAAGAGATCCCTTGCAACACTAAAATCGTAAGTAGTATTCTGGTTAAGCTGACCATAAATATATGCGTCATTATACACATAGAGATGATAATCACCCACAGTGACACTGGCTCCGTTTTCTATGGTCAGATTGTTACAGTAACCTGTAGCTGATGAGGTTACTGGATAGCGGGGCATTCCTGCCGGTATCAGAACTTCATTGGTGTTGCTGGGTACGGTACCGCAATTCCAGTTTGCCCCGACACTCCAGATAGTGGAAGAACTCCCGTCCCAGATATGTCCGGCATATATGTAGTTCACATAGGTTACCCGGTTAGGTGCTGTGACTGTGAGTGTGTAAACCCGGTGACTGGTGGCTGTCAGGGTCGTGGTAAAAACGCCTGAACCATTTGCATATCCGTATGCGTACATAGCTGCGCCAATGCTGATACACACATGAGAATAAGGCAATCCTGTATTCACCGTGATAGCTGTCGCTGTGTTGAGATTCATATAATTTGTATAACTTACCGTCATTGACTGGGGTGTTTTCGTCCGAACCAGGAGGGAGGGGTCTCCAAAGATATTCCAGGTTCTGAACATGTTTACGCCGGCGGTTCCATATTCATCAATCATCTGGCAGGAGCCGTTGAAGAACAGGCCTCCCATGGTCCTCTTTGACTCAGTTATCAGCAAATCTGTCACATGGTCCTGAGCGCACATGGGAGGGTTCCAGTCCTGATTTATGGAACTGGCATAAATTCCGATGGCGCCTCCTCCCGACTTTCTCAACCAGGCCTCGGCAAAGCAGGTTGCCACACCGAAGTCTCCGTTTACGCAGGCGACATCCACAATAAATGGCAGCATGTTCCCATTGGTGAGAGCATTGATATTGGCTACATTGAAACCTGTGGTCACCCAGTAGGTGGATGCTCCATGCCCAACGTAGTTAAGGAAGCCGCGCCCGGCATTCAACGCCGTCGTAACCTGTGCAGCAGTTGCCCCCGGGTCGTGAATCTGGTCAACGGTCGTGTATCCATACGCAAGCAAATCTGTCCGGATGTTGTTCATATGCTGGATATCGGTTTCGCCGTCATCAGCCCAGGAACCGCCATCTGCGGAAGCAATGCCCGTTGCCCGCGACAACCAGGTGTTGGAAGTGTTAAGGTCGCGTTCATAAGTGATTATCTTGTTTACCTGGGTCGTAACATCGGCAGCGACCGAAGCAGATAATCTTCCCACAAAGATGTCGGGATAATCATCAGCCCCTGCCACAGTAGAATAAGACGGGTCGCTTTCTCCCGATGAATACGTAAGAGTTGGAATCTGCGCCACATCACCCACAAGAATCACAAAGTCAATGCTGTAGGTTGTGTAGTAGTTCTGGATGTAGGCCTGCACCTGAGCAGCCGTGGTACCGATTGTGCTCATGGCAGTCGAATATGTTATAATTCCTTTCTGGCGCTTCCATTCGTAGAGTGGGGCTATCTGGTCAGCAAAGCTGTCGTAGTATATTATCAGCAATCTGCCAAAGGTGTCACTGATAGATACATAACGATAGTTATCCCAGTTCAGGAAGTGATTTTCATAAATGCCGGCAAATTCCCGGCTGATTTCCGTGCGCGCAGTGGTAAGTACATTCACCGTATCAGTTCCGTCTGCAAAGACTCGCACCTTGTATGACTTGTACACTCTCAGCGTCCGGGTTACAGGGTTATAGGCAAAGGGATTGGTTCTGACCACGATTCCCCGGAATTCCCTCATTATGTAGGGCTCGGATAGTGACGCTATCTGCTCCGGATAAAACCGGTCGGTTTTATACACGTCTCCGAAGGTATAGGGAATGGTTGCCGGGTCTATGTTACGTTTCAGATTGCCTCTGGACGGGACAACCTGCAATGGGATGTCCTCATATTCCACATCAAAAATCTCCGCTTTCATCAGGGCGTTATCTCCAATGATAATACTGCGGTTAAGGATAGGAAGCTCAGGGGAACCCGCATCCAGCGTTATAGCTCCTTTGGGCAACCGGATAGAATACCATTCCTCGCCGTTTATGTCAACCCTTGTCTTTTCAAAACGGTTGATATTGTACTGGATGATGGTTTCTGACTCTGATCCGGATATCACGGAAATGGAGTTTTCACCGCTGCTGACCTGTACTGTTTCTGCGCAAAGGCAGGCCGTGGACAGGGCAAGCATGATGATAAAAGTTATCCACTGTCTCATAGGAACTCCTCTTTGTTGTAATAAACTTTTATAGTCGTAAAATTGGGAACTCAGGCAGGGAAAAGGGTGCAGTTCCTCCGTCTATAAGTTCCTCTCATCGGAAAGGAAATATGCATCTCCGGCGGTATAACTGAAGTCATAGGTGCTCGGGTTAATGCAGTCGGGAGATGGTTAAGTTGTTTGAAAACGACATTTGATGCATCTGTTGCTTGAATATATCCGGCAACCAGCCGTGCTGGTGTGAAAACGATTGATGTTCTGCCGATAATCGGATAATATATATATCTGTTAACCTTTGCGCCTGCTGAAGATTTTACCGGAAGCAGGTCGCTGTGTAAGATTGTGTTTACATATTTGCCGATAGCTTGTGAAATGCCCCCTTGCCTCATTTCAGAGTTCGCAAAGCGCTCCATCAGACACCTGCTGAAACAGAATGATGGATGTCAAAATAAAAACAAAACCATCATAATCCGTTAGAATATTCTATCTGATTCACATATCCGGCTTTTCATAAATCCTGTCAAGAAGATTTTGCTGTTTTTGGCAGACTGTGGTCAATATTTGTGTGGTCCCTTTATTGTGGAGAGTTTATGCCATTTTGGCCGATACCGCAAACATCACCATTTTGGCAATTTGGCAGGTGCTACTCTCCCTTCTCCCTCTATGACATGTCCCGAAGATGCCCCGAAGTTCACCGAAGAAAACCCGGTCATCTCCGCGACATCTTCGGGACATCTCACTAAGCAGGGGTTGTGGAAAAGGCGTTAATCTTTGGTGGTGGTTTCGATTTCCTTGATAAAGTCGTCCAGCCAGCGGATTTCGCCTTCCAGCAGGTAAATCGGTCGGCGGGCGACGGTGAGCGGATAGACGGAACAGCCGGTGCCCAGCATAAATGCCTCCAAATCCCGGTATTCAGAGATTTTCTTGACGAGGGAACGGCGGTAGTCCCTTAGCATGGCAAGGCGCAGGTCGCGGTCAAAGACGTCAAGGTTGTACAGGGCAATGTCTGCCTGCCAGCGGATGTGTTCAGGCTCGAGCAGGATTTCCGCCAGCTTTTCCCGGAAGGCGGTCTCGCCCTGTTCCGTGATGCTGTAAATCTTGCGGGCGCGGTTTTCCTCAGTGATTTCTGTCTCGCAGGTGACATACTCCTCCTCCTCCAGTTTGCGGAGAAGTTTGTAGATGGCGGACATGGAAAGCTCGGTCCAGAAGCGCATATCGCGGAACTGGACGTCTTTTTCAATCTGGTAGGGATGCTTGGGACCTTCGGTTAGAAGCCCCAGCAGGGCGGCTTCGGCGTTACTGATACTCATTTGTTACTCCGTATTTTCTTTGAACAACGTTGTTATAAGACCATATTATAAGGGTACAATATTGTTGTCAAGATTTTTATCCACTTAACCGAAAATTTGTTTGCCATAAATCACCCTTCCCATATTCTGCCTTTGAGGTGATGAATGTCTGATGTGACACTGAACAATGTGGCGGAACTTGCCATAGAAACGGGACGCCTGGTGCTGGAAAGCGGCGGCGAGACACATAGCGTGGAAAGCATGATGCACAACGTCTGCGAGGGATTCGGGTTTTCCTATAACCAAAGTTATGTGACGCTGACCGGGATATTCCTGACCGTGAAATCAGCGGAAGGCGAGGTGGTGACCCTTATCAAACGAATAGGCGGACGGGCGGTTGACCTGAGTAAAATAAGCTCCATCAGCCAGCTGACCCACGAACTGAAAAGGCGCAACTCCTCAGCAATAAACAACCCTGACATCGCCGCGATGAGCTATACCGAATACCGGGAGAAACTGAACAAAATTGATACGATGAAGCATTACCCCTTCTGGGTCAAATATATCTGCGGAGGCATCACGCCGGGGTTTTTCTGCCTGCTGTTTGGCGGCAGCTGGCTGGAATTTGCCGTCGCTTTTGTGATGGGCATCTTTGTTTCCATTATCCTGAGGCAACTGACCCGCCTGAACCTCAACACCTTTTTGCTCAATGCCGTCGGGGCCGGGCTGATTGTCTGGTTTGCCAAGATGGCGGGGCTGCACATCGGCTATATGAATACCGACAAGATAATTATCGGCGGCATCATGCTGCTGGTGCCGGGACTTGCCATCACCAACGCCATCCGCGATACAATGGCGGGGGATTTGGTGGCTGGAACAGCCAGAACCGTGGAAGCCATCTTTATTGCGGCTGCCATAGCGACAGGAGCGGGCAGTATGCTGAAGCTCTGGTCCCTGCTGGTGTGAGGTGAAGTATGTTCAGTATCATTAACCACCTCTGGCTCATGCAGGTCAGCTTTGGCGCCATCGCCATCCTGGGCTTTTCCATACGCAGCAACATCCGCGGCTGGAAGCTGGTCTTTACCAGCCTGGGCGGCGCTATCAGCTGGGGCACCTACCTGATGTTCCTCGCCTGGTCCAGTTCACTGCTGCTATCTATCTTTCTGGCAACACTCAGTGTCTGCCTGTATTCGGAATTTGCCGGCAGGGCTTTCCGGGTGCCTGTTTCCGTTTTTGTGATTTGCTCAATCATACCTCTGGTGCCGGGCAGCGGTTTGTATTACGCTATGAAGGCTTATATTGACGGCAACAATATGGAATCGCTGCAACTGATGGGACGGACGCTGATGATAGCAGGCACCATATCAGTGGCGATTGCCGTGATGTCTTCGGTGACAAACCTGTTCAGGAAAATGATCAGGAGGTTCTAAATGGGGATTGGCTACTATATCATCAAGGTGCTGCTGTCCAGCGCGCTGATTGTCCTGATATCGGAAGTGGCAAAGAAAAGCGGATTGCTCGCCGGACTGCTGGCATCCATACCTCTGGTATCTTTCCTGGCTATCATCTGGCTGTATATTGAGACAAAGGATATTGAGAAAATCCGGGGTCTTTCGGTCGATATCTTTTGGCTGGTGCTGCCTTCCCTGTCCTTTTTCCTGGTCTTCCCCTACCTGTTGGGCAGGAAAATGCCCTTCGGGTGGGCAATGTTGCTTTCCACGGCAATTATGATTATCTTATATGGATTACTTATATTTATACTAAAGAAAAACTGGAGCTAAATAAAATGAATAAATCAGTCAAACAAGTGCAGATGGAGGAAAAAATCCTGCGGATATTAAGCGGCAAGCCGCTGAAAACTACGGAACTTCTGTTTGCCGATACAGAACTGCAGGCGATGCAGGAATATGCCAATGTGGTATCCATCAAACGCCTGGGTTACAACGACCACGGTCCCGTACATATGAGAAAGGCAACCTACAATGCCATCAGGATGTTTCACCTGCTCAAGGATGCAGGGATAAAAATGAATCTGGAACAGGAAAACATCGGCAGTTGGGAAGACAGCCTGATAGGAGTTCTGTTTGCCTCCCTTCTGCACGACCTGGGGATGTCCATCGCCAGGGAATTGCATGAAAACCAGAGCATAATCCTGGCTATACCCATCATAGACAGGATACTGGAACAAATCTACAAACCGGATGACTATATGCTTAAAACGGCTGTGCGCTCCATAGCCATAGAAGGAATCTTCGGGCATATGGCAACCCACAAGATACATTCACTGGAAGCAGGCATTGTGCTGATTGCGGACGGCAGCGATATGGAAAAGGGCAGGGCAAGGATTCCGAGCATACTCTCTCAGCAGCCCAAGGTGGGAGACATCCACCGCACCTCATCCAGCGCCATCCAAAAGGTGAGAATCAGCAAGGGAACTGAAAAGCCGATAAACATCACAGTGGAGATGAGCGCATCGGTGGGATTCTTCCAGATTGAAGAGGTCTTTTTCCCCAAGATAAACATCAGTCCGGTCAAGCCCTACATTGAGCTGTATGCGGGCGTGGTGGACAGGGAGATGCTTCGCTACCTGTAAAGCGTCATCAATCCTTGGGGACGGCTGTCAGGGCGATGTAGGCATATCTGTCTCCAAACAATCCGCAGACGCGGTCTGCAAACTTCCACACTCTGTAAGGGAATATCCTCAGCAAGGTGTGCAACCTGAGGGAGACCATCAGTTTATGTGAGAACAGGCGGGTTTGCTTTACCCAATAGCCGTTATGGTTCAGCAGCTTTATCAATCCATCTTTGTCAAAACTGTGTAAATGAGAGTTTACAGGTGTCTTTTGGTTGCAGTGAATGCATAATGAGTAGTTGATGATTTCCCTGTAGGGAACTGTAATCAGAAGCTTTCCGGCGGGTTTCAGATGCTGCAGCCAGTTTACAATAGCTGATTTGGGGTCAACCATATGCTCCAATACTTCCAGGGCGACAATCCAGTCGTATTTGTCTGCTGAAGCATGAATATCGCAGGCATCGGCATAGATGGTGTGGATGGATTCATTCATTGCTTTGATTTTGCTCAGGTTTTCCTCGCTCAAATCAAGCGCTGTCACCTCTGCCCCCTGCCTGGCAGCCCATAAGCTGAACCAGCCTCTACCGCTACCCGCGTCCAAGACCCTATCACCGGGGTTTACCGTGCAAAGCTCAAAAACCGTCTGGTTCCTCCTGGTTTCCGCATGCGAAAACTGGTCTTTACCCCAATAGTCAAACTCTATGGCATCAATCCTGTAATGTTCGCGATAATCCATGCTGTAACCCTTTATTCTGTTTTATAATCAGCTTAACCCTATGTTTGGTAGTACGGGAATATTGGCAAGCAGGAAATGCATGTCAGGTTTTCAGTATTTTGTACAGCACTTTGGACTGAAACGTGCAAGGATAATAATTGGATAAAAAAATGTGCCAGAAAGGCCGGGTGGAAGTCTGTCCATATTTAGGGACAGGTTGTTTTCAAAGTTAATGCATTCGTATCAGAAAGATATGGATTAAAAATAGATAAATAACAAAACATGGAGTCAGCAATGAAGAAAGCATTACTTCTCATGTCTCTGATAATTGTATTCTGCGGCATACTTGTCGCCGATATCAGCGATTATTACGAATTCGTAGCCGGAACCACAACCTACACGGAAATCACCGGAACACCACAGCTCACAGCGCAGGGTGACGATGTGATAACCGCAGGAATTGATCTCGGCTTTACCTTCCCTTACGGGGATAACGCCTATACACAAATCAGGATTAGCTCCAACGGAGCAGTGGCTCTGGGAACCACACCCTCACCATCACTGTCCAACAGCCTTGTTTCCACTACTATCTGTCCTGTAGTCGCTCCCCTCTGGGATGACCTGCACACCGGAAGGGTTCAGGACGCAACATACCCCCAGACCAGTTCTGTGCAAACCCTGATGCAAGGCACAGCACCCAACCGCAGCTTTACTATCCAGTACAAGAATGCCTATTGGTATTACAGCGTTTCAACCAGTTGGGTGAATTTCCAGGTAGTTCTGTATGAGAATGGCAACGTCGAATTTATCTATGGTCCCAATGCCGGTACTGGCCCCGGGGCTTCCGCTTCGGCATCGATAGGAATCAATATGCTGCCGGGTGGAGCTACCAACTACTGGAGTGTCAGTCCGCTTGCCGGAACCGCTTCCAATACAGTAGAAAATGCAGCCGTCAACGCTTATATTCCCAATGGAACCAAATTTAGCTTCAACGTTCCTTTGGCAGTTGCCAATGACATGGCTGCCCTGTCCATAGTTGGTAATACAACCCCCACTGCCGGAACAGCTTCCGTTTACACCGTAACTGTCCGCAACCGCGGTTCGGCCGCTCAGTCCAATTACCAGGTCAAGCTTATGACCGGAACCACGGAACTGGCATCAGTGGCAGGCCCTGCCATTCAACCCGGTGTTATTACACCTGTGCAGGTTAGCTGGACGCCATCCACTCCGGGACCCCTGACCATTTATGGAAAGGTTGTCCTGACCGGAGACCAGAATCCCACCAACGACCAGACTGCTTCCATGAATGTGGTTGTTCAGGCTGAAGGTACCATTGTGGTTACAGTCGGAGACGGCTCTCAGACAGCCCGTATTCCGGTCGATATGTATTATCGCAACAGCCTGTTTGAAACCATCTACCAGGCAAGCGAGATTACTGCCGGCGGTATGCTGATGAGCATCACATTCTTCAACCAGTTTGTCACTAACCTTCCCAATATGCCTACCAAAATCTGGCTCGGCATTACAGGGCAGAATGACCTGTCAGCCGGCTGGATTCCCTCAACAGCACTCAGCCTGGTGTTTGACGGTACTGTAGATTATTCTGCCGGGCAGAATGAAGTCCTCATTCCCCTGCAGACGCCCTATCCCTATGCCGGCGGCAATCTGGTGATGATGGTTAACCGCCCGATGGATGCAACCTATTACAGCACCTCTGATGTTTTCAAAAGCCAGACTGTCGGCTCCAACCGTTCCAGGAACGTATTCGGTGACGCCACAACCTACGACCCTGCCAACCCCGGCAATGTCGGCACAGTCAGCGGTCAGTTCCCCAAGACAGCTTTCCATTTCATCGCAACCGGCAATCAGCCGCAGTTTGTGATATCTCCCGAAAGCTACAACTTCGGCAGCAAACTGATAAACTCGGTGAATAACTTTAACTTCAACATCATGAATATAGGCGGTGGAACTACTCCCCTGGTGATAAACAACATCACCATCAGCGGCAGCCCCTTCTTCACCCTGCAAAACCTGCCTACCCTGCCTGCTTCACTGACCAGCGGACAGATGGCAACCTTTACCCTGCGCTACACACCAACTGCAGCCGGCACCCACACAGCTACGATAACCATAACGGATAACCTGACCAGGACACAGCACCAGGTGCAGGTCTCCGGTAGCTGCTTTGACCCCACTATCTACACCTCTCCCTATGTGCAGAACTGGGACGCAGTAACAGTTCCAAATCTGCCGCAGGACTGGTTCAAGATCAGCACCGGCGCAGGTAACGCCACCACTACCACAAGCTCTCCGCATAGTGCGCCTAACTGCGTGTATCTGTATAACTCATCCGATACGTCAGGTCCGTTCCTGATTGCGCCTCCTCTTGCTGCCACCCTGCCCGTCAATACGATGAGAGTAAGGTTCTGGGCAAAGGGAGCCACTAACTATTCATTATCTGTCGGAGTTATGAGCAACCATACAGATGCCGGGACATATACCCAGGTCCAGAGTTTCAACCTTACTTCTGCTTGGGCAGAATATGTGGTCGGATTCCAGACCTACGCCGGAACTGGTAACTTCATTACTTTCAAGCACGGCAATGCCGCTACTTATCAAAGCATTTATATTGACGGGGTTTCCATAGAAGTGATTGCCCAGAACGATTTGGCAGCCTTATCTGTTACCGGTAACACCACACCCTCAGTAGGCATGGCAACCACCTATACCGTTAACCTGTTTAACTGGGGCACCAATCCTCAGTCCAATTACTCTGTAAAACTGTTCAGGGAAGGCGATATAGAAGTCGCTTCAATTGCCGGTCCCACCATACAGCCCGGTATGGCCGGACAAGCACAGCTTGTCTGGACTCCTGCCACTCAGGGCCAGACCTACATCTATGGAAAAGTAGTCCTGACCGGTGACCAGAATGCGGTTAATGACCAGTCCCCCAACCTGAACGTCAGCGTGCAGGCAGCCGGTACTATGGTCGTTACTGTTGGTGACGGTTCCCAGACCTCATACCAGATGCCTGTTAATATGTTCTATAAAGCCAGCTTATATGAGAATATCTATCTGCAGACCGAACTGAACTTCATCGGTATGATTACCGGAATCTCTTTCTATAACAACTTCCTCACCAACCTTCCGAACAAGCCCACCAAGGTCTGGTTGGGAACCACTACCCAGACAAATCTGGCAGATAGCTGGATAAACTCGACTAACCTCACTTTGGTTTTTGACGGCACTGTAAATTATCCCAGTGGGCAGAATACCATAACCATTACTTTCCCGCAACCCTACCTGTATCTGGAAAACAACCTCGTGATGCTGGTGGAGCGTCCCATGGACACCCAATATTTCAGTACCAGCGACCTGTTCTATACCCAGACGGTCGGAACCAATCGCGCCAGATACATCTTTAGCGACACAGTGGTATATGACCCGACTAATATTACAGGCGGAACCGTCACCGGTATGTTCCCCAAAACGAGCATGTTCGTTATACCCGGCGGAGTCGGACACCTGACCGGCACAGTGCTGGGAGCAGGCAATGTCCCGCTTGCCAACGCCACAGTCCAGATTATAAATGGCGGAATGGCAACCACCAACGCCCAGGGACAATACACCATCCAGAACATCATTGCCGGAACCTATCAGGTTACCTGCAGCCGCTACGGATATGTTTCCCAAACGGTTAACGTCACCATTCCCGAAGACGAGACCATTACCCAGAACTTCACCCTGCTTCAGATGCCCACGGTCAACGTGACCGGCACCATCGTAGGCAGTGACAATCCCACCGTCGGTATTGCCGGAGCAATCATCCAGCTTACCGGATATGAAAACTACAGCGCTACAGCCAACGCCCAGGGTCAGTTTACTATACCTGGCGTTTATACCAGCCAGACCTACCAATACATTGCCAGTGCAGTGGGATATCAGGTTGCAACCGGCACAATCAACGTCGGAACCACTGATTACAGCATGGGAACCGTTACAGTAAACGAGATTGCCTACACACCCAGAAACGTGCAGGCTACCCAGGCAACCAACCAGCAGAGCGTAACCGTCAACTGGCTGGCTCCAGACCCCAATGCTGTGGATATCACCCAGAGCTTTGAAAATGCTGCTTTCCCGCCGACTGACTGGACCAGGATTATCACAAACAACGGTCCTGCCAACGCCAGCGGAGTTTTCCCCACCTGGTGCCGTGTAGGAACAGTTACAGCCGGAACCGATACCGTAGTTCCTTCTAACGGTGCCTGGCAAGCCGGATTCTGGTGGGATTACAACCATCAGGACGAATGGCTTATCACCCCTCAGTTCAATTGCCCTCAGGGAGCAACCCTCTCTTTTGGCTCCTACTATTTCAGGGGTTCCACCAACGGTGACCATTACTATGTGAAGATTACCACCAACAATGGCAATACCTGGGATGTCCTCTGGGATGCCTCTACTCTTACAGGCGGTTGGAGCAACTATGTAGCTCCGGTTGTGATAGACCTGGCAGCATACGCCGGACAGCAGGTAAAGCTTGCCTGGCACGCCCAGGATCCTCCCACCAATGATGGTATGTGGTATGTATGGTTTATCGATGAAGTTGTAATCGGAAACACCGCTGCCACCATCCGCTTCCCCGAAAGCGCCATGAGAGTCCAGTCCGCCACCCGTGGAGAGGAACCCTTCAGGAGCATCGCTTCCGCTCTTCCAGTTTCCCGCGATGGAAACAGAGGAACGGCATCAGTCCTGCAGAACAGCAGCGACAGACCCGCAACCGGTTCAAATGTGCGTAACCGCGCTTTGATCGGCTACAAGGTCTGGCGTCTGGTGCAGGGACAGGAACAGAACGAACAGACCTGGACCTTGCTCACACCTGAGACCATTACGGAACTTAGCCAGATTGACAACGGCTGGGCAGCCGTGACACCCGGAACCTACAAATGGGCTGTCAAAGGCGTCTATACAGGCAATGTGCTGTCACTCGGCGCTTTCTCCAATGCAGTTGTCAAACAGAGTCTGCCTCAGGGAACCCTGCTTGGCGTGGTAAGGAACAGCAGCAACGTTCCCATTTCCGGCGCTGTTATCACTGCCGGTTCATTTACTGCAACCACCTCTGCCAGCGGAGCATACACCATGCCCGTCAACGTCGGTACCTATAATGTGGTCTGCACAGCAACAGGGTACAATTCCCAGACCAACGCAAACGTCAATATTACAGAAGGACAGAGCACCATCAGCAATTTCACCCTCACTCCCGTTTCCAACGAGCACGAGGTTGAGATTACCCGCACTGCCCTTAAGGGTAACTATCCCAATCCTTTCAATCCTGAGACTATCATCAGCTTTGATATCAAAACCAGGACATCAGTCCGGATTGAAATCTATAATATGAAAGGCCAGTTAATCCGCACCCTGGTCAACGATATGGTTGACAAGGGTCACCATCAGTTGGTCTGGAACGGCAGGGACAACAATGGCAATTCCGTTGCCAGCGGTGTCTATCAGTACCGCATGCAGGCAGGCGAATACAAAGCCACCCGCCGCATGATGCTGATGAAATAGTTAACGTCATAAAAGCATAATCATGGCGCTGTTACTGATGTGACAGCGCCTTTTTTGTCACATTCTGCTTGCCAGTTTTACGGCTCTCAGATTTTGTCCAAGCATGTATAAATGACAGGGAGCATTAATGTTAAAGAAGATAATCCTGATAAATATGCTGTTACTATGCCTGGCTTTGCTATTGGCATCGCCACTGACCCAAAGCATGGAAGACGGCATCAAGTCATCCCAAAGCGAAGCGGAAGCGCTGGAGCTTATCCGCACTTATGCTGCCGGAACAAAAGACATGGAAGACCTGCGAATGCTGCAGAACTATTGGCTGCTGTTGGCTCCGGAGGAATGCCGGGCGCATTTTACCGCCCTGAAGAAGCAACACCCCAAGTCCGAGCAGTACATCTATCTCTGGGCAAGAGCCACGGAAGACCCAAAAGTGCAGATGAAGACCGGCAGGCAACTGATAAAGAAGCATCCCGCCTTTGAATACGGCTACCGCCTGCTGCTCACCCATTACCAGAAAAACCTTTTCATCCATCCCGGACCCGACCACCCTGCCGCCCAGCTGCTGATGAAAGACTTTAACAAGGACAGAAAATTCTTTGCCCAATACCTCAAAAAACTTCCCAACAGCGAATCCGCCTATTACCTGAATATTGCCCTGCTGGTCTGGGAAAAGCGCGTGCCGGAGGCAAACCGTCTGCTGGCACAGGCTGTGGACAAGAATATGTCATGGCTTAACTGGCAGTTTTACCTTGATTATTACTTCCGCACCGACCAGTTTCTGATGCTGGAAACCTACATCCGGCGTGCAGTTTACACCTCCAAGCTCACTCAATACATGTCTGATGCCGAAAAAGAGTTCCAGACCACCATCACCTATCTTAGCGTCCTGTTTGAAGGCGGAGCTTATAACATGTTGTTTGACTATGTGAAAGTCAATCCCGCTTCTCTGCAGGACGAATATGTCCAAAAACTTTACCTGCTGGCAAGCGTAGCTGCCGGAGAACCGGACCGCGCCTTTGACTTCCTTGGCCTGCTCTCATCCCAGCCCAACAACCTCTACGGCTGGATGATGTCTGAAGAAGACCTGGAGCCCCTGCGTCAGGATATCCGCTGGCAGAAATACATCGGCCAGTTCAAAACCGCCTGGGACATCAACCGCGAGAGCCGCAGGGTGGAAGCCCTTGCCACCAAGACCAGCAAACCGGCACCCCTGTGGGAACTGAAAGACGAAAAGGGCAACACGGTTCGCCTGGCTGACCTGAAGGGCAGCATCGTAATATTGGACTTCTGGGCGACCTGGTGCGACCCCTGCGCCAGGATGATGCCAATCCTGGACGGCTGGATGCGCAACGCAATGCCTCCCGGAGTGAAAGTTTACAGCATCAATGTCTGGGAAAAAGACCCGGATGAAGCGGCTGCCTTTATGGCTGAAAACGGCTTTGCCATGACTTTGCTGTATGGTAACGACATTCTTTCCTCCGCCTACGGTTTTGAAGCCATCCCCTTTCTCTGCGTGATAGACCGCGACGGCAACATCCGCTATGAAGAGAGAGGCCTGGTTGCCGACATCGGCGAAAATCTCACCTTCTGGGTTGAGGATTTGCTTTACTAAACCTTGCATGAAATAAATAGATACTAAACAGGAGACAACATGAAAAAGCATCTGATAATATGCCTCATTCTGCTGGCGGCATTGCTGCTGTCAGCCCAGGAAAGCCCTGTCCGCGATTATTTTGCCAATCCCGGCTCCGCCTCTTTTGCCGCTGCCTGGGATTATTGCAGTCAGGAACTTGCCAAAGACAGCACCAAGGTCAGCATCAAAATCCTCATGGCAAACCTCGCTGCCATTGAATCAAAACGGCTTTCGCAGGAAATCCAGCCGGATTTTCATACCCTGGCAGCCGGAGCCAAGTTCCAGTTTGCCAATCTTCTTCTTGCCCAGAACCAGTTGGAAGAAGCTGTAGACAAGTATAACGTCATCAACCTGGAATACCCCAAATGGTCCTGCCCCTGGCGTCACAAAGGCGAAGCCCTCTATCTCCTCAAACGCTACAAGGATGCGGAAAAGTCAATCGCCAAAGCCATTGAAACCAACCCCGAACATTACGACGCCTATGTCTGGATGGCGAAAATCCAGTATAAGCTGAAAAAATATAAACCCGCGCTAAAAAATCTGGAAATTGCCATGACCCTGGACCCCGAAGAAGAGGAAAGTCCGGATGAAGTGATTTCAGAGGACAGCATCCGCGCCCTGCACGAAGTCCTTTTGATAAAAACAGGCAAAAAGAAATAGGCGAAATCCCCTTAATCTGTTTCCTGAGACGGAATCCCCTGTGGTTCCGTCTTTTTTTGTGCCTTTTCCCCTGCTTCTTCCTCTATGAGATGTCCCGAAGATGCCCCGAAGCCTCCCGAAGAAAACCCGGCCATCTTCGGGACATCTTCGGGACATCTCACTATGCAGGAGGCAAGTTTTGTGTCTCCGGTAATTTGTATTCGTCAAAACTGGTTTTGTGGATTATTCTATTATTGGACTAACAATAATAAATAACTCTGGGAGGAATAAAATCCGATGTTAGACGATAAAATCAAACAGGAAGTAAGCAAAATCCTGGCAAATATGGTAAAACCCGTCACACTGAAACTCTTTACACAAGGCAATGAATGCGGTTACTGTAAAGAAACCCATGAGCTTTTGAACGAGCTTGCAGCTATCAATGACAAGCTGAAACTGGAAGCTTTTGACTTTGAAACCCACGAAGCAGAAGCAAAAAAATATGGGGTTGAAGAGCTTCCTACCATCGTTGTGATGGATGAAAAAGACCACGGAATCAGGTTTACCGGCATCCCGGCAGGGTATGAATTTTCCTCGCTGCTGAGTGCCTTCCTGATGGTATCCACCGGAGTGGCAAAACTCACCAATGACACCAAAGCTTTTCTGGATAACCTGCAGAAACCCGTTCACCTCAAGGTCTTTGTGACACCCACCTGCCCCTATTGCCCTCCGGCTGTGATGCTGGCTCATGCCATGGCTTTCCACAGTGATAAGGTTACGGCGGAAATGATTGAACTGAGCGAATTTCCCCATCTGGCAGTCAAGTACGGGGTGCAGGGAGTCCCGCGCACCGTAATCAACGAAAAGTGGTTCCAGGAAGGCGCAGCGCCGGAGGATATCCTGGTGGCAAAGATAAAGGAAGCGCTGTAGTATCATGGATTTCAATCTTAGCTTCACAGCCAATGCCAATCCGGAAGAGCTTTATGACCTGATAATCATCGGGGGAGGTCCCGCCGGGCTTACAGCAGGGCTGTATGCCGCCCGTTACAAGCTGAAGACCCTTATGATAGAAAAGATGGCGATTTCCGGCGGACAACTGACCTCCACCGAATGGGTGGAAAACTACCCCGGCTTTCCTGAACCGGTGCTGGGACAGAAACTTGCCAAAGATATGGAGACCCAGGCAAAAATGTTTGGCCTGGAAGTCATCAACGAAGAAGTGACCAAAGTGGAGCTTACCGGCAACATCAAGCAGGTGCATACCCCCTATGCCGTCTGGAAAGCCAAGACCATCCTGATTTCCACCGGCTCCTCCCCCCGCAAACTGAACGTTCCGGGCGAGGACAATTATAAGGGAAACGGAGTTTCCTATTGCGCCACCTGCGACGGACCCTTTTATCCGGATAAAACCATTGCAGTCATCGGCGGAGGCAATACCGCCTTTGAGGAATCGGTTTTCCTGGCAAAATATGCGGCAAAGGTCACCATCATCCACCGCAGTGACAGCTATAAGGCAGACCAGATTTTGCAGGAAAGGGTGAAAGCCAATCCCAAAATTGAGCTCCTGCCTTTCTATCAGGTCACACACATAGACTTTGATAATCCGGAAGGACGGCAAATCATCCTTAAGAATACGCAGGATGACACGGAAAAAATCATGAAAGTGGACGGCATCTTTGTTTTCATAGGCAATGACCCCAACACAAAGCTGTTTGAGGGACAATTGGAACTGGAAGGCGGATACCTGGTGACAGACCGGTCCCATAAGACCAGTGTGGACGGCGTCTGGGCTGCAGGAGACGTTCAGGCAAAGGCTTTGCGCCAGGTGGCAACCGCTGTCGGCGACGGCGCTTGCGCCGCTCACTGGATAAACAAATACGTTGAAGAATGGAGTGAATAATGCCGGAACTCCCTGAAGTTGAAACTGTCCTGCGGGGCCTGAAACGCACCATAAACGGGCAGCCTCTCTGCCAGTTGGACTCGCTCTACAACGGAACCGTGATTTATGACCCGGAAATCGTGCAGCCATTGTTTCCCGCCCATGTCACAGAATTCTGCCGCAGGGGAAAATATATCATCCTGCATCTGGAAAGAGGCAACGCCCTTGTCATCCATCTGCGCATGACCGGCAAGCTGATTTATACTGAAAATGAAAACGAAGATGCCAAACATATCCGGGCTCTGCTCACTTTTACCGGATGCGCCAGGATAATATTCAATGACATCCGCACCTTCGGTAAAATCATCGTCACCCCGGAATCCAGGATTGATGCTTATCTGCCGGAACTGGGACCCGAACCGCTGGATAGGTCTTTTTCCTACAAATGCCTGCAAAAGGGCTTTGCCGGTAAGAAAGCGCCTGTGAAAAACGCCTTGCTGGACCAGTCAGTGGTAGCCGGACTAGGCAATATCTATGTCTGCGAAATCCTTTACAGGGCAGGGATTAGTCCAGAGACCAGCGTTGCTGACCTATCCGTTAGCCAGTTGAAGGATATCGTGAATCACATCAGGCAGGTACTCACGGAAGCCATTGCCATGAACGGTACCAGTGTGTCAGACTTTCGCCAGATAGACGACAAGACAGGACAATTCCAGAATTTCCTGCAGGTTTACCAGAAAGAGAAGTGTCCACAGGGACATGAGATTAAGCGCATCAAACAGGCGGGAAGAAGCAGCTTTTACTGTCCGGTTTGCCAGAAATAACGAAATTTTTACTTGTAAAAATACGCCAATGGAATATCATATCATTTAAGTAGAATTTACTTTGGGAGAAAGCATGAAACCTGTAAAACTGAGAGAAAACATCTGGTGGGTGGGAGCCATTGACTGGGATTTGCGCTGTTTTCACAGCTACCAGATTCATCACGGGGCCACCTATAATGCCTACCTGATTATAGATGAAAAGGTCGTCCTGATAGACAACGTCGATGACAAGCATTACGATGAAATGATGGAACGCATCAGCCAGGTGATAGACCCCGCCAAAATAGACATTATCATCCAGAATCACGTGGAAATGGACCATTCTGGCAGTCTGATTAAGCTGTTGGACCGATATCCAGACCTGGTCGTATATACTAACGCCATGGCTGTGAAGGGGCTTAAACTGCAGTTTAAGCGGGATTGGAATTTCCACGAGGTCAAGACCGGAGACACTGTCAGCATCGGAAAGCGCAACCTGACATTTGTGACCACTCCCATGGTGCACTGGCCCGACAATATGGTCACCTATTGCCCGGAAGAGAAAATCCTCTTTTCCAATGACGCTTTCGGACAGCATGTGTGCGCTTCGGAACGTTTTGACTCGGATTACCCGGTTGACCTGGCCCTGTATGAAGCAAAGAATTATTATGCCAATATCGTCATGCCCTATGGCAGCCAGGTGCAGAAAGCTTTGGAAACTGTGGAAAAACTGGATATTGAAATCATTGCCCCCAGTCATGGAGTTATCTGGAAAGACCACATTCCGGAAATAATCAGCAACTACAAATTGTGGGCAAACAACGACACTGACCCCAACAAAGCTGTCATCATCTATGACACTATGTGGAAAAGCACGCAGAAAATGGCTTACGCCATCGCCCGCGCCTTTGAAAACAAGGGTATGCAAATCCGGATGTTCAACCTTAAAAACAGCCTGAGGTCAGATATAATGACAGAACTGCTGACCGCTCGCTACATCTGCGTCGGTTCTCCGACCATCAACAGCACTATTTTGCCTGATGTGGCAGGATTCCTTTACTATATGAAAGGCCTGGCTCCCAAAAAGAGAATCGGGCTGGCTTTCGGTTCCTACGGCTGGGGTGGCCAGAGCATTGACCTGGTCAATAAACTGATGGGAGACGAGAAGGAATGCGGACTTGAAATGATGGAACCAGTCAAGGCTCAGTATGTTCCGGATGAAGAGACTTTGCAAAAAATAACCAAACAAATTGAAGAAAATCTAAAGATATACATGGAGGAAACATGATAAGCAAGAAATTGCAGGACGCCATTAACGAACAAATAAACCGGGAATTATTTTCCGAATACCTTTACAATGCCATGAGCGCCTGGTTCGCCAGCGAGACTCTGAACGGATTTGCCACCTGGATGGAAGTGCAGGCGCGTGAAGAGCATGCCCACGCCATGGGATTTTACAAATACCTGTTGGACAGGGGCGGCAGAGTTGAACTGAAAGCCATCGCCAAGCCGGCCAGGGATTTCAAGGACCCTATGGACGCCTTCAAGCAGACTCTGGAACACGAACACTTCATCACCAAAAGCATCAACAACCTTATGGACCTTGCCATCAAAGAAAAAGACCATGCCTTTGCCAGCTTCCTGAACTGGTATTTGGATGAACAGGTGGAAGAGGAAAACAACGACGAAACCATCATCGGAAAACTCAATATTATCAAAGGCAGACCGGAAGGATTGCTCTTCCTGGACAACGAACTGGGACAAAGAGTCTATAATCCGCCTGTCATCAGCGGAATAGTTTTACCCTAAGCTAACTCCATAGCAACAAAAAAGGCTGCCTGAATCACGGCAGCCTTTATTTATTAAGCATCAAACTATTGGTGTTTATCTTTTTCCTGAAACTTGATCTGAGCGGTGGATTCCCTCAGGTATTGCGGTTCCAGGTTAGCTAACGCTTCAAAATCATATTCTTCGGATTGGGGTTTGTATTTCCTTAATGCCAGCAGCCCGGCAGCCATCGGAAAGTTTTGATGCTCCATAACGGTGAAGACCTGCAGGCCTTTCTCCTCAAGCATCGGCATTATCCTTGCCGTCATATTCCCCACAATCGTAACAGGAATATCCAGCATTGATACCAGCTCTTCCGGCTTTATCACTGCGGGTGATATGATTGGTTCAAGGGTCGGCGAATAAAGGGCGGCATACAGCTCTTTCATCCTGGCGTCCTGCACCACGAGAATGGGATGTGCGCTACCGAAGCAGTTTGAGGCGACCAGTTCCAGGGAAGAATGGGTCAGAAGCGGGATTTTCCTGCCGTAACAGATGCCTTTGGCAGTGGCAAGACCGATGCGCAGACCGGTAAAAGAACCGGGTCCGATAGTTGTCACCACCCCGGATAAATCCCCGGGGGCAAGCTTGCAAAACTTCAGCCCTGCATCTACCTGAGGCATCAGGGTCTCGGAATGAGTGATATCAATATTGAAATAGCACTGGTATATCAGTGCTCCGTCCTGCTCCAAAGCAATGGAACCGGAGGACGAACTGGTATCTAAAGCAAGCCACAACATGGATTTTATCTCACCACAAAGACACATTCATTGGTGGTAAAAAGCTTCAGTTGCCTTTGCTGATCCACTCGTCATAGAGCTTTTCAAAACGCAGTTTGTGGCCGGCTTCTTCTCCTGCCAGCTTGGCAAAAAGTTTGGACAGTTCGGCATCGGGGATTTTCCTGCTCATATCTGTGTAGAGCTTGAAGGACATCTCCTCGCGCTTCATTGCTTTGATGAGGATATTCTGGTAGGTAAGGTCAAGCTGGTCCACGTCAGAGACGAGGTATTCGCTAATGTGCAGGTTTTGCACCTGTTTGATTTCCATCTCGGAAAGCTGTTTTTTACGCATACTCTCAATGACGATTATGTGTCCCATTTCCATGCTTTCCAGTTCCTGCAGGAAAACCTTCTGGTCAGCAAAATGGGCCTGGTTCTGCAAGTCCCGATAAAACTGCACTGCTTCCTTTTCACGCTCAACGGCAAAATCGAGGATATCGTTAAATTCCTGTATAGTCATATTTTCTCCACTTGGTGAATCTGTTTAATGGCGTTCCCCGAAGGATGTTGACAGGGAATATTGGTGATAAAAAAAGCCGGATACCCTGATTCAGAATATCCGGCGCATATGTCATTTAATCAATAGGTTCAAACATGTCTTTTCCGACGCCGCATTCTGGACAAGTCCAGTCTTCCGGCAGGTCTTCAAAGGCGATGTTATCATTATCGGCAGGATCGTAAATCCAGCCACAGGCGAGACATTGGTATTTTTGCATTTTATCCTCCATTAGTAGTTTTCAGCTAACACTTCAAAAAAGGCCTGCGGGTGTTTGCAGCAGGGGCATAAATTCGGGGCAGATTCACCTTCGTGGATGTATCCGCATTCCAGGCATTTCCAGAAAACCTTGCCGTCTTTCGTAAAAACTCTCTGGTTCTTAACGTTTTCAATAAGTTTGCGGTAGCGGGCTTCGTGCTTTGCCTCCACCTTGGCAATCATACGGAAAGTGGTGGCAATCTCACCAAAACCTTCGTCTTCGGCTATTTCGGCAAATATCGGGTAGAGTTCGGTCCACTCTTCTTTTTCGCCAGCAGCAGCCCATTCCAGGTTTGCTACAGTATTTTCTTCGTCTAAAGCAGCGGGATAAGTGGCAGAAATAGTTACCGGCTCGCCCTTCATTCCGTTGTTTATAAGGTGGCGCAGGAACAGTTTGGCGTGCATTCTTTCATTATCAGCGGTTTCCATAAAGATATTGGCTATGTTTTCCATGCCTTGCTTTCTGGCAACTTTTGAAGCATAGATATAGCGATTACGGGCCTGGGATTCTCCGGCAAAGGCTTTCATCAGGTTTTCAGCGGTTCTGCTTCCCTTTATACTCATATATGTTCTCCTTTTAGGCGTTTTTCCACAGTCCGTGCAGATTGCAGTATTCACGGGCATAGAGCACTTTGCTCATAGGCACCGAGAAAACGGCGACGGGCTCCATTCCGGGTTTCAGTTCCTGCCTGAGTACCATGTCGTCTTTTGTGATGAGTTCGATGAATACGATATAGTGCTTTTCCTCCATGGGATGAGGAATGCTTCCGACCTTGACGGTTACGCTAAGCTCGTCTCCTTCGATTATGGGTACGTGCTTCTCTTTGGCTGCATCTACGGAGTTTTCAACCATTAGATTCATCGGCTCTCCGCAGCATACCAGTGCATCAGCACCGGCATACAAAACTTCCACAACGTTGCCGCAGATTGCACAGCGATAAAGTTGTTTCAGTGCTATCATATATACCTCCAGATAGTTTTTATCTCACTATTGCAAATAATAAGCAGTTCATTTCTTTTGTCAATTTATTTCTTTGTGTTTTTCCTTGCCAAAAAAACGTATGTGATTATTTGTTACGATTATTATATACACTGAGGACAGGAAAAATATGAGACGGTTAATGCTGTTGGGAATTCTGCTGCTTTTGCTGGCAGGTTGTATTGATTATTCTGAAGAGTTGTGGCTAAACCGCGATGGCTCCGGAAGGGTTAAAATGGTTATTGGAGCACTCACAACCTATGAAAACAAACAGGTAATAAACCGTTATCTGGACCAACCCGGCATCAGTCTGATCAGCAAATCCGTCTCCCGCAAGGATAACTATACATATTACAAGCTCGACTTCAGATTCAATTCACTGGAAGCTTTCAACAGCCTCAATGACCAGGTCAGCAATGCTGATTTCTTTGGCAGGATAACCCTCACAAAAGAAGATGACGGAACCATTACCATGAAGCGCAGAATAGCTTTTGGCAGTCTTTCCGGCGATGAGGATGAGATAGAGCAGTTAATCTTCCTGCAGCCGCAGGATAATCTGAGTTGGAGCTATAAGATGCACCTGCCCTGGAAAATCCTGAAAGCTAATGCAGCTCCTGCAAACATAGATTACAAAGCCAAAACCGTTAGCTGGGGATATCAGACTTCATATCTGTTCAATAAATCACAGACCATGACAGTAAGCATGCAACCGACCTTCCCATACTTTACTGTTGTCCTGCTGGCACTGGCGCTGGTAATCGTTTTTCTGAGTCTGCTCTGGTGGAGAAGACATCTGCGCAGGATGCACAGGGGACCTGAAACCACACCCGTGGATGAAAAGCCTAAAGAATAAAACCTGGATAAGATTGCCTGAAACTTACTGATATTACCCGTGTGCTTCAAACCAGGATTTCCCGTGCCCTGATTCCACTTCCAATCTGATTAAATCTCTGTACTTTTCAGGCAGGGCATTCATCATAGCGTTTCGGATGATACCTTCTGCCTTTTCCAGAGCAGTTTTTTTCACTTCAAACACCAGTTCGTCATGCACCTGAAGCACCATTTGAATCTCGCTCTGGTCTTTTAACTGCTTATGGATGTCAATCATAGCCAGCTTGATAATGTCTGCAGCAGTGCCCTGTATGGGCATATTTAAGGAAATTCTCTCCGCTTCAGCTTTCAGTCTCTGGTTGCTGCTGTTGATAAACTGCAGATAAAGCCGTCTGCCGAAAAGTGTTTCACAGTAATGCTTTTGCCTTGCCAGGTCGTGGCTGTTCCGGATAAACTGCCTTACGGAGTCGAATTGGTCAAAATAGTGCCGGATGATTTCTTTTGCCTCTGCCTGGCTGATGCCAAGTTCTTTGGAAAGCTTAACCTGACCCATGCCGTAGAGCAGACCAAAGTTTATGACCTTTGCCTGCCTGCGTTGTTCTCCTGTCACTTCTTCCAGAGGTATGTTGTAGATATAAGCTGCAGTCTGCCGATGAATATCCACGCCCCTGGCAAAAGCATCCAGCAGATAGGGATCGCGTGACATCAATGCCAGCAGCCGCAACTCTATTTGTGAATAGTCTGCAGAAAGAATCACCGTATCTGGATTGGAGGCGCAGAAAGCCTTGCGTATTTCCCTGCCAAGTTCCGTGCGGATAGGTATGTTTTGCAGGTTGGGATTACTGCTGGAAAGCCTTCCCGTGGAAGCGATGGTTTGGTTAAAGGAGGAGTGCACTCTGTGTGTCTCGGGGTTTATCATTTTTGGTAAAGCGCTTACATAGGTGCTTTCCAGCTTGGTTAGCTGCCTGTATTCAATCAATAGGGCTGCGATTTCATATTCATCTGCCAGCTCTTCCAAAACAGTATTGTCTGTGGAGAATCCGGTCTTGGTCTTCTTTTTGGAAGGCAGCTTCATCTCATCGAACAGCAGCTTAGCCAATTGCTGGGTAGAGTTTAGGTTAAACTGGTAGCCGGCGATGGCATAAATCTTTTCAGTCAGTATCTTCAACTGGATGTTTATCATATGAGAAATACCGCCCAGAACATCTGTATCAATGTGCACCCCGTTTTCTTCCATATATTGCAAAACGGGCAGCAGGGGCAGTTCCAGATCATAATACAGCCTGTCCAGACCCGTGTATTCCAGCTTTTTTGAGTATTTATGGTAAAGCCTCAGCGCCACCCAGGCATCTTCCGCTGAATAGAAACAGGCTTTCTCAACCTCCACCAGGTCAAAAGTAATCTGGTTCTTTCCGGTGCCTATCAGGTCGCTGATGGGTTGCATGACGTAATTCAGCTCTTTGAATGCACATTGGTCCAGTGAATATTGATTAATGCCCGGGTCGAGGACATAAGCCGCCAGCATGGTATCAAACAAGGGATTTTCCGGCACAAAGCCACTGCGTTTCAACACCTGCAAATCATACTTGAGGTTGTGCCCGATTATGGTCTTGCCTGCTAATGACTGTTCCAGTTGTTTTAGAACTTTCTCTTTATCAAGGTTTTCTGCCAGAGCATGGGCTACAGGAATGTAATAGGCCGTTTCCGGGGTAAAGCACAGCGAAACGCCCACCAATTCAGCCAGCAGGGGGTCTGTGGAAGTGGTTTCAGTATCCAGGCTCACCAGCTCTGCTTTTACCATTTCATTCAGCATAGCTTCCATACTGCCGGTGTTGTTGACCAGGATGGCATTAAACTGTGTTGGCTTCTGAGTAGCAGTGGTTTCAGAATCAGGAGCCCGCACGTCGCTTGGCTCTTCTCCAAACAGGTCGCTTTGGGAAAACTCCTCTTCAAAAGCAGAAGCTATCTGCTCTTTAACCGGCTTCTCATTTTCCGGAACGGGTAGAGGCACCTCTGCCTTTGGAATGACGTTCAGCAGCCTTTTCTTCATAACCGGCATCTCATATTCATCCAGCAAAGCTGTTGCCTTGAGCAAATCTGTCTTCCTGAACAAGGTGTCTTCCAGGGTCGGGGTGGGAATCGGCGCGTCCAGAATCATCTGAGCCAGTTCCCGGGAAAGGAAGGCGCTGTCTTTGCTGGCGACCAGTTTTTCCCGTACTTTTTCGGGAAGTTTTTCCAGATTGGCATAGATGTTTTCCAGGGTTTTATACTCTTTCAGAAGCGTTTCAGCTCCTTTGGGACCGAGACCTTTCACGCCGGGAATGTTATCGCTGCTGTCCCCCACTATGGCAAGGTAGTCCACAAACTGTTCCGGAGCTATTCCGTACCTGGCAAGCACCTGTTCCCTGTCTATCATCAGGTCTTTCATAGGGTCGTAAAGCGTTACACCGTCCTGCACCAGTTGGGAATAATCCTTGTCTCCAGTAACGATGATTATCTCATACTTATCTTTGAATTTGTAAGCCAGGGTAGCGAGGATATCATCCGCTTCCAGGCCGTCTTTGGAAATCTCCGGCAGGCCGATATCAGAAAAGAACCTTATGACTGGTTCTACCTGGGAAATCAGTTCGTCCGGCATGGGAGGGCGGTTTGCCTTGTATTGGTCACTCATTTCATGACGGAAGGTAGGAGCTTTCCTGTCAAAGGATACGATGATATGCTGCGGGTCAAATTTATTCACAAATCCCAGAAACGAACTCACCACTCCAAAGATGGCGTTGGTGTTCATTCCCTTGGAATTTATCAGCGGATTGCGGATAAAGGCAAAATACGCCCTGTATAAAAGTGCCGTAGCGTCAATCAGGTACAGTCGTTCTTTCATGGATAATCCTAATTCCATACTTATTCTTTTGCAAATAGCATATATTTCAAATGCTGATTTGCATCAAGGTTTATTTTTATGGAATCAGGATATATTCCATTGCAGAGCAGGTCTGTGTCTCAGCCGGTTGACAGCTTGCTAATTTCTCAGGTAAAGCCTTCCATTATAGCTTATCAGGTGCGGCGAACTATGCAATTCGAAATAACTGTTGTTCTGAATGCGCAAATTACCCCAACTGAATGACAGTATCCGGATGGAACTTCGTTCTGATTTAGCAGGGTACCACTTGATTGCTGCAACTTTCATTCTATAGGGATTTCCTGGGCTGAGAGCCACGTACTTAGCCCCTCTCGGCAGATTCTTCACCGGTTTCACATAAATGTCAAACTCATTACCATAAGCATCGGTAAAGATGTAGATATCCCCGTGCCTGTCATAGGAGCCTTCATAGACAAAGAACGCCTTATCGCGCGAGTAATGGGTATAATACTCTTTGAATCCGTAATACTTGCCGCCGAAGTAATACCGGTTGTGGTGGTTGTTATCATCAAAATTCCTGTATTTCCCGCGGTATTCGTATTTATGCGATTTACCTTTGTCGTCATTTCTATGCTCGCTTTTACCTTTGCTGTTATCGTCGAACTTGCCTTTTTTCCGGTCGTCACCCCTCTTGGCATATACTGGGGAAAATACCAGCAGGGCAGCCAGAATTAGCATTATCAGGTGAAAATATCTGTGTTTCATGATTATACTCCTCCTCGAGGGCAATCTCTGTTTCGTTGGGTATCTTACTTATAAACTAATCTATTTTCAAATAATTGCAACCCTCTGCCCTCACATCCTGTCAATCCTGATTCAGATTGCTTCGCCATTTTAATAGTGAATATTCCGCTTGACAAAATCAACCTTGAAAGCAGACTTAATAATTGACAGTTGAAAACTTCTCATCCAAGTTAAAATCGGACATCGGACGGCATTCGCAGTTTACCGGAAAGTAAAGTAACTATATAGAAAAAGTCAGGATGGTAATTATGCCCGATAATGAAAACAATCTGCAGATTCTATTGAGCCAGGTCGATGGTGAGCCAAGCCAGGAAAACCTTTCCCGTTTGCAGCAGGTCATCAGGTTGCTGATGTCCAGCGACCCCAACCAGGCAATCAAATTTGCCCACACATACCACGATTTGGCAAAAAAAAGCAAGGACCCCAGCCACATTGCTTTTTCCTGCTATAGCCTCGGGGCGGGCTACAAAATCATCTGTGACCACAAATCTGCCCTGCCCTGGCTAAAAAAAGCGCTTAGCCATTACACCGAACTGGGGGACGATACCAGGGTTTTGCAGACCCAGGGCAATCTGGCGGGCATTCTGGCTGAATCGGGAAAAGTGCAGCAGGCGCACAAAATCTATCTGAAAAACCTGCAGTTCTATACAAAAGTGAAAGACAGGCAAAACATGGGCACCACATTTATGAACCTTGCCTGGGTCAGTAACCTGCTGGGACACCCGGACAAAGCCATTGTCTTCTATAAAAAAGCCATCAGCAACCTGAGCATGGTCGGGAACAAACCCCAGATTGCCGAAGCCTATGTGAAGCTTGGCAACACCTATCACTCTGTCCTGCGTTACGATTTGTCCCTGAAGGTCTATATCAAGGCTGTCAAAATTGCAGAATCCACCGGCAACGAGTATCTGATTGCGCAGTGCAACAACTCGCTGGGAAGCTGTTATACCACCCTGAAACACTATGAAGAAGCCATTGCCTATCTTGAGAAATCGCTGGCCACCTTCAGGAAGTACAATGTTGCCTATGCTATTGGAACCACACATTTTGACATCAGCGAATGCTACCTTGCCCAGAAGAAATATGACCAGGCGCTTCATCACGCACTGCAGGCGCTGGAAAATGACAGTGTGACTGCCGTTCCGTCTTTCCTGTCCTATGACAGCAATGTTCTGGGACTGATAAAGCACGCCCAGGGCGAGTATCAGGAAGCGATAGATTATTACAGGAAAAGCATTGCTTATGCGGAGCAGTGCGGTGACTTCAGGCAATTGGTGGTGGTCAGCGTCAAACTGGTAAAAAGCCTTACTGAATCGGCAGATTTTACCGCAGCCCTTGATATTGTAAGCAATCTGCTGGCAAAACCGGAAATCCGGCAAAACACCTTTGCCCTGAGGAATCTCTACGAAGCAAACGCAGACCTGTTGGCAAGGCTTGGCAGGCATGCTGAAGCATATGATTCGCTAAAGAAGCATATGGAGATATCCCAGGAAGCTTTCACTGCTGAGCGCAGCAAGGAAATCGAACTGCTGAAGCTGTCTTACGATATGGAACAGAAAGAGTTCAGGGCAGCTCTCCTCAAACAGCAGAATGTGAAACTCAACCGCGAAGTCAAGAAGCAAAGTGAGATTATCCGCCAGAATGAAAGACAGCTCTTTACCCAGGACAAGTTTGCCACCATCGGTAAGATGTATGCCAATTTCGCGCATGAAATCAAGACTCCCTTCCAGTTGCTCTCCAACGGCCTGAGCGAATTTGAGCAGGTAATCAGCGTCGTGGAGGACAATCTTTACATCAGGCGGAACAAAGACGAATTGCACAATAAAATCAACCGCTCCAAGTGGATTATAGACTATATCTCCAGCAGTGTCCGGGACACTGATGTCTTTTATGAGAAAGAAGTGGACCTGAACATGGTAGTCAGCGACTACGTGAATTATCTTTCAGCGCCTGTCCGGGAGAGTGGATTTGTCCTGGTGACTGAGCTGGCGGAAAACCTGCCTCCCGTTTTAGGCGACTGGGGACGGCTCACCCAGATTATCTCAAATCTGGTCAAAAACGCTGCGGAAGCCATGCAGGGCACAAACAATAAAAACAACAAAATCCGCATCAGGACTGCCTGCACTGCCAAGGCTGTTTACCTGGAGATAGAAGATTCCGGCAAGGGTATCCCGCCGGCTGAACTGAACGAAGTCTTCCGCCAGTTTTACACCACCAAGCCCCAGGGTCTGGGATTGGGACTGTTCAATGTAAAGAAATTCGTGAACCAGATGAACGGCGACCTGGAAATCCGGGACAACGGCAAGAAGCCCGGCACCACCTTCCGCCTTTCCTTCCGCATCCACAAATCCGCCGTATAGAGGTGACGCATGACACAGGTAAGTTTCACATTCAACGTTCTGGTGCTGGATGACGACAGGACGGTCGGAGATTTTTTCAGCATGTTTATCAAAGCGCCCGGCACGGAAGTCTTCCATGCCCTGAACTGGAAAGAGGCAGAGGAAATCCTGGAAAACGAACTGATTCACGTCCTCTTCCTGGACATCAAGCTGGGAGGGGATTCACAGCGCGAGGGACTCGATATCCTGAAGCATGTTACGAAGAAGTATCCGGAAGTCAGGACCATCATGATAACCAATGAAGAAAACCCCAGATGGGTGCTGGAAGCCTGGGAAAACGGCGCTGTGTCCCTCTTTTTCAAGCCTCTCAACCAGGGCAGTGTGCAGGACAAAATCAAAACCAGGCTTACCGCTATCAAGAACGAATTTGACTCCCGCGTCAGGACCGCCATCAACATTGCCGAACTGGAGCAGACTGTCAGGTCCAGAATGCCTTCTGCAATTATGAACGAAATCATAGTGGAAAGCCCGGAGATGCTGGACTGCCTCAAAAGAGCCATCCGCTATTCCAACCGCGGAGGCAACATCTGCATCACGGGTGAACGCGGTTCCGGCAAGAAAATACTCGCAAGGCTGATTCACAGCTTTAGCAACAGGGCGGATAAACCCTTTATCCACAAGAATATGTCCGCCATTCCGGAAACGATGTTTGAGAGTGAGGTGTTTGGGCACATCAAAGGTTCGTTCACCGGAGCGGAAAGGACTCACAGGGGGATTATCGAGCAGGCGAGCGGCGGCTTTTGTTTCCTTGACGAGATAGATTCCTTGACTCCCGCCCAGCAGGTGAAGCTAAACTGCGCCATTGAAGACAAGGTCATCCAGCCGGTGGGTTCGGAAAAGCCTGTCCGGATAGATGTTATCTTCATCACTGCCACCAGCAGGGACCTGACGGCTGCCATCAGGACCGGCAGTTTCAGGCCCGACCTCTATGACAGGATTTGCCAGCTGAAGGTCAATATCCCGCCTTTGCGCCAGAGGAAAAAGGACATCCTGCCCATGTTCCGCCAGAAACTCGCCATGGAATATGAACGGGACTACAATCCCGACAAGCAGATGCCGGAGGTCCCCCGCTCCTTCTTTGAGCAGTTAAATAGCTATGCCTTCCCCGGCAATATCCGCGAACTGGAGAATATCGTCAAAGCCGTGTACACCGATTTTGACGAAACCAAAGCTGTCAGGGACCTGGACTACTACATCGGGAGCACTTCCGCCAGAAAGGACGAGCCAATCAAGACTTCCTTCTTCAAATCCGTGGAAAGCCTGATGAAGACCCTCATCAGTAATTTAGGCGCGCAAAAGACCGCCGATATCCTGGGCTGTTCCCGCCAGGCAGTTTATGACTGGGCAAAGCGTAACAATATAGATATCAAGGACATAACCCGCAAGTAAAGCCCTCTCTTTAATCACTCCCTCCTGATAAAGCGCCTCCCGGTTTTACGGGCGTTTCCTGCTCCTCCCTTAATGAGATGTCCCGAAGATGCCCCGGAGATGACCGGGTTTTCTTCGGGAGGCTTCGGGACATCTTCGCGACATGTGAGTAGGCAAGGCATGGGAAGCGTGGACAAAAAAAAGAGCCCCGGATGAGGCTCTGAAAGATGTATAAGTCTGTTATGATATCAGTTAAATCATTTAATGGCTGATGAATGGCAGAATTTCGGAGATGGGCAGCTGCCAGTCCTGGGTGTCATGGTCCAGCAGCAGATAGCCGTTTCCGCTTGTAAGCCTTTCGTAAATCTTCTGCTTGGCTTCATAGGAATCCTGGCGCGAAACGTCGTAACTGCTGGTAATGGCAAGCGGGAGATGGAAGCGGGTGGGAATGATGTCTCCGGCATAAATGTAGGGCGTGCCTTCATTCAGCACTTCCACAATCTGCATCCCTACTGTGTGGCCTCCGGTGTGCCTGACCATTACTCCGGGAGCGATTTCGGCATCGCCATCCAGGAAGTTCAGCCTGCCTTCCCTGTCTAAAAGGCTTAGCTGATGGTCAAACTGGTAGGCAGCTTTGTTCAGTTTGTCGGGATTCTGCGCCATATGCCATTCGGATTTCTGGATATGAAACTCAGCTCCGGGGAAAGTCAGATAGTCCTCACCATCCAGGCTGGATACGATTCCGCCGGCATGGTCAAAATGCAGATGGGTGAGGATGACATCGGTAATGTCCGTGCATTTCAGCCCCAGGGCTTCGAGACTGAGGGGAAGCTCGAAAGGCGAGGGGTCGTATATCTCTTTCCTGCGCTTGTTCAGCCGGTTGCCAATGCCTGTATCCACCAGGATGTTCCTGCCATCAGTCTGCACCAATAACAGGTTCAGGTTCATCTGCAGGCGCTGGCGTTCATCGGTGGCTACTTTGTCGTGCCAGATAAAGTAAGGCAGGACTCCGAAAAAGGCTCCGGCATCCGTCCAGTAGTGCCCGGCGGAGACGAGGTGAAGCTTCATGGCTTGGGAGCTTTTACCCTGTTTGGCCTGAGCGGTTTTCGGGCGGGACGTTCGGTAGAATGCGCTGCATTGTGCCTTTTCAGGGACTGCTCGGCGCGCTGCTGGGGAGTCTGTTCCGGACGGGGCTTGGGAGCTTCGGATTTTACCTGGGCGGCAGGCATAATCTGGATGCGCCTGTTTTCGCCATCGCCGATGGTCAGAGTTTTGAGTGATTTTTCGCTTTCCACATACTTGTGTATGATGCGCCGTTCACCTGCCGGCATGGGTTCAAGGGTGACGGGTTTGCCGGTGGTCTTCACCTTGTTGATGATGGGGATGAAAGTCCGCAGGAATGCCTCTTCCTGGCGCAGGCGGTATCCCTCTGTATCCAGATAGATGCGTTCGAGGTCGCGCACGTTTTCAAAGACGCGGTTTACCAGGTACTGGAGCTGTTCCAGCATATTGCCGTTTTTACCTATCAGGAATCCGGCGTCGGAGGAATTGTGGATGGTGGCATAAACCGTTTTTTGTTCGGTTTTGGTGGTGATTTTGTCATACCTGATGTCAAGATGGGTCAAAAGCTGTTCCAAAAATATCTTTACCCGCTCTTCGGTATTCAGCAGGTTAAAACGTACTGTCGCCTGTTTCTTTCCAAACAAGCCGAAAAGGCCCTTGGAAGACTGGCTGAGGACTTCATACTGAAGCTCCCAGTCTTTTATTTTGTGTTCCCGGCGGAAGGAACTGATGATTTCGTTCAGGTTGTTTCCTTTTTTGTCGATTTGCTTCATTGCATTTCCTTTTTGTTAAGATGTTTCTGCAGGTAGTATTGCTGGATGATGGACAGGATGTTGAAAACAGTCCAGTAAAGGACCAGTCCGGCAGGCATGGACTTAAAGACGAAGAAAAGCGCTACAGGCATAATCCAGGTCATCATCTTCTGGCTCTGTTGCATCGCCTGCTGCTTTTCGTCCATTTGTTCAAGCTGCTGTTTATTGGGCTTCATCATCAGCTGCTGTATAATCATAAAGATACCCATCAGAATGGGCAAAATCCAGTAAGGGTCAGGCTCGGAGAGGTCTTTGAGCCACCCGACAAAGTGTGCCTGGCGCATATCCAGGGATGAACGCAGGACAGTGTACAGCGCAAAAAAGACCGGCATCTGCAAAAGTAGCGGCAGGCAACCGCCCAGAGGACTGGCCCCGGCTTCCTTATACAGCTTGGAAAGCTCCATCTGCATCTGCTTGGGGTCGTTTTTATACTGCTGCTGAATGGCGGAAACCCTGGGCTGAATCTTCTGCATCTTTAAGCTGGCATCCATGCTCTTGTGGGTAAAGGGATGCAGGATTATCTTGATAAAGACGGAGAATATCAGGATTACCACGCCATAATTGGGTATCAGTTTATAAAGAAAACTGAGTATCCAGGCAAAGATGCTTACCAGCCAGCGCAACCAGGACCAGCCGCGTTCCGTGATGTTTTCCATTCCGCTGCCGTGTGACTTGAGCAGGTTTAACTCGGCAGGCCCGAAATAGAGCAGGAAATCCTCATCCCAGTCAATGGACGATTTGTCCCTTTTGGTGGTCATAGTGAAGGCGGGGCTGGCATTGGCGGTATCGGCACGGACAGAATTGCTCAGGACCGGCTCGATATCCTTGAGGGCAAGGATAAAGTATTTGGAGCGGATGGCAGCCCACTCGGTCTTACCGCTGAGCGTTACAGGACCTTTGTTGAGTTTGGCAAGGTCCTTGGCATTCAGCAGGTTGTCCACCTGGGCAAAGAATTTGTAGTCGCGCGTCTTTGCCTTGAGGTAGTCTTCCGTATCCCTGATGCCTGCATTAAACTCGATGGAATACCCGTTGATGGGATAAACGCTGTGCACTTTCTGGTTGTACTTTACGCTGTAGTTGTTTCCCAGAACGAATTTCTTTTCAATGATTCTGTCCGGTTCGGGGGTGAAGGAAAAGAGGATGCCTTTCTGCCCGTTTTCCTCGATTTCACTGTAATCAAAGGTGAGATTCTTCAAATCAGTGGAACCGGAATCGGTGAGCAGAATGGTATTGGCGAGGGTTTTGCCGGCAGGAACCAGCTGGACAACTGATTTGTCCGTGAGTAAAAACTTCTTGAGGTAGATTTCCCTGATGACAGCGCCTTTGCTGCTGAAGACGATTTTGAGCGAATCGTTTTCCAGGACAATGTTGTGATTGATTTCGGAGAGGTCATCCCCGTCAAAGAAGAAATCCGGCAGTCCGCCGGGTTGTGCCGGGGTCTCTGTTTCAGTTTGGGGAGCAGTTTCCGGCTGGGTTTGTTCTGTCTGCTGTTGAGGTGCGGGTGCGGGCTTGGGTTTCTTCCAGAGGAACTGTTCGCTGAGCAGGAAGATAGCAATGATTAGCAGGATACCGATAATAGTTTGTTTGTTCATGTGATGCCTCCTAGGGCAATGGGTCATAACCGCCCCTGTGGAAGGGGTGGCAGCGCGAAATGCGCCGGATGGTCAGCCAGAGCGCTTTGAAAAAGGGATAAGTGCTGAATGCCTGAAAGCCGTACTGGCTGCAGGAGGGGGTAAATCTGCATGCTTTAGGCAGGACAGGAGAAAGCACCTTCTGATAAAAGGTTATCAGAAAGAGCGCCACCTGATTGGGCAGGTGTTTCAAAGTCAAAGCTTCAGCTTTCATTTTTTGAGCATTAAAACCAGTTGATTCAGTTCTCCGCATAGGTCTGTCCAGTCAAGTTCAGCAGCTCCGGTTCTGGCGATAAGGTTGATTCTGATACCCTTGGGCAGCAGTGGCAAATTACTGTGAAACCAGGCTTTTATCCTGCGTTTTAAAAGATTGCGCGCAACGGCGTTACCGATTTTTCTGCTAATCGTGATACCGAAGGCAAAGTTGTCTTCCCTGTCATAAAGCACGGGCACAAAGAAATGAGGAAGACGGCAGGAGCTGTCTGCATCTGTAAATGACCGGTATTCCGCATGATCAACTATGCGGCGAAGCATATTACCTTAGACGCAGAGGTTTTTTCTGCCTTTGGCTCTGCGACGGGCAAGTACTTTGCGTCCGTTGGCTGTGCTCATTCTGGAGCGAAAGCCGTGCACGCTTTTTCTTCTGCGGTTGTGCGGCTGATAAGTCCGTTTCATTCTATTCTCCTAAATTAGTGTTTTTATCGTATAAAATTTCCAGCGAATATCCATAAATTTTGAGGGGCTATATGTGTCAAGCCTATTATCCTGTAACATTTAACGGAATCTTCCATCTTAACACTTCCCTGCCTGATACGGGAAGGATACGGGAACAATGCGGGAGCCGGGTTCACGATGTGTTCCCTTATCAGGCGGGCAATAGGCAGGGAGAAAATCAGGACAACCCGGGTTTCTGCCCGGCAAGTATCTCGCGGACAGCATGTTCCAGCGTGTCCGGGAGCACGGGTTTGACGAGGAATTTATTGATGGCGAGGTCGCGGCAGGATTTCTGGATAGTGGGGTCAATGTATCCGGAATAAAGGATAATCGGCAGGTCGGGATTAATCTGGCGGCATTTCTGGGCAAGCTGGATTCCGTTCATCCCCGGCATGGCGATATCGGCTATCAGCAAATCGCAGTCTCCGGAGTTTTCGGTATAGCTTTTATACGCTTTGGCTCCGTCATCAAAAGTGCTGACCCCATAGCCGGCTTCCGTAAGGGTTTCCTTGAACAGTAGGTTCAGAGCGGGTTCGTCATCCACAAAATAGATATTGGCATGCCGGAAGGGCAGGATATCCACTTGAGGAACCTGCTGTACAGAGCGCAGGGCGGTGGCAGGCAGGAAAACTGAAAAAGTGGTGCCGTGCTCCAGAACGCTGTCAATATGGATGTGGCCTCCGATGCCCGTCACGATGCCGTGCACGATGGAAAGCCCGAGTCCGGTGCCTTCTCCGGGCGCTTTGGTGCTGAAGTAGGGGTCAAATATGCGGTCCATGATTTCACGGGGGATGCCTGTGCCCGTATCTGAAACCGTGAGACAGACATACTTCTGGTTCAGGTCAGCAGAATGGGCCATTCTGACGATGTCCTTGCCTTTCACGTCAGTAAGGCTGATACTGAGCTTTCCACCCTGGTAGCGCATGGACTGGTATGCATTGGAAGCAATGTTCATCACCACCTGCTGCATCTCGGTCGGGTCTGCCAAAACATAGGCATGGGACTTGAAATCGGTCTTGATGGTTATGGAAGAGGGAATGGTCTGGGAAAGGAGTTCCATGGTTTCTTCCACCAAAATCCTGAAGTTCACGGGCTGAACATTCTTTTCTGTCTGGCGGCTGAAAGTGAGGATTTTCTCCAGTAGTTTCTTGCCCCTGAAGCAGGCGGTCATGGCCTCTTCCAGGTTTGTCCTGACTTCGGAATCAGCTTTTGTCTTGCCTGAGGCAAGCGCCACATACCCGGAAATGATGGTGATGATGTTGTTAAAGTCATGGGCAATGCCGCCAGCCAATGTGCCGATGGACTCCATCTTCTGCACTTGGCGCAGCATAATCTCGGTCTTGCGGCGCTCTTCCATTTCAGTTCTTAGCTGGTGGTTTTGCTCAAAGAAACGCTTAATCAGGTTTGCAATCTCGCCGTATTCGTTCCTTTTCCTGGTGAGTGGCTCAATCAGTTCGGGATTGCCGGTTCGCAGACTATTGGAAATCAGGCGGAGAGGAGCGTGTATCCAGGACGAGAGCAGGGCAAACTGCAAGACCAGAAAGACCAGGGTAAACGCCAGAATTCCCAGCAGGAGCTGTTTTCCCAAAGACTGCCATTGCTCTATAAAGGGGTTGTTGCTGCTGAACCGCAGCCAGGCGGCAGGGCGGTTGTCCCATCCCTGCAAAGGAATGGCAATGTTTACATTAAAGAAAGGGCTGATGGGCAGTGAAGATGGTTCTGTATCATAAAAACGGATATTATAGTCCAGAGTGGTGGAAAAGTCGTTCAGGTTGGATACGCTCCAGAGTTTACCCAGGACAAGATAGCCGTGGAAACTCCCCTGGCGGGTGGAATCCGCCGCCAGATGTATGGTGGAGGCACCCATCTGCATATGCATCTGCTTCCAGGGTTCCGTGAAATACTTGCGCTTGTCTCTCCGCAGGTATTCAAAGAACTCGGGAGTCATCCTGAAATTGGCAAGCTCAGGAGCCAAACCGGAAATGGCATTGTAGATTGCCATCCCTGAGGTGTCATAAACCTGCACCAGGTCAAAGTCGTTCCTGGTTATCAGGCGATAGAGGGACTGGTTTGCCCAGGTCAGGTTCCGGGACCTGACATAGCTGACCATTTCGTCATCAATCGCCCTGTCATCTACTGTGCGCATGAAGTCATTCTTATTCACTTCAATGAATGTATTGATTATCTGCCTGCGCTGCAGGGCATCTGCCTGACTGTAGAGCTTCCCTTCCAGCTCTTTAATCTGGAAGAAAAGATAAATCAGGACAGCAAATGACAGCGATACGATTAGAAACAGAACGACTAATCGTTGCGTAATTTTCATTTGGTATTTTTATCGTTTTACTCTATTTGCGGTTTTTCATCCTTGTGATGGCATCTTCAATGATTTCTGCCTTGATGATTATGACCAGTTCGCGTTCTTTTTTATCAATCTTGTAGTATCCGGTGAGATACCTGATGCCGAAAACCCACCAGGGCAGGTCCCTGAGTATGGGGATACCGCTGCGGACCTTGATTTCATCAGTGTCATAAAGACCGCCAATCACGGTTTCCTCACCGTCATACATGATAATGTCTGTAGTGGAAGTGCTTTTGTTGATAACAGTGCTGAGTGCTCCCGGCGTGGCAGCGCTACGCTCGACACTTACCTTCAGGTTCACTACTTCAATGCTGTCCACGGATACCAGGATATTCGGTTCCACGTTCAGAATTACACCTGTGGCAAAGAACTGGTCAGTGGTGTTTCCAGCATCATCGACGGTTTTAACAGAGATATCCTGTCCCACCTGGATGAAGCCTTTTTTCCCGGAGCTGACCACAACACTGGGTCTGGCAATGACTGTACCCAACTGGTTGGACTCAATCACGTTGAGCAGTGTGTTTACATCAATAGTATAGTCACCCCAGGTGGTGGACCTGCTGGCTCCGATTCCCAAAACAGGGGTCGGGACCAGGCCGGCAGTTGTGAAATTTACATCTGCCTGGACAGAACCATTCAGGATAGTGGACCAATCAATGCCCAAAGACCTGAGATAGGCTTTATCGCAGATAAAAGCCACAGAGCTTATCCGCACCTGCTTGGTATTGATTTCGCCCTGATACAGCGCTTTTTTCTGGTCTCCGCCGGAAGTGCCGCCGCCATAAGCTTTGGTGATGATTGCCCCGACAGTTTCTTCTATTACCAGGCCTTTATTTAGAACAATGAGTTCCAGTGCCTTGCGCCAGGTAAGATTGTGAATCGGCACACCGATGGCGTCATTAACGGAGCTCAGATTGATTATCTTTTTACGCTCATACTTCCATGAATATATCTCAAGAATCTGCAGAGCATCATTGTAATTGGTGGATTCCAGGAAAGTAACGGTTTCCTGTTCAAGCTTAGTACTAGCCGGGGCAGCCAGAAGTGCGCTGACTCCGAGCAGGATTATCAGCAGGGTAATCAGATATTTATTCATAAAATCTCCTTGTTAATTTATTGCCTAATTGGTTAATTTTTCTTCTGCATGAACAGGGTTTTATCCTCTGTTGAACCATACTGATTTATTCTGAATACTATTTTTTCCAGCTTAGGATCTATGGAATAGAGATAGCCATATGCTACCCGGTCACCCACAGACAGGATGTGGATAATGCCGCGTTCATCCCTGAGAAAGACCTTGGATTCCGTGATGCCGAATATGATTACCTTGTCTATCCTGATGAGGTCAGGGTCAATATCATCATCGGGCGGTTTATCGTATATTCTGGGCCTGAACGAGACAAAGGTTGAAGAGTAGAGAGGCACATCCTTTTGTTCCACATTGCTCATGGGAGTACCGTCAGGTGTGAAGTGCGTTTTAAAGACTACGGAAAATACGACCGTGTCGCTTACCGCAGAAGTATATTCCGCAAATGAAACCTCTTCTATGGTAAGTACAGGGCGCTGATACTCAAGGCTTTTAATCAGGTTTGTGGCATCAAGGAATCTGGCTCTTCCTGAGATGATGTATTCATTCCAGTTGGTCTGACCGCCTTTCTTGGAGGAAAGCGAAAAGTCAAAATTGATGTTTTGCTTCATCCATTGGAGCAGTTGCAGCAGATAATTGTATGTAATGGCAGGATTATCCGTCTGGGGTATTAGTTTGCTCTGCTGGGAAATCATAAACATCAGCTCTTCATATTCTCTTTCAATCTGTTCTCTTTTGGACAGCATTTCATCCAGCTTTACAATCTCAGCTTTGAGCTCGGTGTTCTTGCCCTTTATCAGGTCATGCTGTTTTTTGAGACGGTTTGTTATGTAGTAACCCGAGCCGACCAGTATTGCCAGGATTACGCTGATAACTGCAGTATTTCTCTGAGTGTTAGTCATTTCTACCTCATCCTAAAATTTCGTATGTTGATAGATAAATCCATATATTAAACCTATTGTTCCAGAAGCTTCTTGGCGGCTTTGCCGACATCATGCTGGGGATAGTCCTGAACCAGCTTTCTCAAAACTTCTTCAGCGTATTTTTTATTACCCCTGTCCCTGGCAGTCAGACCGCTGAGCAACTGGGCATAAGGATTAACTGCATCCTGATTTTTCAAAATCGGGTCGTTCCAAAGAGTTACTTTATCATACTGCTTGCTGACCCAGGCGCGATAACCGTTGTACCACTGAACATATGGCTTCAGGGGACTGGTGGGATATTTTTTTACAAACTCCATACCCTTATCAACCAACACCCAGTCATTCTTTGCATTAAAGGCAGTTACAATCTCGAAAAAGGCATTTACGATGGGGTCTGTTTCGTTGGCTGTAAGCTTATCAGCAGGAATGGGGATAGGAATCGCGGCATTGGCGACCATGACTTTAGTGTCGAGTTTTGTGGCAGTTTGCCTGATCTGCTCAGCTCTTTGTGCCAAGGTCGGTCTGGATTGTCCATCCTGAGTACTATCAAGGTTTTTCAGGGTTGCACGGTTTTTCTCTTCCTGATATTTCCTGAGCTGTTCGGCATCTGCTTCCATCATCTTATACCAGTCTACTTCCGGGAAATCATACTTAATATCAAAATCCCAAACAGTAAATGAGCGGATTTGCCTGTGTTTTGCACTGGTTATGGAGCCGTTGGGGAAAAGATTGGAGAAATATACAATATTGGGACGGTATGTGGTCACACCACTTAAACGGAATCCTGTCCCGTCTTTTGTGAGATTTCTGATCCAACTGGTGGGATGGGACTGGAAGCTGTTATTCAGCCTGGTTATAATCTCTGTCCAAAAGTTCTTGCCGGCCAGCAGGGATTTGATCAGTTCAATATTGGCAGCCTGCTGTTCTATGGCTTTTTGCATCTGTATCATCTCATCTGCCTGCTGCTTTTTGTCAGTATATTCAGCAGTGAGAAGTTTGTTCTGAGATTCTTCATGCTGGATATTGTACTTATACTGATTAATCATCAGGGTCAATATTAGGGCAGAGGCAAAGAGCAGGCCAAAAACCAGGTATCCGTGCCAGGCAATCTTGAAGACTTTCTGGCTTTCAATGACAGTTGCCGGCAGGAAATTGGTTTTGAGAGAGTCAGGATTATCTGTAGTGAGAGCTTTCCATGCCAATGCTATCGGCAGGATAAAACGGGCTATCATATCGGAATCGTAAACCTGGGATACTTCCGCGTCCAGATATACATTATCCAACTGCCAGATTTCCACATTGGTATTTGGCAGTTTCTGGCGCAGATACTCGACAGATTCCAGATAGCAGTTCTCGCCGCAGACCAGCAGGTTGTCCGGGTCAGAGATATGTGATTCATCCATGGCAAGGGACAGCTTGGAATAAATGATATCAATATCATGTTGTGTCTGGCTGCTGCTAATAGGCAAAGAGAATATCCATTTATTGCCTTCAAAAATCAGGGCTCTCCTGTATTCGTTGCCCAGATAAAGGACCATGCTTGTTTCATTCGGTTCACGGGTCTTGTTGGTGATAAACAAATTGGCAAGGGCAGCTTCATTTGAATCTGTCAATTGAAACAGATACTTTGTTTTGAGGCTTAGCTGAGAATTCTGCAGGATTTCCAACAGCTTGTTTGAGCCATGGTGAATCCACAGCTCAGACTGGTCATTAATCGTAACGACCGAACTCTGCCATACCCCGTCTTTCAATTCGCTGCGGGGGATGTTTTCCCTGACCAGCCGTTGTTTCTGGCTTTGGGAGATGTTTTTCCCGGCTATCGGCACCTTAATCAGCTGGTCATCACTGATATTCAGGGCAATAACGCCGTTGTCCATTGGATATGATTGAAACAACGCATCATAGGGTTGCGTCCTGAAAGTCGAACCGTCCGCAGTAAAATCATTGAAACTGATTTCGCTATTGGGGTTGTTATCAGACATCCAATCGTCCAGCCTGCTTTCTGTGGAGTCTTTGTTGTCTCCGGGATGCTGATACAGGGGTTGGTTAAGCTCAATTTTCTCAAGGGATTGCAGAGAGACCATATGCCCGTCTCTCATCAGGCAAGCCAATTTTAGGCTTAACCCATCCTCACTTACACCAAAGGCTGTTTTCTTCTGTTTGGCCATTAAAACCTCACTATTTTACTAAGTAAAAAGCTATAATAAAAAGCCATCAAACCGGTGATGACAAAAGCTGCATAATGCGGCTTTTATTATTAGCATAGTTCAACGCGGTACGATTTGTTATTATACCGCTTTTGTATAATCTTTGAAGGTCTTGTTCGAGCGTTATCATGCCCATTTTCCTGCCTTCAATCATCATCTGGTAGATTTCGCCGATGTTTTTATTCCTGATGGCAGCCTGGACTGAACTGTCCACGCTGAGGATTTCCTTGGCTAGTACGATTTTATTATCAACTGTAGGCACCAGTTTTTGGGACATAATGACTGTGAGCACATCAGCCAGCCTGTTTCGAATACGGTCCTGCTCTTCCGATGGGAACTCAGCCACAATCCTGTGAATGCTGTCAATGGCGGAACTGGTGTGCAGGGTGGTAAAAGTCTTGTGTCCGCTATCTGTGATTTCCAGAACGGTAGAGATGGTTTTGGGGTCGCGCATTTCACCGACCATAATGATATCCGGGTCCTGGCGCAATGCCTGAATGGCTCCTTCCTGGAAAGAATTCACATCAATACCAACTTCACGGTGCCTGACTATGCTAAGCCGGGATTCATGCACATACTCAATGGGATGGGCAATTATCACTATATGGGACTGGTTGTTGCGGTTGTTCATATCTATGATGGAATCAAGGGTGGTGCTTTTTCCGGAACCGGTGATACCCGTAACCAGCACAAGCCCCACTTTTTCATAGCGCAAATCCATCCTGTCCAGTATCGGTTTGGGAATGCTGAGGGCTTCCAGAGGAAAGATAGTTTCGTTTATCCTGCGGAAGTTTATGGCAGGGAATAGCTGGTCAAAATAGACTGTGGTACGAAAACGATGCCTCATGCCGTCTTCCTCTATGTTGATAGAGAAGTCCACACTCCTGCTCACATAAAGAATCTTTTTCTGGTATTTGCTCAGCCAGGACAGTATGATGGCTGTGGTCTCCGCATAGGAAAACTTGCCATATTCAGGGATTGGTTTCTTTACCTGGTAAACTCGCATCCAGGCAAAGCCGTTACAACCCGGTGCTCCCAAATCAAGGTCAGAGGCATTTTCAGTGCGCATTTTGAGTAAAAAGCTGCGCAAAAGCTCATAAGCTTCTTCCCTGTGCTGCGGATGTTCCTGAAACCAGTGGTCTATGTGCTCGCATAATTCCAGACCACTTTCAGAGTGTCTTGGGATGGAGGCGGTCAGTTCACTGATAAAACTTAACGGCATATCACTCTCGTCAGTTATTTGGTATGTTAAATGAGTTAAAGCCAGCTGACCCTATTTTCATAACAGCTTTACGCCATTTGAAATACAGGCACTGGATTAGATTTATCATAAAACGCTTAATGAGGCTTTCATCGCTGTAAGTGAAATACTCCAACAGGCGTTTCCGGCTGAAATGCCTGATCTGGGAATCTGTCAGGGCTACCAAGTCCGTAAAAATGGAATTTGTGCCAATGAAGGTTTCTTCACCCCAGAGGTCACCGGGCCTGAGGGTATCCACCTGGTTACCATTACTGAAGACAGCCAGTCTGCCGGATTCTACCCAAATCATGGTTCCCGGGTTATCTGTCAGGTTGATTTTCTCATTTGCCTGATAGGTGATCAATGTCCCCAAAAGCTGGAATTCGTGCTGCTGTTCTACGGTAAACCCTTTGAGAAGCAACAAGTCTATTAATTCGCGTGAAAATTCCAATGAAGCCGGTGAAATGCCTCCTACTTCATCCACTTCCCCGCTTTGCCTGAGACCGGAATCTATTGAATTGGCAAGCTCTTCCGGTTCTATCGGCTTGGTAAGATAGTGAAAAGCACCCTTGGACAAAGCATTGGCTGCCTTGTCCACATTGGCATAGTCAGCTATCAGGACAATTACGGCAAGAGGCTGTATCTCCTTTATCTTTGACATCAATTCCAGTCCGTCCATAACCGGTAATTCAATGCTGATGAAGTATAGGTCAAAGAGCTGCATCTCAACTCTGTCCAGAGCGTCTTTCCCGTCATTTGCAAACACTGCCTGGTAAGCATTCTTCACCAGATAGTCTTTGAACATAGTCCGGACTTTTATCTCTGTTTCAGCTATCAGGATCCTCTTTGTCATCAAATTACCTCTTAGTCTTTCGGATAGTCTATTCTGTCGTTATCGGTTGTAATAACCAGCTAATCTCTTATGTAATACTTTACTGATTCATCCACATAATTGTTGAACCAGTTTTCCACTTCGGTAGCAGTCAGCGGTCTGTCCCAGAAGGATATCTGGTCCAGCAGGCCATTGTAAAACATATAGTTTGTATCTGTATGCTTGACCTGGGTAGGCAATAGCCCATCCACCCTGATGTCACGCATTCCCAATGTAAAGCCATACTCCATCGGTTTGACGGTTGTAAAGCCGCCAACCGCTGTCTTGGTTTCAATCAGTTGAGTGTCATAGTAGGCGGAAAGAATACCGTTGTTGAAAACCATCGTGTACATTCGCCACGCGCCAGCGTTGAGATTGCTGTATATGGGGCAGTTGTCCCTGGTAATTTCCATGTAGGTTCCATTGGCAGTGGAATCAGCTATAGTGACTCCGAAGTGCATTCGGACTGTATTGTTTGCCGAGTTATAGTTATCATACCAGATAGCGGCTGAGGGTCTGGTGTAACCCGGTTCCCCGTATTTGGAATTATAGGGGTCGGATGCCGCCCAATACAACGCTGCCGTGTTTCCCCTGTTATTGATATCATAGGGGTCACCCTGATTGGTGACGTTTCTGTCATTATTCTTGATTCTCTCCGGCTTGGCATATATGGCTATTGTAAACTTATCGGGAGTGTTTATCCGGTCTATCAGCACATCGTAGTTGGCGTTGTAAGGATTTGGCACCTGCACCCAGGCTCCGGTGTGGTTTTTCCCGTTGGTTTGGGCTGCGCCAAATTCCAGGCATTTGTGTGTGCCTCCCCCGCCAGTAAAGTACTTATCAAGTCCTTGGGGGCTGTAGTGAACGATATTGCTGAAACTGGTGCCTACGGCTGTGAGATATCCTTCCATAGCTATCCCGCTGGGATGTTCACTCTGGTCCGGAAGCTCGTTCGGGGAATGAGTCTGCTGATTGTATTCATTATAAAGCACCAGGGGACCGTCATAATTGAAGTAAGTGTAAGTATATGCTATTTGCCCGGTATAGTTGAGTTCCCTGCCCTGCAGGCTTCCTTTTATGTGGGTAACTGCTTCATAATAACCGGCAGGCATCCTGCGGTAGAAAATCTTCTCGATTTCCACATTACCCTGTTTATAGTTTGTAAAATGTACAGTCATGGTATCTATACCGGTTGGAAGAATGTAGCTTTCGGTTCCGAGGCGAACTGCTGCCCTCAAAGCATAGTCATTTACATTCTCAGCTTCCTTGCTGAGGAAATTGTCCAAAATAACGTCCGGCAATTTATACATTTCTCTCTGGACATTAATGATGATGCCGGCATATATAGCCGAAATAAGTACTACCACTAATAATATAGCTCTTCCCATGGTTTCCTCCCCTGTTTAGGGTTCGTAACGTAAATATCTGTTCATTAGGTGGCTTCTCAGCTGGACCCTCACTCTCAGTGGAGTCGATTGTATCATGGGCGGGTCACGCTTGAAGGTCATTTTGATATCAACCGAGAAGATATTCTTTCTGGTATCACCGGTAACGGTTTCACCCAGTGAGTTTCCATTCATGTCAAAGTACTCAAATTTAAGATCTTCCAGCCAGAGGATAGACCCAAGGTCATAAACCGGAGAAGGGGTCTGCACTATCTGGATGATGCCAAAATCCCTTCCAAAGTCAGACAAACTGTCTGCCGGAGCCAATGTGATACTGATTGTATTGACAGTGCTTGTCATCAGGTTGTTCTTATAATCCCAGTAGGTAAGAAACCTCATACTGTCCCGATGTGCTGTGATAACAGCAACATCTTCAAAGGGTATGTTAACGCTTGCCAGACCGATAATGTTGTTGAGCTCTTTGCAGGCCTTTTGCACGTGAGTCATCATCTGGGCTGCAAAAATAGTCCGGTCTGCCGTTTCCTGCAACTGCATCTGGAATGTTATCATCATCAGTAGCAACAGGGTTGCTATCATCAGGGAGCCGAGGATGTCAATCAATACGCCCATAATCAATAATCAAAGTAGAAATTGGTTTTGGTATAAACCCTGGACAGTGTCACAGGATGACTCATGCCGGGTGTGCTGGCAACTGTGACGTTCATCTTGATAAATTTATAATCCAGTGTGTCGGAATAGGTTTGGGAAATCCCTGTTGTCCCGCCTAGCGAATCACAGTATTCGTGATTGTAAGTGTAAAGGAACAAGTAACCTGCATAAGTAAGATTGGCAGGATGCGTACCGGTAAAACGTTGCTGAACGGTTGGCGGTGTATCGTTCACTTGCCTTTCGGCAAAGGAAACCTGCTGGCTGAGCAATTGGGCATCTATTTCGTCCAGCTTGCTATGGGCAAGTTGTGTCGCCTGGATTACTTTTGCCACATTATCCAGGTTTTCCGCCTGATTCCACATACTGCGGTTATACACCAGTGAAACCGAAGTGAAGAACACTATGGCAAACATAGCCAGAACCATTTCCATAAAGTTCATTTATTCCTCCCCGGAGGTGGCGTATGCCACTTCTTCCAGGCTGGTTAAGCCTTCCCGGATTCTGTCGATACCGGAATCCCTCATGGACAGCATGCCGTGCTTTTCGGCAATAGCCCTGATTCTTTCTTCATCGATATCATTTTTGGCTGCCACTATCTCTGCCCTGATTTCGGGATAAAAATACAGGGCTTCTGCGATGTTTATCCTGCCCTTGTAGCCATGCAGGCACTTGGGACAGCCGACCGGCTCATAGATTTTACCGGCAGCCAGCTCATCTTCGTTCAGGCCCAGTTCAATTGCAGCTTTCCAGTTTTCTTTGGAAACCGGACGTTTGCATACATTGCAGAGCTTGCGAACCAGGCGCTGGGCAATGATTATGTTGATGGAATAAGCCAGCAGGAAAGGCTCAATCCCCATTTTATACAATCTGGTTACTGCGCTGGGAGCATCGTTCGTGTGCAGGGTGGAAAAGGTTAAGTGACCCGTATTTGCCAGCTTTACGGCAATGTCTGCAGTAATCTTGTCCCTTATCTCACCCACCATCACAATGTCCGGGTCATGGCGCAGGATGCAGCGGATGGCTTCTTCAAAAGACATCTTGTGCGAAATCTTCAGCTGCCTGGCTCCCCGGATTACATATTCCACAGGGTCTTCGCAGGTAAGCACATTGACTTCCGGCTTGATAATCTGGTGCAATGCCGCCATCAGGGTCGTGCTTTTACCGCTGCCGGTGGGTCCTGTTACAATAATTATACCTTTGGATGTATTGATGGATTTTAAGAATTCCCTCTCTGCCTGCTGCTGGAAACCCAGCTTCCTGAAATCCGCTATGACCTTGCGGTCGTCAATAACGCGTATAACTATGGATTCAAAGCGTCTTTCATACTCGGCAGAAACCACCGGTAAAATGGATACCCTGAACCGGATAAGGTGGTCATCCACCAAGCGCTGGGCAAATCCATCCTGGGCAGTATCCCTCTCAAAGCGGTCAACCCCGTTGCTACGGTCTTTGACCACTGCTGCAAGAGCTTCGGGAGCTGTGTTTTCCTGCCGGTGCCAGAGCGCAAGCTTGCCGTCTATCCGGAAATATACGTCAACCGTCTTTCTGTTAAAAGGCAAGATGTGGATATCACTGGCGTCTTTGCGGACGGCTTCCACCAGAGCGCCTTCAAACAGGTTTACCAGCAGGCTCTTGTTGATTTCCTCTTCCAGTTCCTGTTCGCTTATCTCGTTGTCGTCCTTGTCAATGTCAACTATTACGTCCCCGGCTTCTTCCAGCAGTTCCAGAAATTCATTTTTCTGGGGCGCAATCTTTTGGATGAGGTCTTCGATGGATTTCAGCCTGGCCCAGGCAATTTCATATCTTTTGAATGTAGTCTGCAGGGGGATATCCTGCAAAATCTTGTCTGTGGGGTCAGCCGCCAGAACCACCAGGGTCTCTCTGGATGAATTGTGCAGTTTATAGGGGAAGACCTTGTGCAGGAAGAGCTTCTTTCGGAAATCGTCCGGGAATTTCTGCAAAAGGTCCTTTAGCTGGTTTATCTGAGCCATTTCCATGGTTTCGGTTTCTATATCCAGGATGGCAAAGGCATACAGCTTGGATAGGGCTTCGTAAACCGTGTCGTGAGATACTTTGTATTCTGTGACCAGCAGCCTTGCCATGGCACTGGGCGAAGTGTCTCCGAATTCATGCAGGCGCAGATTGACCTTATCAATAAAGTCTTTGGCGAAATATCCCTTATCTACTAGAAAAAGTCCGAACTTGGTAAGCGCCGGCATAGTTTATTTCCTTATGTTGTTGGTGGCGATACGGTGGCAATTTCAGCTGAAACGATAGTAAGCATGGTAATCGCTATGGCGATGAAAATACCCACAAAACTCTGGATATACTCAATCAGGGCATTCATTTTATAGGTGGTTTCCGCTTCGTAATACGTGGCAATCTGCTGGGCCGCCTGCAGGATGTTACCTGTCTCGGAACCTGTTTTCAGCCTGGTGATGGATGTCTTGGTAAAGACGCCGGATGCTTCCATGGCAGGGACAAAGCCTTCGCCTTCACGCAGCATCAGCGGGATTGTAATGGTTTTAATCTGCTTTTCCATATAGGAGTTACGGCAGGCTTCCGCCGCGGTCTTGATAGTCTCGATATTGTCGCCGGCTCCGGAATAGATGGTTCCGAACACCCTGAAATATATCTCAATGCTGGATTTATGTATCAGTGAACCTATTATAGGCAGGTTTATAATGTGCTTATCCCTCCAGACTCTGCCTTTGGGCGTCTCCCACCATCTCCAGAGAATGATTGCCGGTATCACAATCAATGCCAGCAGGATAAACCAGTAGTTGCCCAGCCAGTCACTCATCTGCAATGTGGCTTTGGTCATGGGAGGCAAGGGCATATTATATTTGATAAAGAGCTGTGCCGTGGCAGGGAAGATATCCACCACATAATACACGACGGCGCCGATGGTGGCTACCACGGCAAACATCGGGGATATGAGGGTCTTGCGGATGTTCTTCTTGATTTCGTTGTCTCTTTCTATGAACTTGTTGGTTGCTTCAAAAATCTCGGTCATGTTACCGCTGCGGGTCGCCAGACCCAGCATGAAAGCGGGGAACCTGCCAAAGATATCTGTATAGCGCATAAAGACTTCGCGCCCCTCCACCCCCTGCTTCAGCTGATTTTCAATCTGGACCAGGGCTTCCCTCATCATCCGGTTGGGCTGTTCCTCTGCCAGCATACCCAGGATTTTGCCGAAGCTCATCTTATCCTTCAGCATGTTGGTGCTGAGCTTGATGAACATCATTATATCCTGTGAGGAAGGCTTTATCTTGATATCAAACAGTACCGGATTGATAGTAAAGTCTTTGTGTCCCATCCTCTGCAGGGCCTGAGCCACTTCATCCTTGGAAAAAGCAGACTGCCTGCCGGTGTAGGGCTTTCCTATCGGCATCTTGACTTTGTACAAAAAGTCCCGCTTGTACTCAACAGATTGTATGCGCACCTGATATCTCTGTTTGAGCCGTTCCAGCTGTTCCTTTACTTCTTTCCGGGAGGATACGGTGAATGTGCCCTGCACAAGTTTACCCTGCGGACCGACACCCTTGAACCTGACTTCTTTAATCATAATACCAGTTTGTTCCCTATATTATTTTAGTCAATATCTATATTGTTTTTTCTTCATAACAAGTTTTTTATGCAAACTACCAGGAGCTGGCGGTATCAAAACTGTTAGTTACTTCTTTGGTCTGAACGTTTATCACGGTTGTTATCCTGGCGCGTTTGTTAAAGCGGGTATTGAAACCCAGTGCCGTGATGGTCACTGAAGTTCCGTTTATGCCGGTAATCCTGAATTCTCCGTTTTCGCTGGTGTGGCTGTAATTGGGGTCATTAAAGCCGAGATAGCTGGCAAGCCTGGCCTGGGTAAGGTTGGCTGGGTTGGCTCCGGCTCCCCCCAATATCTTGTTTAACCCCCAGAATTTGATTACACTTGGTGGATAGGTGGACATCTCAGTGGCAAGGGACTGCCGGTTAGAGTTGTAGCCCTGGTTCATAAACATGCTGATGCCGACGGCTATGGCGATGCCGACTATGATGACACCCAGAACAATCAATATGAGATTTTGAGTTCCCATCTAAGCAGTCTCCTTGATTCTTACTTTTTTTTCTTGATTAATAAAGATAGCTCAACTTATTCAAAGTTATTATCCTAATATAAGGCAAATAGCGTTCCAATCGCATTCCTGCAATCATGATATGCCGTAAATGCTTAATAATAGTCAAGTTAAGCGGCTGTTGGCTCATAGTGGATATAATGTGCCAAGTCTATACCTCAAAAAAGTGTGGCTCTTTTACCACATAATGATAACAAAACAAAAAAAAGGGAGACATCGCTGTCTCCCCCTGAGTAAAACTATCTTATCTAATTTAATTAGAACAGGCCATCCGCATCGACGCCGACGACAGATGTTACTGTTCCGGGATTCAGAACTACGGTGGTGGTAATCTTAGGATAGTTGCTGTTCTTGGCAGTGTTGCCGATACCTTCAAGAATAACGGTATTGGTAGCAGTACTGGCAATACGGTATCTTCCATTCTCAGATACAAGCAGGTTATCTTCCGGTTCTCCGCCGCCGCCAGGAGCTGTGTAGGTGAAACCAATAAACGGAGCGATTTTTGCGATTGTGTTGTTAGCTTCAAGCTGACCGCCACCACCCTGGCTTTCAGGGGTCTTCCAGAATTGAATAACCTGGGCTGCATAGTTCTGCAGTTCGCCGGCGATGGCGGACTGGTTGCTGTTGTAAGCCTGGTTGTTAAACATCATAATGCCGACTGCGATAGCGATACCGACGATGATAACGCTAAGTACGATTAACAGAATTTGTTGGGTTCCCATAGTAAGGTCTCCTTTTTTTTAGTTATTAGGTTTTGCACCCTATGTTGTTAATTCTGGTCATCCTATAACGCAATAGCCGTGCCAATTATTTTTCCGGATTTTCTAATTGACAATATGCTGTGCTTAACCACTGATAATAATTAACTTACAAATCAGCATCATAACCGGTGGGAAAAATGCAAAAGTCCAGAAGCGTTGCATATTTACAACACTAAAACCCAGGGTTTGTGACATAATTACATCACTTGACCGGAAATCGGGGGACCAAAGGGAAAAAAGTATGAAAATAAAAGCAGAAAAGTAAGGTTGGGGTAACTGAATCCCTTTGCCGGAAAGGGCTACGCTACACTCAATCTGATGCTGACAGGGTCTGCATCAAGGCACGCAGGTTCTTTTTCACTATGTTATCCCGCATATTGGCCCGCGGATGAATGATGCCAACCCCCTGCTTATTGACCCCTCCCACTTCTATGTCATAGGCGTAGGTGCCCCATTCGTAAAAGAAGTAGTTCCTGGAGTTGCCTATTTTGGATGTATTGCCGGGATGAACGCTGTAAGTGCCTTCGGCATAGTCCCTGGGAACCAGTGTCGCATAGGTCTCCGCCAGGCTTCTCATGGCAATGAAGTCCTGCAGGATGCTCCTGTCCCGTCTGTCCTGCCAGGGCAGGTAGATTTTTTCCGCGTATGTGCCTGTAATGGAACTGTGGTAAAAGAAAGCATACCGGAAGCGTATCATGGATGCCAGTTCCACGATTGCCTGCACTTCGTTTTCCGAAGCCGGCGCAGTACCTTTGTAATATGGGCTGTGTTCGGGATGCTCCCTGTCCAGTTCCCAAAACAGCGGATAATTGCGGTTCAGGTCCACCCCGTCTGTCTTGTAGTTCAGTCTCCTGTTTTGGTTGGTATCGCTATTGTTTTTGCGCTTCCACTGGTATTTGCCGGAAGTCACGGTAATCCAGCCGTCCGGATTCAGGGTGGGAACAATCCAGAAGGAATACCTGTCCAGCAGATTCGCAACCTCAGCGTCAGCCGGGTTCTGCACCAGCTTTTTGGCAAATTCCATGGCGATTTCCAATCCCAGCACTTCGTCCCCGTGATGCTGGCCCACTATCAGGACGGGCTGTCTGTCAATCTCTGTCTGGATTTGCAGCGCGTAAATGGGATTTTTTCCCGCCTGGGTGATGCCGATTTTGTGCAGCTTCACAAAGCTGCCGTTGTCCCGGGCAAGCGCAGTCAGCTCTTTCACCAGTCTGGCTTCCCTGTAATAAGCTTTGTCCAGGGGAAAGACATTGACGATTCGTTTGGCGTCGGACGCCTGAGCCATGTTTAGTAAAATCACCAGCATAATCCCGGATATATATAGTTTGTGCAAATTCATCCAATTTCCTAAATCATTCTATTTCACTGCAATACAATATTATTTATTGACAAAAGTGTCAACATAAAAATCCTGACACTAAAAGGAGAACCAAACGCATGAATGGCTCTTTGCGAACTAAACGCATTAATAACAATATAAGATAGATTGAAAGCATTTGCAATTAAGCAGATGCTTTTTTTGTATATAGAGGTGAAAATGAGGTTGGATGATTTGATTCTTCAGGCACTTGAAGAAGACCTTGGCAACGGTGACATAACCACAGGTTATCTGGATCTGGAACGCACCAATACAGTCGCCTGGATGATTGCCAAAGCCGAAGGCATGGTTGCCGGCGTGGATATTGCCATCCGGGTGTTCAAACTGCTGGACAGCGAGCTCAAGGTAACGGTTTACCGCAAAGACGGTGACCTGGTAAAACCCCGGGAAGAAATCCTCCGTGTGGAAGGTAATCCCTCCTCCATCCTCAAAGCAGAACGCACCGCCCTCAATTTCCTGCAACGCCTCAGCGGCATTGCCACCAAAACCCACAGCCTCGTCCGTCTCATTGCTGGTACTGACACCAAAATCCTCGATACCCGCAAGACCACTCCCCTGCTGCGACGTCTGGAAAAGTATGCGGTACGGGTAGGCGGCGGTTATAACCACAGAACCGGCCTGTATGACATGATACTGCTCAAGGAAAACCACATCCGCGCTGCCCGGGGTATTACAGAAGCAATCCGCCGGGTGCGCCTTCACAACACAACCTACAAAATCGAGGTCGAGGTCACCAATCTGAAGGAACTGGATGAAGCCGTCAAAGCAGGTGTGGACAGGGTCATGCTGGACAATATGGACGTTAAGGACATCAAAAAAGCGGTTAAGAAGTACAAGGGCAAAGTGGAGCTGGAAGTATCCGGCGGTATCAATGAGGCCAATATTGTGCAATATGCCGGAACCGGCGTGGACTACATTTCCATCGGCGCTCTGACCCATTCCGTCATAGCGCTGGACATCAGCTTGCTATTTAAGGAGTAAATTATGATAGAGAAACTGAAAACCCTAGCCCGTATGCAGAAGTTTGACGACGAAATCGGGCGTTGCAGGGAACTGCAAAAGGTCTTGCCAAAGCAGTTGCACACACTGATTCAGGATGTGGAGCAAGCCAGCGCCAAGGTGCAGGAAACCCAGAACGTCAAAGACGGCATCCTCAAGCGCCAGAAGGACATGGAAGGCGAAATCAAACACAATAACGAGCTCAAGCTCAAGTATGGCAATCAACTGGCAGATATCAAGACCAATAAGGAATATAAAGCGCTCAACGCCGAGATTTCCAACCTGACCCAGAAGAACAGCGATATTGAATCATCCCTGATTGAGCTGATGGAAACCGAAGCAGAAATCAGCCGCCAGCTTGCCGCTTACAATGCAGAGCTCAGTGCTGCCGAAAAGCGTAAAAGCGACAAAGAGGATGACCTGCGCCAGCAGATTGACGCTTTGGACGGCAAAATAGAGGAACTCCGCAAGCAGCGCACCCAGCTTGCCCTGGGGCTCAAAAACGACGTCCTGGTCAAGCAGTATGGCACCCTGATAAAAAACAAGAACAACCAGGCAGTCGCCTTTAACCACAACGGCGCTTGCAGCGGCTGCGGATTTATCATCCGACCCCAGATTCGCATTGAGCTGGAACAACGCAAGAAAATCCACAACTGCGAAAGCTGCGGACGCCTCCTGATGAACAAGTTCCAGAATGGCGAGCTCAATCCCCAAGAGGTTTCGGAATCCGCTGAAGCCTGATTTTTCCGGGTCGTCCCTCGCGTCGGGGTCCCCGCAGAAACCGTTCTGTGGGGTGACTGGACGGGGGACTCGCCAGTCAGACTAAAAAATAACTTGCCTGAAGTATATCACAGTTCTTTATACTATATAGATAGGGAAGATGGAATGTCTGCCTCCGCCGGTAACCCGTGCTTGCGCGGAAGTGCCTGCGGGGGAGGAAAGTCCGGACACCGCAGAGCAGGATAGTTCCTAACGGGAACCTGTCGCAAGGCAGAGCAAGCTCCACAGAAACAAACTACCCCGCATCCCCCGGGAGCGGGGAAAAGGTGAAATGGTGGTGTAAGAGACCACCGGCAGTCCCGGCGACGGGGCTGGACAGGAATGCCTTATCCGGTGCAATGCCAAATAGGAAAGCTCAGCGCTGCTCGCGCCATTACGCTTTCGGGTAGGCAGCTATAGCCGGTCAGAGGACCTTCGGGTCAGGCGCAAGCCCCGGCACAGAGGAATAGACATTGCCCCGCTTTTTAAGCGTGGAACAGAATCCGGCTTATTATCTTCCCCAAGACCCGTCCTTCGGGACGGGTCTTTTTTATCCGATAACCAGCTACCCACAGAGACACAGAGAACAAAGAGAGTTGTGCTACAGATACACATCTGTCAATTCTTAGTCACGGAGTGACGGCATAACATAGCCCGGTGCGTAAGCGCCGGGTATACTCCCCCCAACATAATGAACCCCGTAGGGGTGATATAGATTGTGTATATGTTAATTTGCGAATACAAACAAAGCCAAATAACCCTGCAACAAGCAGGGACGTTTGTTTCTACTATGCCTATCTCAGGATGGTCAGCTTGGCTGTCTTCTGCCTGCCGTCTGCCTTTACCCTGATGAGGTAGATGCCGGTCGCCAGGGGTCTGCTGTTCATGTCCTTGCAGTCAAACACGGTGGAATAGAACTCCCCACCTGTATTCACTTCTTTGGAAAATCCTGCCTTACGCACCAAATCATTATAGCTTTGGCTGATAGTCAGGGAGCGTACCCTCTGCCCTTTCAGGTTATAAATCTCTACCAATGGCGGTTCCTTGGCTTTCTTTGGTAGTGTGAACTCTATAAAACCATAACTTCCCTTGGAGCCATTGGCATACACAGGGTTGGGATAAAGACTCAGATTGATTCCATTCACAGGTACAGGTAGTTCCGGGTCTTCGCTGGAAACCGGTGCTCCATATTCGTAACAACCCATGTCTATCCTGCCATCCCAGACCCTCTGGTTGCCTGCCAGGTCTGTCAAGGGCAGGTTCATCCCTGTCGTGTCTGCCACACCGGTATTGATGCAGGGAGAGCCCTCGCTCAGGTAATAGTACTCCGGCTGGGTTACGCTCAAAGTGTCGGTGGTTGTACCCAGGAATAGAGGGTTGCTTCCAAAGATACACTCATTGAAAGTCACCAAGTTTGGTAAATCGGCATTAACAGAATTACTCCTGAACAGGCTGTTACTGATGCTGACTTCTGCCTGAACTCCAACCGTCGAAAGGTTATTGCGCAGGTACAGCTCTCCCGGACTGCCGGGGTTATAGGATATCAGGTTTTTGATATCCGCATAGCCGAATATCCTGGTCAGGGTTGTATTGGTAGTGTTATTGGCGATGGTCACATTATTCACTTGGATAGGCTGAAAACGGTTCTGCATATAGATGGGACAATACACCCAGCCAACGTTGGATACAGTGTTATTCATGAACAGCACATTGCTCATGTCCAGATTGTGGTCTGCATATTGTGGATAGATTGTCTGATATAAAAACAACCAGGCATCCTGGGCTGTATTATTGGCAAATATGGAGTTGCGGAAAACCACATTGCTGTCATAAATTATCGCACCTAACAGGGTATAATCTACAGACAGTATGCTATTATTATAAGTCAATACATTATTGATGTAAATAGTTCCGCATTGGAACAAGAAAAGGCTGCTAACATTATTGTTGATTGAGACCTGCCCCACACTGATGTTATCAATTACTCCATCGTGGCATTCATTGAGGCTAATACCGGAACACGAGTCGCCCATGTTATTGGTGAAGTTCAGGTCGGTCAGAAGGAAATCAAAGCAGTCAACCAATCCTATCGGCCTAGAGGCATAAAATATGCTGTTAATGAAACTGATACCTGAAATCTCGAAGTTATCCGAAGAAGAGCCACCGATAAAGGACCTGTTCATTTCACCATCAATAACCGTTTCTGCAGTACCCGCTCCTAACAGTTTGAGATTGGACTTGATGGCAAAAGGCAGTATCTGACCGTTCCCGCTGTGAGAATACGTTCCGGGTGCCAGGTGCAGGGTGCGTGGATTGGCTGGATTTGACCTGATTTTCTGCATGGCAAGGGCTATGGTGCGCATGGGTGTCTCCGAGGACAAACCGGAGTTATCATCCGAACCTGTGGGACTGACATACAAATCCGCATCCACCTGCTCCAGATAACCGGTCTGGGCATCAACTGTGATATCGGCAAAACGGCAGACAATGAAATAATTATCAGCTTCGCTCATCGCTATGCTGCCCATGGCAAGGTAGACTTCATGCAACACTGGAGTGTATGAAACATAAGTGATTATTATGTCCATCCCGAAGGGAGCGAAATTGTTATACACAGAGCAGCGGTTCAGATCGTCAAAGATAAAGCTTTGGGTTTCGCCAGAACCTATTCCTCCACCGTATACAATAGCCACATTGTTATAGATTTTAACATCCGACAAAGTCAAAGAAGATTGTCCTCCTACACTTAGGCCTCCTCCGTACCAGGATATACAGTTTCGGATTATACAGCTTGTTATATTAACCGTACTGTGGCCTGCTATATAAATGCCTCCTCCTGCGCCGTAGGGACAGGTAGAACTGTTCTGTTCATTATTAACTAGGGTAAGTCCTATGATATTAACCCTTTCACCGGAAGTGACGGAGATGCAGGAATTCAGGTTGCCGTCGATGATGGTGCTGTCAATATATGACTGCTGAGGGTTATTCAGATACAAACTTGCAAGGGTGAGACGGCGGTTGTTGGTATTGAGGTTTTCCACATATCTGCCGGGATACACTAACACTGTATCTCCGCTAAAAAAACAATCATTGATTGCCGCCTGGATACTCGTGTACTGCTGAGTCCCATCCAAAGAAACAGTGAGGGTGGCAGACAGCAGCAGTAGCGGGAGCGTTAGCATTATTGCTATAAAGATTTTCCTCATCAATCCTCTCCTGATTTGAGTAAAACCTATGTCGGCATATCTGTCAAGGGGATATTGTTCCGTCCTGCCGGACTGGTGTGTTTTGGGGGGCTGGCTACCCCGCACTCAAAGTGCGGGGCTACACAGTGGCGTCCTAACGGACTTTGTATCTGGAGGGCATATATCCATCTGTCCAATAATAAGCTACCCACAGAGACACAGAGAACAAAGAGGGTTGTGTGACAGATAATAATCTGTCAAATCCAGTCACGGAGTGACGGTATAACATAGCCCGGTGCATAAGCGCCGGGTATGCTCCCCCAACATTATGAACCCCGTAGGGGTGACATAGATGATTTCCAAGCACATTTCAGTCACGGAGTGACGGTATAACATAGCCCGGTGCGCCAGCGCCGGGTATGTTCCCCCAACATAATGAACCCCGTAGGGGTGACATAGGTAATTTCAATGAAGATTTATGTATAAACATAACGCCCGATAGCTTTGTAACAATCTGGACACTTGCCACGCGAAATCCACCTGGCATCCACCTGGGCTTACCCCACGAGGACCCCAGGAGGACCCCAGGTGGCAAGCAGGGAAGAGATGTGAGTAAGTTAAGAATTAAGAATTAGAGGATTGAGAGGAAGAGTCAGGATTTGAGCTTGATGAGCAGTTCCAGGCAGAGGTTTGCCTGCATATTGGCAACGATGGCGACGCGGGGGGCAACGGGGCTGACGCCGGGGGTAAGCTCGCTCACGCCGTCACCGCAGAGATAGATATTGTCCAGCTTGACGGTGCGGATAAGTTCGTTCCTGCCATAGCCGGCAAGTCCGGAAGCGCCGATGAGGGGTTTGTCGGGATAGAGGTCCTGCCAGGTCTCAATCAGCATCTGCTTCTGTTCCGCTCCATCAAATGCCTCCAGCAGTATGTCGCAACTGCCGAAGACCTCTGTCAGGTTGTCCGGGGTCACAGTGCCATTAAAGAGCTCGCAGGCGCAGAAAGGATTGATTCTCAGCAGGTTGGCGCGCAGGGCTTCCACTTTGGGCAGTCCCACCTGGTCGAGGAAGAATTGCTGTCGGTTCAGGTTGGGAGTGGTGACGGTGTCAAAATCAGCGATTACCAGCTTGCCGATGCCCGCTCTGGCAAGGGAAATTGCGATGTTGCTGCCCAGTCCCCCGGCTCCGGCTATGCCCACGACTGAACTCTGCCAAACCTTTAGCATGGCGGGGTCGTGCCCGGAGAACAGCTCTTTGTAAAGGTCTTCCGTTTTTTCAGTCATGCTGTTTTATCTCCAGGGTGATGTTGCCTTGGGGATTGGCGTCCCTCAGGTTGCCCACGAAGGATAAAACAATGTCTTTCAGGAGGTTCTGGACAAAAGGGACGAGGGTGACGGGTTTGCCGTCGATGCTGAGGGAAAGCTGTTGCGGAGTGTCTGTCAGGCAATCTGAACGCCGGCGTTCGCCCTTTAAAATAGCAGCCGCCAGTTCATAGCAGGAGAGTCCGCAGGCTTTGCAGCAGGCGGGGTCGCTGTCCGGCAACAGGTCAAACACCTTGTCCAGAACGAGCGCGGTCAGCTTGCCGATGTCCTTTTCAAGGTCAAACAGAGGCGGTTCCTGCCAGTCCGGATATTGCGCCGCAATCCTGCCAGTGACGGCAATCACGGTGTCGTCATAAAGCTCTTCCAGATGCTCTGTGCTGTCCGCGCAGAGGATTTTGGGAACTGGTGCCTGCTTCATGCCTTCGATAATCAGGTAATCGCAGGTGAGCAGGGCTGTCATCTCTTTCAGGGAAAGGGGTTGGGGAAAGATAAGGGCGCTGTCGTGCAAACCGCGGGCAAAGGTCATCTGCGAGCCCGCCTGGAGGTGTTTCCAGCTGTTTTTCCCCTCGGTGTCAGCGTGGTAGCTCTCGCTGTGGATATCCTTGATGGTGGCGACCCGGAATCCTCTGGCAGTGAGGGATTGAATCAGTTCAGTCACCAGCGTGGTCTTGCCGGTGTGGTGGTAACCGATAACCGCGAAAGCTTTCAAGTTTAGCCTTCCTTTGGCAGCAGCAGAATCACGGCGGAAGCTGTCATGCCTTCTTCGCTGCCTGTGATACCGAGACCCTCTTCGGTGGTGGCTTTGACGGATATGCAGTTCAGCGGGGTTTCCAGGTCTGCCGCCAGGTTTTCGCGCATCATATGGATAAAAGGTGCCAGTTTCGGCTGCTGGGCACAGATGGTGCAGTCCAGATTGCCGATTCTCCACTCAGTTTCTTTTAGCTTAACCGCAACTTTACGAAGCAGATAACGGCTGTCGATGTCTTTGTAGGCAACGTCATAGTCGGGAAACCAGGTGCCGATATCACCCAGGGCAAGAGCGCCAAGAATGGCGTCCATCACTGCATGGATGAGCACATCCGCATCGGAGTGACCGAGCAGTCCTCTCTTGTAAGGGATTTCCACGCCGCCCAGGATGAGCTTCCTGCCCGGTACCAGGCGGTGAACGTCATAGCCAAAGCCGATTTTCATGGGTTCAGTCCACTGTTATAGATTTGGAAACGTTTTTCGGAACGTCAGGATGCACGCCATGGTCCAGCATGTTCAGGCGGTCCAGCTTGGTCATTTTCTTGATGCTCATCTTCAGCGCCAGAAGCTGTAGGGCAATGGTGGCGGAGAAGCAGGTCATCAGGCTGTCGCCGGTCTTGGGCAGGGGCACAAACCCCCAGCCGTAATAGCTGCCTTCATTGGGATTGAGACTGGCGTTTTTGAGCAGTTTATCGTTCTCCTCGGCAATGATATAAGAGTCCGCGCCTCGGATTTTATGAGTGTTTATCTGCGAAATGGTCAGGTTGACATCCCTGTCGTCAGGTCCGGTCACATAAATGAGCGGATAACTGCGGTAAAGGGGGTCGTAGAAATCATACTCGCTCACCAGTTCCTTGAAAAGCTCGGTAGCGCCGGAAGACAGGTTAAAAGGCATGTTGCGGCTGAACATATAGGTGCCGAAGGACTTGATGATTTCCAGCGTTTCGTGGCGGGAGATGCCCCGCTTGGTAGCTTTTGCGTCGATTTCGTCCACCATGTTGCCAAAGAATCTCACCATATTGCGCAGGTTTTTCATTCCGAACACTGTGTTCTTGCCGAGGATGGTATTGGGCCCGTGCTTGAATTCGCTGGCTTCCCTGCCTTCGGAGTGGTTGAGGACGGTTTCCCGGATTTTGAGGGCGCCTTCCATGGCAACACCGCTGATTTTGGTGGCAAGGATGTGCATGGAAGGTTCCATGTATATCTTGGCTGCCACGTGGTCCAGTGCTTCACCTGTGGTTTCCAGGGTTTCTTTCAGTAACATGGGTATGTCGTTCAGGGACTTGCGGCGGCGCTGTAAATCAGCTTCCGTCCTGGCGCAGGCTTCGGGTTCCGCTCCGGTTTCCTTCATAAATTGCAGTTTCATCTCAGCAATTTTGATGGCGAGATAGTAAAACAGGGTAATCTGGTTCATAAAGCTCTTGGTGGCAGGCACGGCGATTTCCGGTCCGCACAGAATCGGGATGGCGACATCGCTCTTCTCCTGCCCCAGGGTGCTGTTCATATTGTTGACCAGCACCACCTTGCGGATGTCCAGGTCAGTGTGGTCAATGTCGTTGAAAATGTCTATCAGGTCCTTGGTTTCACCGCTTTGGGACACGCCGATGATCAGGTCGTTGTTCTTCAGGCAATTGGAAAATTCACCCCTGAAGTCGCCGGGCAGGATGGGAATCATCTCAAACCGGGCAATCTCGTTGAAGAACAATGCTCCCACCTTGGTGGCGTGGAACGAGGTTCCGCAGGCGATGGTGTAGGCATTGCGGTTGTTGAGCATAGTGGTCCTGACCAGGTCAAGGAAGTTCTTTACGCTTTTGTCAAACTCCTCCACGTCCTCTTTTTCATACAGCGAGTCCAGTGCCTTGGCAATCAGTACCTTGCGCTTGTCAAACTCATGTCCGATGAGCTCTATGAAGGTGTTCTTGTCGCTGGAAAAGAAATACTTTTTCTCAAAGTCTTCCTTGACCGCTTCCTCGTAAATCGCCGGGTAGCTGGAACGCATCAGCGAATAGAAATTTTCAGCCGCCTTGGTTTTATTGAAGGTGTCAAACAGCTTTTTCTTGTCAGCCGGAGTATCGGCTTTCCTGATGTCTTTCAAGAGCTTTTCAAACTGGGTGAGCAGTTTTTCCTTGGAAATGTAGCGCAGCATGTGCTTTCCGGAATTGGAACCGCCCTGGAAAAGCTTGATGAGCTTGCCGGTGGATTCCGGCTGAGCGTATATCTCCTGTTCCATAAAATAGCTGAATTCCGGCAGTAGTTCCACGTCTTCTGCCCTGAGCTTGGAATAGACAGGCAGGGCATTTATCATTTCCAGGGTTTTATAGGTTTCGTTGGGCTGGTTGAGACGCTTGAACTTCAGCTCTTTCTGGGCATAAAGCTGGTAAGCGTCAGCGGTGAATTCGACAAATTCGCCTTCCCTGAAAGGTACCAAAGTTTTGGTGAAACGCAGGACTGCAGTCAAATCCGAGGAAGCCAAAGCGAACTTTTGCCCTTCCAGGGTTCCGATGCCGAAATATAGACTGCTGCCTGCCTTGATGGCCCACATGGTCTCTGTAACGGGGTCCACCACCACGGCGGCGTATGAGCCGATTATCATTTCAGCGGAAGCTGCGATTGCCTTGCGCATGCATTGCTTGCGGTCTTCGGGTGTTTCCTTGTTGCCGTTTTTGTCCATTTCTATGTCAAAATAGTGCTCCACTGCATGCACGAGCATTTCACCGTCATTGTCGGAGCGGACGTTGTGCCCTTCGTGCAGCAGGAATGTCTTGAGTTCGCGGGTATTGGTGATGTTGCCGTTATGAGCGCCGTAGATATGCCTCTTGCAGGAAACGTCATGCGGCTGGGCATTTACTTTGTTGACAAACCCGAAGGTTGCCCAGCGAACCTGACCGCAGAACAGCTTACCCTTCTGCTTTTCAATCCCGAGGGTTTTCACCAGCGTGCTGGGAGCACCCACGTCTTTCAGCAGGACTATGTTTTGCTTGTCATCCTGAAATACGGCGCCGGTGCTGTCATAACCCCGGTATTCCAAAGCCCTCAGCAAGGTGGAGGCGTGTTTTCCAAGATTGATGGAAACCTTTGCCAGGCTGAGTCCCAGCACTCCGCAACCGATGCCGAACACCGGTATGGGGAGCGTTATCTTCAGGTTTTGCAGTTTTGATATGTATCTAATCATTGTTTATCTCCTTTGGAAAGGGAGCTTTGCTTGTGCTTAATAATCTGTTCTGCCATAAAAAAGTCAAGCTCATCCGTGATTTTCAGGTTGAATGAATTGTCCGTCAGGTAGTGAACGCTGTAACCGTAATGCTCCAGAATGGCTGCGTCGTCCGTGGAATAATATCCTTCCTTCATAGCCCGGTGGTAGCATTTCATCAGGATTTCATAGTGAAAAACCTGCGGGGTATGAACCTGAAGCAGGATTTCCCGCCGGATTGTGTGGTCCACCACTTCATCCTTGATGGTCTTTATAGTGTTTTTGACCTGGGTTCCGGGAATGGCTGCCCCGTATTTCCTTGCCATCGTATGCAGTTCAGTAATGAGTTTTTCCGTTACGAAGGGTCTCACTCCATCATGAATCATCACAAATCCGGTATCGGCTGAAAGCAGCTTCAGGGCATTAAAGACCGAGTCCTGCCTTTGAGCGCCGCCTGCGCAATAGATTAGTTTCACTTTGTCTGCGGCAGAAGGAAGGTACCGGCCTACGAGTTCGCGGAAACAACCGATATCAGTTTCAGGCAGGGTGATGACGATTTCTGAGATGCCATCAAAATCAAGGAATGGCTCCAGGGTGCGGATTAAAAGCGGTTTACCCTCTAACAGGCGGAACTGCTTTTTCACGTCTCCGGGCAGTCTCAGCCCCATTCCTCCCGCCGTGATGATTGCTGCTGTCTTTACTGTTTCCATATGTAATAAATGCCTTTATGTTTGTGCCTCGCGGCTACCAAGTCCTGTTTTGCCAGATGCTGCAGAAGCTTACTGACTTCATTCACATGGATTTCCAGCGCTTTTGCCAGTTCCGCTTTGGAATACTGCCCGGTCTTGAGGTATTCCACCAGTTCGTTGAGGACTGCTTCCTCAGACACTGTTATCGTGCTTTCCCAGTGCGTTTTGGCAATGATTTCCACCGGGATGACGGAATCTTCCTGCAAAATAGCCCTGATTTCTTCCAGGGCAAGATAGATGGCGGGCTCTACCCAAGCTTCCGCGCCGGGCCTGTCCAATGAATTAATCTGAACTTTATCCGGCTGAATCTTTTCTATGGCTTCTTTGATAAGCTCAATCTCTTCCAGGTGGTCATTGATGCCGGGAACGATGAAGACTTCCAGCCAGATGGGTCCTGTGTACTCAGCGCGCAATTGCACCAGGCCCTGAATCAGGTCTTCCGCCCTCAGCTTGTCTATCGGACGGTTCACCTCTTGGAAACAAGGCTCGGAAACCGCATCCAGGGAAGGCAGCATCAGGTCGCAGGGCAGGATTTCCGCCCTCAGTTCCGGGTCGGTGAGCAGGCTGCTATTGGTTATCAGAGCCAGTTTATATTGCGGGTATTTTTCCTTTATGCCGGAGATAATGCCGCCCAGGTTGCTGTTAAGGGTCGGTTCCCCGGCTCCTGAGAAGGTGATGTAATCCAATTCCGGATTATCAGCCAGGAAGTCATCCAGTTCGCCCATTATTTCACTGACCTCATAAAACGGCTTGCGTTTTAGTGTAAGGTGTGTGGTGGTGCTTACTTCACAGTAAACGCAGTTCAATGAGCAGTATTTATAGGGAATCACATCCACTCCGAGCGAAATCCCCAGCCTGCGGGATACGACAGGACCGAACAGATGTTTATATTTCATATTTCTGAGTTTAAGTCAATTCCTTTATATGAGCTTGTTTCCGTTATTTAGAAAGTGGTCCCGAACTGCAGGTGCGGTTCCCAGGAATGGTCTTCCAGGTTATAAGCGTAGTCAAAACCTATCAGTCCAAAGGGGCTGCGAATGCGGACACCGGCGCCGACGCCTTTCTTAAAGCCGAGGAAATTGAAGTCCCGCAGCTTGTTGTAGCTGTTGCCTGCATCAAAGAAACCGACTGCAATGACCTGGTCTCCGGCAATGGGATAGCCCAGTTCGGTGGAAAAGATGATTTCGCGCGTTCCACCGCCGGCAGGTCCGATGCTGCGGTCGGGATAACCCCTGATTCCGTCTGGACCGGTTCCGCCCAGGTAAAACTTTTCATCCGGGGGAACGTCTTTGGAACTCCCATATTGTTCTACATAGCCAAAGCGCCATTTGGTGCGTAACGCCAGCTTTTTCCAAGTTTCGATGAACCAGCTTATCTGGGCAATCTGCTTGAAATAGTTAAAGTCTCCGCCCAGCGGACCACCCGCCAGTTCTGAGTAGAGTGTCAGTTGAGAACCCTGGGTGGGAAAAAAGATGTTGTCCCTGGTATCCCGGCTCAGGGTCAGGTTTGTGGAGCTGGTCCACTGCGTACCGAGGGAATCCAGTTCTATCAGGTTGGCATTCTGCGTGGCGTTGACCAGCACGGAAGCCATATCTGTAATGCGATATTTCTTGGCGTAGAGCGAATAGCCGACTACTGCGCGGGAGCGGTTGACCCAGGGGATAGGCTGTCCAGCCCTGACGGAAGCGCCCTGAGTGAAAATCTTGTAATAGAAACTGCTCCACGTCTTCTGAGTGTGGTAAAGGTTAAATCCCAGCAGAGTATTGCTGTCATAGAAATTGGGATTGGTAAAGTCAAACTCGAAGTTCTGAGTATTGCCGCCAAACTCCCATTTGACGCTGGAAGACCAGTTATTGCCAAACAGGTTGTTTTGGGATACGCTGAGCGTACCCACAAAGCTGTCCTGGGAGTTGTAGCCGATACCGCCGTTAGCGCTGCCGGCTGATTTATCCGGCACTATCAGCGTGAGGTCGATATCCCCGTTGTTGTTTATCTGGTTATAGTCCAGACTGATGTCCGGCTCAAAGAATCCCATGTTATAGATATTTTGCTGGGTTCGCATTATCTGGGACTGGCGGAAATAGTCTCCGGGCGCGATTTCCAGCTGACGGCGAACCACTTTTTCCTTGGTGCGCCTGTTTCCGGCTATGTGAATCTGCCTTACTTTGGCACGGGTGTTTTCCGATACTTTCAGATGGATATTGAGCAGGTCGTCTTCCCTGGTCTTTTCCGTGTCTATGGCAACATAGATGTAGCCTTCCTCAAAGTAGAGCGAGTATGCCCTGCTTAGTTGTGAGTCAAACTTTTCCTGGTCAAAGGGTTCACCCTGTTTCAGGCTAAACTTGGAAAGGATGTTTTCAGAGGTGAATTGGGTGTTTCCCGAGACAGTGATTTCGCCGAAGCGGTATTTGACGCCTTCCTCCACTGTGACGATAAGCTCCAATGAGTTGTCGCTGGTGGGTCTCAGGTTCCATTCCGCTATCCGGGCATCTATAAATCCGTTCTTTTTATAATAGTTTACAATGCTGACCAGGTCTGCATCAAACTTCTCCTGCTCAAAGCGTCCTGAACGGAGCAGGGAGGCGGACTTTGTCTTCATTCTTTTCTTGAGGACTTTTTCTTCTATCTGGTCGTTGCCCACGAAGCTGATGGTTTTGATGGCAACCCGTTTACCCTCAAAGCTTGTGATATCCAGCCCCACCCTGTTATTGGGGAGTGGGGTTTCCCTGATATTGATGGAGGCGTTCTGGTAACCCTTCGCCAGGTATTCCTTGGTGATTTTCCGCACAAACTGGTTTTTGAACTGGGGAGACCAGTAGGTGCCCTTGTGCAGGGAACCGAGCTCCTCCACCTTGTCCTTTTTTATGACCGAAAATCCCTCATACCTCACAGCATCCACTATCGGGTATTCCTCCACTTTCACAATCAGGTTCACGCCGGTGCGGAAGGGTTCGGATTCTATTTCCACCCGTGAAAATGTGGTAAGGTTATTCAGTGTTTTTATGGATTTGGCGACTTCTTCGGGGTCCAGGGGATTTCCCACACGAAGTGACAGGGCAGATATTATCAACTGGGAATCAACGTTCTGGTTGCCGGTAACCCGGATATCATAAATCACTTCTCCTAGGGCAGACAAACTTCCGCAGGCTAATACAGCCAACGCTATCGCTATGACTAACTTGGACTTAAAAGGCATATTACCTCCACCTTTTCCTGCATTGCACAATCTGGCAAACCTTGTATTTAGTAAAGATATTTTTTTACTGCCCGGATAAACCCTTTCCCAATTTCAGCAAGAAAAACCGCTTTCCCGGAATCTTACTGCCTGCTTCCTGCTCTATGAGATACCCCGAAGATGCCGCGGAGATGACCGAACTTTCTTCGGGAGGCTTCGGGACATCTCCGCGATATGTCATAAAGTGGCAATTAAGCAGGAAGTGAGCCTGGCATTGGAATAGATATTGCAAAAGTTAAACTAAGGTCATGGCAAAAAAAATCTTGCCAAGAATACGAGTGTGACAGCTTATAGCAAAAAGCGGTAAAATTGGTTGTAACGCAGTAAGTAATGAGGAATAAATGATTGTTTTAATCTTGGTGACCATTCTACTGGTCCTTTACTGGATAACGGAATACATACGTCATCTGAGAAATGTGAAATCAGTCCCCATCAGGATACACGTCAACGGCACACGCGGAAAATCCAGCGTTACGCGTCTGATAGCAGCCGGACTGAGAGCCGGAGGCATCAGGACAGTCGCCAAGACGACCGGCACCCTGCCACGCGTAATCCTTCCCGACGGCAGGGAGGCAGCCATCATCCGCCTGATGGGCGCGAATATTATCGAACAGAAGTATATCTTCAGGCAGGCGATGGAAATGAAGCCCCAGGCCATCGTGGTTGAGTGCATGGCTGTCAATCCCGTCTTCCAGTGGATTACTGAACGGCAGTTCGTGCGTTCCACGATAGGCGTCATCACAAACTGCCGGGCAGACCATATCGACCTGATGGGCTCCACCACGCAAAGCGTCACCCTGAGCCTGAGCAATACCCTGCCACCCCACGGCGTCTGCTATACTGCGGAAAATCACCACTTCGGCATCCTGAAAGAAAGGGCTGCCAAGTTTCACACCAAAATACACCAGATACGTCCTACCGATGTTACCAAGGAAGAGCTGGATAAATTCCAATATATAGAGCATGCGGAAAATGTGCAGCTGGCGCTGGCAGTCTGCGCTGAAGCAGGCGTTCCAAGAGACGTCGCCATGAAAGGCATGCAGACCAGCCGTCCGGACGCCGGAGCCCTGAAAAAGTACCAGATTCACGACCAGGGCAAGATAATTAATTTTTACAACGTCTTCGCAGCAAATGACCCTGATTCCTCTGCCCATATCATCAACCTGATTACAGGCCACCTGACCAATGTGGAAAAAATCATCATTATAAACAGCAGGGCAGACCGGCTGTTCCGCTCCCAGCAATTGGTGGATGCGGTCAAACCGCTGGATTTCTCCTTCCTGTTCCTGACCGGAGAGATTCATGACAAAGTGGAAAGCTATGCCGTGCATGCAGGCATACCCAGCTCCAAGATCGTGGCTCTGGGCTCACCTCTCACAGAAGTAATCTATAAAAAGGTGCTGGAACTCACAGTAAAGGAATCGCATGTCATCGGCATCGGCAACATCGCCGGCAATGTCTATTACGGAGCGCAGATTGTGGCACACTTTAAACATAAAATGAAACTTTCCAACAAGACAAATAAACAAACAGAGAAGAAGCAAGGAGCCTAAAGTGATTGAAGCAGCAGTTGGCTTGGGTGTAATCATCAGTTTAATCTTTACAGAGATGCTGGGAGCCTCCGCAGGCGGTATCGTAGTTCCCGGATACATAGCGTTGTATCTGGATAAACCCTTACAGATACTGGGGACCCTGCTTGTCAGCCTGGTTACCTGGGGCATCATCAGGGGAATCGGCATGTTTACCCTTCTGTTTGGAAAACGCAGAATGGTTTTGAGCATCCTGGTGGGATTTATCCTGGGATGGCTGTCACGCAACCTGATATTCCACAATGTAACCGTCTATGACCTGCAGATGCAGTCCATCGGATATATAGTACCGGGACTTATTGCCAACTGGTTTGAACGCCAGGGCTTCCTGAAAACCCTTTCAACCATGATGATTGCAGCAGTATTGGTCAGACTGATACTGATGGTCGTCTTTGCCGGGGAGGTGTAAGCATGTATCGTCCAAATCTTAAATCCGGCAGGTCTCTGATTGCATTGTTTGCGCTTAGTTTAATCCTGTTTGCCATTGCCCAGAGCAGTTACAAGGTAATCAGGTCAGATTATTATGATGAAAAAGTGAAGGCAGCCAACCTGATGGAGCAATACCTCCAGGTCATCCATGACGACCTAAAGGCAAAGGGCTTTGAGTTTGACCCCATCGACGACCCCTTTAATACGGGACTGATTGGCACCCGGCTGAGCCCTATCACCACTTCCCGCGGTATCCTTTCCGAAAAGCAGACAGCCCTCAATCCAAACCTGGCGGCGGCTTTTGTGCAGAGATTCAAGGAAGCCAGGGTCAGGCCCGGGGATTACATAGCAGTCGGCTTCACCGGTTCAAACCCCGGAGCTAATCTTGCCCTGCTGGCAGCCATGTCCGTGCTGGAACTCAAGCCCGTTATCATCACGGCTCTCAGCTCATCCCAGTTCGGAGCTAACCGCGAAGACTTTACCTGGCTCGATATCGAAACCATGCTCAAGCAGGAAAACCTGCTGGATTTCAGCAGTTCCTATGCTTCCTTCGGAGGCAGGGACGACCTGGGCGTGGGGCTTTCCGACAACGGCATTCACCTGCTGAGGGAAGCAATGAGAAGAAACGAAGTTCCCCTGCTGTCCGGAAACAGTCTGGAGAATAACATAGACCTGCGTATGCAGGCATATCAGGATGCGCTTCCCCAGGGCCTTAGATACCGCCTCTTTGTCAATATCGGCGGTGGTCTTGCCAATGTCGGCAGCAACGTTAACGCCAGGCTCATACCCGAAGGCATCAACCGCAAGCTGGCTGAAAAGCAGTTTGAACAGTTGGGAACGATGATGCTGTTTGCGCGCAAGAATGTTCCTGTGCTGCATATCCTGCGTATCCTGAGAATCGCCAGGGATTTTGACCTGCCGGTTTCTCCGGATTCCAAGCCCAAAGCCGGCGAAGGCAAGATTTTCAGCAACCGCATCCATAATATCTGGATAACCTCTATCTGTCTGTTCCTCCTGATAGCGGCAATCCTTGCCGTAATTATCCTGGACAGGCACGACCGCCATTTCATGGCTAATATCGTTGACCCTGACGAAGATTTATAATAGTGGAGTAATAGATGTCCAAGACTTACAAAGCAATAACTTTCGCACTCCTGATGCTTATGGCGGCAGGCTTTGTCCTGAGCCAGACCACCCTGAAATGGAAACCCGTTGACTTTGAGAATCCCGGCACCAGGCGATTGCTCAGGACCGCTGCCGGAAACGCCTATTTCTACCGGTCCCAGCCTGAAAAAAGCATGACTGTCAAAGTCAAGGACCTGACAGCGGTGGAAATCAGGGCAATCAGCAAAGCCAAAGTCAATAAACCTGAGTTTGTGCTGAAATACCAAAATAAACGCACCACGTTTAACCTCAAGCTGACAGCAGTCTCAGAATCATACCAGATTTACGAGCCGGTCAGGATAACCCTGCCCCCGGGACTCACCCAGTTGGAGATAATCAGCTATGACAGGGACACCTATTTCAGGGTGTATGTACCTGTGGCAGTCCAGAGCAAAAAGGCAAAGATTCCATCCCTGAAGATTACTGCCAAGGAAGGTGTGCACGAAGTGGCTGGCCCTACTGCCAAACATGACTATTACTCGTTTAACGATAAAACTGCGCTTGCTTTCCAGGTAAACAAAGGGCGACCCTTCTCCCTTTACGTGAGAGCGGAGCTTACCAGTAAGCAGACACCCGTATTCGGAATTTATGAAGACGGCAAGCTCGTTCAGAGATACGAGCTGTCAACCAAACGCACCAGCACTTACAAAACGGAAGGCATCAATCACCTGACCATTGGCAAGAAGGTGGATTTCCCGGCTCAGGATATGGTGAAAACCTATGAACTGCGCTCCATCAGCAAGCACAAATTCATTGCCAGACCGGTCATCAGGAAGGTTCAGTAGGTAACATTATGGCTTTAGAAAAACCCGAATTCATGCAGACCGCTGAGTTTGCATCAAAAGACCCCGAACCCAAAAAACCCTTTACAGACGGGAGCACTAATACGGAAAAGCAGGAAAAGAACAGGAACAGCAACAGCGATGAAGGAAACGGCGTCAAAAGCGGTTTCCGCAAGTCCAAGCCGTTCCAGCCGATTATCCTGACCATTGCTTTTGCCATGCTGCTGTTTACCCCCGGTTTATTCGGGCAGTTTTATGGCAATGTTGATATGGGAATGACCTATACCGACAACGCATTCCAGCTTTCAGACTATGATTTGCAGCGGAATGAAGAGGGTCATCCGGACCTGGATTTCGTTGATTCTGCGGACGACGTCACTGTCCGGATGCGGTTCAACGGCGCTTACGATGCGCGCTGGCGCTGGTGGCTTATCCAGCCCCAGGTGCAGGTCAGCGGTGCAAGGAACGCCATAAACTCCGAAAAGCAGCGCCTTGACCTCACGGCAGGCGTTAAGCTCAACCGGCGGATAGGCAGCCTCGGTCTTTATTACGGATACACCCCCAACGTCTATGTCCGCAATTACAAGGACTCCGACGGCACCGGCGAAAGCGAGCAGTTTACCTATGCCCGCAACCAGTACAGGGCAGACCTCCGACTCAAGCCCTTCAAACCCAGCACCCTCCAGCTCGAATACCGCCTGGAAGAATACTTCTACAACAAGTATTTCACCGAGTTTGACGGAGACATCACCACCTGGACCCTCGGCTGGCGCCAGTCCCTCCCCACTTTTTATGTGGAAGGTTCCTATGGCTACAAAGTGTACGATACGGACAGGGTTGATATTGACAATCCAGAAGACGCCTCTTACGAGAGCAATATCTACAGCGCGGGAATCCTCATCAAGAAGATGCCGCTGGATTCAAAATATCCCCACGTTATGTGGAGACCGGAGCTTACCCTCCGCTTTGAAGAGCGCTTTTTCCAGGGCGGTGATTCCTGGCACAGGAACAGAACTGATAAGATTAACACGACCAGTGCCTACCTGCGATTCTATCTCGGAGAGACATGGAATATTAATCTTGACTACTCTCACATCTTCCGTAATGTTGATGCACCGAATTCCAGTCTCATCAGGTACAAGGAGTACAGTGAAAACAGGTTCGGTGTGAATGTCAGATATTATTTCTGACGCATTGCCTGTAATTGAACCGGATTTTATGCAAAGGAGCGCGTTATGACATTCCGTCAGGAGTCAGACCCTATAAAGCTTAGAGAGTTTCTTGATTTAGTGGAAAACACCAAGGTGGAAATCCGCCGCTACAAGCATCCCGTCCTCGTCTGGGGCATCAAGGAAGGCACCGTTTACTATTCCTTTTGGGAACAGGATGTCCTAGAGCGCTTTGGCATCGATAATGTGGACGGCTGGGATTATGAAGAAGACCTGCTGTTCTGTCCGGACTGGGTAGGCGACCCTGAAGAAGCCTGGGAAGACGGCCTTGACGATGACGATGACGACGACGATTTCAGCGATATTGAAGACCTTATAAACTGTGACAAGGACTAAGTTTGCCGTTCTGGGCGGTGGTGCCTGGGGTCTGGCGCTTGCCAGGCTTCTGAATGAAAACGGCCATAATGTAAGCGTCTGGGAGCACAATCCGGAATTTGCCCGCCTGCTCATCGAGACCCATTCCAACCCCAATCTGCTCAAGGGCATTGTTTTGCCTGAAAGCATCCTTTTTTCCAATAATCTGGAACAAATCCTCTCCCCCGATACGCACCACATCATTTTTGCCACTCCGGCTCAGTTTCTGAGACAGACACTCCGCCAGGCTGCTCCCACAATCTGCCGCCTGCAGGGACTGGAATCCGCCATCAACGTCGCCAAGGGCATTGAAGAGCACAGCATGATGAGGATGTCCGAAATCCTCGATGAAGAACTGCCCTGTGACCTCAGCAACAAGATTGTCTGCCTTTCCGGACCTTCCCATGCCGAGGAAGTGGCGCGCCAGATTCCCACTGCTGTGGTGATTGCCGGCAGGAACGAGGAGCTTCTCTTCAAACTCCAGACTCTCTTCAGCAATCCCTATTTCCGGATGTACCGTTCCGACGACCTTATCGGCGTGGAAATAGGAGGAGCGGTCAAAAACATTATCGCCATTGCCGCCGGAATCATTGACGGTCTCGGATACGGAGACAACACCAAGGGTGCCCTGGTGACGCGCGGACTGGTGGAAATCCAACGGCTGGGCATCGCCCTGGGCGCTAAACCGGAAACCTTTCTCGGCCTCTCAGGCATCGGAGACCTTTACACCACTGCCAGCAGTCTGCATAGCCGCAATCGATTCGTAGGCTATGAAATCGGCAAAGGCAGACAGCTATCCGAAATCCTGGCTTCCATGCCAGCCGTGGCGGAAGGCGTCACCACCACCCGTTCAGTCCTCGCCCTCAGCCGCAAACAAGGCATTGAAATGCCCATCACCGAACAGGTCTATGAAGTCCTCTTCAACAACAAATTCCCCAAGCTCGCCATTTCCGAGTTGATGACCCGCTCCCTGAAATCCGAATAGCTTTTTCCTGCCCCTTTCATCCCACGCCTCCGCTTCTCTCCCTCCTGCACCGAGAACAATACGGCAACAATACGGGAACAAAGTTCCCGATGTGTTCCCGTATCAAGCAGGGAAGGAACTTCCCCAAACAAAAAAGGCACCGCGTAAAATGCGGTGCCTCAGTAAGGTATATGCAATCGCTGTTTATTTCATCAGCATCATTTTTTGGGTGGAAGTGTAGTCGCCGGCGGTCATTTTGTAGAAATAGACACCGCTGGAGACCGGCTTGCTGTTTTCGTCCAAGCCGTTCCAGATAACGCTGTGGGTTCCGGCTGTCTTGGATTCGCTGACCAGTGATTTCACCTTTTGCCCCTTGAGGTTATAGACGTCAATGCTAACCGGTGAGGTGTTTTTCACCGAGTAGCTGATGGTGGTCATGGGGTTAAAGGGATTGGGATAGTTACCGGCCAGGGCTGTAATCAGTTCAGGTGTGGCGGGGTCGGTAACGGGAGTGGTCTGGTACCTGTTTCCGCTGCGCTGGATATTTGCCATGAAAAAAGGCCACTGGTAGGAAACGGCATTGCGCTTCACATCCAGGACATAGAAACCGGCATCGTTCGGGAAGACGATATCCATATCGCCGTCGTTGTCCAGGTCAGCCACTGCGGCGGAGACCTTGATGTTTCCGCTCAGGGTGTAGGGGAAATTGGGCGACTGGGTTCCGTCACTGCGCAGGGAGTGGATTTTACCGTTGGTGTCGCCGAAGATGATTCCGCTGAGGTTGCTGCCGTCAAATCTTGCCACGACGGGTGTGCTTTCCACGTTCTGGCCTATGCTGACGGGGAAGCCGGGCAGGTTCACGCCGGCGGAATTGGTGATAAAGACATCTCCGCTGTAGGCAATGAGGATTATCTCCTGGTTGCCGTCGTTGTTGACGTCAGCTACGACTGCTCCGCCCTTCACCTGCTGTCCGATATTCTTCTGCCAGAGTATGCTGCCGTCATGATTGATGGCAAAAAGCTGGCTGTTGGAATAGGTGGGGATGAGGATTTCGGGCTGAGTGTCCGCATCGAGGTTGGCAACGGTGGGATGGTTGCGGGTGGCGGCTCCCAGTGTTACTGGGAATCCGGCGGCCGGCTGTCCATTTGCCGAGTTTATAGCGTGCAGGAAACCCGTCAGGGTGCCTACGATGATTTCCAGGTTGCCGTCGCCATTAAGGTCGGCAACTGCTCCGCCAGCCAGCATTGCGCCTTCAATCTGGACGGGGAAATTGGGATAGGGATTGCCGTTGGCGTCAAGCACAACGATGTATCTGTTCTGGGTAAAAGCAATGATTTCAGGGCTTCCGCTCATATTGACGTTGGCAATGATGGGGTTTCCGACAAGTGTTCCGCCGGATGGAGCAGTCCATAACAGCTGTCCTGTGCGGCTGACACAGATGATGGTGCTGTTATTCAGGTTGGCGACTATCTCCAGATGCCCGTCTGCGTTCAGGTCTGCCATGGCAGGGGAACCGATGACGGCTGCTGCTGCCTGGTAGGGGAAATTGGGAAGTGCGGTGCCGTTGGGTCTTACTGCATGGATTCTGCCTGCCTGGTCGCCAAAGATGATTTCCTTGCCGGCTGAGACGTTAAAGTCTGCGATGGCGGGAGATGAGGAAGAAGCGCCGTTCACGTTTACAGGCCAGCCCGGCTGCACAAGAGACAGGTTAACGCTGAAATAGCGTGATTCTGCATAGGGATACTGGGCTGTCGCATTGGCAGTCAGGTGCAGTTCAAAGGGAATCGGCACAGAGGGAAGCGTGGAAACTGTCTGGAATGTGAAGGGGTCGTTCAGGTTCCAGTTGGAAGCGCCGCTGCCGAGGTTTCCAAAAGCAGCAACCGAGTCCACAACCACTACGCCCGGCATTTCACAGCGGAGCTTGGCTACCACGTTGGTGGCTGTCATCCACATCAGGCCGGTATAGGGGTCCATAAGGTTTGTGAGCTGGATATTGAGCTTAATCAGTTCGCCCGGATTGGGAATGCCGTCATCATCACCATCTTCTTCAAAGATGGCATAATCTTCCACTTCCAGGTAAGGAATCTTGTCATACATAGTGGCGGCATAGGCATTGACCCTGCCGGTGCCCAGCATGGCGGGGCTTGTGGCGGTGGGTGCAAAACTGGGATTGCGGTCATAAATCCAGTCGGCGGTATTCATCAATCTTTCGCGAAGCTCGTAAGCTGTCAAATCGGGATTAATGGCTTTGACAAGCGCTGCCACTCCGCCTGCCAGAGGTGAGGACATGGAAGTGCCGTCAAAGGCGGCATAACCGTTATTGGCAATGATGGTGCTGACGATTGCCTGGCCGGGAGCGCAGATGTCGATGGCTTCGCCGTAGTCGGAAAAGCTGGTCTTGATATCGTTATTGTCGGTGGCTGCGACGCAGAGCGCCCAGGTGCAGTCGGCGGGAGCGTCAAGATAGCCGTTGCCGTGCTGCTGGTTGTTATTGCCTGCGGCGGTGACAAAGAGACAGCCGAGGTTCATTATATAGTTAACCACGGAATTAGGGTAATTCAAGCTGGAGGCAGGACCTCCCCAGGAGCAATTGACCACGTCTGCGCCGTTTTCGGCAGCGTATTTTGCCATGTCGTAGCCATACATGATGCCTGTGGAAGGACTGGTATTGGAAGAGCCCTTGAGCGAGATTATATTGATTTCGGGACAGCTGCCTGAACCGCCGATACCGTTGTTGAATACGGCTCCGGCGCAACCTGCCACGTGGGTGCCGTGGTCGTTGTCCACATAGTTCTGGTAGGGGTTGTTGTCGTTGTTAAAATAGTCCCAGCCGATGATATCGTCCACTTTTCCGTTGCCGTCGTTATCGATGCCGTCACCGCCGGTAATCGTTCCTGTAGCCCAATTGATGGTGATGCCGGGAAGCTCTGCCTGGTTAATCCAGATATTGTCTGCCAGGTCGGGGTGGTTCCATTTGACGCCGGAATCGGAGATACCGATGGTTACGCTTTCACTGCCTGTGACATAATCCCAAGCCTCATAACAGCGCATCAGTCCCAGCGCATACTGCTGGCTGACCAGCGGGTCATTGGGGACATACTTCATGCGGTTGATGGTCTCAAATTCGGCAAACAGGACGTTCGGGTCTTTGGCCAGTTCGGCGACTGCCGCGTCCATATCCTTATCGTCTGCCACCACCACTCTGTACATGTTTTGCAGGTATCTGCCCTCGTCGTTCCAGGTGGGCACTTTCACATATTCATGCGCCTGCCGGAGGTCTGTTATATTATATTTTTTCGCCAGTGCGTTGAAGGAAGCCATGTGTGTCTGCACGACTCCGTCGTTTCTGGTGAATTCGATTTTACCGTCAAAGCGTCCCACGGATTCCATCTTGAAGCAGGTCATTATGATGCCTGAATGGAACCAGTCGGAGTCAAAGGCCATGGCAGGTGCCAGCGTGGCAGCCAGCAGCAGGGCCAGGGTAAGGATAAAAGTCAGCCGTCTCATTGCATACCTCTGTATTATTGTTATTTTACACCTATCTATTACAAGGTTTAATCAGTCAATAAGAAAATTCCGTTCCAATTGCCTGCTTACTTCTTCCTCAGTGAGATGTCCCGAAGATGCCGCGGAGATGACCGGGTTTTCTTCGGGAGGCTTCGGGACATCTCCGCGACAGGTAAGCAAGCAGAAATCAAAGAATCAGGTTGCGCCTTTCAAACGGCAGGATATATTATGTAAAAGTCTAAACTACAATAACAAAGGAGACATACGATGAAACGCAATATGGGAATCACAGATAGAGTAATCCGGCTGATTATTGCCGCAGTGATAATTGGCGCAGGTATATATTATAAAAACTGCTGGGGATTGGTCGCCATCATTCCTTTGCTGACAGGTCTTTGGGGATATTGCCCTCTTTACACCCTTTTAGGTATCAAAACCTGTAAGGTGAAATAAAACCGGGCATAAAATTTCGCTCTGCTCAGTCCTTGAATTGCCAGTGGAATCCCTTGCCCTCAGCCACTTTGAAGCTGTAGGTATTGAGGAAGTTGATGGCTTGCGGGATGGGAAATCCGGACGGAATCACCACATAGTGGTTCCTGTCCAAATCCTGCGCAAACTCAGCTTTCCACAGCGAAGCAGTGATGTAGAGCACCGTGTAATCAGGGTCAAAGTACATCTGCTCGGGATTGAGCTCGCTATAGACAATGACTCTCGGCTCTTCGGGATAAATCAGCGCCAAGCTGTCTGACAATGCCCTGGCATAGGTGCTGTCCTGCGGTGAAGTAAACACAAAAGCGGTGTACCTTGCCTCCAGGGGACTGATGATGATGGCTTTGGAATCCTGCCACGCCTTGTGGATATTGACTGCTCCCTGCCAGATGAACCAGACGGCAATCAGTAAAGTGGCGATTCTGGCGATGTTTTTCACCGACTTCAGGAAAGTCAGCAATCCGCTCAAAGCCAAAGGTAAAAGATATAGCGAGGTTCCCACAAAGAATCCCATAAAAAGCATTGTTCCGCCCAAAGCCCCGCCCAAATCCACCGACTTGGTGAGCGCTATCAGGAAGGAAGGGCAAAAGTTTACACCCGTAAAGATTCCAAGCAGGAAAGCGCTGTGGGTCAGCTTCATCCAGCCCGGCACCCTGCATTGCTTCTCAGCCCTGTGAGTGCGGTAAGCGTTGACAATCAGGAAGATTGACAGCAGGATATAGGAAATCCCAGTAAACAAAGTCCTCTGCTGCTGGGGAACCAGCGAGCCAAGCCATCCCGCCGCCGCTCCAAAAGCCAGATAGGCGATAAAGCGTCCGGCGCTGATTTCCATCACTTTATAAAAGCTGTTTTTCAGGCTGCGTTGCTCGGAAATAAGATAGGGCAGGTAAATCGGGGTGCAGGTCAGCAGGCAGACAGTGCCGGTGGAAATACCGAGCAGAAAGCCCTCAATCAATGTCTTCAGCATCAGAAAAACACCCTCATTCCGGCGGAAGCGTAGGTGCTGAAGTCCTCAAATTCCAGGTCGTCGGTATAGCTGTAGTCGAGGAAAAGCTCGTTCAGGGGAGTGAGGTGATAATGCACTCCGGCGCTGTAGCGGGCAAAGCGTTCCGGCATAAGGTTCACGCCTGCACCCAGGTAAAAGCGTTGCAGAAGCATCATCTCACCCCTGGTGAAGATGGCGGAGGACTTGTGCTCCACCTTGCCACGGGGTGAAAGCTTGCCGCCCAGTTCCACAAAGCTGCCGTTTGACAGGTCATAGGCAAGGGAATACTTGCAGGAAGCGCGCAGGAAGTGAGAATTGAACAGCATTTCGCTGTCCTCGCGGTCATAGAAGCAACGGTTTTCATAACTGACGAAGCCGGCAAGGTTGGGTGTCAGCATCTGCTGGTAACGCAGGTCGTGGGTTACCGGGATAAGCCGTTCGGAAGATTGGGCTGCCAGCACATCGCTGTCCCTCCAGTCAATCCTGCTCTGCGCCTGCAGATGCTTGGCATAGTCCAGAGGCAGTTCCAGCCGTAAGCCCAGCCCGGCAGTCCTGTAATCATAATCAGGTGTGTCATCGCTGAACTTGCCAGAACCCGCCACAAAGAAAGAAACCGGCTTCAATACATGCAAAGCGACCTCTGCCTCTGCTTTCAGGTCTTCCCCGTCAATGTCTTCCGAGAAGGAAAACACCGGCTCAAAGGAATAGGAACGGTATCTGGCAGATAGCTCTGCGGACACTTTTTCCTGAGAGAAAGCAGCAGCGACGCCTGCCATCCGGTTATGGTCTTCATAATAGGGCATGAATTGCCCAGCAGGGATGATAAAGCCGAAATTCCTGTCAAAGAACTCCTCCCGCCAATACGCCCTGGCGCGGAGGTTGCTCCAATCCCCGTCCAATGTGAGCTGCAGGCGGTCGTTAAGACGCTGTTGCCGTTCATCCTGCATCCTGTCTGAATAATTGAAGCGGTTATCAAGCCCGATGGAAAAAGCGCCCAAGTCCGCTATAAATATCTTGTTCACCTCGTAGCCGGTGAGATGGGTGTCATTCAGGTTGCGATAGTGGTACACCGAAGACGCAGTCCAACCGCTGACCTGGGCGGAAAGCAGGGCAGACCAGAGCAGCAGGGCGATTAATAGATGGCGTTTTGGGGGCAGGCACGTACGCATAATCCATCCTGTATGCAGAGGGTCTGGTCTATGACTGCCTTGCCGTTGCCGTCAATCTCGATGGCATCCACGGGGCAGACAAGGGTGCATCTTCCGCAGCCGTTGCAGGCAGAGCGGTCAATGGTAATTTCGGGATTGGTGATTTTTTTGCAGGAGGAAAGCAGGACTGCCATCAGCAAAACGAGCAGTAAAACAAGAGCAATCCTTCTCATTTGGCTCTCCGGATGGCGTTGTAATTACAGGTCTTGGTGCAAAGTCCGCAGTCTATGCAACTCCGGATATCTATTACTGCCTTTTCCCAGACCATGCTGATGGAGTTTGTGGGGCAGACTTTGACGCAATCGCCGCAGCCAACGCACTGCAAACGGTTCACATAGGGCTTGGTAAGCACGATAGCGCCCAGAAGGAAGACGATGCAAAGCAGCACCGCCAGTGAAGCCAGTTTCTTGTTCATCTCGTACCTCTGAAATATTGTCATTTTGTGATGGCGCCGGTAGGGCAGCCGCGGAAACGGTCCAGATTGCCTTCAATGCAGACATTGCAGCCGGAGCAGAGTGATTGCTCGATGACTGCTTTGACTCCGTTGGCGGTCTTTTGCATGGAGATTGCCTGATTGGGGCAGAAGTTTACGCACAAGCGGCAACTGATGCAGCCGGAGGGTTCCACTTTCCAATTGCCGGTTTCAGGCCTGGTAAACTGGTAAAGCGAATCGCGGAAAGCGAAGGTCCGGCCCTTCCACAAGGCAGTTTCCGTGACCAGAACTCCCCTGCTCATAAAACCTTTCACAGTCAGGGTATCCCCTTCTGCGGGAGTGAAGCCCAGGCTATCCAGCGCTGACGGCGGTAGCATGGAAAGGATTAGCTTATCCTTGCCGCTCTGCAGGATGTGTCTGTCTTTGCTGAGTGTGATTGTTCCCGTGATTTCACGGCTCTCAGTTCCGGCATCAGAGGCGGATATCGCGCTGACTGCCAACAGAATGGCAATGCATCCGAGCAGGCCGATTAATATTGTGTTGCTTTTCAGTTTCAGCTTCATTTTTCCTTATGTTTCCTTTTACAATTCTATGTTTCTTCCCTGCTTGATGCGAGGGGGTATCGTGGGGAATCCCCACGTATTCTCCCCGTTATCTCCTCGAGGCGTGCAGGGCAGGAGAGGGAAATATGCAATTATCAGACCGAATTTGGCAAATCCTTCATCTTTAATGCTCCGGCGAAGCATTTCTGAACGCAGAGTGAACATCCGACGCACTTATCTTCATCTATCACAGGGAGTTTGTCCTCATCCAGAGTTATGGCGAGATAGGGGCACCGGGTGCAGTTTCCGCAATGCACGCAGAGTTCGCGCACCAAAGATGAGACTTTCTGCCTGGGAGGCAAATCCATAAAATCGGTGACCGGAGCTGGTAGGGCGATGCCGACCAGTTCCTTTATGCTATGAATATTGCGCGCTTCCATCAGGTAACTGAGACCGCATTCCAACTCGTCAATGATATGATAGCCATACTTTTCCACGATGGTGCAGAACTGGACGGTTTCAGCCCCAAGCGCAAGGAAATCAGCGGCTGCCTTGTAATCCATCGGTCCGCCGTTGCCTGAAATGGAAACACCTCTGCCGGTAGCGCGGGAAATGGTGAGATAGCTGATGGGCAGGACGCCTTCTCCGGACATTCCATAGAGGACTCCTTCGTCCCATCTGCCTTTGGGTTTGTCGCGGAAAGCGAGGGTCGGGAAAGTGTTTGCCAGCGTGACTCCCGCCGGTTTGTCAGGATAGCGGTCCAGCACTGTCTTGATGGCATCGATGATGGGAGCGATGGAGGTGACGGCGCCGGTAAGCTTGAACAGCTTGGGAACGGCGGGATGGGACACTTCCATCACCCAGTCAATGATTTTGGCGGTAAGAGCCGCATTCTGGGAGACGATGTCGCCGTGCGTGCCGTCTCCGCCCTGCGGACAGGATAGGGAGTATTCAATGCCCATAACGCCGGAATTTTCCAGCTTTACCGTGTTTGACTGCCAGACGGCTTTGTCAGCAGCATCGTCGCCTGTGACAGGACCTCCGGTGCTTGCCATGGTCAGGCGGTCGGGAAACTCGGCCACAAGCTTTTTTATCTCTCCGCAGACCCGGTCCAGGTCATGCTCTGAAACGTTGTCGCAATTGCCATAGGTGCTGTCGCTGAAGACAATCATGTATTCGCCGGGAATGTGGATGGGAACTCCATCAAAGGCGGTTTTCATGATTCCGCCCGCCCAGCCGGCTTCATATGCCTTTTTCATCTGCTCGTAGCCATCGGTGGGAGGAGCGGCGGAAAGCAGGAAGGGGCTTTTAATCCTGTGTCCGAAGAATTCAGCTTCCACCGGAACCGGTAGCATGATTTTGCCGGGGATGGGTTGCCTGCTCTTGGTGGGCTTGTCAATCTGCGGGGGTTCGGTTTGGCTGAACCGGGCTTCTATCCGGAAGGCGGTGTTCTTGCCGGCTGCGACGGCTTCCACCACAGTGGTGGGTCCGTTGAGCATATCACCGCTGCAGCACAGGCAGGAAGCGTCTGGTTCGACGGAGATATCAAAGATGCAGGGAGACAAATCGGAAGGACGGATGCCGGATCTGTTGCCGACAGCCATGAAGACAACATCAAAGAGACGGGTCTGGTCTGTGCTGCCGGGTTCGTCCATTACTTTGGAGGGATGGAATGATTCACCTGCCGGCAGGAAGACAGGCCGGGTCTTTATGGCAAAGGGTTTTCCGTTTTTATGCATGACTTCCGGGATGCGGGTGCGGTTGGTAATGTGAATTCCCGCATCGATGAGTTCCTGTTTCTCGACGGCAGTAAGAGGCATCTCTGCAAAGCTTTCCAGCACTATCATTTCCACATGGGATGCATCAAGGTGTTGTGCCGTTATCGCAAGGTCAGCGCCAATAGCTCCGCCTACCACAGCGACTCTTTTGCCTGCAACCAGCGCTTTGTCCCTGGTGCGCAGAAAGTCCATGCCAAAGATGACGGCCTCTTTGCCGGGTATGTCCAGTTCAACGGGCTTGGTGAGCCCAACTGCGACCACTATGGCATCGTAGTCTTTTTTATAGTGCTCGGGTTGAGGGTAAATGGCTTGATTGAAATGAAACTTTATGTCAAAAGAGCTTTCCAGGAAGGCGATATCGCTGCCCAGCAGGTCTTCCGGCAAACGGTGTCCGGGAATCAACCGGCAAGCGCCGCCTGCAGAGGCATTCTCGTCCATGACATCCACTTTCCAGCCGTATTGAGCCAGGGTCACCGCTGCGCCCAGTCCGGCAGGACCGGCGCCTATCACAATGGCTTTGCGTCCGTTGGGTATGGGTTTGGTAAAGACGGGCATCTGGTTCAGCTCTTTGGTTTTTTTGATGATGGTCGCCTGCACAGCCGGGATTTGGATGGGGGTGTCAAATCCCTCTCTTGAGCACGCTTTCTGGCAATGGTAATCCGGACAGACAGCTCCGCAGATGCCTCCCAATGGATTGCTGCCAAGTATGATGGCTGCGGCGCGTTTATAGTCCTGGGACATGCCTTTGGCGGCAGCCATAATGAAATCGGCGGGTGAGCAGTCGGCAGGACAGGCAGTCTTGCAGGGCTTTTCCTCGCAGTATTCGCAGCGCTTGATTTCGCTTTTGAGCTGGGCATCGGTCAGGTATGACTGGTACATGTTTCCTCGATTTATGCTTTAGTTTGCTTGATTGCTTCAATCGCCATCAGAATTGCTTCCGGCGTGGCGGGGAATTTCAGGTTGGGTATTATGTCCTTGTCTGAAACAGCGGAGATGGCATTGCGGATGGCGAACCAGACGGCTTCACCGTAGATAAAGGGCGGTTCTCCCACTGCCTTGCTGCCCAGTACGCTGGCTTCCCTGCAGGGGGACTGGACCATCTCCACCACAAGGTTTTCCGGCAGGTCACGTATGCCCGGGATTTTGTAGGTGGAAGGCGAAAGCGCCAGGTATCTGCCTTTGGAATCATGGGGCATATCTTCCATCGTGCACCAGCCCATCGCCTGGATAAAAGCGCCGATGATTTGACCGCGGTCGATGTCATCATGCAGCGAAGGTCCTGTTTCGTGGATTATATAGGTGTCCAGGATGGTGCTGTCACCGGTCAGCGTATCAATTTCCACTCTCACCAGAGCGCAGCCGTAAACATAGTAGGCAAAGGGATGCCCCTTGCCGGTATCGCGGTTAAAATGCACTTTCGGGGTGGCATAATAGCCATGCGCACCCAGGGATATGCGGCTGTTGTAGGCAGCCCTGATGAGTTCCGGGAAGCTGATATGCAGAGAGGGTTTTTCCTTTATGAATGCCTTGTCTTCCGCGAAAGCAATATCCTTGGCGGAAAGCTGCTGCTTTGCTCTTTCAGACAGGATGGAGGCAGCCAGCTTTGACAGGCGTTCCTTGATTTGTTCCGCAGCGATGCGGGCAGCGTTGCCGTTTATGTCAGAACCGGTGGAAGCTGCCGTCGGGGAGGCATTTCCCACCCTTTGAGAATTACTGCTTTCCACCCTTATTCTGTTAAAAGAGATTCCCAGCACGCTTGCCACCACCAAAGCCACTTTGCTATTGACTTCCTGCCCCATCTCAATACCTCCGGTGGTAATGGATACCGTGCCATCGATATAAATCCAGATGAGGGCTGAGCCCTGGTTGAGCAAAGCAGTGGTGAAGGAAATCCCGAACTTGACGGGAACCGTGGCGATGCCCTGCTTTTTACTGCTGTTGGCTTGATTGAACCTGGCAACGTCCTTTTTCAGTCCGGCATAACCGGATGCCTTTTTGAGTTTGGCATAGAGGGCTCGCAGGTTTGTCTCCCTAATAGGCTGACCATAGGGGGCAAAATCGCCCTTGCGGTAAAGATTGGTCAATCTCACCTGCAGCGGGTCCAGATGCAGTTTGCCGGCAATTTCCTCGATAATGCTTTCAATGACAAAGATTCCCTGCGGAGCCCCGAATCCACGGAAAGCGGTATTGGGCGGCAGGTTGGTCCGGCAGGCGCGTCCCCTGATAAGCACGTTTGGGATATAGTAGGCGTTTTCAGCATGGAACATGGCGCGTTCCAGGATGGCAATGGACAGGTCGGCATAAGCGCCGCCGTTGGCAAGCAGTTCCACGTCATAGGCAGTGATTTTCCCTTTCCTGTCAAAGCCGACTTTATACCTGCTGTGGAAGGGATGCCTTTTACCTGTTGCCAGGATATCTTCCGTGCGCTCCAGCTTTACTTCCACGGGTCTTTTTGTGACAAAAGCCGCCAGTCCCGCCAGACAGCCCCACAGCGTTCCGGCTCTTTCCTTGCCTCCAAAAGCTCCGCCCAGACGCCGTACGTCCAGCACGATATTGTTTACGGAAATCCCCAGCACGTGGGACAGCACTTCCTGTACTTCCATCGTGCTCTGGGTTCCGCAGTAAAGGGTTAGCGCATCACCTTCGCCGGGAATTGCCCAGCAGCGCTGGGTTTCCATATAGAAGTGCTCCTGGTTGGAAGACTCCACCACACCCGATAGCGTGAACTCCGCTTCTTTCAGCGCCTGCTTTACATTTCCGCATTCAATCCTGCGCTCGGGGATATACCACTCTTTCTGGTTATCCGCTTCTTCTACGTCAAATATAGGCGTAAGCTCCTTATAATCCAGCTCTATCAGTTTCACTGCCTGTTCTGCCGCCTTGGGATAGGGAGACAGCACCATGGCAAGCGGTTGCCCGAGATACATGATTTCACGCTCGGGGAACAGCGGCTCGTCTTTGAGGACGTGTCCAATCTGGTTTACTCCCGGAATGTCCTTATATGTAATAACGGCAGTGACATCGGGCAGTTCCATGGCTTGGGAAACATCAAGCTTCTTTATCAAGGCATGAGCCACAGGACTGAACAGGAACCGGGCATACAGCATGCCTTCCGGCTTGGTGTCTTCACCGATAAACTTACTGGCGCCCTTTACGTGCAGCGGACCGTTGATATGCCAGGGAAGCTTTTTCATAACATACTCCCCTGCTGAGGTTTAACTGCATCCAGGAAACAGGTCAGGTGCCGGATGAGATGGTTTCTTATTAGGACAGAACGGTAGTCTTTCTGTCCCCGGACATCTGAAATGGGGGTAAATTCGCTTTGAGCCAAATGGGCTGCCTGTTCTATCAGCTTGCCGGAGATGGTTTTACCGGCAAGGAATGTCATTGTTTTCAAAGCCCGGGCAGGATAGGGGGCTACTCCGCCAAAGCTGATGACTGCCTGGGTTATCTTATTTCCCTTGTATGAGATAAGCACGGCGGACACCACTCCCGAAATATCGACCGCCTTGCGTTTGGCAGATTTCAGGAAGCCCTGCCAGTGCTTATCCGCTGAGGGCAGGGGCAAAACGACCGTGCGGATTACTTCTTCCGGCTTCAGCTCCGTCTGCTTGTAGGCGTGGTAATACTTTGACAATTCGACTGTCCGGTCTCCCCGCGAGGATGCCAGCACCACCTTTGCCTGCAAAGCCAGCAAGGTTGTAGCTCCGTCCGCTACTGGAGAAGCATTGGCGATATTGCCTGCCAGGGTTGCGGTGTTGCGAATCTGGGTGCTTGCCATCTGCTCAATGGCGGTAATCATAAGGGGAAAGTGCTTTTTTACCAGTTTGTTATGTTGCAGTTCGGTCAGCGTGACATTGCCTCCGATATGCAGTTCACTGTTTTGGATGGCTATGCCGTCCAATTCGCTAACTTGTGATAAATCAATCAGATTGGCATAGTGGATATGCTGAATATTTGCCAAGACCATCAGGTCGGTTCCGCCGGCGATGAATTTGTAGCTGCCGGTTTTTTTACAGGTCACTATATTTTGCCATAGCTCGCTTAATGATTTGGGGCAGTAACATTTATATGTCTCCCAACCCTCGGTGTTCTCAACACGTTTATACAAAAGGGGCGGATTGGTCTTATTGAGCAGCTTTTCCACCTTGCGCAGGGCAGACGGCAACAGGTCCGCATTATCTTTGATGCGTTTTTTCAGCAGATTGGCGGCTTTCATAATGCTGTCATAACCCGTGCACCGGCAGAGATTGCCTTCCAGGGCAGCCAGGATGTCAGCTTTGCCCGGTTTGGGATTGTTCAGAAAGAGTCCCAGCAATGACATCACAAATCCCGGGGTGCAAAAACCGCATTGGGTGCCGTGTTCATCCAGCAACGCAGTTTGGACGGGATGGAGTTCGTCTTTCCCGGAGATTCCTTCCACCGTAATCAGGTGTTTGCCGTGCAGGCGGAAAGCGGGATAGAGGCAGGAATTAACTGTTTGGTAAGAAGTTGCGCCATTCTTTCTCTGCCCGATGATAACCGTGCAGGCTCCGCAGTCGCCTTCGTTGCAGCTGCTCTTGGTGCCGGACATGGATAGCTTGTCGTTCAGCAGTTCCAGGGTGGTGATTCCCGGCGGTATATCAAACTGCATCTTCTTGCCGTTCAACCAGAAAGCTATCTGCGCAAGATTGAGGTGTCCCGAGCTTTTTTCCATCTTTACATCCGTAATTTTCATAATTTATTACTATAATGAACCTGCTTTGTTTGTAAAGATTTTTTTCAGGGAGGCATTTTCCCCATCTGATTCCGGCTTTTTTTCGCCAAATTATTTGGTCTTTTTGGCAAAATCAGTTATTTTAAGATTAGGAGCTACTGTCAAACCCGCTAAAAAGGCAGGGCAGGCGCCCGCCGGTAGCTCTGTCGGAAGAGGCAGTAAACTCCTTTGCTCATCGGATCCTCCTATCACGATGGCTCAACGAAATGCGGCAGGGATTCTCCCCCCTGCCGCTTTTTCTTTTTCCGCTTCTTCCTCTATGAGATGTCCCGAAGATGCCGCGGAGATGACCGAACTTTCTTCGTGAGGCTTCGGGACATCTTCGCGGCATCTAAGCAGGCAAGGAGCAGGAAACAACCGGTTTTCAGACGGAAAACATACAATTTGATTGACAAGAGCATCCCATTCACAGAAAAGATGATAATGGATTTTGTCAACAAACTGCACAGGAAAGAAAGGCGGTGCTGATAATGAGCAACTTATTGATAAGCAATGGAATAATAATCACCATGAATCCGGAAACCCCGGTTCTTTATGACCATGCGCTGATGGTGCAGGATGGAAAAATCAGCCGGATTTGCCCGAAAAGTGAGGTTAAAGGATTTGCGGGGAAAGAGATAGACGCAGCCGGAAAAGTAGTCCTGCCGGGATTCATCAATGCCCACCACCACTTTTACAGCACGCTGGTGCGGGGTTTGGGCAAAGCCAAGCCGTCCGCGGACTTCAATGAAGTGCTGGAAAACCTCTGGTGGCGTCTGGACAAGCAGCTTTTGACGGACGATATATACTATTCTGCGCTGGTTTCCGCGCTTGATGCCATCAGGCACGGCACCACCACCATCATTGACCACCATGCCTCTCCCGGAGCCATCGCCGGTTCACTTGATATGATTGCCAAAGCGGTTTTGCAGACTGGCATCCGGGCAAATCTATGCTACGAGGTTTCAGACCGGGACGGCGGTCCCAAAACGCTGGAAGGCATCAGGGAAAACGTGCAGTGGCTGGAAAATGTGCAGTCAAAGAAAAGTGACTTTCTCAAAGGGCTGTTCGGCATGCACGCCGCCTTCACCCTGAGCGATGAAACGCTGGAAGCTATTGCCGCAGAAGGTGATAAACTGAACTGCGGTTATCATATCCACGTGGCGGAAGCCGCCTCTGATGAGAATTATAATATGAAGCGCTTTGGGAAAAAAGTGGTCAACCGCTTGAATGACTTCCGCCTTTTGAACGGAAAAACCCTGGCGGCGCACTGTGTCCATATCGATGAAGAAGAGATGGAAATTTTGGCTGACAAAGGCGTGGCAGTTGCTCACAATCCGCAGTCAAACCTGAACAACGCAGTCGGGATTGCAGACGTGGTTAAACTCGTCCAAAAGGGCATCCTGGTGGGTCTCGGCACGGATGCAATGACGGTCAATATGCCGGAGGAACTGCGGGTAGGCCTTTGGGCGCAACACCTGAAACATGACCCCTCGCAGGGCTTCATGGAGATATCAGATACCCTGCTGAAGAACAACGCAATTATAGCCAACCGCTATTGGGACAATCAGTTGGGTATGCTAAAAGAAGGCCTGGCAGCCGACCTTGTACTGATGGACTATTATCCCCCCACCCCGCTGGATGCCAATACCTGGAGAGGTCACGTCATATACGGAATCTCGCAGGCGCAGGTGGATACCACTATCTGCGCGGGTAACATCCTGTTTCAGAACAAACAGCTTCAGCTTGACCTGGACGAAGCGGAAGTGGCTGCAAAGTCAAGGGGATGCGCTTCAAAACTGTGGGAAAGATTTTAGGAGTAATAGATTATGTACAAGCAAATCATTGAAAAAGCAAAGCATTATGAACAGGATACCACGCAGTTCCTGTGCGACATGATAGGTCATCCCAGCTTTTCCACCCAGGAAAAAGAGGTGATTGAGTGCATCAAGGCTGAAATGGAGAAAGCGGGATTTGACGAGGTGAGGATAGACGGACTGGGCAATGTAATCGGGCGGATAGGACACGGTAAGCGGGTAATCGCCTTTGACGCGCATATAGATACGGTTTATGCGGGCGATTTGGCACTCTGGAAGACCGACCCCTTCAAGGCGGAAGTCCGGGACGGGCACGTCATCGGCAGGGGCAGTGTGGATCAGGAAAGCGGTATGGCATCAATGGTTACTGCCGGCAGGATTATCAAGGAACTCAATCTCAACGATAAATTCAGCATTTACTTCACCGGCACTGTGATGGAAGAGGACTGCGACGGGCTTTGCTGGCAATACCTCATCAAAGAGGAAAAGCTGGTGCCGGAACTGGTGGTAATCACCGAACCGACCAATCTCAATATCTACAGAGGGCACCGCGGACGCATGGAAATGATGGTGCACATCAAGGGCCTTTCCTGCCACGGTTCCGCTCCCGAACGCGGAGACAACGCCATTTATAAAATCAGCCGGATTGCGCTGGAAATCGAAAAACTGCACGAACGGCTCCGCTTTGACGAATTTCTGGGCAAGGGCAGTGTCACTGTCACGCAGGTCTTTTTCTCCTCGCCGTCCCAGTGTGCGGTTCCGGATGCGGCATCAATCCAGCTGGACAGACGCCTGACCTTTGGAGAGACCAAAGACAGCGCAGTGGCGGAAGTGACGGAGGCCTGCCGTCTGGCCGGCTATCCCGATTCCGTAGTGGAAGTCCTGAAATATGAGGAAACTGCTTACACAGGGCTGGTCTATCCCACTGAAAAGTATTACCCGACCTGGGTGCTGCCGGAGGATTCTCCCTGGCTGGATACTGCCAGGCAAAGCTATGAACAGGTGCTGGGCTTTAAGCCGTTTGTGGATAAATGGACCTTCAGCACTAATGGAGTCGCCATCATGGGCATGCACCATATCCCCTGCCTGGGCATGGGACCGGGTAACGAGATTTATGCCCATGCGCCCAACGAGGCCTGTCCCATTGACCATCTGACCAAGGCAGCGGCGTTTTATGCTGCCTTCGTTTATGCACTGAATCAGGAGAATTAATATTTTGAATAACTTCTATCTTGCACATTATCGCTGCACTCAGTGCGGTAAGGAATACAAAAGGGATGAGGTGCGCTACCTGTGTCCCGTCTGTTCGGTGGATTACAAGGCGGGGATTCCGCTCAAAGGCGCTCTGGAAGCCATCTTTGACTATGAAGCCATCGCTGCCGGATGGAAGGAAAGTCCTGACCCCGAACTCTTTTCCGCAGTTGAACCGCTGTATTATCCGGAGCTTCCGGTGGGCAACACTCCAATGTTTCGCAGCAACCGTCTGGCGATGGAGATTGGGTTGGCGGACGTTTTAATCAAGAATGACGGGCTCAATCCCAGCGGTTCGCTGAAGGACAGGGCATCACACCTGATGGTGGCGGAGGCAATCCGTCTGAAAGAAAAGAAGGTGGTGACAGCTTCCACGGGTAATGCCGCCTGCGCTCTTTCCGCGCTGTGCGCCAGCGCCGGCCTTGAAGCTGTGATCTTTGCGCCAAAGTCTGCCCCGCCTGCCAAGCTTATCCAGATAAAGGTGCACGGCGCTAAGCTGATTCCGGTGGACGGCACCTATGACGATGCCTTTGCCGCTTCTCTGGACTACACCGCCACTGAAGGCGGACTGAACCGTAACACAGGCTATCATCCGCTCACCATCGAAGGCAAGAAGTCGGTCGGGCTGGAGATATTTGTCCAGAACAGCTTCAATGTGCCGGACTGGATAGTTGTTCCCGTGGGTGACGGAGTAATCCTTACCGCTGTGCACAAGGCCTTCCTGGATTTGCAGAGAGCGGGTCTTGTCAGCCGGCTTCCGCGCTTGCTGTCCGTACAGGCGGAAAGCTCTGATGCCATCACGCGTTACTTTGCCTCCGGCACCTATTCCGATGCGGAAAAACCGGTCACCATCGCAGATTCCATCAAGGTCCGCACGCCCTCTCTGGCGCACTGGGCAGTGCAAGCTTTGAAGGAAAGCAACGGTGCCTGCGTGCTTGTAACGGACGACGAAATAAGACAGGCACAGCTTCTGCTGGCTCAGACCACGGGAGTCTTTGCAGAGCCAGCCGCCGCTTCCACGCTGGCAGGGCTTATCAGGGCAAAGGAACAGCATATTCTCTGCAGGATGGACCAGGTGGTTCTGCTGGTTTCCGGACATGGACTCAAGGACACCGGGGCTGTGAAGATTTAAGATGAAAGTATTGCTCACCAACGGTCATGTCTGGCAGGAGAATGGCTTTGCAAAGCTTGATATCCTCATCGAAGACGGAACCATCAAGGCTTTGGGAGAAAACCTGACTGAACCCTATGCCGAGGCTGTTGACTGCAAAGAAGCGTACATCCTGCCCGCCTGGCTGGATATGCATGTCCACGTGGGAGAGAAGGTCTGCGGGCTTGATTTGGCAGACGACTGGCAATCCCTGTCCCTGCTTGCAAACCGCTGCGGCATTGCCGGAATCGGAGCTTTTATCACTGAACGGCAACCCACTGACAAGAATAAGAAACCTCTCGCTGAACAATATAATCTGGCATCACGGACTGCGGAAGAGCAGTTCAGGCATGCTGTACACTGGCACCTGACTCCCACGGTTTCCGGAGTGAAGGATGTCTATCCTTTGCTGGAACAGGGATGCGACCTGAAGTTTTATACGACCTACAGACCGCATGGGCTGTATCGCTCTTATGCGGAAATCGCTGAATGGATGCAGGAGCTCAAAGACCTGAAACCACGCCTGCTGGTGCATTGCGAGGACGATGAGCTTGTGGATTCCATGACCGGCTTCAATCCTTTCCATCATCCCTTTGACCATGCCCGCAGGCGTCCTGAAATGGCGGAAATCCTTGCTGTGGAAAGGATACTTGACCTCGCTATCCAACATTCCTACCCCGTTCATATAGTCCATGTTTCCTCTCCCCAGTCGGCTCTGCTGATAGATGAAGCCCGCAGGTCCGTTCCCGTTACCTGCGAGACAGCGCCGCATTACCTGCTCTTAAATGAGACAATGCTGCAGCGGGAAGACGGGCATCGCTGGCTGTGCACTCCTCCGCTTAGGAGCGAAAAATCCCGCGGGGAGCTGACGGAACTGCTGCAAGATGGCTTGTTTGACGCCATCGCCACTGACCATTGCCCTTTTACCAAGGCAGACAAAGACAGGCATAAATCCACTCCCGAACAGGTGCCGACCGGGATTGCCGGGGTTGGAGCCACCTTCCCGCTGTTATATGAAACTTTAGTCAAAACAGGCAGATTGCCCCTGGAAAAACTGGTCCCTCTTCTGACCTCCCAGCCAGCCCGGCTGATGAACCTCTATCCAGCATTCGGAAGCATTTCAGCCGGGTCAAAGGCCTCCCTGATTATCCTGCAACAGGAACCATTGAAAAACCCGCAACCCATCCTTTCCTCACTTAGGGACACCTACAATCCCTGGCAGGATTGCTGTTCCACCACAAATTATTATTTTTTCGAGGCACCCTATGGCAAACAGTGAAACCCCCCGTCCCGCCTGGCGTAATGACGCCTATGCCAAAGTAACCGGCAAGGCAAAATACGCCGACGATATCAAAGTGCTCAATTGCCTGCATGCAGTTCCCGTCTATTCGGACTATGTTTCCGCCAGGATTATATCCATAGAAACCGCTGATGCCCAAAAACAGCCCGGAGTGGTCAGGGTCCTTACCCACAAAGACGTTCCCGGCAATCTGCAGTATGGCCAGATTATCCGCGATTACGCGATTTTCGCTCATGACAAAATCCGCACCAGCGGTGACGTAATAGCCGTCATCGTCGCGGAAAGCAGACAGCAGGCAATGGACGCCATTCCTTTTGTGAAGCTGGTTGCGCAGGAGTTGCCGGCTGTTCTGGATGCGGAGGAAGCGCTAATGGAAGGCGCACCGCTGGTGCACGAAAGCCACGGCAGCAATCTTGCCAACTACCATTGCGTGCGCACAGGTGATGTTGAGGCAGGCGAAAGGGAGGCGGAAGTCATCCTTGAACAGGAGTTTACCACTTCGCGCATCGAGCATGCCTATCTGGAACCTGAGTCCGCCTTATGCGTTCTGCGCCAGGATGGAGTGATGGAGGTCTGCGGCAGCATGCAGCATCCTTTCAGCACGCGCCGGTTTGTGGCAAGCACCCTTGGTAAATCGCTGGCGGATGTGGAAGTGAAAACAGTTCCCATGGGTGGCGGATTCGGGGGCAAGGATGACACGGCGGCGATTGTCTGCGCCAGGACTGCATTGGCAGCGCAACTGACCGGCAGACCTGTCAGGATGACCTATACCCGCGAGTGGAGCATGCGCGAAAGCTACAAGCGTCATCCCTACAAAATCTCCTACCGGATGGGACTGAAAAAGGACGGCAAAATCACCTTTGTCAAGGTGCGCATCGTGGCGGACGGCGGAGCTTACTGCTCTGTAACTCCCTGGGTGACATGGCGTTCCACTGTCCAGTGCTGCGGACCCTATATTGTGCCCCATGTCCATTGCGACGTTTACGGCGTTTATACCAACAACATTTACTGCGGCGCTATGCGAGGGTTCGGCTCTCCGCAGGTGAATTTCGCCATCGAGCAATTGATAGAAATGGCGGCGGAAAAGCTTGGAATGGACGAGATAGAACTCCGCCGGCGCAATATGGTAAGGCAAGGCAGTGTCACCATCACGGGACAAAAGCTGGACGACCATACAGTCAGCCTGGAACAAGTGCTGGACACCGTTCTCAAGGAAAGCGGTTATACTGAAAAGAAACAGCGCTGCTCGCACGGAAAACCCGGAGACGAGGAATGGTATGGCATCGGACTTGCCCTCAGCTACAGGGGAATGAGCCTGGGTGCGGAAGGGACCGACTTTAACAGCGCCATCATCAATATCCAGCCCGACGGCAGCATTTTGCTGGAAACAGGCGTCCACGAAAACGGACAGGGCAGTGAAAGCGCCATGATTTTGCTCTGCGCGGAACATCTGGGCGTCAGCAAAGACCGTATCCGTTACCGCCAGCCCTCCACTTCCAACATCCCCGACGGAGGCACTACCGTGGCATCCCGCGGTACCATCATGGGCGGTGGAGCGGTGGTAAACGCAGCCAGGCAATTGAAAGAGCACATGGCACGCATTCTGGCTCCGGATTTACAGTGCTCTCCTGAAGATATAATCTTTGAGGACGAAACCCTCTGTAAAAAAGACAAAACCCGTATATTAAGCTTTAGCGAAGCCATTTCCCTGATGTATGCGCGCCAGGAATATCCCTATTCCTTCGGCGTTTTCCAGGCGCCCCGGGTAAGCTGGGATGAGCATACGGGGCAGGGAAAGGCATATTTCACCTGGGTTTACGGCTGTCAGGCAGTGGAACTCAAGGTCAATCCGCACACGGGCAAAATCACCCTGCTCAATATGTATGCGGCACACGATGTGGGCAAAGCGGTGAATCCAGCCTTGCTCAAAGGCCAGTTCTACGGCGGAATGGCGATGGGCGCCGGTTATGGCATGCTGGAAAAATGCGATGTCTCCGATGGCAGGGTCGTTCCCACAAACCTGCACCAGTATAAGATTTTACGCGCCACCGACCTGCCTGAGATGACAGCCATCATCGTGGAAAACCCGGACCCCGCTTCACCTTCCGGTGCCAAAGGCATTGGCGAACCCACCAATGAACTGATGGCTCCGGCTATTGCCAATGCGGTGTTTCATGCCACCGGCATCCGCTGTCCCGACCAGCCTGTGAAAGTATCGAACAACGGCAAGTGATGCAAAAGAGATTGTTAATTTAACGCAAGAGACGCAGGAGACGCAAAAGGTAATGACGCAAATTAACTTTAAAGATGATGAAGGTTGACCAGCGTGACTGAAAACGAGATTAGCAGGATAATATATGAATCAGCCATTGAATTACATAAAGCTATGGGTGGTCCCGGTCTGCTGGAAAGCGTTTACGAAGAGGCCCTTGCATATGAATTATCGGTTAGGGGTCTTTCTGTGCAAAGACAGGTGGAGATTCCTCTTGTTTACAAGAAGGTGATACTGGGCAGTAAGCTGCGTATTGATTTACTGGTCGATAACAAAGTAATTGTTGAGTGCAAGGCCACAAACGAATACAATAAAATTTTTGAAACTCAGGTAGTTACTTACTTACGTCTTTCAGGCCTGAAATTGGGTCTGGTGGTTAAGTTTGGTGAACCTTTGGTCAAAAATGGAATCCATCGGGTGGTTAACAACCTGTGATGTTTCATTGTAATATTTTTCCTCGCGCCTTTACCCTTTGCGTCTCCTGCGACTTTTGCGTTGAAACCGGACACCTTTGGCGCCTTATGCATAATCACTTAAACTGGGAGTAAGACATGATGACCTTAATAAACGGAAAAAGATTAGAAATAAATAGCGATGAAACAGACCTGAACCTGCTGGACTTCCTGAGAGAGCGTCTTGACCTTACGGGAGCGAAGAACGGCTGCGGCATCGGGGTTTGCGGTGCTTGTACCATTCTGGTGGAGGACGAGCCGAAGCGCGCCTGCCTGATGAAAGTGCAGGATATTATCGGGCAAAAAGTGCTGACCATCGAGGGTATGGCGTCACCCGACGGCTCTTTGCATCCCCTGCAGCAGGCATTTGTGGACGCAGGCGCCATCCAGTGCGGCTTCTGCACCCCCGGTATGGTGCTTACTGCCCACGCTCTCCTGCTGAAAAACCCCCAGCCAACCCGCGGACAAATCCGGGAAGCGCTCAAGGGAAATCTCTGCCGGTGCACCGGCTATCAACAGATTGTGGACGCCGTTATAACTGCTTCCAAACATTATATTTAGTTCCCGAGCCATCCCCTGGACCTTGCTTCATACCAATCTAACTGACAGGAAAAATCCGCTCACTAAATAGCCCTTCCCTGTTACCAATACGCTATCATTACGGAGTTAATCCGTATTGATAGCGTATTGGTAGCGTAATGCTATTATGGAAGAGGCAGAGGATTTTTGAACATGAAGCAGGGGAAAAGCGGGATGGATTTATAGACAGGCTGTGAAATCTGACTGGGGATTGAGCAGGGGACTAATCAGCCGAGGGTTTTCTGGTAGATGCGGTACCTTTTATAGATTTTCCCGCCGCCGCGTTCCATTTCAGCCCTGACTGCGGTATTGGTTTCCAGTTCGTGATGGGTATCAATGTATTCAATGCCGGCGGCATGGGCTTCTTCCAGAATGCGGTAACCCATCAGGACGTCGAGTCCCTTGCTGCGGTATTCTTCCTTCACGGCGCCCATGTAGAGGTCAAGTTTCCTGGAAGTATTGCGGGCATGCAGGATATGGATGAAACCGAAGGGGAAAATCCGTCCTTTTGCCTTGATGATGCCCGGCGACATATTGGGAATGCCGATGATGAAGCTGACCACCTCTTCTTTGCCGTTGACCACGCACTTGATGAAACGCGGGTCCACACCCGGCATATAGCGTTTTACAAATGCAACTATCTCCTCATCCGAAAAAGGCGAATATCCGTATAGGGTCATAAAGCTTTCGTTCATCAGCTGAAAAACGGGAACGATGTATTTCCAGAGTTCCTTTTTGGTCCGAAACTCTTTGAGCTGCAGGTCTTTGTTGCGTTTTACCCATTTATAGAGCTTGTGGTAATCTTCATTCAGGGCTGTCCTGATGTCTATTTTGTACACCACATAGTCCACTTCCTTGACATAGCCAAGCTGTTCCATGAAAGCCGGGATGGAAGGGAAATTCTGGATGGTGGCGAGATTGGCAATCTCCCCGAAACCCTCAATGATAAAGCCCTCGGGGTCTTCCTCCGTGAAGCCCTGCGGTCCCACCAGCTTTTCCATCCCCTTTCCCGTAGCCCAGCCCTCCACAAAGTGAAGCAGGGCGGCAAGCACATCAATCCGCTCCGGGACTTCCGGAAAGCCGAAACGGGCAATCCTGATGCCGGCATGGGTGTTGTAACGGTGGTTGATGATGCCGGCAATCCTGCCGACGGGTTTGCCGTCCTCCCAGGCAAGGGCGTAAATGCTTTCGCAGTATTTGTGGGCAAGGTTGCGGGCGGGGTCAAAATTGCGGGCATCGTCGCTGTAAAAGGGCGGCACCCAGCCCTTGTGATGGGCGTGTATCTTTTCAGGAAGGTAAATGAACTGCTTCATCTCCGCTTTGGTCATGACTTGCTTTACTGCGAGGGACATGTGTTCCTCCATTTTCAAGAACTGCTTCAATATTGAATATCATAATTGCATAAGGGAGATAATGTCAACAAGAATAAATCCAGCAAATCTGCTACAGGATAACTGTCAGTATTTAAATAACTTCGTAGATACTGCGGATTTGCTCCGGGGAGACCTCAAAGGGGTTGTTAGCCATGTTTCGGCTGGCAAGCACCTCAGGGATATTGGCTTCAATGAATTCTGCCGGAAGCTTGATTCCAGCCGTCATTGCAAAGCTTTCCAGCCAGGCGTAAAACTCTGCCTTGCTGATATTAAGGAAGCGGAATAGCTCCTCCAATTCATCTTTCACTGCCGGATAATAGAGTTCCATCATCGGCTGCATGACGATGCCGTTTGCCAGTCCATGCGGGATATTGTAAACAGAGGTGAGCGGATAGCCGATGGAGTGCTGCAGGGTGGTGCTGGTGTGGGAAATGGTGATGCCTCCGTAGAGGGCTGCCTGCATGAGGGCATCCCTGCCCGGCAGGTCTGCGGGATTATCCAGAACAACTCTTAAGTTCTGCAATATCAGGCGGATACCCTGAAAGATAAGGGGGTATATAAGCGGCATTCTCTTGTTGGAATAGATGCCTTCCAGCAGATGGGAGAGCGCATCAATGGCGGTGTTCAGGGTAACGGAAACCGGGAGGGACAGAGTATAACGCGGGTCGCACAAAGCCAAGACCGGAAAGGCAAGGTCGTGCCCGAAGCCGGCTTTTTTCTGATGAACAGCGTCTGTCAGGACTGAATATTGGGTCACCTCTGTGCCGGTGCCGGAAGTGGTGGGAATGGCAACCAGAGGATAGGTTTTCTGAAACAGGGAGAGATTGTAGATGTTATTGATATCAAGCCGGTTGGCAGAAACCAGGGCAATGGCTTTGGCAGCGTCGATGGGACTGCCTCCCCCGATGCCGATGAGAAAGTCACAGCCTTCCTTGCTAAAAGCTTCCGCTCCTGCCATCACGGTTTCCAGGACAGGGTTTTCCTCCACCTTGTTATAGATTGACCAGGTGATGCCATTGTCGCTCAGGACATTGAGAATATCGTCCAGAGCGCCGCATTTCAGGGCGGAACTTTTGCCGGTGACCAGCAAGGCTTTAGTGCCGAGCGTCTTCAGGTAAGGTGCGCTTCTTTTGACTGCATTGGGTCCATAAATGATGCGGGTGGGGAGGTAATGCATAGTCAGGTATCCCTCTTTATCATGGTGTGATAGCCTTCCAGAGTAATGAAACCGTATTTACGGTAGAGCTTGTAGGCAGCTTTGTTTTGGCAGTGGACTTCCAGCTTTGCCTGGAGTTTCAGTTCCTTTGCTATTGACAGGGCTTCCTCCATGAGGCGTTTACCGATGCCCTTGTTCTGGTATTGCGGATGCACTGCCATGTGATGGATATAGAGCCGGCGGAAATCATGGGTAAGCCAGGTAGTCCCCACCGGAATATCATCCCAAAGGGCAAGGATAATCCTGCCGCCATTGGCAAGCGTATGGCAGACTGCCTCATAGCTGTCACCCCTCTGGGGGCTTGCAATCCCGGTCATGACCCAGAGGGTCGTGATAACTACATATTGTTCCCTGGTAAGGCCGGTAAGAATGGAAAGCTTAATCAAATTCCACCTTAAAGTGCCCGGAGGCACGGGTAAAACGGTTGATAAAGTCTCCCGTCATCTGGTAGAGGGGTGTTATCTTATCGTCAACCATCATCAGCACTTCCACCGATTTGTCGGGACCTCCCTCATAGGCGTCCGGAATCGGCTCTTCCTTGCGGATGAGGGTGAAAGTCTTGGTTTTGCCGTCCTTGAGATGCACCACAATCCTGCAATCGGGATTTTGAAAAGAGGCGGCATATTTATCTGTGCCTTTGTCAATATACTGCCAGGTGCGGAGATTTTCCAGTGCGTTGATAACCTTGTGCTGGGCACGGTTATACATTGGAATGGTAAAGGTTTCCCGGCTGTCGGTATAGATAATGCTGTCCGGAGAAACGGTCAGGACATAAGAATTCTTCAGGTACCTGACGTCAATCCTGCTCATTTGGTCGCGCTTCAGGTTTGTGATATTGGGCGAGCGCCAGAGGAAGATATCCGGCTTGACCAGGGATGTGATATTGCGCTTGAACTGGTAGGTCTTCCATTCTCCGTTTTTCCTGCCATAGTCATAAGCGGTGTTGGTGCCGTTTCCGATGTAGGCATGGTCAGTCTTCTTGTTGTTTTTGTTAAAGAGCTTTACCTGGATGGCGGATGCCTCATCCACCTTGTATCTGCTGAACATCTTGGTGTCCTCGGACATGGGCGTGGAGGAGGTTTTGATGGGCAATACCTGGCTGAAAAAGAAGCCGAGATGCTCTTCATTGACATCCCAGTCAACCGGATAGGTGAGTCTCCAGCCTTTGTCGGTCCTGGAAACGATTATCGTGTCCTTGGGAGTGTAAAACTCCATCCGGTAAACATCTGCCGAGTCAGCGGCAAAGAAACGTATCTCCTTTTCCACCGGCCGGTTTTTCCGGGCAATGAAATACACGGCAATCAGGATTAGCAGAATTATCAGTATAGTCAGATGGCTCTTTTTCATAATTGCTCATCTCCGTTGTTTGAGGTTTCTGGGGGCGCTTCCACAGGGATATCGTTGTATCCTGCCTGGATGGCGCGTCGGCTTTTCCTGAGGCGGAATAGCATCACCAGTCCCATCACTACCAGCAGCAGGGAAGGCAGTAACAGGTTTACAAGCTTTACGAACTGCCTGATCCGGGGTTCTATGCTTGCGGTTGTTTGTGCGTCGATATTCCGTCTGTAGAGCCAGCGGGTGATGTCCAGAGGACTGTTGGGAATGGTCCTGGAACGCACTTCATTGAGCGAAACGTCCTTCAGCAGATAATCTATGGCATTGAGGACAAACATCATATTGGCTCCGGAAGCACTGACAATGAAGTCCCGTATCAGGTCAGAATCGCTGACTACGATTATTTCACCGGTCTCTGTTTTAGGCGTGAAGCCCTCGGTTTCCGCAATTTCGGGCCGGTCAGCAAAGTAGCTGGTAAAGGTTCCCTTGTAATGCGCAGCCATGGTCAGGGGAGGATGGGTCAGGGTGGACATCACTTTGTCTCCCATGAACTTCTCGGGAATGATGTCAAAGACCGGGCCATCCATAATGCCGGAAGCGGCAGATGTCTTGAGCAGGGGGGTGATTTCCAAATCCGGTTTGCCGGTATTGATATTTATCTCGGAACCCATGTAGATAATGATGTCGCTCAGCCCTTTGGTCACAACTGATGACTTCATGCCTTCCAGCATGGGAATAGGCGGATATGGCATCGGCACGTCTATGGTAAAAATGCCTGAACGCTGGCTCATATTGATGGGAGCGCAGGTCTGGTCAAGGACCATATTTGGCTTGATTTCGATGCCGTAATGCTCCAGCAGGTCAAACAGATTGGAATCTATCACGTCTGCCCTGCCATACTGAACCAGCCCCATTACCCTGTCCTGCAGGAACAGCACTTTGCCGCCGTGCATGATATACTGGTCAAGGTTGTAAAGCTGCAATTGCGAGAGGGAATCTATCACTCCCGGAAATATCATCACTTCTGATGCCATGACCGGCGCGTTGAGATTGGTGGGGATGATGTTGTAATTCTGGGTGGTATGATGTTCAAAATACTTGTAATAACTGGGGCTGTAAAGCGAGTCCTCAAAGACTGTCACGCGAGGCAGGGCAGCCTGGGTCAGCCTGCGCAGGATGGAGGTGATTTCATATTCCAGCCTGCCTTCGATTTCTTTGGTGAGGTTGATTCTTTCCCGGTTACCCTTATATTCAAAGGCAAAGCCCATAAAGATGTCGCGCACTGTCTGCTGGTCGTCTTCCAGTATCATCACGCGCTGGGCAAAGATATTGTCCCGGGTTGCCTGTCCGCGGAATTCGTCCTCATTGGTCTGGGATACCAGCTCAAAGCGGAAGCGGTTTTTCCCGTAAAGTTTATATTCGCTGAGCAGGTCCCTGGCATAGCGCGCCAGAACGCTGTAATCCGCCGGCAGGTTTTTGGAGAGATAGACTTTTACTACCACATTGTCTTCCAGCTTGCGGACCAGCGTCTTGCTGGTCTTGCTCAGGGTATGGATTTTACCTTTGGAAAAGTCCAGCCGATAAAACAGGAACAGCGATACAAGGTTCAGAATAAACAGTAGCGAAAGGGAAAGGAGCAGTCCGGTCACAATGGAACGCGTCTTCACTTTTTTCTGCCCGGTTGATTTTGCCATGTTTTCCATCTTACCGCTCCTGCATCCTGTTGTTGAGGTTCAGGATAAATTCCGCCAGCAGCAGGAATCCTGTAACAATGGAACCGAGATAGATAACATCCCTGGTGTCGATGACGCCTTTCAGGAAATTCTGCAGGTGATAGTCAAAGCTCAGGAACTGAAAGATATCTGCGACTGCGGTCGGTATCAGGGCTGTAACATACTGCAGCCCGTAAAAGAACAGCGAAATGGCAAATCCGATGATGAAAGCCACGATCTGGTTGCCCTGCAGGGACGAGGCAAAAACCCCGATGGCACAATAAGCAGCCCCGATGAACACCAAGCCCAGGTAGCCGATAAAGATTGAACCATAATCGACGTTTTCGCCGATGATGGCGATAGTGGCCAGATGCACCATAGTGAAGAGCAGAATGATGACAATCAGGCTTGCGGCAGCCAGGAACTTTCCCCAGATGATAGCTTTCAGGCGGATGGGCAGGGTCGCCAGCAGCTCAATGGTTTTCGTGGCTTTCTCGCGCGAAATCATGCCCATTGTAAGCGCCGGGATAAAAAACAGGTATACCATGTGCAGAACGGAGAAAAGCTGTCTCAGTTCTGCTTTTCCGGCTTTGAACATGATGCTGGAGAAAAACCAGCCGCTCAAAATCAGGAAGACCACCAGCACGATATAGGTGGATACAGAGTTCAGGTAGGTGCGGAGTTCTTTTTTGGCAATTATCAGTATGTCACGCATGGTTTTCCTCCTCAGTCTGGTCCGGTTCCGTTTCGGCTGATGTTACCTTGAAAGGTTCATCCGAACCGGTGGTCAGGGCATGGAAGATTTCCTCCAGGGAATGCTGCTGTTTATACATACCGAGCACGAGCCACTGCCGGGAAGTGATGTATTGGGACAAATCCCTGGTCAGGTCCATACCGGAGGGATAGGTAAAGTCCAGCTTCCAGTGGTTGCCCCTGTTCGAGCTGTCAGTCAGCTTCACACCCGGATGGGCCGCCAGCCATTCTGTAAAATCTGGCTGTTCGGCTTCTATCTCTATCGTCAGGATTTTCTGCTCCGTGATGTATCTGCCCAGTTCTTCCTTCTGCTCGTCGGCTATGATTCTGCCTTTGCTGATGATAATGATGCGGTCGCAGACGGCCTGCACTTCCTGCATTATATGGCTGGAAAGGATAACGGTCTTGGCTTTGCCGAGTTCCAGGATAAGGTCCCTGATTTCCAAAATCTGGTTGGGGTCCAGACCTGAGGTCGGCTCGTCAAGAATCAGGACCTTGGGGTCATGCAATATCGCCTGGGCCAGTCCCGTCCTCTGCCTGTAACCTTTGGAAAGCGTTTGTATCTGCTGTCCGATAACTTCCCTCAATCCGCATTTTTCGATAACAAAGTCCAGCCTGTCCGTAAATTGCTTTTTACTCATGTGCCTGATTTCTGCAATGAACTTCAGGTATTCATAGACGGACATATCGTCATACAGAGGACTGTGCTCCGGCAGATAGCCGATTTCGCGCGCAATCATCAGCGGGTCTTCGTTGATGTCTCTGTCCATGATGGTTATGGAGCCGGAACTCGGCTGCAGATAACCCACCAACATCCTTAGGGTAGTGGTTTTCCCTGCCCCGTTGGGTCCCAGGAATCCTACGATTTCGCCCTCGCGGATACTGAAGGCTATGTCATTTACCGCTGTTATGGTGTCAAAACGGCGGGTCAGGTGTTTAACTTCAATCATTAGCTTCTCCGTTAATGAGTCTGCGTTAAAATACTAATAGAAAACAAGGCTGTTGCCCACAAACCTTTTTTGTAATTACGACATTACTGTCCGGTATAATCCCTCTGTTAGAACTGGTTGAACCTGATATTGGCGTTCATGCCTGCCGTAGGGTCTGTCAGTGATATTTTGTCTCCGTCTTTCAGCCCGTCCAGGACTTCCACCATCTGCAGATCATTGCTCCCCAGTTTTACCGGGGTGGCAACCGGAGCTGCCGCGGCAGGAACTGTCCCGGTGGTGTCTGTTGACGCTGAACCGGCCTCTTTGTACAGATATACGATATCCTGGTTTTTGTCATCGGTAAAGACAGCCCTGATGGGGATTATCAGGACGTTGTCCTTTGTTTCGCCGGTAATGGAAACATTGCCAGTCATACCCGGCTTCAGCAGGGTTCCCGGCTTGTCCAGGCTGATTTCCACCGGAAAGACGATAGCGTTGGCTACTGTGGATGCCATTGGCGCTATCTTGGTAATTTTGCCTGTAAACTCTTCATAAGGAAGGGCATCCACCCTGATTAGTGCATCCTGTCCCTGGCGGAACTTGGCTATGTCCACTTCGTTGATGTTGGCTTTTACCACCATTCTGCTGAGGTCTGCCACCTTGACCAGAACGCTGCCCTCGCCGAAAGTGCTGTTTGAGGAGGTAATCATCTCACCTTCCTGAACCGCTCTCTGGATGACAGTGCCTGAAGCGGTGGCATAGACATGGGTGACCGCTTTGCCGGTATCCAGTTCCCGCACCAGTTCATACTGCTGCAGTGCCTGCCTGTATTCCAGCTGGGCTGAGGCAAGCTCATCCTGCGCCAGGTCTGCTTCATGCTGGGAAACATAATCCTGCACTACCATCCTGTTTTTGTCATTGAAATCTTTTTCGGCATTTTTAACGCGGATTTCGGCGGATTTGAGGCGGGACTGGATGGCTGCCAGGGTGCTTGCCTGGTTATAATCCGGCTCGATATCGGCAATGATTTGCCCTTGTTTCACATAATCATTCTCATCCACGTAAAACTTCACGATTTTACCGGAGACTTTGCTCTTGATCTGGACGGTCACCTGCGGCTGGATTTCGCCTGTTATCTCTATGGTGGAGACAATCTTGCCTCGTTCCACCGTATAGGTGTTGTTCCCGGCGGGACCGGTCTGTTTCACGGATTTCTTCTTGGTCAGTTGCATGACCGCGATGATTACTGCCAGAACAATGATGACGATGATGGCTATGCGCCAGAACTTTCTCTTTCTCATCCCACCCCTCAGGAATTATGGATTCAATATCTGTCCAATATCAGCAGGGAATTCAGCAGGTTCCATTCCTCGGCTTTCTTCTGAAGCTGGAAGCTGAGCTTATTGACTGCCAATTCGGCTTCCAGGGCTGCCACTCTTGCCTGTTCGAGTTCTATCAGGCTGAGTGAGCCCAGGTTATATCTTTCCTGCGCAATGCTTAGGTTATCAGTTGCCTGCGCAGCTTTTTTGGTATTCAAAGCCAGGGTTCCGGACAAAAACGCCCATTCCCTTCTCAGGTTATCTTTCTGAAGGCGCAGGGCTGCCTGCTGCTCTTCATACTGCCATTGCTTGAGGGTAAGGCTGTTGCGCACCTGGGCATAACTGCTTCCTTTGGTAAAGGGTGTCCAGAGCGACCAGCTCACTCCCAGCGACAGGGTGTAGCTGTCTTCATAATTATCAAACTGCAATACGTCGTTGTTTTGGGAATACTGTCCGTAAGTGGCGGAAGCAACCACGGTAGGCAACAAGCCGATTTTCTGCTGCAGTTTGCTGAGTCCGGATTTCTTTACGTCATATCTCAGTTGCCGGAGCAGGAAGGGTTCTTCCTCAGCGTCTTCAAACACCGGTTCCAGGTCAGTCCGGGTTTCCGCATAGAGCAAATCGCCCCCGTCGTCCGTCAGCTTGACTTTGTTAAAAAGGTCCGCCCTCAGCTTTATCATCTGGTTATTGAGCTCTGCGATGGCGAGTTCGGCGTTGATTACATTGATTTCGCTCTGGTTGACGTCAAAGGCGGTGCGCTGTCCGAGCTGCATTTTGAGTTCGGTCTGCCGTTTGATAATGCGCAGGATTGCCAGGTTGGCTTCCCTGATGGAGATTTCCTTCTGAAGCTGGGCAAGGTCCAGCCAGGCGGTGTAGATGCCGTAAACCAGCTCTTTTTTGGACTGTTGCCAATCCAGCTTGGCGATGGATTTATCCAGGCTTGCCTGCCTGAAGTTAAAATAAGTCGGCTCATTCAGGGTAAGGCTTTTGGAGACCACCACCGAGCCGTTGCTGGAATACCGTTCATCCGTATTTGCCCTTCTGAAGCTCACATCCGCGGAGGGGAGCAGGTTCCAGGCGGCGTTTTGGACTCCGAGCCCGGCGTTTTTGAGCATGATGTTTTTCTGCCGCATGGAATAGGAGCTATTGAGCCCCGCTTCAATCATGTCTTCCAGGGTATATTGTCTGGCGGTCAGAATGCCTGTGGCGATTACGAGTATAATAATCAGGTATCTTTTCATTTCCTTCCTCACGGACCGGATAATCACGCTTCTGCGTGGACTTTGGCTTGCGTGTATGCAAATCGTCCTGCGGTATTGTGTCAACAAATTTCCGTTTCCGGAGTCCGGCGCCTTGGTTTGGATTATCCGCGGTCTTTCTTTATGATGCATCTCTCCTGCCGGAGAAGATTTTTCACATTTGTTATACAACCTGTGGGCGGATTTCCTGCATTCTGCTGCCGAAGCGGCCAGGATGAGGATATTTTGTTTGACAGCTTTGGCAAGAGCGCATAATTGTGCATATAGCTGGTCCGGACAAAGCCCGGCGGCGGATGGAGGAACAATGAAAAGAGCGCTGATACTCATCATAATGTTTGGTTTGCTTGCTTTGCCGGCTTTTGCCCAGGAAGAGGAAGCGATGTATGAGGCTGGTTATTCAATGGACAGACATGCCTTTGGCATCCACTTTGGCAATGTCTCCGGCAACGGCTATGCCTACCGCTTTGTGGAAAAGGACTGGGGCATCCAGGCAGTGGCAGGCGGATTTTCCACCGGAAGCAATAAATATTCTTTCCCGGAAAGGTTTTACAACTATGATTCCCAGGACAATCCCGTGACTCTGGCAAGAACTGACAATGGCAGAAAATATAGCATCAACCTGGGAGTCAATGGCATCCTGCCCCTGAAAAGAATGGAAAATATCATGTTTTATGCCCATGCCGGCATGTGCTGGTTTTATTCCACCCAAAAGAAATATCATCAGGAATATACCCTGGATAATAGCATTGCAGGCCAGTATTACTATGACCCCACAGGCGAGGTAACTTCTACTACCAAGACCAAATCCTATGTCAATATCGGCGCCGGACCCGGCGTGGAAGTCATGGTCGGCAAATATTTCCGGCTCTCCCTGGAACTCCCCGTCACCTACACCGGCAAAGACGAATTCATCATGTATATCCCCCAGGCAGGGCTGTATTACTACTTTAAATGACGAACTGGTTCGTCATCCCGTACATGATACGGGATCCATTCCACTATTCAGGGCAGGAATCAATCCTGCCATTTCTCTTCTCGTGCCGTCCCCCGCGTCGGGGTCCCCGAAGGACTTGTCCTTTGGGGTGACTTGCCGGGTTTGTCGTCCCTCGCTTGACGGGGGACTCGCTTGACGGGGGACACGTCTTACCGACGCAGGTCGGTATCCATTTTTTTTACCACAAAGGCACTAAGGACACAAAAGAAGTTTTATGGCAATAGTATCTGACGGAGAGCATTTATATGTTCCGCACTTCCAGGACCAGCTGGACTGGTATAACTCCTATAAATCAAAGGGATTCGCTTATCTGCTGATTACCGCTGATTATTTTTTTCATTGCGAATACGGTCGTGTCGCAGTTGAAAAAAGGGGGCTTGTCTTCGATGATATAGCTCAAGTCCATAAACCTGAAAATGCTTATACCGTAGTTGAATCCATCAGCCTTAACGATGATTTTGCTCTGCAATTGACCAATAAACTTATGTGCGACAGCGAAACCAACAAGGAAAAAAAAGCTGAGTTTGAATCCTTTGGGGATATCCTGAAACAATCAGGGTATCAGGAAGATTTCAGTGGTCTGCATGATATCCCTTCTATGCACGATTTGTATGGCTGGTATGAAAAGGGAATGCTTGATAAAAGGAAATTTCTCCTGATTGTGGAGCATAGAACCCCGAAAAGCAGATTTTTCCCATTCTACGTATCCGAAGACCGGAATCTCTTTTCTGTTATAAGAGCGCTTCAGGGCATGCATGATTGTTTTGTGACGGAAGTATATAATACCAGATTTGACTTCCTCCATCAGTGGAAAGCGAAATCACTCAGCATATATGAGCCAGATGCCGGTTTCAATGAAAGACGTGACAAAAGTGATGAACAGACCTAAAGGCAAAGACGGATACATCATGTATATCACCCAGGCAGGACTGTACTACTACTTCAAATAAAGAGATTGTAATCGCTAAATATTATAACATTTGGAGATTTAAATCGCCGATTGTTAGATTCCATGTGAAAACCGACCCTTTAAGGGGCGGTTTATCTTTCATCATTTAACCTTGACAAAAAAGTTCCATCTTGAATAAGCATGTCCTAATCATTAAAGATGATATTGGAGTTTAAATGCATACTGATAAACAAGATTTGCTGGACATAAAAGAAGCCAGTGACCTTGCATCAGACTACCTTGGGAAAAAAGTAACAACATCAAACATCACCTATCTTATTCAATATGGTAGAATACATAAATTCGGTGACAATGGAAGTACCCAAATATCAAAGTCAGAATTAATAGACTATTATGATCAGCACAGAGGAAGTAAAGAGTCAATCTGGAAAGAGCGGCTTGGAGATGATTTGAATTGGCAACTATCCTTTGATAATTATACAGAAGCTGAAACAACTAAACACGTGCATAGACTACATCCCTATAAAGGCAAGTTCATACCTCAACTTGTAGAATACTTTCTTGATAACCATGTAGATAAGTTCAAACAAGAAGTCTTTTTCCAGCCAGGTGATATTGTACTCGACCCATTTTGTGGTAGTGGAACAACTCTTGTGCAAGCAAATGAATTAGGATTAAACGCTATTGGTATTGACATATCGTATTTCAACTCGATCATATCGAATAGCAAGATTACAAAGTACAATATTGTGGAAATTCAAACCGAAATCAAGAGAATAACAAAAGCATTGCAATTATTTCTTCAAGATACTTTTATATCTGAGTTTGAGGATAAGCTTTTGTCTGAATTATACAAATTCAATCTTAAGTACTTTCCGGTACCTGAGTTTAAGTATAAAGTAAGACATAAAGAGATAGATGAAAAGACATATGCATATGAAAAAGAAAAAGAGTTTCAACCAATATTTGAAAAACTGACTAACGAATTCAACATAAAGATAAGACAAGACAACTCAAGTTCATTTTTGGATAAGTGGTACTCTCAACATGTTAGAGATGAAATCCAGATTGTTTACAGTGAAATACAGAAAATAGCTAATCAAGATATTAAAAATATTATAAGCATAATGCTAAGCAGAACTATCAGAAGCTGTAGGGCTACCACCCATTCTGATTTAGCTACGCTTTTAGAACCGGTTTTTACAACATATTATTGCCACAAGCACGGCAAGATGTGCAAACCTTTGTTTTCCATTTACAAGTGGTGGCAAACCTATTCCCAGGACACAGCAAAAAGGCTTGTTCAATTTGATAAGCTTAGAACTGAAACTAAGCAAATCTGCCTAACTGGCGACAGCCGTACTCTTGATATTTTTGATGAGTTGAATATAATCAACCCTGAATATGGCAAGCTGGCATCTAAGAAAAAGATAAAAGGCATTTTCTCCTCACCTCCGTACGTTGGACTAATAGATTACCACGAACAACATGCCTATGCATATGATTTGTTTGGTTTTGAAAGAAAAGACCAATTAGAGATTGGGCCTTTGTATAAAGGTCAAGGCAGAGAAGCAAAAGAAAGCTATGTTCAGGGTATTAGCGAAGTTTTAATCAACTGTAAGAAATACCTGGCTAATGACTACGATGTATTTTTAGTTTCAAATGATAAATACAATCTCTATCCTTTAATAGCAGAAAAATCAGGTATGAAAATAGTTAATCAGTATAAACGTCCTGTGTTAAATCGGACCGAAAAAGACAAAACAGCATATTCTGAAATTATTTTTCATATCAAGTGAGGGAACATATGAATGATCAAATCATTGATGGGCTCGTCAAATCTTTTGTACAAAATTTTGATATTGATGATTTATCTGAATTTGAGAAGTTTGAACGATTCTGTGCTTATTCGTTATTAAATAAAGAGTTTCTATATAACCTTTCTTCTAACGATTTAGAAGATTTTTCAGTTGGTGATAACAAGGGAATTGACAGTATGGCTTTTTATGTCAATGGGCAATTGGTAAAAAATTCGGATGAGTTCATTCAGATTAGAGAACAAGTTAAGCAAAATATAATTGTCAAAATGTATGTTATTCAATCAAAGAGATCTGACAAATTCGAAAATGCACAAGTAGCAAATTTTCTCGACACATTAATTGATTTTTTGCAAGAGAAACCTAGTTATCCAATAACTACAGAAACTCAGCAGTTCCATGAGTTATATCTTTCGATAATTAGTGATTTTGCAGCAATAAAGGAAATAAATTTAATCTGTTATTTCTGTTCAATTGGTAGTTGGAATGGCAATACGACATTTTCTGCTACTATACAAAAGAGAAGTGATCAACTTGATTCTATGGGACTATTTGAATCAATTAAAATTGAACCCGTTGATAGAAGAACACTGATCCATCAATATAAAAAAACAACCAATCCATTATTATCATCTTTTGAATTCCAACATAAAATACAGATAAAAAGTATCACTGGTGTTGACGAGGCGTATATTGGACATATTCCATTTAAGGAATTAACAAAACTTATTATTGATCCCGAGAACAAAACACTGAGGAATTTATTCTATGATAATGTTAGAGATTTTCTGGGTTTTGATAACGATGTTAATAACAAGATAAAACAAACATTAGAAGATAAAGAGTTTTCCCAATTCTCGTTGTTTAATAACGGAATAACAATAATAGCTGAAGAAAACAAAGGGAAACAAGATACTTTTATTTTAAGTAATTTTCAAATAGTTAATGGATGCCAGACATCTAACGTGCTGTACGAGTGTAGGGATATTCAAGGGATAGATGATGCTATAATTCCTATAAAACTTGTTATCACAAAAGATGAATCGCTAAGAGACAAAATTATTCTGTCAACCAATAGTCAGTCGAAGATAGAAAAAGAAGGCTTGTTAGCATTAACATATTTTCAGAAACAGCTTGAGGAATATTATGTTAGCGCAAAAGATGGATTGTTTTATGAGAGAAGAAGCAATCAATATTCAAATAGAGCTGATGTTTACAAGAAGTGCATAGTTGATATTAGAGAACAAATAAAATCCTATGTAGCTATGTTTTTAGAAGAACCCCATGTTGTATCAGGATATTTTGGTAAGGTTTATAAAGATAGAGAAGGTGATATTTTTATTGAACAGCACCTCTATGAACCTTATTATGTCTCTGGGTTATTACAATATAGATTTAAGGATTTTTTAAATTCCAGAGATATTAAAAGAAAGTATAACAAAGCAAGGTACCATGTTTTTATGCTATTTAGAATGTTAGTAGAAAGTGAACCATTCCAAAAAAGCTTTGTGTCTACAAAAAAGAAAAAGATATATTTTGATTCGTTGATCGAGAAAATTAGAGATAAAAAGCAGTGTTTAGAATACTTAAAGAGGGTCTTTGAAATCCTTGATAATTCAAACATAGATAATGACAATCCTAAATTGATGTACTTAAAGACTACAACACAAGATTATATAGATACACTTCATAGAATTATACCAAAGGAATAGTTATGATTGATGTTATTAGTGTTCAAAATCTTGAGGGAGTAATAAAAACAAGTTTAAGGGATAAATTTGCTCGTTATAAACCAGAAACTGCATATATGCCATTCCACACAAGATTACTTGGCAAAGATAGATTAGCATTATATTCATTCATTCATTCTTTGAATACTAATTTTGGTTCTAGCATATTCGAACCCGTAGCAAAAGAACTTGGGTTTTTCAGATTTAAAACATCTGAAACTCATCGAACTGCTGGAGATAAAATATCATCTGAAGCTCACAAAATTATACAAGATATTATGGATGAGCTTGATACTTCTGTACGATCACCAAATAAATGTGAAGAGATTGAAGCCCTTAGAGCAGTTTGCCAACATGGTGTGATGAAAAAGGTAAAACCTACTACGGTCGATTTAAAGCTTGTTTCTCATGATGGTACAATTTATCTATCCGACATTAAGACTGCAAAACCCAATGCGGGTGGATTTAAAGAATTTAAAAGAACACTTCTTGAGTGGGTAGCTACTACTTTGGCAGATAATCCAGAAGCACAAATACAGACTTTCATATCGATCCCCTATAATCCATATGAACCAAAACCATATAGTCGATGGACCATGAGAGGTATGCTAGATCTTGAGCATGAACTGAAAGTTGCTAATGAGTTTTGGGATTTTCTTGGTGGCGAAGGCGCATATCAGGATTTGCTCGATATTTTTGAAAGGGTAGGAATAGAGCTTAGACCTGAGATTGACGATTACTTTGCACGATTTAATAGGTAATGATTTTCCAATTCTCCATTTCACTCCTGTTATTCGAATTTGACGTGATTTCCCATAATTTGAAAAAAACCGATGGTACTGCGGTACGCTTGCTATAATACCGGGTCTGGTCAAGATTAATACTGATGCCGGAACGGGTAGGATTTATGTCTCAGAAAATGCGGAATGGCCCTTGCTTGTCACGGGGAGGATACGAGGGGATTCCCCACGCATTCTCCCCGATACCCCCTCGATAGGGACGGGAAAAACAGTGATAATGAAGAATTAAAAATTAACAATTAAGAATAAAAAGAAATGGGATTTAGCGTCTGGAATCACTTTGCTTTGTGCTTGATACGGGAACTATAAGGGAACAAAACGGGAAGAAAGTTCACGGTGAGTTGCCGAGGCAAGGAAGAATTAAGAATTAACAATTAACAATTAAGAATTAACAATTAATGCCTGTCCCCCGTCAAGCGAGGGACGACAAACTTGTAAATCCCTGACGACACTACTAAGGATGTCGTTCCTGTCCCCCGTCAAGCGAGGGACGACATACTTGTCAGGAGAGGGATGACTCTGTACTGTATAGACGATATAATGTAAATAATACTTGACATAATGTATGGTATGTGTGATATTGGAATCAGGAGGTAATGATGATACTCAAGAATTACCTGAAGGTTTGGCGCGCCAAACGTGATATCACACAGGCAGACCTTGCCACCTCTGTGGGACTAAGCCGCCAGACCATCAATTCCATTGAAAAGGGAGTATTCGTCCCTTCCGTAGTCAGCGCTATGAAGCTGGCGGCATTCTTTGCTACATCCGTAGAGGAAATCTTCTATTTTGAGGAGGAAAGATGACCCTGAGAGGAAATTACCACTTTCTGTTCGGAAGCCAGCTGGCATGCGGTATCCTGACCTGGTTTGCCTGCCTGAAATATGGAATTTATGGAATAATCATAGGTTTCATCCCCTTCCTGATAGGCCTGATTGCCGTACAATACAAACATGAAACAGACGAAAGAGAACTTGCCCTGGTTCATAAGATTGACAGCTATCAAAGCATCTGCGCCGGAGTGATTGCAGGGGTAATCTATGTGTTTTTCCCGCAAATCAACTGGTTCTTTGCACTGGTCGCGGGAATCAGCGTCGTGAGAGGAATCATCGGACTGGTAATGTTTACGGTCCGCTGAAGGAGAGGCCGGAGGAAAGCAATTAGAAAATTAAGAATTAAAAATTAACAATTAAGACTTAATGCCTGTTCCCCGTCAAGTCACCCCAAAGGACAAGTCCTTCGGGGACCCCGACGCGATAGTAAGACGGGTACGGTAATATAATTACAGATTACGAATTATGAATTAAAAACTGGATACCGGCATACGCCGGTAAGACGGGTCTGTTATTATCTATTTTTATTAACTAATAAACTTTGTGCGTCTTTGTGCTCTTAGTGTCTTTGTGGTGAAATCAATCCTTTGTCCGCAACTGCATGGGGCGCGATTTATAGCTGGTGTGGAGCAGTTTCTTTGCCTTGGCGGACAGGGGTTTATCCAGGTATTCCTTATAGAGTTTTACTATGGAGGGGTTGTTGTGCGATTCGCGGTGGGGCATTCCCTGGTCTTCCTTGTAAAGCCCTTTGGCGCGGGCGATGCGGACCTTGGCGGTACTACGGTAGGGCTGTCCTCCTCCGCCGACACAACCTCCGCGGCATGCCATGACCTCTATGAAGTGCCAGGGCGGTTCCCTGCCTTCCTGCTTTGCCTGGCGGACCTGCTCCAGCAATTGCTTCACATTGGCAAGCCCGGAAGCGACTGCGATGCGGATGGTCTTGCCTTCGATGACGAGTTCGCCGGTCTTGATGCCTTTGTAACCGCGCAGGAAATGGATATCCGGGCTGGGAAGCTCCTCGCCTGTGATAAAGTGGTATGCGGTCCTGAGCGCTGCTTCCATCACTCCGCCGGTGGCGCCGAAGATGGTCCCGGCCCCGGTGTATTCGCCCAGGGGATTGTCGGCAGAGCCGTCTTCCAGAGCGGATAAATCTATTCCGCGGGTCTTGAGCATGCGGGCTAGCTCACGCGTGGTGAGCGTGACATCCACATCCTGCTTGCCGCTGGCATACATATCGTCCATGCGCTCAATCTCATATTTCTTGGCGGTGCAGGGCATCACGGAGACGAGGAAGATGTCCTTGGGGTCGATGCCCATCTTTTCCGCCCAATAGGTCTTGACCATGGTGCCCACCATCTGATGAGGACTCTTGGCGCTGGAGAAATGGGGAATCATGTCGCTGAAAAACTTTTCCAGATAATCCACCCAACTGGGACAGCAGGTGGTAATGAGGGGAAATTCGTCGGGGCGGTGACGGAAGATTTCCACAAATTCGCTGGCTTCCTCCATGATGGTGAGGTCGGCCCCGAAATTTGTGTCAAAGATATACTTGAACCCCATCTCACGCAGGGCGGTGTACATCTTGCCGACCACATTGGTGCCTGGTTTGTAGCCGAATTCCTCTCCCAAAGCGACGCGCACGGCAGGGGCTTCCTGCGCCACCACTACCTTGGAGGGGTCATACAACGCAGACCAGACGGGGTCGCTGTCATCCACTTCATAAATCGCGGCAACGGGGCAATGGGCACTGCACTGACCGCATTTGACGCATTCGCTCTCTTCCAAAGGACGGCGGAAGGTGGGTCCCACAAAGGTATTGAACCCGCGGTCGCTGTTTTCCAGGGCATTGACCGCCTGGATTTCCTGGCAAACATAGACACAGCGTCCGCACTGGATGCAATAGGTCTGGTCCAAAGTTATGGAGGGCGAGGAGGTGTCCTGTCCCTTGAATTTCTTGTGGATTTTCTTGAGGGGCAGATGGCGGATGGCAAGCTGTTGGGCGAGTGCCTGGAGTTCGCAGCGTCCGTTCTTGATGCATTCGGGGCAGTTGTTGGGATGCTGGGAAAGGATGATTTCCACCGCTTCCCGGCGCAAATCCAGCAGTTTCTTGGAACAGGTGATGACCTTCATCCCGTCTTCGCAGGGGGTGGAGCAGGCGCGGACTATCCTGCCGGCTATTTCCACCACGCAGACACCGCAATTGCCAAAGGCAGGCAAATCCTCGTGATAACAGAGATGCGGAACCGGATAACCGGCTTTTGCGGCGGCATGGAGGACCTTTGTCCCCTTGGTCACCTGAACGGCTTTGTTGTTGATGTGAACGGTAATCATTGACGAACTCCCGAAGTTTATTTTCTTTGGGATAGATAAAATCCCGCCTTGACTTTGTGTCAAGATAGTAATGGTTTTTTAACGCAAAGGCGCAAAGAGGCTAAGACGCAAAGGGCGCACGAAGATTGTTTAGAATAAAGATGTTTCCTTGGTTCGTCGTTCCTGCGCAGGCAGGAATCCATGCTGTTTGAGAACTTTAGATATTATGAAAAGGTATCACACATATATTCTGGCAAGTGATTTCAACGGAACGCTGTACATTGGAGTCACAGGTGACCTGCCGTCACGGATAAAGGCGCATAAAGAACACGCAGTCAAGGGATTTACTGATAAATATAATGTCACCAAACTTGTTTACTTGGAAGTATTTGAGACATTCCGGCAAGCGGTTGAACGGGAGAAACAATTGAAGAAGTGGAAACGGAGCTGGAAATGCAGTCTGATAGAACAGCTGAATCCCCAGTGGGAAGATTTGGCTGAGAAAGATGGTTATTTTCTTTAGGAAGGTTATATGAAAACAGCATGGATTCCTGCCTGCGCAGGAACGACGAGTCTCTTTGATAACTTCGCGTCTTTGCGTTGAAATATTATGAATAAGAAAATACAGGAATACCTGGCAGACCTGCTGCCCATGTGCAGTAAAGAGGGCCTGCAGATGTCCAATGAACGGGAAATCCCTTATGGAGTACAGATTGAGTTTGCTTCCGGGGAGGCGTCCGTTCTGCTGAATGTCTATTATTCTGAAAAGAAAGGCATCAGCAAAGTGGTGAATGCTTCCAAGCATAAAGAGCTCAAGGCAAAGCTGGAGCGCATTTTGAACCTTGCTCCCAAAACGGAGGAAGAGTCCATTGCCCTGCATGACTGGCAACACTGGGTCGGCAGCGATGAAACGGGCAAGGGGGACTATTTCGGACCGCTGATCGTCTGCGGATTTTACCTGGAAGAAAAAGACAGGGCAAAGCTGGTGAAACTGGGCGTCTGCGACAGCAAGAAACTGAAAAAAGAACAGATTATCGCCATCGCCAAGAACCTCTATCACGACTTTCCGCAAAACATCGAATGCCTGGTGCTAAAGCCCCAAAAGTACAACGAACTGTATGCCGGCTTTTCCGGTCAAAAGAAGAACCTGAATGATCTGCTAGCCTGGTGCCACAGCAAAATCCTGGACAGCCTGATAAAGCGTCATGCCAAAATTGAAGGCGTCTTTATCGACCAATTCAGCCACGGCAAAAAAGCCTCCGCCTTGCTAAAGAAGCTTCATCCTGAGATGGCTATTACAGAACGGCCGGACGGGGAAAGGGATCTGGCAGTGGCGGCAGCCAGCATCATTGCCCGCTACCAGCTGCTGATGAGCTTCCAGTCCATGAGCAATTTCTACAAGCTGAAGTTCCCCATGGGCGCCGGCAAAGGCGTTCCCGAAACAGCCAGGGCCTTTATCGTTCAGTACAAAAAGGAACGTCTCGCCGAGGTCGCCAAGCTGCATTTCAAGACGACCGCCGCTCTTTAATCATTATCTGCCGGTATAAATAAAATTTGATTTTCTGCATTTTTGACTATACTATGGATGTTTAATATAAAGACTCTGTCCGAAGAGGAGATAAAATGCGTAATATAAAACAGCACATGAATATAGCCATAGTCATCATTGCAATATTAACGGGAGGATTTACCATGCTTGAGGCAAAGACAATACACGATTTTACGGTGAAGAGCATCGACGGCAGGGACGTCAAGCTGGAAAGCTATAAAGGAAAAGTCCTGCTGATAGTGAATACCGCCAGCAAATGCGGTTTTACGAAGCAGTATGACGGACTGCAGGAACTCTACGAAAAATACGAGAAAGACGGATTGGTGGTACTGGGCTTCCCCGCCAATAACTTTATGAACCAGGAACCCGGCAGTAACGAGGAAATCCAGAACTTTTGCCGTCTGAATTACGGGGTCACATTCCCGATGTTTGAGAAAATCTCGGTGGGCGGAAAAGACATCCATCCGCTTTACAAATACCTGACGGACAAGAAGACCAACCCCAAGTTTGCAGGGAAAATCACCTGGAACTTCAATAAATTCCTGATATCCAAAGACGGGAAGATTATCAACCGGTTCAGCACCCCCACCAAACCAATGGACAAGGAAGTGATTTCCGCCATAGAAGAGGCTCTGAAATGATGAAGCTGATTATCCTGCTGGTGATAATAGGCCTGGCGGCAGGCTGCGCCAAAAACCACAATACAGTTCCCCACGTGGATTTGGAAAGATTCATGGGTGACTGGTATGTGATTGCCATCCTGCCCAACATCATAGAAAAGAATGCAGTAAACGGCATCGAGAGCTATGTCCTGAAAGCGGACGGGAGCATCGGCATTACCTACAGATTCAGGAAAGGCAGTCCCGACGGCAAGGAAAAAGTGCTGACTCCCAGAGCAAAGGTATATAACAAATCCACAGGAGCAGAATGGCGGGTGCAGATGTTCAAGCCGTTCTGGTATCCCTACCTGGTCATAGATTTGGCAGAGGATTACCGCTATACGGTCATAGGCGAGCCCAACCGCAAATATGTCTGGGTGATGAGCAGAACGCCGGAAATCTCGGAAAGCGATTATGCCGATATCCTGGCAAACCTGGTCAAAGAGGGTTACAAAACGGATAAACTGGTCAAAATGCCCCAAATCTGGTAGCTAAGCCATGCAGATAAAGTATCTCGACGGAAAGAGGTTTTACCGCGGTTTGCTGGCAGGAGGCAAGGCACTGATCAGGAACCAGACTTATCTGAACAAAATCAATGTCTTTCCGGTTGCGGATTCTGATACCGGCATCAACCTTGCCATGACCATGAAAGCAATCCTGGAAAGCAGCAGAATCAGCATCTCAATCAAAGAGACCCTGCGGAACGTTGCAGATTCGGCTTTGAACGGCGCCAGGGGAAATTCCGGAATCATCTTTGCCCAATATCTGCACGGACTGAGCCGTGAACTGCCGGAATCGGGAGTCCTGACCGTGAAGAACTTTGCCCACAGCGCCCATAAAGCGGTCAGCCATTTGTATGACTCCATAATGAATCCTGTGGAAGGCACGATGATTACCGTCATCCGGGAATGGGCTGAAAACCTGGTGGAGCAAAGCGGTAAAACTTCCGACTTTTTCCATGTAATTACTGATTCCCTGACGGCTGCCCGAAAGTCCCTGCAGGAAACACCGCGAAAGCTGAAAGTCCTGGCTGACGCTGGCGTGGTGGATGCAGGCGCCTGCGGATTTGTGACCTTTCTGGAAGGAGTGGTGGAATACATCCAATCCGGCTCCCTGAAAGAGACAGCAGTCCTGCCCGGCTTTCCCGAGGAAACCGAATTGACAGAAGGGCACACGATTGCGCCTGATGAATACAGGTATTGCGCTGAAGCAGTGATGGGCAACCTGTCCGTTCCACTTCAAAAGGTCAAGGACTCCATCAGCGGTCTGGGGGATTCCCTGATACTGGCAGGAGGCCTGGAAAAACTGCATATCCATATCCATACCAACGAGCCGGAAAAGCTGTTTGACAAGCTGTTCAGGCTGGGCGAAATAATCAGCTCCAAAGTGGACGATATGCTGAGGCAATACCAGATAAGCCATGACAGAAAGTATCCCATTGGCATAGTTACAGATACTGCCTGCGACCTTCCGTTGGAACTGCTGGACAAGTATCAGATAAGCCGGATTCCCTTTGGGATAAATTTTGGCAGCAGGCTGTACCTGGATAAGCTCACCATCAGTCCTGACCGCTTTTATCATATGCTCAAATACGGAAAAGTGCATCCAGTCAGCTCCCAACCCCCTCCGGTAACCGTGAAAAATCATCTGGAATTTGCCGCCACCCATTATGAGCACATCATAGCAGTGCATATCTCAGATAAGCTGAGCGGTATCTGCCAAACCTCCTCCGTCCTGATTGATAAAATGGAAGAGGGCAAGGCCTCAGTAATCAATTCACGCCACCTCTCAGTTTCAGAAGGCCTTGTCACTTTGAGGATTGCCAGAGCCATTGAAGCCGGAGCCGGTTTCAGCCAGATAGTACAGGATTCGGGGCGCTGGATTGCCGACACCAGAATCTACACTGATATCAATACCCTGAAATATATGGTAAGGGGTGGAAGGGTAAAACCCCTCGCAGGAATGGTCGCGTCTATCCTGAACCTGAAGCCCATCGTCTCGCTCGATTCTGAAGGAAAAGCCATCGCCTGGGGCAAGAGTCTCAGCCGTAAAAGGAATATGGCAAAAATCCTTCGCCAGATAAAGTCTGAGTTGGATTCAAAAACACTCTGGGAATATGCCATTGTGCACGCAGACGCCGAAGAAAGAGCATTGAAATACGGCGAAGCCCTTACGGCCTTGACCGGCAAAAAGCCAGTCTATATAATGTCCCTCTCCCCTGTGGTGGGGGTTCATAACGGAGTGGGAACCGTCGGCATAGGAGTTTCTTATGATTGATTATCATGCCATCAGTCTGATTGCCGGGGCAGTGTTTTTGTATATGAACCTGCTGTTCCTGCTGGCTCTGGCCCTGAAGAAGAACGATATCGTTGACATCGCCTGGGGCATGGGATTCATCTTCATTGCAATACTTTCACTCCTGCTCATCCCCGGCTGGCATTTCCGCAGGCTTTTGGTCAGCGGATTTGTCATCATCTGGGGCTTGAGGCTGGCAATCTATATTTTTCTCAGGAACAAAGGCAAGACAGAGGATTTCCGGTATGCACAGTGGAAGAAAGACTGGGGCAGGCACTGGATTATCCGCAGTTATCTGCAGGTATTCATCCTGCAGGGCTTTTTTATGCTGACCATTGCCTATCCGCTCTTTCTGCTTGCTCAAAATCAGGGTAACAGCATCACCTATCTGGACATTGCCGGCGTTTTACTCTGGCTGACAGGCTTCTGCTTCGAAGCAGTGGGCGATGCGCAGATGCGCAGGTTTAAGCAGGATACAGCCAACAAGGGTAAAATAATGGACAGGGGATTGTGGAAATATACCCGGCATCCCAACTACTTTGGCGAGTCAGCCATGTGGTGGGGAATCTTTGTAATCACCCTGAATGTTCCTTCCGGCTGGGCAGCCATATTCAGCCCGCTGATTATCACTTTCTTGCTTTTGAGGGTATCAGGCGTTCCCTTGCTCGAAAAGAAATATGCAGCCAACCCTGACTACCGGGAGTATATCAGAAAAACCAGCGCTTTCCTTCCGATGTTGCCCAAGAAATGATACCTGCAGATTCCGGGTAAAATACATTGTGACTGGAGTTCTTGGTACTGAGCGGGATAAATATCCCTTGACAGAAATGAAAGTTTGATTATCCTGTGATGCATATACAGATAATCCAAGCTTATACGATTGTATAACAAAAAGAATTACCATAACAAAGTGACAAAACGCATTCCTTTACATGAAAGAAATTATCTTGATGCTAAAGGACAGAAAGCATTACAAATGGAGTAGAAATGATTAGAAATGTAGGACGCCTGACCGGTGATGACCTGAAAGTAATGGATGCCCATGTGGAGAAAATCTTCAAGGCGTTGGACAAGGATAATACAGACCTGGCAGAAAAGAAAATCCTGGAAATGGCAAATACGCCCAATTACTTTACCCGCGAGGAACTTGGCAGACGGCTGGCTGAATATGACGGCAACGGCCAGCTGGACAAAATCTGCAGCGATATGCTGGAGCACAAGCTTTACGGCATCCGCGCCACTGCCCTCTTTTATTACTATTACAAAAGACAGGATGAACCTCAAATCATTATCAAAACCATAGAAAAAACCATTGAGACAGTACCCTGGGAATCCGAAACCATCGCCTTTGAGATGTGGAAACGCCAGAGCGAGGTAATGAAGGCGGAAATGCCGCAATGGGCAAAATCCGACAATGAAAAGAAGCGCGCCATGTCCATGCACGGCATGGAAAACATCGCCGGCAAAGACCCCGCCTATATCATGAACTTCATCAACGTATTGCTGGACGACGAAAGCGAGGAAGTCCAGAAGAAAATCACCCATATACTGACCCAGGTGGGCAGGATGAGGCCTGTCCAGTGTTACGCCGCCATCAAGAACTGGCTGCTGGATGCCGATGAAAAACGCATCCGCACCATCTGGATGACCATGAAAAAGCTGGCAAACATACTGATGCAGCGCAGCAAACGCGACAAAACCCACGACTTTATCAATATCACCCAGAAAACCGTCAAGGAATGGAAAGCCGACCCCAACCAGAACGTAGCGCAGATGGGCGCAAAACTCGCCCAGATAATGCAGCGCAATTAATCTTAAAACAAAGTTTACACAGAGATACAGAGTTAAAGTGAGTCACAGAGAAGCTGGCATTATTACCTCCCTTTTCTCTCCTTTTTGTTTCTCAGTGCCTCTGTGGTAAAATAAAATTTATTTGTAATGATAAACCAAGCCTTAAATAACATTCATGTCATTTTGGTGGAGCCGATTTACGCCGGAAACGTAGGCGCTGTCGCCCGCATCCTCAACAATTTCTGCATCCCAAACCTGCGTATCGTGGGCTCCATCCCGCACAAGAACGACTTTTACCTCGCCATGCACAGCGAGCACATCATCGACAATGCCGGGCTGTTTGACACCCTGGCGGATGCCGTTTCTGACCTGGACCGCACCATTGCTTTTTCCAGGCGGGTCGGCAAGCTAAAACCCGTGGATATGAACCCCTGGAACCTCGGAAACTATTTTTATGACAACCCCCACCTCAAACTCGGCCTGATTTTCGGACGCGAGACCTTTGGACTGACGGACGAGGAAGCAGAGCTCTGCCCCCTGCGTTGCCACATCCCTGCCAATCCGGACTTCCCCTCCCTCAACCTTGCCCAAAGCGTTGCCCTGGCAGTCTGGGAAATCTGGAGCTATCCGGTGCGTAATTCCTCCGAAAAAATCAGGGGAAAACAGCTCACCGGCGAAGGCGGTTATGAAAACGAGCAGGCAGTCGGCAAAGACGAGCTTTCCTCAGTGCAAACCTACATGATAGAAGTCATGCAGGCAATCGGCTTTTTCCAGGACAGCGAGACCACCAACTGGGACAATTTCTTCTCCAAAATGCTCCACCAGCTCAATCCCTCCAAGGAGATGGCATACCGCTTCCGCCAGATGTTTAACCGCATCCACGTCCTCTTTACCGGCAAGGGAAAAGGCTATAATAACAAGTAAGTTAGCTTAGAATAAGTAATGAAAGATAAATTGCTGCATTATTTGGAACTAAACGGAAAAAGCCCCGTTGATTACGTGCTGTCGAAATTCGAACAATCCGATATTGTCCTGATTGGTGAAATGCATAGAGTTAAACAGCAACTTGAACTTTATCATAAAATCATTCCCAGATTACCTGAATTTGGGATTTCTGCAATAGCATATGAATTTGCCAGAAGAGAAGATCAGGTGCTAATAGATGAGTTACTGGATAAAGCAGATTTTGATTTAGACTTGGCAAAAATGATAATGATTAAGCAGGAAGCATTTTGGGGGTTTAAAGAATATCTAGAAATTTTTAGGCTAGTCTGGAGCACTAATAAGCAATATCCGCAATCTCAGGCAATCAAGATAATTGGGCTAAATGATCCAATAAATTGGAAACTTTACAATCATATCTGTCAAACAGAAAGAAGAAACCCTAACAGTGAAGAAATTGCAGAAATCTGGAACGGATGTGGCGAAAAATATTGGCTTGAACCAGTAGTTAAGCACTATTCATCAGGAAAAACTAAAATCGTTGGGATTATGGGTTCTCATCATGCATTCACAAAATACAGAGAACCTTCCTGGAATGTATGTGAAGGAGAGAAGGTATTTACTGGATTCAATACTAAAAGTTTTGGTAATTATCTATATGAGAAATATGGGGATATAGTCTTCAACGTCAGTTTTTATGATCCTTGGGAAGATTGCTTTGAGGCCAAAAAGCTGATTCAGCCTGCTAATGGAGTCATTGAGCAGATAATAAGTCCTGTCTATCAGGAGATTGGTTTTGATCTGATTAAGAGCCCCTGGGGAGAATTGAAGGATATCAGCATATATTCTTTGGGATACCCCGATTTGAAATTAAAAGACATTTATGACGGTATGATTTATACTGGCAGAATACAAGATTTACGACCTGTAAATCCTCTTTCAGACTTTATTAATGAGAATAATATCCAACTTTTTCGCGATTACGTACCCTTTAACGATGCCCCAAACAAAAACATAACTGATATTAACTCGATTATTGCCGCTGATGCGAAAATATAAGTAAACCAAGCACTTTTTAGCATCATAACCGCATAACTGATGTATAACTTTAATATGTTTTTATTAGTTTTGGAATTTCAGATAGGTTTAATTCTTCTTTTAGGTATTTCAAGCCGGCTTCCAGGATTTCATCTCTGCCTTCCGCAATGCCCTTCACTGTGGGATGTACAATGATGTCTGGAATCGCTCCAACTCCCTGAAAATCTGACCCGTCCGGTTTTTCCACATAAAGACCAGTCCACCAGGCTTTCCAGCCACCGGGTAAAGTACTTCTTACAACGTTTCCCGTCATACCTGCGGTTTGTTCACCAATTACAGTACCGAGTTTATAGTGTTGAATGTGAACCAGAAATGATTCCAGATAGCTGCCGTCATAGGCATTACTGAGGAAGACGATTTTAGCATTAAGATGAGGTGCTTTGGGCTGGATATTCCAAGCAGGGCGAAAAGACATTTCAATCACGGCTTTTTCCTGGTCGGGATACAGATATTTACCCGGGTCATGGCAGCAAAGCGTATCAGGCACATTCTGAAGATGCGCAAGGAAATCTAAACCCAGTCCTCCTGTTCTCCAATCCACGATTATGCCTTTGGCTTTTTCCAGTGTAGGCAGCCATTCTTGAAAATCCTTATCGGTAAAACCTATATCAGAAACATTGAGTTGATAAATCCCGTCTTCATATTCAATGACTTTCTTATCTGAGGGAAATCTCCAGACAAACTTATCCTCGCGTATGGGAAAATCTTGGGTCAGAATTTTGCCTTCGGGTGTTTTGTATGTAAAAGTAGCTGTTGTATCTCGGTACATATACATAATGTTAAAGAACAGCCTCTTATCCATCATCTGCTTTGATGACGAAACAAAGTAATGCCTTCTTGAATTAACATATTTCTTAAAGTTCTCACCGTTGATTTTCAGCAGTTCCGAGCCGATGGGAAGGTTTATCCCATCCCTGATGATATGCGTGACTATCCATTTATTTTCCACCAGTTCTGCAATAAACCCCGGTTTCTTGCCTTTGCTGTTATAAGGGGTTTCCAAGTATCTGTGACCGTCCTTGGTCTGGGATTGCAGGTCATTAAAGATAAGCTCAAAATCAAGGGAATCCCCGCCCTGCAAGGTTTCCTGCAGAGCGTTTCTCAAGGCCTGATGCCAGTCTGCATCCGTATTTTTCCAGTAGGGGTAAAAGTGCTGCAGCTGGTTCCAGTAAACTTCAATGGCAGCCAGCCGGGTAGCAATGTCATTGTAATCCTCCGTGGAAATGGCATTCACTTTTTCCATGTCGACGTAAAACCATTCAGCATTCGTACCATCCAAAGGCGGAAAGGTGATTGAATTGTTGCAGTAGAGCGCCAGTGGAAAGCTGCAATAAAGGTTCTTAACCAGCTTGCGGGTGGCAAAGGTCCCAAAGGGAACAGTCTCTTCAAATATCTTGGTCACATACCCGGTTGAGAATCCATCTCCGTCAAGAGATGAGGTCATGGCGAGAAAGCGTTTTCCGTTTTCCTCTCTGACCTTATAAGTGTTATAAGACGAATTATTCTCAATGCTTTTAAAAACGTCCAGAATCAGGCTTTGCGGCATTTCTCCTATCTCGTCTGTCGAATAATCATTGTTATATACTATCTGCCAGTTGGAACCATACAGAGCTTCAATTCTAATTTTGCCCAGACATGATTGTTTTAGATTGTTAAGGAAGATATAAACATCAATGGATGTTGCATCGTTCATGCGATTAAAGACGTATTCTTTGTTTACCCAATCCCCGACTGGCAGGTCTTCCGAAAAATAATTCCACCAGGAATCCATTACATCCAAACTGCTTTTCAAAGTGTCAGCTTCCAAGGCTTTCACGGAAAAGGTCAGGCGGTATTGTTTGCAGTTTAAATCGCTGCTGTCTATGCTGAAGCCAATCATATTGCGCAATTTTTCGCTTTTCGAGTCGATTTTTATTGAGACAGGTCTGTTTGTTCTCCTGCTGCTATAAATATCTCGGGACACGTTCTGGTAACCTGAATATTGCCAGCAGGTCACCTTCCAGTTTTCCGGACTTCGGGGAGTCAGCAGTGCCAAATCCGGCTGCAAATCTTTAAGTTTTGCTGATATCTGCAAAGCCGGGGCGATGGGCAGAAACAAGTCTTTCAGAGTTTTCTGCAGTTCCCTATCATTTCTCGCCTCCATTACCTGCCTGGTACCATAGACAGCAAACTTGTCCCAATCCACGGTTTGCGCTTCATCGGATGGATAGAAAAACCTGATATAGCCATACAGCTTGGTAAACGCTTCCAGGTTCCGCATCTGCCGTTTGGAAATAACGTCGGCTGAATACAGAGAAACCGCGATTAACGAGATAAGTATCGTTACTGCAATTGACTTTTCCATATACTAAACTCCCACTTATGAATAGCTTTCCTCAACAATATTTACACTATTGTGACATATTGAATACTGTCAATTCCAAAAAGGTATTTGAATGAAAAGAAGTATGACCTGTTCTTATTTCTTTCGCTTTGACTTCAGTATATCCACAGTATACTTGCAGGATATCTGCAGGATACTTTCTGTATTCAGATATACAGCAACTATTCTGCGGATATTCATTAGATATGCTTTTGTCAAAGAAAGGCAGGTAGGGAGAATCCGGGCTTGACATAACCCATATATCTGTTATATTATAAACATAATCAACCACATAAGGAGAATTCATGAAAAACGCTGCAATACTCTTGACATTAGTGATAATGTTCGCCATATCAGCGCTGTCAGCCCATCCTGCCGGCAACGTAACCGCAGGATTCGATAAAGAGAACAATCTGCTGACCGTCAGCTACAATCACAAGGTCAGGGATAATGCCGACCACTTTATCGGTGAAGTGGTGGTCCTGAAAAACAAGAAGGAAATCATCCGCCAGAAGCTGGGCATGCAGGACAGCATGGAAGGCGGAGAGCTCATCTTCAAGATTAACGACCTCAAGCCCAAGGACAAGCTGGATATCACCACCACCTGCAACAAAACAGGCAAGAAAAGCTTTACCCTGGAAATCAAATAAGCCATCTACAGGACGGATTTTATGCAAAAGGCAAAGTTTATCATCCTTTTGGTCATTGCCCTAATCGCCCTTGAACTGGCAGCCTACCAGAACAGCTTTCTGAACCTCGTTTCACCAACGGAACTGGGTGCCTGGGAAAGCGAGATATCGATTGCGCACCGGTTTCGAGGCAAGATAAACGAGGAACCGCTGGATACGTTTTTCGGGATGGACGGCGGAGCAGGGGTGGGATTGTTTTACAGGCAGGCATTTATCCGCCGGATAGAGTTTAAGGTAGGCTATATATTTGATAACAAGGAATATGTCGCGGATGCTTCCTGGAGTTTTCTGCCCTATGAATATCCGGTTCAGGCGCAGGCGGACATGCAATACTTTTCCTTTGAGAAGTATGACTTTGACTCCAATGATTTGGTGCGTCAAAACAATCTCCTGCTGATGCTGTCCGCTCAAAACAAACCTTTGTATAACAGGATATTCTTCAATGCCAACCTTGGCTATGACCTGGAAGACGAACGCGTGGTTTCCGGACTGGGCATCGGTGTCCTGGCACTGCCCTCGTTGACGGTTTTGGGTGAGTATTACCCGGTCTGGGACAGGAATTCCGCACCCAACAGCCTGAATCTGGGAAAGCATGACAGCTATGCCCTGGGGCTCAAGCTGGACACCTATGGGCATCACTTTATGTTCAGTCTCAGCAACAGCGATGCCGTCAACCTCAGGAAACTATCCACCGGCAGCCTTGACCGGGATTTGAGATTCGGATTTAACATACAAAGACACATGAACTTTTTGGGGAGATAATATGAAAACACTGTTAACAGTAATCCTGCTGGCAAGCCTCAGCTTCCTGCTCGCCGGCGGAGCCAAGGACACCCCTTACACCACAGTCACAGCCGGAGGCATCACTCTAAACTATAGGGTGACAGACGATATGCAGCACTTGGACTGCCAGCTCAGCGCCACCACAACCGGTTGGGTGGCTGTCGGTTTTGCACCCACCAGCGGTATGGCAAATGCCAATTTCATCATCGGCTACCACTCCGGCGGAAATACCTTTATCCGGGACGACTGGGGCACTTCCGCCAGTTCCCATGCCTCTGATGTATCTTTGGGGGGAACTAATAATATCGTTACCTCCTCCTCAACCGAGACCGGCGGAGTAACCCAACTGAACTTTATCATCCCGCTAAATTCCGGAGATAGCTTTGACCGCATCCTTGCCATCGGACAGACCTATAACATCATCCTGGGCAGGGGGATTAACGGCGGGGACAGCTTTACGGCGTCACATTCCAGCGTCGGTTCTGCCAGCATCACTCTTACCATGCCCGTCTCCAATGATGACTCTGTCATCCCCCAACCCGGTGATAACATAACCCTCAGCCTTTCACCCAATCCCTTCTCCTCTTTCCTGAACATCACAGCCAAAAGCAGGGATGGGCACGCCCTATCACTCAGGATGTATGATGCCAAAGGGCAGGAAGTAATGAAGTGGAACCCTGCATCAGATAACATTATCACCTGGGACGGCAGCGGTTATCCCTCCGGGGTTTATTTTATCCTGGCTTCAGGTCCGCAAGGCAGCACCTTGCAGAAGGCAGTAAAGCTGAAATAGGAGCAGCGCAGCAGAAAAACACAGACCAGCCGGAGAATACCAAGTCTTTCATGAAATAAAGCAATTGACAGAAATACGTCCTGTACGGAATAAAACCTGCATAAGTATATTTATAAACTCTATAATCCGGAGATGCTGATATGAAAAGAACAATCGTTGTTCTATGCCTGATGTTGCTGGCGGCGGCGGCTTTTACCGCTCCGCTGAAGAACCAGCCTGTTACGATAACCCAGCCCGACGGGACTGAAATAAACGTGCTTGCCAGCGGGGATGAATTCCATAACTGGCTGCACGATGCCAATAACTATACAATCATACAGAACGGGGATACCGGCTGGTACACCTGGGCAGTCAGGCAGGGAAATGACATCATCCCCAGCCAGAATATAGTCGGACAGAGCGACCCTGCTGCTTTGGGACTGGAAAATGGGGTAAACCTGCCTTCCGAACGCGTCCGTGAAAAATACAGACAGTTCCAGGCAAGCTTCCCAGAGCAAAGGGACACGCGTGCCCCCCACTTCGGCACCATCAACAACCTGGTGGTTTTCATCAGGTTTTCGAACAGCCCGAATTTTACCCAGCCCATCACCTATTACGACAATATGTTCAATAACAACGCCGTGAATTACAATTCCATGCGTAATTATTTCCAGGCTGTTTCCTATAACCAGCTTGATGTGATTTCGCATTATTATCCCATTCCGAATGGCACCACCATTGTTACTTACGTGGACCCCAATCCGCGGGAATACTATATGCCCTACACAGGCAGCAACCCCATCGGGTATGATGAGGACGACTTTTATGAAAGGGCGGAGCGAGAATTTACCCTTCTGGCTGCAGCCAGCAATTTCGTTGCATCGCAGATTCCGACCACGCTGGACATTGATTCTGATGACGACGGCTATATAGACAACGTCTGCTTTGTCATTCAGGGCGGAACCACTGCCTGGGCAACTTTGCTCTGGCCACACAGATGGGTGCTTTACGGAGTCGAAGCTTACATAAACGGCGCGCGTGTCTGGGACTTTAATTTCCAGTTGGAGAGCTTTATGGACGGCAGCGGAGTCAGTGTGCTGGCGCATGAAATGTTCCACACCCTGGGAGCGCCCGACCTTTACAGATACTACAACAACACCATAGACCCCGTCGGTTCCTGGGACCTTATGTGTGCAAACACCAATCCGCCCCAGTCAATGAGCGCCTGGATGAAACACAAATACGCTGAGTGGGTCGGAACAGTCCCCACCATTACGGAAAGCGGCACATACACCATCAATTCAGTCTGGTCCCCCACCAACAACATCTATCGCATCCCTTCCTGGCGCACCAACGAATACTACGTGATTGAATACCGCAAGCCTTTTGGCATCTATGACGGCAATATCCCCGGCTCCGGACTGCTGATTTACCGGCTTAATACAACCGTTGACGGCAATGCCGACGGCCCTCCGGACGAGCTTTACATCTACAGGCCGGCTGGAACGAGCAATACAGTGGGCGGTTACATTGGCCAGGCGCACTTTTCCCAGCAGACCGGCAGGACCTTTATGAATGAATCCACCGTTCCGAACGGATTCCTTTCGGACGACACGCCCGGAGGACTGGACATCGGCCACATCGGACCTTCAGGCGGCGAAAGCATGTCTTTTTACGTGAATGTCTCCAATGTCCAGGTTACCTATCCCTCAGGCGGTGAAACCTTTTTCAGCGGAGGTTCCATCAACATCAGATGGCTTGCCCGCAGCACCACCGGCTATGCCAGAATAGAGTTTTCCCAGGACAACGGACAGACCTGGCAAATCATCGTCAATACCACCCAGAATGACGGGGAATACACCTGGAACAGCATCCCTCTGCTTGATTCCAATCAGTGCCTTATCCGGGTGACCACCCTTTCCAATAACTCCTCTGATTCCTGCAACAATGTTTTCACCATCCAGAGCGAGATGGAAATCCCCACTCCCGTTTTCCCGCTTGACCAGACGGTCAATGCCCCCACCAATCCCACTTTCAGTTGGAGCGCAGTTCCGGGAGCCGAGTCCTATAACCTGATGGTTGCCCTGGACGCCAACTTTGAAAGCACCATCATCAATCTGCTGGACCTGAACCAAAACACTTACACATACAACAACCTGATGCCATACACCACCTATTACTGGCACGTGGCTGCCTTTTCCATGGTCGGCATGACAGAATACTGCCCCGCCCAGATGTTCACCACCGGAAATATCTCCATCATTCCTGTGGTCCCCACTCTGGTAAGTCCGCCCAGCAGCGCCACCAACCAGCCCCGCAACGTGCTTCTGCGCTGGAACGCTGCCAATTATGCCCAGTTTTATCATTACCAGCTCTCCCTGAACAGCTATTTCACCAGCATCGTGCTGGAGCAGGACAGCCTGAACGCTTTGCAGATAAGGCTGGACGCCTTGGAGCCCAATACACGCTATTACTGGAGGGTGCGCAGCGGCAATCCCGCCGGTTACAGCAGTTTCTCCGCCATCCGCAATTTCGTTACCGGCGACTTTTTCACCGCCAATGAGGACGAAGTGATTGTGCAGACCACTGCTCTGCTGCAGAACTATCCCAATCCTTTCAATCTCTCCACCCGGATAGGATTTCAGCTCAAGGACACCAATCAGCCCGCCAAGCTAACCGTGTTCAACATCCGGGGACAGGTGGTCAAAGTCCTGTTTGACGGCAAAGCCAAAAGCGCTGAAAACAGCTTTATCTTTGACGGCAGGGACAGGCAGGGCAAGCCTGTTTCCAGCGGAGTTTACTACTATAAACTGGAGAGCGGCAGCTTCAGGCAAATCCGCAAGATGCTGCTGATCAGATAATTAACATTTACTGCCTTCGGTTTTTCCGGCCGGCAGGCAGGCAAGGCAAAGTGAGGTTTTTATGAACAAGAGCTTTTTACTGATACCCGTGATAATGCTGATTTTTACAGGAATGCTTTCCGCCGTGTTTAGCATGGTGGTTTTCCGCGAGATAACCGATGAGGGCACCACCTGCAAGACATTGCAGCTCGTAATGGAGCAAAACAAGAAGTATCCTGTCGGCATGGACAAGACCCACAAGGATTTCGGCTGGAAGGTGCAGCTTTACAAGGACGGAGGCGATGGCATCATCAGTCCGCTGGACAAGGAAGGCAATCCCACCGGTGACGATATTATGATTACCGACCCCTTCCACCTGAATACATCCCAGCCCTTGGTCTTTCCCATCACGCGTGCCTGGCAGATGGCCGGCTACCGCTTCACCGCCAGGGACACGACCGGCGAGGCATTTTACGGTGACAAAATCTACCTGAGAATCTTTAACCACAAAGATATCGCCAAGGCAGACAAGTACATCGTCTCGCACAAACTGTACACCATCCCTGAAACCAACGACGCCGTAAATTACGTTCCCGCCTATGGCTGGGACAAGCAGGGCTGGATCACCTTCCGTAAATAAACGGCTGATAATCAGTTAAACCCTTTGTAAAACCGGGTGGCCCATAGTTCCCGCCCGGTTTTTTCTTGTCTGCATTCTTCCGCTTCCCCGGCTTCCCGCTTACTCACATGTCCCGAAGATGCCCCAAAGCCTCCCGAAGAAAACCCGGTCATCTTCGGGACATCTCCGCGACATCTCAGCAAGGAAGGGGCGGGTACCGTACCCTGAGAAAGCAAAATAAAACCTGAATTAAATTGACAAAATAAGAAAGATGGTATCTGAGACTTATAAGATGCCCAAAATCTGCCGTTTTCAGTTCGATAGGGAATCCTGGGATACCTGCTTTTGCAGTTGGGAAAAGAGAGACATCGCGTCACGGCAGTCGAAAAATCCAGAGGCATCGGATGGGAGTGCAATGGCACGGCTTTTTGGCAAAGACTATCATGAACATAGCAACACGTGGTATTTCAATCAGGCGATTATCCCATTGCAGGAAGGAGACTTGCTGTATTGGAAGAGTTTGGATGAAAGCGACCGCATCCGCCTGCGCTTTTTCCCCGCACCGGAAAAGAGCCACCAGTTCTGCGACCATATAAACATCGTCTATGACCCCAAAGAAGAGAAAATCGTCAGCCACAAATGCTCCGACTGTGGGGACGATGACGCCTGCAGGCATTACCTGAGCCTGCTCTATTACACCTACCATCACCTCAAGACCGATATCCTGAAGGAAAACATCATTGAGACCTACCAGGGCAATTTGCTGGTGGGCAACGAAAAGTGGCAGCGCCTGTCCCAGGAAGCGCAGATTGAGGTGGAAGGCATCTACAATCCCGAAACGGATAAAATCCGCTTTTACTTTAACCAGTACCAGCCCCTGGACGTCCGCCTGCTCTGCCTGATCTGCGCCGGAAAGCCGGTGGAGGACGAAAATCCCAAGCATGCAGAAGAAATCATTGCTAACCTCAATGCCTTTACGGAAGCGGAAAGACACTTCTTTGCCACCTTGAACGTCAAGCGCGCTTCCTCCGGTTCCAAGGGTCTCTACCTGTCCGTAAACAAGAAAGACTTTGCTTTCCTGCTGCCCATTATCAGGGAGCTCAAAGGCAAATTCATCGTCAAGGAAACCCGCGAAGAGCTGAAATTCATCGAGCAGGACTTCCAGCTGGCGCTGCGCATTGAGCACGTCTCCGGAGTGAACTATATCCTGCGTCCTGTCCTGGTGGACGAGCTGAGCGCCTGGTTCACCGGCCAGCCGGTCTGGCTCTTTTTCCGCAACGAAATCCGCACCGTGCGCCTGCCCTTCAAGCCGAAACTGGTAAACGCGCTGTTCAGGGGACAATTTTCCCTGCAAAAAAACGACCTGGTCTATTTCCGCACCATCGTCTGGAAACAGCTTAACCGCCATAACATCTACCTGGACTTTGACGAGAAGATAGCCCTGCCGCCTTTTTACGACAACCCGCCTTCCGTGCACTTCTTCATGCACCGCCTGGATGAGGACATCCTGCTGGAAGGAACCCTGCGTTACAATCCGGAAATCCAGATTCCCATCTCGGCAGTGCGCTTCCAGTCACCTTTGGTAAGCTATGAAATGAACGGAACCAAATGCTGGTTCCAGATACCCTCGCAGGTGTTTGAACAGGTCAATGCCTTCCTGCGTAAACTGCCAAACCCTCAGTATGACAGGCTGGAACAGTATTCACAACTGGTCTTTAGGGGAGAGGAAAACCTGGAAATCCTCAAGAAAGCGGTCTATGAGCTTTCAGAAGAGAACTGGGATATCGAAATCGACGAGACCCTGAAACGCGAGTTTATCTATAAAGTGCCTCTGCAGGCGCAGATTACGGCTCGCCTCTCTGATGAAATCAACTGGTTCAGTTATGACATAAACTACCGCTACAAGGACTTTTCCTTTAGTCACGAGGAACTGCGCAAGTTTTTCAAAAGCAAACAGCAGTTCCTGCAGACCCAGGACGGAAGACTGGTTTTCCTGACCCAGCGCGAGGTCTTTGACGAAATGGAGAGCCTGCTCAAAAAGAGCGATTTTGACAAAGACAAGGTCTATCGCGCCAGGGTAAATATCCTGCCCTATTACTGGCGGCTGCGGGAGGAAAATCCGGCTCTGCAGCTTTACGGGGACGAATATCTGGAACAGATGTTCCGGGCTTTGCTTACGCGTCATGCCGACAAGGAAGAAAAGCTGCCGCCCTACCTGAACACTGTATTGCGCAGTTACCAGAAAGCTGGCTATCAGTGGCTCAGGATGCTGATGAAATATAAGCTGCACGGAATCCTGGCAGACGAGATGGGACTGGGCAAGACCATCCAGGCATTGTCCGTGCTGGCGGAAACTCCGGAAGGAAGCGTCTCGCTGGTGATCTGCCCCAAGACTTTGCTCTACAACTGGGCTGCCGAGATTGAAAAATTCCATACCAACATACCATACCAGATTTACGAGGGTTCCAAGCCGGAACGCGTCAAACTGCTGCAAAACCCCAATGTGAGGCTTTTTATCATCTCCTACACCCTGGTGCTGAATGACATCGCTGAGCTGGGAAAAATGAACTTCAAATGGATTGTCCTGGATGAAGCGCAACACATCAAGAACGTGGCTGCCCAACGCACAGGCGCCATCAAAAAGCTGAAAGCCGAACATCGCCTCGCCCTTTCCGGTACCCCGATTGAAAATGACATGACAGAACTGTGGTCCATCCTGGATTTCCTGATGCCGGGATACCTTGGTTCACTGGGCAAATTCAAGCAGGAATATGTTTCCGAACTGCCTCAGCCGGAAATCCGCGCAAGGCTAAACCGTCTGGCAGCGCCTTTCATCCTGCGCAGAATCAAAAAAGACGTGCTGCTGGAACTGCCGGACAAACAGGAACAGGTAAGCTGGTGCAAACTCAATCCGGTTCAGGAAAAGCTCTACCTGCAAATCCTGGAAGCAGTAAGGCAATCCCTTTTCCCATCAGGCGTGAAGGATGCATCCCAAATCAATTATATCCATGTGCTTTCAGCCTTGACCAAGCTGCGCCAGGTTTGCAATCATCCGGCTCTGGTGAATCCCGATATCAGGAATGACATGGAGATTTCCGCCAAGACCGAGCAACTGATGGAACTGGTGGAAGAAGCCATTGAAAGCGGGCATAAGATACTGGTATTCAGCCAGTTCGTGGAGATGCTTAAGCTCATCCGCGGCTACTTTGACCGGCAAAATATCACCTACGAATATATGGATGGCAAAACCAGGGACAGGCAAAAACACGTGGACCGTTTTAACGATGACCCCAAAGTCAAGGTGTTCCTGATAAGCCTGAAAACCGGCGGAACGGGACTGAACCTTACTTCTGCCGATACAGTCATCCTGGTGGACCCCTGGTGGAATCCCATGATAGAAAACCAGGCGATTGACCGCACCCACAGAATCGGCCAGACCCGCAAGGTACAGGTGTTCCGGCTGATTACCAAAGGCACTGTGGAAGAAAAGATAATTTCACTCCAGCAGAATAAACTGGAGCTTTTCCAGAACATAATCGACGAAGGACAGTCCGTGATAAAGCTCATGGACAGCCAGACCCTGAAAGACCTGTTTTTCTACGAGGCATAAAGCCATCGATGCCTGCCACGATTGAGAAAGCCTGCCGCACGAACAGAGCGTTTCTTAATGAGCGGTTTGTCTATGAATCCGCGTTCCCAGACAAGCCGGAGCTGGTGGAAATCCGAAGGCCCCGGACCCTCGTCCTCAGAAGGATTGACGGCATTCCCTACCTTGATGCGGTAGACATATCGGACCTGATGATAAAAAAGCTGGCGCAGGCGATAGCAAAGCTCCATTCCATAACGCATCTGGATGAAAAGGTCCTCTGCCACTGGGACAACCAGCCGCGTAACATCCTGTGGGATGAAAAGAAGCAAAAAATAACCTTGCTTGATTTTGAAGACATCCGTCTTGCACCGCCGGAAGCCGATATCGCGCATCTCTTCCTGTTTTGGGCGGAAGTGATGACCTCAGATGATTTTTCGCGTAGAGTGGAACTGTTTTTCCGTAATTATAAAAGCACTATTCCCCTGAACGCAGACCGGTGGAAAAACGAACTACGCAAGGCAATAAACCGCTTTGACAAACGGCGGAAAAAATACAGCAAGCTGGAAAAGTTTGTAAACCAATCAAAAATGCAGAATAGAAAGCTGCTATACGAGGTTAATTTTCCTTAGACAGTTTACCTGTTTTTCCTGCCAAATACAGCTTCCCTGATTTTCCTGACGGTTTCTTTATTCTTCTCCATCTGGAAAACGACATATGCCAGACACAATGATGCCAGGAAACCCAGAAAAGTGGACACAATGCAAATCATTGCTCTCCTGGGATAAGTCCTCTGACCAGCAAGCCGGGGATAATCAATCACCTCTATGGTCGGCATATCCCTCACTTCTTCAATCCTGGCTGCCTCAAACTGCGGATAGATATATTCGAATACTTTCTTTTGGATTTCCAAATTTATCATCAGCTGGGTGTATTGCAATGAAAGTTCAGGAATATTGTCAATGCCCATGATATAGCTTGGTTTGACCCTATCTGAGCTCTTTTCAAGCCCTGCAATGCGCTCTGATAGCACTGTCCTCTTGTGAGAAAGTTCATTGATGAGCGGGGAATCCCCCGGATAATTCTGCTTTGCCACTTCCAGTTCCAAATCGACTATCATCTTTTGAGAAACCACTTCGGAATAGAGAGAAACTATGGATGCCATCTGAGATGTAATGTCTATTGCCTTGTTCTTCTTTTGGAAGTCCCTCAAAGCTGTCGCCAGTGAATCGATATCCCTTCTGGCAGAAGCTACCCTGGATTCCAGAAACTGGCGGTTGCGCTTGCCTTTGGTGAGTTTTAAATCTCTGTTGTATGTGTCCAGTCTCTGCAGATAATAATCTGCCATTTCTTTGGAAAGTACTTTATCCTTGGTAGACACTGTCACACTTATCAAACCGTTTTCGTCATTGAGACCAACGCTTTGGACTTCACTCTTCAATCTCTCAAGCGCAAGGTCCATAGCTCTAAGAGTATCAGGTTCTTTTATCTTAAAATACTCAAAAAGATTGAACTTTCGGATCACTTCCTCGCTTAGGGTCCTGCTACGCAGATAGATTAATGCGCTTTGGGCATCACCGGATGAGCTGCCAATCAGGGAAGACATAATCCCGCTCAGTCCGGGTATATTGACAGACATTCCCATGGATGGAGAAGCATCGGGACGGAACGTACCTTTTGACGACCAGATTTCAGGCGTCAACAGGCTGTAAGCCACTGCGATTAATGCCACAATCAGAGTAAACCATATGATGATTTTCTTCTGCTGTGCAAAAATCAGCAGCAAATCGAAGACAGTTTTGCGATTTTCCATTTTATGTCCTTTTAAAACTAATCCACATTGGCTAAAGAACCTTCGGTTAGATCCTGCAAAGCCTTGCGTTTCCCAGTGCTGCTGCTTACACATACAGCATGAATGAGGCTGAAATAAATCCACAGACTATAGTATCCCCTGATGGAACTGGGAACAATGCTGAGTGGCAGAAAGAGAAGCAGGGATATGAAGTAAGCGTCATATTCCGCATAGGTGATTCTATCAGACTTTTGCTTCAGAATAAATATGCAATAAATCCACCTAAGGTAAATAAACAGCATGCCAAGAAATATCAGCAGACCAAAATTCGCAAGCAATTCAAACCACCAGTTATGAGCGTTTAAAACCCAGGAAGTCCTATGATATCTGCCCTGACTCATATATACTTCATAGTTGCCGGCACCCACTCCCAACAGCTTGCTTTGAGCTGCGATATCAATGCTTTCGTGATTTACCTGGCTTCTTATTTTACTGGAAGTCATCATGTATGACTTTCCTTCGTTGAGGGTTGACACTATCTGCTTTTGCAAAAGAAGCTTGGAGAAACGATACTCGTTCGGGAACTTTACAGTAAAAATTACTAATCCCAAGGATATAATCACAATTGAAATGAGTTTTAGCATCCATTTTGCCCTGAAGAAATAATACAATCCCAGCAGAGCCATAAAGAAAACCGCTATACGTGAGTTCTGGATTGCCCCTGCCACCAGTATGAAAAGAAATACTGCAAGAGAGATAATCCTTCCTGTTATTCCAGTTGTCAGCGGAGTTTTCAGAGTTAAAAATGGGGAAAGCAAGAGCAGCATGACTGCACTGTTATTTTCGTTAAAATACACACCGGTAGGGATAGGTACATTGACTCCATATAACCTAGATACAGGTAAATGCTCCCACGTGACAATCTCCCAGACATAAATCAGACAGTAGGAGTAAGCTATTATCTGGAAAATCAGATGAGCGTGCTGTCTGTATTGTACTTTTCTGAACAACTGAGAAAACAAAATAAAAGTAAGTATATAGACACCAACCCTGCGCGTATACTCTTCTGCAAGACGCAAATCTTTTGCCCATGCAAGACCAATCAGACTATATACAAACCATAATCCGAGAAATACATATATTTCTGCTGTCCACTTATCAAGAATCAGCTTCTTGTTTTGGACAACCATACTTACAAGTGCTATTAATGGAACTAAAACAGCCAGAATATGAGTCAGCCTGTAAAATAAGGGAAAGAAATAGGAAAGGGTTAATACCAGAACAGCCCCAAGGCTTAAGTGTCTGAAAAAGTGGATGTTAAATTTAAGTTGCTGATTCATGCACAGGTTCATTAATTATCAGAGTTGTAATCCGTTTCCGTTGACGACTTTTCAGGTTTCACCAGCTTTAACTCAGCCAAGACCTGCCTGATAACCAGCTTCTGCTGCCTTGAAACATATTCATCCATTACAGCTAAAAGGCCGGCAAAAAGAAAGGCTGCAAGTGTTAGGGCTATAATCAGCATCAAGCGCTTGGGATAGGCATGCAACCCTGGCAGTCCAGGTCTGTCCAATATCTCGATTTCTGGCATATCTTTTTGTTCATCCAGTCTGGCTGATTCCAGTAATGGATAGAGAAACTTGTATATCTGTTCCATGACAGTCTGGTCAATCAGGATTTTGCTATATTCCATGTTTGCTTCTGGAATCTTCTCCAAATCAAGGATATACTTCGGCAGCGAATTGCCATTCTTATTGTCAAAATCATCCAGTTGCTGCTTTAGTATTCTGCTCTTTGCTTCCAGTTCGTTAACTTTGGGATTTGTCTGCCCATACTGTCTGACGGCAATATCCAGTTCAATGTCATTCAGCAGTTTCTGTGAAACAATCCCAGAATACAGATTCAATACCTGTTTTGTCTGCTCTGTCAGAGAAAAAGACTTCCCCTGACTTTCAAAACTCTTCCTTTTTATCAGGAGCGTATCAAGACTGGTTCTTACTTCGTTGGTTCGCCGTTCCAGAAACTCTCTGGTCAGTGTGCTTTTCATTTTCTTCTGTTGTTTTATATAATGCTCAAGCGATTGCAGGATATAGTCCCCGATACTCTTTGACAGATATTTATCCCTCGTGAAGACTGATATCTGAATTGCATTAGACTGTTGCTCAAGTGCTGCCCTGAAAATCTTGCTGTTGTATTTTCTGAGGGCAATATCCATAGCCACTGTAGAATCAGATTTCGTTATTCGGAAGTATTCAATCAGTTTAAACTTGCGGACGATATCTTCCCTGAACGTCCTGCTGTCCATTATTGTAAGGATTTCCAGTGCAAGCTCCATCTTTTGGGAACCCAGCAGAGGCATGGTGTTGAAACTGCTCAGCATATTGGCGTTTATCTGGATACTGGAAGAATTGTCTGCAATGGGCGAAACCAAAGCCTGCGATTCCCATTCTCTTGGGATGAGGAAAATAATAACGGTAGCGAGAATGGCTGTCAACAAGGTAAATGAGATAACGAATTTCTTTCTTTTTGCTACAGAAAGCAGCAGTTCAAAGAAACTTACCTCGATAATCTCTGCCGGTTTGTTATTATCCATCAGTTAAGGATTCTCCCCTTGATAAAATAAGGTCTGCCAGCTATCAGACAACTATGTTAAGCCAGGGCTTCAAAGCTTCCGGTATGGCAATGCTGCCGTCTGCCTGCTGATAGGTTTCCAGCAGGGCAATCATAGTGCGCGGAGTGGCAAGTCCCGAGCCGTTCAGGGTATGCACAAAGCGGACTTTTCCGTCCGTATCGCGGAAACGGATACCGGCGCGTCTTGCCTGGAAATCCTCAAAGTTGCTGACGGATGACACTTCCAGATAGCGTCCCGCCCCGGGTGCCCAGACCTCAATATCATAGGTCCTGGCGCTGGCAAAGCTCAAATCCGCCGTACAAAGCTCCACCACCCTGTAGTGAAGGCCCAGCGCCTGCAGGATGGCTTCAGCATTGCCCACCATTTCCTCCAGCACTGCATAGGACTCGTCTGGATGCACAAAGCGAACCATTTCCACCTTGTTGAACTGGTGCACTCTCTGCAGACCTTTGGTATCCTTGCCATAGGAACCGGCTTCCCGCCTGAAGCAGGGTGTATACCCCACCAGCTTTACGGGCAGTTTACCCAGAGGCAAAATCTCGTCGGAATACAGGTTTGTAATAGGCACTTCCGCTGTCGGAATCAGGAAAAAATCTTCCTCGTCAATGCGATACATATCGTTTTCCAGCTTGGGAAGCTGTCCCGTGCCGGTCATGGTCTTGCGGTTGACGATAAAGGGAACCGCCACTTCCTCATAACCGTGCTTCTGCTGGTGAAAGGTAAGCATAAAATTGATGAGCGCGCGCTCCAGATTGGCTCCCAGACCGGTGTAAACCGGAAAACCGCTGCCAGTGATTTTGGCTCCGCGCTGCATATCCAGCAGGTTGTTTTGAGCTGCCACTTCCGGGTGCTCTTTGGGGATAAAATCATAGTCTGGCTTGCTGCCCCATTCCCGTACAAAGCGGTTAAAACTCTCATCCCTGCCAATGGGAACTTCAGGATGCGGCACGTTGGGAAGCCAGAGCAGAGCTGCTTCCAGCTCTTTTTCCACTTCAGCCAGCTCGGTGCTCATGGCTTTGAGCTGTTCAGAAACGCTGCCCATCTGCTCAATCAGTTCGCCGGCGTCTTCCTTGTTCTTCTTTTTCAGGGCAATCTGCTGAGAAACCTGATTTTGGGTAGCTTTCAGCGTGTCAAAGTCAAATTGCAGTTTACGGCGCTTGTCGTCCAATGCCAGAATGGCACCGAGGTCTGCCTTTTCGTTCTTGTTGATGATGGCTTGCCGCACCAGTTCAGTATTGGCGCGGATAAACTTGAGGTCTAACATATCTATGGTTTCCTTACTTTAATTTCACTACTTCTTTGGAGGTTTCCAGCATGGCGGTGAAATGCTCCAGTTTCAGCGAAGCTCCGCCAATCAGCGCGCCGTCCAGGTCCGGCTGCAGCATCAGTTCCTTGATGTTATCCGGTTTAACGCTGCCTCCGTATAGAATCTGCATGGCATCGGACACCTTGCCGTTATACTTGTCTTTCAGCCAGCCCCTGATGAAGGCATGCGCCTGTTGCGCCTGTCCCGGCGTTGCCACTTTTCCCGTGCCGATTGCCCAGACCGGTTCATAGGCAATGACGATTTCTTTGCCGGTGAGCAGCGTTATGTCGCTCAGCCCTTCCCTAAGCTGTCTTTCCAGCACCTGCTCTGTGAGATTGCCTTCGCGTTCCTCCAGCTTTTCCCCCAGGCAGAATATGGGCGTAATCCCGCTTTTGAGCAGTTTCATCAGCTTGGCATTGACCACGGTGTCCGTTTCATTATGATACTGTCTGCGTTCAGAATGACCGGCAATGCAGAGCGGAAGATGCAATGACGCCAGCATGGTGGCGCTGACTTCTCCGGTATATGCGCCGTCTTCATTGGCGCTTACATCCTGGGCTGAAACCCGCACGGAGCTTCCCTTCAGGATATCTGAAACCGTTATCAGAAAAGGATAAGCCGGAGCGACCACAATCTCCACTCCCGGCTCGGCATACTTATGCGCATAGGCCTTCAATCCCTGGACGAATGCCAGTGTTTCAAACAAATCCTTGTTCATCTTCCAGTTGCCGGCTATCATCAGGTTACGCATACTAACTCCTTATTTTTCCTTTCGTTTCCTTTTCAGGCAATATCTTGATTAAGTCAAGGGATTTATAGGCAAAAGCAGATTTGAAGTATACTTATACTGGCATGAAAGGATTTTGGTTTTGACCTTTGACTCTCTCCTGCTAGGGGGTAATACTGATTATGTATAAATCGGTTCCAACCACATAAGCATAATTACCTGCAACACGTACGTCAACAGCAGAGCCATTGTCGGGTAGATCGCAGGTACCTACAATAACCGGAGTTGATGGAACTGTCAGATCAATAACTTTCAAACCGGAATAACCGCAAGTAACATAAGCATAATTGTTTGATAATGTTAAGTTTAGAGGATTGCCTGGTATCGGAAAAAAAGTATGGCCAAATATTGAATAGATACCATCATAATAGTCCCCTTCAGCAAGAATATAGAATTGTAGGTCTGAAACTGCTATATCCCAGCCATATAGAGCCCATATCTGGTAATCAAATTGCGGAACAAGCGGATTAGAAATATTCCATGATATAAACATACACATATTTGCACCTCCAACTCGGCATAATCCATAAAGACGGTTATCTTTCAACGCAAGATCTCTGAAAAAATAATCTGGAGATACAGAGAAAGAGCTTGCTAAAAAGGGAGATGTGGGATTGCCAACATCGACAATCAATATTGCAGGCTCTTCTTGAGACGTTACATATGCATAATGGCCCGATACCTCAACGTCGGTATTTGGACCTGAGATTGCACAGGAACCCTTTATATATGCTGACGAGGGATGAGAAATATCAATTATTAACAATGAATTTGCAGCAAGTACATAAACATAATCCTCTGCTACAGCTATGTCATTACAATAATATGGTATTTCAATGTTACGAACCACGTAAGGGTGACTCGGATTAGAAATATTGACGATCTTTAACTCCGATATTGGGTATTGATTTCTTGTTACAAAAGCATAATTGCCCGAAATTTCGATGTTGCTTCCTCCTCCATCGCTGCATCTGCCGACAATAGGAGGTGAAAAGGCGATGTATTCTACTATCGAAATTCTGCTATTATCCATGCCATTCTTAAGTGCTATAGCCTTTAAGGTGAGGCTGGAAGTTACGCTAATCGGTCCTGAATAACGTCTGGAGTTTTCATCGGGAGTTGTGCCGTCAATCGTATAGCGTATTTCTGAGCTGTCTGTCGGACATGATATGGATACCGTTATTGGCAGATAATACGTACCTCCGGGAATTGAGAACACAGGTTTTGCTACTTGGTTTGTGTTAGTCGGTAAACTGCATGTTACCAAGAATAGCATGACAATCAACAATAGTAAAAAGTAAGTAAACAGGTGACGCATATTAACTCCCTATTTTCAACTCATTTCCTTTTCAGGCAATATCTTGTTTCAGTCAAGGGATTTATCAACTCCGCCGCTCCGCTTTTCCGCAGATGCCGGTATTTTTTCCCGGCCGGCTTCCTTAATCCTATCGAGGGGGTAACGAGGATAATCTCCTCGTATCCTCCCCGATACCCCCACGTGGCAAGCATGCAAAAAGACGCCGCCGGAGGGGCAGCGTCTGTGCTTAAAGGATGGTATTTATCGGGTCTGGTTTATTTTAGCATAATCATCTTGCGGGTGGAAGTGAAGCTTCCCGTAGCCAGACGGTAAAGATACACTCCGCCGGGAACGGCTTTGCCGCTATCATCATCGCCTTTCCAGACAACAGTGTGCCGGCCTGATTTGACGGCTCCATTCACCAAAGTCCGGATTTTCTGTCCCTTCAGGTTATAGATTTCCAAGACAACCTGCCCGTCAGACTTGAGGTCATAGGAAATGAAAGTCCGGGGGTTGAAGGGATTGGGATAGTTATTGTGCAGGAAAGTAGCAGTCACGGGCAAGGGTTCATCCTGAGCAGAAGAAACATTGATGACTGCAGAAACCGTTTCGCTGGGCTCGGATTCACCGGCTGTGTAGAGCGCTGTCACATAGTAGGTGAAAGTGCCGTTGGGCAGGTCATAATCCGTGATGGACGTCACGGCGGGGTTGTTTATGTTGTAATAGGGAATGCCGTCACGGTACACCTTGTAGCCCAGCAGGTTGCGGACAGGGGCATCCCAGTCCAGGGACACGCTGTCGTGGCTGACAGTGGCAGTCAGGTTGGTGACGGGATTCAGCAGTTCCAGAATGGTGGCAGAGGCGGTGTTGGAGGGCTCTGATACGCCGTTGGGATTTGTGTAAACCGCTACAATGTAATAATTGTACAAAACATTGGCAACCACGTTCTCGTCCTGGTAGGCAAGGGCAGAAATCGGCGTGTGGGTGAGATTAACCCCATCCCGGTACACCCTGTAGCCAAAGAGATTGGGCAAGAGGGGAACCGGTGCGTTCCAGGTGAGGTTGATGCTGGTGCCTCCGGCGGTTGCCACCAGATTGGAAGGCGGGTAGAAGTTCACGCTGATAACGGCTTGCGCCGGTCCGGCAGGAACGGATTCTCCCGTGCTGTAAGTGGCAGTTACCTGGTAGGAATAGGTGCCGTTGGAGAGATTGCTGTCCATATAGGAAAGGGTAGCCGGATTGGTGATGGTTTCCAGCAGTTCTGTATCGCGGTAAATTTTAAAGCCTGTCAGGGCACGGGTGGGCATATATTCGTCCCTGGCTCTGGCAGCCGGCATGGGAGAATTCCAGGTGAGGGTAACATTGGTAAAGTTTACCTGGGCAACCAGGCTGGTGGGCGGATTCAGGGATTCGGCTTCCACGGCATTGGAAGGCACTGATTCGCCATTGGGATTGGTGTACACCGCTGTTACATAATACGTGTAAGTGGTTCCCAACGCGACGGTATTGTCCGCATAGGAAAGCCCTGCCAGGGGTGAAGGAGTAATCAGGATATCATTGCGGTAAACGTTATAGCCGGTGGGCACAGTTTCCTGCGGCGCTTGCCAGGAGAGATTCACTACGCCGGTTCCGCCTGTTGCAGTCAGGTTCTGGGGAGGATTGAACATCACTACATATTCCGCAATGGCTATATCATCGATGAATAAATAGAAGGAATTGGCGTTGCTGAAGGCGTGCCAGCCGACATAGTAGATGCCGTCTGTGGGGGGAACGATGAACGCTTCTCCCAGTGTATAGGCAGTGTTGGTGATGTTCTCATTGATGAATATCTGGTTGGTAAGTCCGGCAGGTGTGTTGGAAGTGCCAAACATGACCTTCATCTTTTCCGGGGAAGTGGCGTTTTGCGCCCTGTAGCGGAAAGTAACTCGGTAAGTGGTACCGCTCATCAGTTGCAGGGGTGGCGAAATTGCCCAGTCATTCATAGGAATAGCTGACGATGAATTAAAACTGCAGCGCAGGGCGTTGGGAGCGGAAAAAGCGCCGTTGCTGACCGTAACCCAGGTGAAGTTATCGGCATTGGCATTGACAATCGTCCAGGATGGCGGTACTGCCGGGGCAGTAATGGAATCCCAGTTCTGCATGTAGGGAAACACAGTCACCAAGGGGTCCGGCATGGTGGTAAAACTCCAGACGGGACATCCCACTGCGTCGCCGAAATCGTTGGTGGGTATAATCTGCCAATAATATGTGGTACTATAGGCAAAAGCTGCCCCCGGGACAAAGGTGGTGCCGGTCTGTACAGTTCCGTTCACGATATTGGTAGGCGGATTATCCGTTCCGAGGTAAATCTTGTACCCGGTGGGAGAGCCGCCTCCGGTTAGCCAGTTCAGGGTGGCGTTGATGGAAATGTTGACTGCTGTATTGGCGGGAGAGACAATCTGGGCAGGATTGGGCGGAGTTCCAGCCTGCGGCGGGGTCCAGGTAAATACCAGTCCGTTGGGAGGAAACACGGTTGCATTGATTGTGCAGGAAGCGGTGTTTGCCAGCCCTGACGTGGTGGCAGCCCAATTCGTGGTGGTGGTGCGGTTGATGTATTCCGCATTGGAAGCTCCGCGCAGCCCCACCTGCACAGTGGCAGCGGTGGAAACGGTCGGGGTATTAAAGTAACCGTAGTTGAAAGTAATGATGTTGGTTGTCTCAAACAGCTTGAGCTGGAAGTTCAGGGTATCATTGGCGGCAGCAGTCGGAACCCTGCGGTAGTTCTGCCACTGGACGGTATAAACGCGGTTGGGCGCAGTGCCGCTGACTCCGGAAGATAGGGTGCCATCATCACGTGACTTGATATCACGGTTCAAAGGTACCACCACGTTGTTGGTCGTGCCTGTGCTGATAGCAGTGTTGGAGGTTGCGACAGCCGGTCCCATGGCAATGAAGCCGTTGGCTGCAATGCTGATGCTGGTGTAAACTATGCTGTTATAAGTGAAATCAAATCCAAGCGGGATATCTGTAAAGACCTCGTTATCATTGGCCGGAGTCCCGTGGACAGTCCCACCTGTGAACGGCGTATAAGTGCCAGGATTACTGGTGAATGTGTAATCGGTTATGACCGCCATTCCTATGGATGCCCAGACCAGTAAACTTATGAGGAGCAGCAATTTTATCTTGTTGTTTCGCATATTAACTCCTTATACTGCTTCGTTGCTGTTTAGTTTATTGCTTCTGCCGGTTATTTCAGCAGAATCATCTTCTTTGTGGAGCTGTATTTTCCGGAACTCAGCTTGTAGAAATAGACGCCGCTGGTGACAGACTTTCCGTTGTCATCATCGCCTTTCCAGATTACAGTGTGGGTTCCGGCTTTCACGTTTCCGTCCAGCAGGGTTCTAACCTTCTGTCCTTTCATATTGTAAACTTCCAGGACTGCACTGTCTTCTGCCTTGAGGGAGAAAGATATGGCGGTCTCGGGATTGAAGGGATTGGGATAGTTGCCCAACAGGGCGGTAACCGTTGCGGGGATAACCTCGTCGTCGTTTTCAACAGCACTGTTGCCTTGTATCTTGATATCGTCCACCAGGAAAACAAACGCATCATTGGATTCGCACTTGATACCGTAGAACACTCTCTGGGCGTTATAGGCAGATGGAACGGTATAGGTGTATCTGGTCCATTCCAGCGGGGCTTCCACATAGTTTGGTCCTGACAGCCAGATAAAGGTATTGGGCAGGGGATTGGCAGCCGTGGAGACGCCCACCCTGAATCTTTCCAGCCCAAACTCGTCGGTGTAGGATTTTGCCCAGAAGGATATCTGGTTATTCGTACCGAGCCGGATTCTGGGAGAAAGCAGCCAGTCGTTGTTGGGAGCGTTCACAGCGCCAAAGCTTGCCAGCATCTTTTGTCCTGTATGGGGAGCCATATCTGTCAGGGGTGGTGTGGTTGCAGAGGGGTTAAATACGATAAACGACATGGGAGTGCCCTGTCCCGGGAAAGTGGCATCGTCAAAATAATAGGTGTTGCTGCCGTCCAGGTCCACTGCAGACCAGTTGCCGATATCGGATGAAAAGTCGTCATAGCCCTCGAAGTTATCCTCTATGACCGTGGGAATGACCGGCACGTTTACGGTGGCGGTTACGGCGTCGCAGGGAAGCGATTCGCCCGTGGTGTAGAGCGCTGTCACAAAGTATGTGTAGGAGCCGTTTTCCAGCCCTGTGTCAGTATAATTGGAAACTATTACGCTGTTGATGGTGTGAATGGGCTCGTCATCACGATAAACCCTGTAGCCGGAAAGAGGGCGCTGTAAATCCCTGGAGGCAACGCTGAACTCTGTCTGCGGCATGCTGATAGCTGTTAAACTGCCGGATGAAACATTGCGGATAACCGGCTCGGGAAGTGAAGCTACAAGCGGGGTCAAGACTGTTTCCCTGCCGATGTAGTTAGTGACAAAGGCCTGGATGTTCCAGTTAAAATCAAGGTCTTCGTTTAGCTGGGTCAATATCGTCCAGGCATTGTTGAAGTAAATCATATTGCCCTTGTAGGGGATGGAAGGACCGTCATCGCAGCCGGCGGGATAGCCGGTGGGGGTGTCGATGCCGATGGAAACCCAGAGTTCGCCAGTGGAGGGAATCTGGATGGGAGCCGGCAGGTCAACGATGTTCCAGGCGTTGAAGGTGGGGGCTGTAACGGGATAGTTCAGGGAAAGGGTGCCCGGGTTAAGGTAGGAGGTCCCGCCCGTGTAAATCTTGATGCTGTAGGAAGCGCTTGCTTCCGCGGGATAAAAGCGCACCTTGGTCAGGTATCTGTCGGTGATGGCGGAAAGCTCTGTCTGGGTAAAGCGGGCAGCGACCTCAAACACGAGTTCTCCGCCGGTGCCGATGGCATTGGAGTTTGTGCCGTCGTCATAGTTTATCCAATCCTGGTAAATCGGTCCTCCGGGAGGGGTCCAGGTAAGGGAAACGGCATCTGCCGCCACTGAATACTGCAGGTTATAGACCGGCAGCATGTTTTCTCCGCCGGCAGCGGAAGCTGTGTTTGAGGGAGCGGATACGCCATTGGGATTCGTATATACTGCCACCACATAATAGCTATAGGTGACTCCGTTAACGATGTTGCTGTCTGTATAAAGCGTTGCTGTCACAGGTGAGGGGGTGATGTTGATTCCATTCCTGAAAATCCTGTAGCCGGCAAGGTTTGGATGCAGGGGGTCGGGAGCAATCCAGGTCAGGGTGATGCCGGTGGCTCCGCCGGTGGCAATCAGGCTGGTGGGAGCAGGGAAAGCGCCGGCAGGCGCCCAGGTGAAGACAAGCCCGGTTGGCGGAACGATTGCGCCGTTCAGCACGCAGGTGGCATTATTGGCGGTTCCGGCGGTGGTGGCAGTCCAGCTTGTAGTGGTGGAGCGGTTGATGTATTCCGTGTTGGAAGCTCCGCGCAAGCCGACCTGAACGGTGTTGGAAGTGGGAATATCCATAGCGGTAAAGCTGCCGTAATTAAAAGTGATGGCGTTGTTTGCCTCGTAAAGCTTTATCTGAAAATTGAGTATGTCGTTATCAGCTCCGGTGGCATAGCGACGATAGTTTTTCCACTGGATTGTGAAAACGCGTGAGGGTGCCGTACCGCTGAGGGTGGAGATGAGGGTGCCGTCGGGACGGGACATCAGGTCACGGTTCAGGGGAACGATTACATTATTCGAAGTGCCGGTGCTGATGGCGGTGAAGGAATTTACCACCGTAGCGCCCATGGCGATGAAGCCGTTGGATGAGATGCTGACCTGCGTATAGACGGTTCCGTTATAGTTGAAGCTGAACCCGATGGGGACCGCATCGAAGCTGTCGTCGTCATTGGCAGCGGTTCCGTGGGTGGTGCCTCCGGTAATTTCGGTGTAAGTGCCTGTGTTGCTGGCAAAAGTGTAGTCGGTAATGACTGCCAGACCCATAGATGCCCATATAGCCAAACATAAGAGGAGCAGCAATTTAATCTTGTTAATGCGCATGTTTTCTCCTTATCATACGTTCTTTGCTGTCAAGAAGCTCTCGACCTTGAACGTAAATGTATCTCTCTAGTTTTTTACATTTCTGGTAAAGCTGATGAGTGTCAAGAAAAACCTGTAACAGGGGTGAAACTATTGCCCGGCAACAAAATTCACGCAAGCAACCGATATATCAATACATCTGTTGACAAGAAAATCGCCCCGGCTTCAATCGTCTCAAATCAGGCAAACCTGATTTGCCCCTGCTTCCTGCTCTATGAGATGTCGCGGTGATGCCCCGAAGATGCCCGGGTTTTCTTCGGCCGGCTTCGGGACATCTTCGGGACATCTCAGCAAGCGGGATATAGGCAAGCAAGACGGATAACGCCTGAAAGAAAAAACCAATGCAAAGCGGGAGATTATGCAAAGCGGAAAACTGATTCTACTGTTTATTGCCCTGATGTTATCCCTTCCTCTGCTGTCCTCACCCTGGCAGCCGATATTGTCACAAGAAGAGACCTCGCAACTGGTGGATATGCTGCATTCAGCCGACCTGGACAGCACCGATGTCATGTTCCTGAAAGACTGGGACACCAGCACTAAGTTCAAACTCATTTGCCATGTGGAAGCGCTGAATAATCCCTGGAAATTCCTGGAATTGCTGGCAGACCTGAAAGGAGAATGCTCTGCCTGGTCTAATGGCAGACCTGATTTAGAAGTCCTTGCCCCATACCTTGACATAGTTTGGCAGGATGCCCGGCATGCTTCCAATGCTGATTGGTTTCCTTATGAAGGTAAACCGCAAATCGGCAGTCCCAGGGACAGTTTCAAGTATCTGGCATCATGCCTGGCAGAAGTGGAAGATTACAGGAAAATGGCATTTGCCAGCCTGACGACAGTACAGATGGACAGCTTGTCCTGCTGGATGTTTCAGGCCTGGCAGGAGAGCGAGGATTCCCTGGCATACAAGGAATTCTTCAGAAAAAGATATCCCAGAATGGATACTGTAATCACCACCCAGAGAGCCATTGAACTGCTGGAAAAGGTCAACTTTGACCTGCTGGCTGATAGCTGGTGGCTCTGGGATGTTTATGCCACAGGAATGGTTAACAGGATTTCCAAGCTGAAATTCACCAATAAAAAGCCAATCTACGCCGACACAGACTGGGGCACGATGATTATCGGCACCATGGGCGATGACCATTACACCAATGACAAACGATTAAAGAAAAATCCGGTCTGCTTTATCCTCGACCCCGGCGGGAATGATACTTACGATATGGATTTATACACCGATAAAGACCATCCCTATTACCTTGTGATAGACATGAAAGGCAATGACGTTTACCGCAATCCCGGCATCGCGAAAGGAATGTCCGTGCTGGCAGGCTGCGGAACTGTTTTGGACTTTGAAGGTGATGATATTTACCAGTATGGCGACTTTGCCATATCTGCCCTGCTGGGATATAACACCTTCATAGATTACAAAGGCAACGACATTTATTCAACCGGGCTTTTTTCACAGGGCGCTGCCATGTTCGGCATCTCCGTCCTGCAGGATAATGAAGGCAACGATACCTACACAGCCACGGAATTTGCACAGGGATTGGGCGGTCCGAAGGGATTTGGCCTGCTGTTGGACGGCAAAGGAAACGATGTCTATTACTGCGGAGGCAAGTATCTGCACGCTCCGCTGGCTCCTTTTGACTACCGCAGTATGGCGCAGGGCTTTGGCTTTGGCTTCCGTCCTGATTTGGCAGGTGGCATCGGAGTCCTGTATGATGGTGACGGCAATGACCGCTATGCAGGCGGTGTTTATGCGCAGGGAGTGGCTTACTGGTATGCCATTGGCGCTTTGTTTGATGAAAAAGGCAACGATTATTACGATGCGGTCTATTATCCGCAGGGCAGCGGAATTCACCTTGCCAACGGGGCATTGGTGGATATGGACGGCGAAGACCATTACTATTCCAAGCACGGTCCCGGTCAGGGCAACGGACACGACTGGTCGGTGGGCGTCTTCATTGATAAAAAAGGCAACGACCACTATTCCGTGGAAGGCGGAAACGGACTGGCTCTTACCAATTCCGTCGGCATCTTCGTGGATTCCGAAGGCAATGATAAATACGAACACCGCAATCCCTCCAACTACGGCTTTGCCAATGCGGCAAGGGAAACAGGCGGGATTGGTTTGTTTCTGGACGCAGGCGGAAAAGACGCCTATCCGGATACACTGCAGGCAAATGACAAGACCTGGCAGAACGGGACTTACGGCATAGGCAGGGATATTGAGCTGAACATTCCAGTCCAGACCAAGCTGGATGAGCTGGCGGAGCAGTCAGTGGCGGATGTGGATTCCCTGGCGTCCATCGAAACGCTGTTTGCCATCGCCTCTGAATGGGAGGTTGGTTCTGCCGCCAAACGCGTGAAACTTGCCCGCGGATATCTGCTGAACCGGGAAGCGGAAGCAGTTCAGTATGCCGTTGAGAACAAAATGGCAACCAAGTCAGGATTGGAATACCGTACCCTATCTGAACTGGCAACCAAAACTGAAATTATGAAGACCGCGCTTTACGCCGTCCTGCACGATGCGGATTCACTCAAGGTAAAGAACGCCATAGGATTGTTTGCCGAAATCGGTGACAGCACGGCGGTGGATTCGATTTCCGTCTTTCTGGAGCAGGGCGAATATATCCCTGCGGTGCTGTCCAGCCTGGGTTACCTGAGGTCCTCCCGGGCATTGGAAATGGTGCGTCCCTGGCTCAGCCACCCTACAGAAAAGTACCGTTATATAGCTGCGCGCAGCCTCAAGGCGATGAAGACCAAAGAGTCGCTGGCAGAACTCAGGAAAATGGCAAACGACAGCTCTTTCCTGATAAAGGCAATGGTACGGCAGCTTCCCAAGGGCTGAGCAATCCTTGGTAAAGTGTAAGTTTATGAGCGCAGAGATTAGTCAGCCAAAGCAGATTTTCCGGTCTTTCCTGCAGGAACATTTCCCCGCAGAGGCGGATTCACTGCTGGCCAGGTTTGAGCTTTTTCTGGAAATCCTGTACGGGCAAAACCGGCTGGTTAACCTGATATCAAGGCAAATGGAGAAAGAAGATTATTGGCTGTACCATTTTCTTGACAGCTTGCTCATTATTAATATAATGGAAATAAATAGTGAAGAAGTGCTGGACTTTGGTTCGGGAGGTGGTTTACCGGGACTGCCGTTAAAGCTTGTTTACCCTGATTTGAAGGTTACCCTGCTGGATTCCGTCGGTAAAAAAGTTAAATGCATTGAGCAGTTCATTGCCACCCTGAAGCTTTCCGGTTGCCGTGCCGTATGGGCGAGGCTGGAAGACTTTGCCAAAGGACCGCAACAGAACAGGTATGACCTTGTGCTGTGCCGTTCAGTCAGGATGGAGCCGGCTTTCTTCGAGCCGGTGATGAAGTTGCTGAAACCAGCCGGAAAAGCAGTGTTTTACAAGGCTCAGCAGATGGAAGACGTAGCAGTCCTGCCGGGTGCAGAGGTTTTTGATGTAAGTCAGGGGGATCTTGGCAAGCGTCAGATAGTGGTTGCCGGGAAGAAGAGCTTTGAGATGTATCTGAAAAATATAAGACTTGGATAAATTATGGGAAAAGTAATCACAATTGTCAATCAGAAGGGCGGAGTCGGCAAGACCACTACTGCAGTCAATCTTGCAGCCGGCTTGGCTGTCCTGGAAAAGAAAATCCTTCTGATTGATTTTGACCCGCAGGGCAATGCCACGAGCGGTGTCGGACTCGATAAGGAGAACCTGGAAGTGCAGATTTATGATGCTCTTATCCAGCGCGTCGCCATCGAAGACACCATTGTAAAAACCAATACGGAAAACCTGGATTGCATTCCGGGCAATATCCACCTGACCGGGGCCGAGATTGAACTCGTGCAGGAATATGCCAGGGAATTCAAGCTCAAAGAAGCGCTCAAGCCGATTTTGGACCGTTACGACTACATCTTCATCGACTGTCCCCCCTCCCTGGGTTTGCTGACTGTCAATGCGCTCACTGCCTGCAGCGACGTCATCATACCCATCCAATGCGAATATTACGCGTTGGAAGGAGTCAGCCAGCTTCTGACCACCATCCGCCTTATCCAGAAAAGCCTCAATCCCGGGCTGAACGTCCTGGGAGTGGTCCTCACCATGTTTGATAAACGGCTGAACCTGTCCATCCAGGTTGCCAGGGAAGTGAAACGCTACTTCCGCGAAAAAGTTTTCCGCACAATTATCAGCAGGAATATCAAGCTCTCCGAAGCCCCCGGCTATGGCAAGCCTATATTCCTCTATGACATCAAATCACCCGGAGCTTACAACTATCTTGCCTTAGCTCAGGAAGTATTAGAACGCTATACACAAGGATGACAAAATGGAAGAAAAACTTGGAAAAGGCCTTGACGCCCTGATCCGTGATATCGACGAACAGGAAAATCCCAACACAGGGATTACCACCCTGCCCATTACCAGAATCATGCCAAACCGCTACCAGCCCCGCAAGCTGTTTGATGACGGAAAGCTGAGGGAACTGGCTGATTCCATCCGTGAAAACGGCATCATCCAGCCTATCATCGTCACCAAAACCGATGATAGCGAATATGAACTGGTTGCGGGTGAACGCAGGCTGGAAGGAGCAAAGCTGGCCGGGCTTACCGAAGTGCCGGTTATCATCAGGTCAGTATCTCAAAAAGAACAGCTTCAGCTTGCCATCATTGAAAACATCCAGCGTGAAAACCTGAACCCCATTGAAGAAGCCGGTGCTTTTCAGCGCTTGATTGACGAGTTCCAGATGAACCATGAGCAGATATCCGAAATCATGGGCAAAGACCGCTCCACCATCACCAATTCCCTGCGTCTGCTTCGCCTGAGCCAGCCTATCCAGGACATGGTTCTGCAAGGCACCCTGACTTCCGGGCATGCCAGGGCAATTCTTGCCATTGATGAGGAAAAGCAGCTTGATTTTGCGCGCTTTATCATCACCAATGCCTTGTCTGTCCGCCAGAGCGAGGAAAAAGTCCGGGAATACAATCCCGAGAAGCCTGAAAAGAAACCCAGGCCGGAAAAAGCTCCCGCCGTTCCCAAGGACCCCTATATTGTTTCCATTGAGGAACAGCTGACCGAGGTCCTCGGTTTCAAGACCACTATCCAGGACAAGGATTACAAAGGCAAAATCGTTATCGAATACAAAGACCAGACCGAGTTTGACGACCTGATCAGAAAGCTGAACCTCGAATAGGGCAAGGCTTCCGTCATTACCGGGTAAATCAGTGAAAAACGTCGTTGTGACCGGCGGCGCCGGCTTTATCGGTGCCAATTTTATCCATCTGCTGTTTGAGGACCCTTCCTTCGACGGCACGGTCGTAAACATAGACAAGCTCACCTATGCCGGCAATCCCGATAACCTGACTTCAGTTGAACAGGAGTTCGGGCAAAAGCGCTATTTCTTTCAGCAACTGGACATCTGCGACCAAAAGGTCCTGCAGGATATCTTCCGTCAGCACAGGCCAGATACAATCGTCAATTTTGCCGCCGAATCCCATGTGGACCGCTCCATCGACAACCCTCTGGAATTCATCCAGACCAACGTCCTGGGAACCGGCACTTTGCTCTACACCGCCCACAAGTATTTTAAGGAGCTGGCAGACGCCGATAAGCAGAGCTTCCGCTTTCACCACGTTTCCACCGATGAGGTTTACGGCTCTTTGGGTGAGGAAGGCCTGTTTGAAGAATCCACCCCCTATGACCCCAGCTCGCCTTATTCCGCTTCCAAAGCCGGTTCAGACCATCTGGTCCGCGCCTGGAAACGCACTTTCGGACTACCCACCCTGATTACCAACTGCTCCAACAACTACGGGCCCTATCAGTTTCCCGAAAAGCTGATTCCGCTCACCATCCTGAACTGCCTGGCAGGCAAGCCATTGCCTGTTTACGGACAGGGTCTGAACGTCCGCGACTGGCTCTATGTGACAGACCATTGCGAGGCAATCAAGCTGGTGATTGAACAGGGAACCACCGGTGAAACCTATAACATCGGCGGGCATAACGAGATTACCAATATCGAAATCGTCCGCACCATCTGCCGCATCCTGGACCAGCTTACACCCTCTATTGACGGGCATCCATATGAAACATTCATCACCTTTGTGACAGACCGTCCCGGGCACGACCTCCGCTATGCCATTGACGCCTCAAAAATCAGCCGGGAACTGGGCTGGACTCCCCGCGAGACCTTTGCTACAGGTATCCGCAAGACTGTGCAGTGGTATCTGGACAACCGTGAATGGTGGACCAAAATCCAGGAGAAAAAATACAATCAGGAGCGTTTGGGTCTCAATAGCTGATATAGTGCCAAACCCCTTATCCCGCAACGATTCCCCTCAGCTTTTCCTTATCCCCCCAATCCTTGTTCCCTGCTTCTTTCGTGAACAATACGGGAACGATGCGAGGGCTTTGCCCACGATACCCCCTCGTATCATGCAGGGAAGAAAAAGCATTCCTGTGATAAACGGATGTGCAGAATGAGGGTGGGAGGATTGGCAAAAACCTTAATGGTGGGTGATACGGGACTCGAACCTGTGACCCCTACGATGTGAACGTAGTGCTCTAACCAACTGAGCTAATCACCCACACTATATGTCGGATAAAAGTGCGTTTAATAAAAAATGGTGGGAGATACTGGACTCGAACCAGTGACCTCTACGATGTCAACGTAGCGCTCTAACCAAGCTGAGCTAATCACCCACAGGTTTGTTCAAAAAGCAAAAAAGCGCTCTTTTTGTCAAGCATAATAATGGCGCCCGTCACAGAAGGGCATTATGCGCGATTTTCCGCAACTGCACAGAGTTACCCTGAAACGGATTTCATAAGTGCTGCCGTCCTGCGACTCCACAGGAATACCGCCTTTGAGCCAGATGGGGCAATTGGTGTGCACCCGCGGGTCTTCGATGATGCTGATGGACGGCTGCCAGTCCTGCTCAATCGGCTCCCCGGTCTCTTTGTCGCAAGCCACCAGGCGTCCTGCCGGGCAGTACTGGCTGGTCAGGATGGCGAGGTCTCGCTTGACCGGATTATCGGAAAAACGGGCATTGACCCAGGTGCTGCCGGCCCTGTGGCAGTAACCGATTCCCATGCAAAGGTCGCGGGCGTCCAGCAGGATGAGGTTGCGCCCCACCAGCTTGCGGGCTTTTTTGGAAAAGGGCTTGCGGTCTGCCTTTTCCCTGCCGGAAAAGTAGATTTTGGTATGCGTTCCGTCGCAGAAAGGCCGGGTGGCGGAATTACCGCATCGGCAGAGGCTCTGAGTTTCCTTGACAGGATAGCTTTCCACGACTTCATAATCAAGGGGTGTATCCAATTCGTCAAAGGTCACGCGCACCCGGTTGATGGGGATGCCCCCTTTCACCAGGTAAGGTCCGTTCGGAAGGATGATTACCCTGTATTCCTTCACGGTCTTTTTGTCGGTCGAAAGTCCATCTGCCATATCGTCCATGCCTTGCTTTCTTTTTGCTGCTTGACAAACAGCTGTGTTGCTACTTATCTGCAATTGTTAAAAATGTCAAAAGGATTTATCCTGAAAGTATCTGATAGAGGTTGCCGGAAATGAAGAAACTGGGCTCTGAACTCCTGCTGCTGCTGACAGCAGCCATCTGGGGCTTTGCTTTTGTGGCGCAGAGACAGGGCATGCAGCACATGGACCCGCTGCTGTTCAACGGCATCCGCTTTGCTTTGGGAGCGCTGGTGGTGGGATTGCTTGCAGGCAAAAAAGCGCTTCCGGAAAGGAAAATGCCTTTTCCCTGGCTTCTGGGAATAGTCCTCTTCATTGCCGCCACCCTGCAGCAAATCGGCATCGTTTATACCACGGCAGGCAATGCCGGCTTCATCACGGGATTGTATGTGGTGTTTGTTCCTCTGCTGGGCATCTTCAGGAAACAGCATATCTCCGGAACCATCCTGATAGCCATCATCCTGTCTGTCATTGGCTTGTATTTTATCAACGCTCAGCAGTCCGTCACGGTTTCACTGGGTAACCTGATTGTCCTGATAAGTGCGGTATTCTGGGCGTGGCATGTGCAGCTGATTGACCGTTATACCAGGCAGTATGACACGCTCACCGTCGCTTTCTACCAGTGCAGTTTTGTGGCTCTGGCCAGTATAACGGCAGGTCTTGCCTGGAACCTGCTGAATAACCCCGCCTATCTTACGGATGGGATGTTCTGCTCATCTCTCAGCGCTGCATTTCTACCGCTTTTGTATGGCGGAGTGTTCTCCGTCGGGATTGCCTATACCCTGCAGGTGCATGCCCAAAAGAAAGTGGCTCCCGCGCCAGCGACCATCATCCTTTGCCTGGAAGGGGTCTTTGCCCTGCTGGGCGGCTGGCTGCTGCTCAATGAGCAAATCACAGGCAGCATCGTGCTTGGCGCAGCCTTGCTCTTTACCGCTATGCTGATATCCATCCGCAGCAAGTTTACTCTACGTTCCGGTTAAACCTGCTTTAGTTATCCTGGTCTGTCTTGCCCTGCTAATCCTGCGCCTGGAGGACTTCCAGGATTCTTTCGAAGATATAACCCACGTGGATTCGATTGGTAAGGTCGAGCTTTTCGACATCGATTTCCAGGACGGGACCGTTATGGAAGCCGAGTTTTACCACGTTTGCCCCATACGATTTGTACCAGTGGTTCAGATTATTGATTTCAGTGAACTGCCAGCCGCCCTCGATTTCCATTTCCCGTCCGCGTTGCTGAATCCTTTCCCATGCCATGGACGGACTGCCCTGTAACAGGATAATCAGGTCTGCGGAAGGCAACTGCCGGTTTACGGTCTGGAACTGCGTGACGAGATTGTCCAGCTGGTCGTCGGTCAGTAAGCCGTCTGCATGGAACTGATTGCAAAACACCAGCAAGTCCTCTGCCAGGGAGCGGTCCTTCACATAGCTGGCAGTTCCGCTTTTACCCAGCCGGCGTTGCTGGGCCCGCATTTCCAGGAAATGCAGTTGCAGGTCATAACACCAGGTTTTCTTATCGCCCAGGAACTTCTCCAAGAGCGGATTCTCTTCAGGCTTTTCGTAGAGGGTGTTTATCTTCAGGCTACGTCCCATGATTGCTGTCAGGGTGGATTTGCCCAATCCGACGTTGCCGGCTATGGTTATCAGTTTCGGGTGCTCTGCCAGATAGGTTTCCAGGTGGCGTTCCATATCGATGGCTTTGAGGGTTGCCTCCGTCTGGGGCAAAGTGACCCATTCGCTGATGCCGGGGCTGGAGACACGCAGTTCCAGGGATTTCACCTGTTCGGCAATCAGATTGGCAGTACGGCGCAGAAACTCCATCTTTTCCACTGCTTTATCCGCATTTATGACAAGCACGGGGCTCTTTACGTGATTGGCTATAAAATCCTCGTAGAGGTTATTCAGCAGTTCCAGGTATTCGGCAGAAATTGCCCGTTCGCTTTCCCTGCCTCTTTCCCGGATTCTTTCCATCAGGATGGGGACTTCCGCCTTCAAATACACATAGAGGTCCGGCTCCTTGATGTCTTCCGTCATCAGGCGGTAGGTGCGCTGGTAAGCGATAAATTCCGGCTCGGACATATTCTGCAGGATGCGCTGGGCTTTGCCGAAAATGTGATAGTCCTCTGCCAGGGTCCTGTCTTCCAGCACAATACCCCGGCAGGTCTGAATCTGCTTTTGCCGGTCCAGCCGTCCGTTGAAGAATTCAATCTGCGCCATGAAGGCATTGGCAACCGGGTCTTTGTAAAAAGAATCCAGCACAATGGGATTGAACTTTTCCGGAAAGGAAAATACCCCTTCGCTTCCATTGGGTTTGGGGTATACGGATAAAAGTATCTTGTTGAGCGGTGCAGTGCTTGCCGCCTCTATAAAAGTGGATTTGCCCACCCCGATATTGCCGATTATGCCAATGCGGATGTTTTCCATTATCACTCCTCAACGCTTTACAGTAATGGATTTGCAATCTGCCTTGCTGTCAAGCAGAATTGTCCTGCCTGCATACAGAGTGATGGATACATTTGTGAGAGCTTACTTGCTCAGTAACAGCTTCCTGGTCAGGGAAAAACCTGTTCCCTGCAATCTATACAGATAGATGCCGTTGGCACATTGCTGGTTCGTGTCAGTTTTCCCGTCCCAGGTGAGGAGGTGCTCTCCCTTGCTACAATTACTTTCAGTCAAAGTCCTGACCAGTTGCCCCTTGGAGTTGTAGATGGAGAGAGAAACCTGTCCTGATTTGGGAAGGTTAAAATTGATGGAGGTGTTGTATCTGAACGGATTGGGGTAGTTGGACATGGTAACGGAAGGCACAGCCGGGATTACGTCATCCTCATTGGCGACAGGAATCATATAGCCAAAGATGGGGTAGCCGTCGTTTAACGTACCGTCAATATCATTTGCCCAGATGTTTTCAAAATCCCACTCCACGTATGTATCAGGATTATAAGGATAAGTCATCTGCAAAGTTGTCCTGCCTTCACCGCTTGCTGATGTAGTCTGACCCGAGGTTTGCATATCCCAATAGCAGTTAGTAGTGAGGTAAGGGGTGGATGTTTCGCCGACCATGCCACCTATGTTTTCTGTGCCTGTTCCTGTGACTATACCTGTGGCATAGGAATTAGTTATATAAGTTATTATACATTGTCTCCCCACCAAGCCGCCTACTCTAATAGTACCACTGACAGCACCCCTGGCAAAGCAGTTAGTAACATAGCATAAATCCAGATGACCGCATAAACCGCCGACATCAGTATTACCATTAACATTACCGGTAACATAACAGCGGTCTATGTTTGAGCGTGCCCCCCACCCCATCAAACCTCCTGTATTACTGAGTGTTGCGGTTATATCCGCTGTTGAAAAGCAATCAATCACGTCCAAATAATGACATTGTCCAACCAATCCGCCCGTATGACCGCCACCCACTAATGAGCCGGATGAATAGCAATCATACATAGTAGAATGATTAGCATATCCGGCAAGCCCACCTGTATTAAAGCGATTACTACTAATGACACAATTGCTGCTGCAGTTATTTATGCTTGTCAAATCGCATTTAGCTATCAGGCCTCCTGTTGCTCCATCGTCACTAGAAACTATCTCATTAGAAACTATACCACTTGCATGACAGTTATAAAGCGAGTCATTTGTTCCATATCCCAATAGACCTGCAGCCATGTAGGCACCACTTACATTACAATTACTGACCTGAATATTGCGAAATATGGCATGGTCGGCATAGCCGAACAAACCTGCAGCCCCTGTGAGAACTGTCCCATTAATCATCAGGTTTTGAATGATGTTATCATCGCCGTTATATGAACCGGTAAATACTATATTCGGAGTATCAACTACTGTGCTGTAAAAACCGATGGGTACCCAGCCCCCATCCTGATTAAAGGGTGCAACGTCCAAATCAATGTCTGCAATCTGTATGAAGTGGCTGTCGAGGTAATTCCTGATATTATTCAAGTGCTCTGCAGTGGCAACCTGGTAAGGGTCTTCTGAAGTGCCGCTTCCCCCGGCAAATTGGGCATAAAGACCTGTAAAAGCTGTCGTTATTATTATAAACAGCAGTAGCAACCTAAAGTCTTTCAGCTTATTCATTTTCCCCCCTTATGCTATTTCAGCTTTAGCAGCTTCTTGGTTATGTTAGTATCCTTGCCCTGCAACTTATAGAGATAGACTCCGGCAGAGACTTGCTTACCAATGTCATTCCTGCCATCCCAAGTGAGGAGGTGCTCTCCCTTGCTATAATAACTGTCGTTCAAAGTCCTGACCAGTTGCCCCTTGGAGTTGTAGATGGAGAGATTGACCTTACTGCTTTTGGGAATATCGAAGCTGATGGAGGTGTTGTCTCTGAAGGGATTGGGGTAGTTGGACATGGTAACGGAAGGCAAAACGGGGATTACGTCATCCTCATTAGCGACAGGTATCATAAAACCAAAGATGGGGTAGCCGTCGTTTAACATGCTATCTATGTCGTGTACCCAGATATCCTGGAAATCCCAATTAACGTAGGTTTCGGGGCTGTAGGGATACACCATTTCGGCAGTGGTTCTGCCAATTCCTCCCGCGGAGACGTTTTGTCCGGAAGTAATCATATCCCAATAGCAGTTAACGGTCGTCGTGCTTCCAGAGGAACCGCCCACCAGTCCTCCTGCACCCCAGGGTGTTGAAACAAAGCCGGTTGAGTAGGAATTGTAAATATCCGTAGATACGCAATCATAACCCACCAATCCGCCGGCATGATGGTCGGAGGCGGATACGTTGCCCCGGGCGAAGCAATTGTTGATGGTAACGTCATCCAGATGGCCTGCCAGTCCCCCGCAATCGTCATGTCCGTTGACATTGCCCAGAGCATAGCTTCGGTTGATGACAAGCCCCCAGCCGCTTGCCACCAGGCCTCCGCAGGATTTGGCGACTGCCGTCACATCGGCGGAGGAGAAGCAATCGTTTATTACAGAATCCGGTGCATAACCCACCAGACCGCCCACCCAGGCAGAACCTGAGACACTCCTCCGGCTGTAGCAGTTTGTGATATTGGAGAATTCCGCATAACCTATCAGACCTCCGATGTCCATCCCGGCAGTAACATAGCATCTGGCATTGCAATCAGTTACGTTGGCATTTTTACACCTGCCAATCATTCCGCCCGAACTGCTCCCGCCATAAACGTAACCTGTCACCTGGCAGTTAGTAAATTCAACGCTATAGGCATAAGCTATCAAGGCAGCGGTCCTAAAGCCACCCCTCACATTGCAGCGTTCCAGAGTGATGTTTTTCAGGTTAGTAAAACTTGCATAGGCAAACAGCCCCACTCCGACCGTAGTGGGTCGATGGATAAACAGGTTGTATATATTGAAACAACTCCCGTCATAGCTGCCGGTGAACGGCTGGTTGGCTGTGCTTGACTCTTCAATGAAAAGCCCGATGGGCTCCCAACCCGAACCACTGTTGTAAGGCGCGACATCCAAATCTATATCCGCAATCTGGATAAAGTGGCTGTCGAGATAATTCCTGACATTATTCAAATGCTCTGCAGTGCCAATCTGATAGGGGTCTACCACTGTCCCGCTTCCCCCGGCAAACTGGGCATAAACGCACGAAAATCCCAACAGTAGAAAAACAGTTGCAATTGCTTTAATAAATTGGCTCTTCCGGCAGTTTACCATAACCACCCCCATATTTTTTGCCATAGATGCACCCATTGACTTTATCTTTTAATAATATCCGATTTTGTGTCAAGCATTTTATCAGGATCTCTTCCTGCCTGCTTGCCTCGTGGGGGTATCGTGGGGAAAGCCCACGAGGACCCCACGTGGACCCCAGGTTGCAAGCAGGGAAGGTATATGAAAAAAGGCAGGAAGGGCGTTGTGCCAGTCCTGCCTTAAAGATGGATTATCAGATGGTTTATCGGATTCCGCCTGAGAGAGGATGCTGTTAGAACAGACCTTCCAGCAATTCGGGGGCGGAAACGCCGTTAAACCAGCGGGTGAGGTCAAGGGAAAAGAGGCGCGCCAGAATCACATCCTCCTTGTGCTGAAGTCCGGTGAGTTCCGTTTCCAGTTCCGCCGGGTCATAAGTGGGAAAGAAGTCCCCGTATATCTTTATGCATTTGATGACGCCCTTTTCCACCTGCAGGAAAAACTCCACAGTACCGGCGGCAGTGCGGATTGCCTTGCAGAAATTGTAGGCGGGGGAAGTGCCGAAATTCCAGTCCCAGGTGCCGTATTTCTTGCGTACCAGATTGTGGATAAAGGCCGTCTCGTCGCCGGTGAATTCATAGTCCTGCGCCTGGGGATAGAGCGAGTGCACATGGTTTCTGATACGGGTGATAAATTCCTCCATTTCCATGGGCTTGGGCAGGTGCTCGCTGATGTTGGTGACCCTGGAGGCAACGGACTTTACCGCTTTGTCGTCAAACTTGAGGGGATTGGCTTTGAGTGCCTGGGAAAGGTCTGTCATACGGCTCTTGAAGAGGATGGTGCCGTGCTGGAGCACCTTTTCCTGCCAGATGAGCTTGGCATTACCGCTGAATTTCTTGCCGTCCAGGATGAGGTCATTGCGCCCTTCCAGACGGGCATCCAGACCCAGTTCACGCAAGACCTGCAAAACGGGGCGGGTGTAGGTCTCGAAATTGTCCGTCCGCTCATCGCCTGTGTTCATGATGAAGCAGAAATTGAGGTTGCCGAGGTCGTGAAAGACGGTTCCGCCTCCCGTCATGCGCCGCACCACTTTGATGTCGTTTTCCTTCACGAAATCATAATTGATTTCGGACAGGGTGTTCTGGTGCTTGCCGACGATGATGGACGGGGCGTTGACATAGAGGTAGAAGCAGTTTGCCTGCTTGTGCTTTAGAATGTACTCCTCGGTGGCGAGGTTGAAGTAGGCGTCATGGCTTTTGCTGACTATGCTCAGCATTTGCTCATCCCGTTATCCTTATCGTTGTCGTCCCTCGCCTGACGGGGGACAATCCTGCCTGAAACACAATCCACTATTTCAGCAGCGCCAGTTCCGCTTTCACGAAATCAACCAGTTCGCTCAGATAGCTTTCCGAGAAGTCAAAGCTGATGCCGGCAGTCCGGTAAATCTCGCGCACGGGTTTGCTGTAGCCGAGATTGAGGAAGTCCTGGTACTGCTGAAGAGCTTTGTCCTTGTCTTCGCGGTAATTCTTGTAAATGGCAAGCGCGCCGAGCTGGGCCATGCCGTATTCGATGTAATAAAAGGGAACTTCAAAGATGTGAAGCTGCTGCATCCAGCGCACCTTGCGGAGCTCTTCCAGACCCGTCCAGTCCACGCCGGCGGAAAATCTCTTCTGGATGTCCACAAAGGCGTTGCGCCTTTCATCCGATGTGTGCTCAGGATTCAGGTAAACCCAATGCTGGAAGGCGTCCACGGTCATGCACCACGGCAGGAAGGTGAGGGTTCCTTCCAGTTGGTCCCTCTTGGCTTTCTTGAGGTCTGCCTCGTCTTTGTAATACTCGTCCCAATAGTCCATTGTGAGCAGTTCCATCGCCATGGATGCAAGCTCCGCCACTTCGCTGGGGGGATTGCAGTAATAGTCGATGGCGATATCCTTGGACGCAGCTCCGTGCATGGCGTGCCCTGCTTCGTGCAGGAGGGTTGTGACATCGGAGTGAAGCTTGACGGCGTTCATAAAGATAAAGGAGGAACCCAGCCCGTAGATGCTGCTGTTGTAACCGCCGGGAGCTTTGCCCTTGCGGTTTTCCAGGTCCAGCATACCGCTGTTCTTCATCATCTCCAGTTGGATACCATAGTCCGGCTTAACTTTATGCTCAATCCGGATGGCCTTGGAGACGAATTCGTCGATGCTTTCAAAGGGCTTGAGCTTCTTGCCGTCCAGGTCCACTGAGGTGTCCCAGGGCCTAAGGATATCAATGCCAAGCACCTCTTTGCGCTCATTGTTCAGTTCTCCGCAAAAGGGGACCACCACTTTTTCCACGGCGTCATGAAACTTGTAGATATCTTCCGGCGAGTAGGAAAAGCGTCCCATTGACTGATGCATATAGTCGCGGTAATTATCAAAGCCGGTATTGGCGGCAATCTGCATCCGCAGTGCCTTGAGGTCGTCAAACAGCTTATCCAGTTCCGCCTGCTTATCCTTGTAGCAATTAGTGAGCAGAAGCCAGGCCTGTTCCCGCTTGGTCCTGTCAGGGTCTTTGAGGAATACCGATAACTGGGCAGGGGTGCGTTCCTCGCCTTCGAACAATGCGCTCATCTTGCTGACGGCAGCGCCGTAAAGGGTTGCCAGCTCCTGCTCCTGCACTTTGAGGGGGATATTCTCCTCGCGGAAGAGCTCAATCTCGTTGGCAATTATCTTTTCCAGATGTTCGTACTTGTCTTTGGGCAGGTCTTTCCGGGCGGGGGAGTTGTAAAAAATCTGCTGCAGCCGGAAGCGGTATGGCTCGCAGGGGGCAAAGACATTGGCATTGAATTCGTTATAGGCATTCGCCAATTCTTCTTTATCAGCGTTCAGCGTCATCCTGATGTAACGCCAGGACAGTTCGTCCACCAGCGCTTTGGAGAGCTCGGAGGCGTGCTCCATTATCGTAAGCAGCGTTTCCGGATTGACCGGTATCATGGCAGTCAGCTTTTCCAGCTCGGCTTTGACATCTTCCCAGCTGGTAATGTCCAGACCAGGACTGAGGTATTTGAACGGAATTTTATCCAGTTTCTTATCTGTAAAAATCATTCATGCTCCGAAAGTTTACTTATGCCTCAGCAGACGCCACAGCATCATGATAAGGATAGCTGTGGTAACAGCCAGTTCCTTGAATGAAAGGGTGGGGAAAAAGCTCACCTTGTCTTTTTTGATGACGAAGATTCCGACTGGGGAGGTCTGCATTCCACCGCCGCCGCCCATGCCGATGTCCTCTTTCTTGGGGGTTTCGGCAGGACCGTGTTCAATCATTTCCTCGGAGGTCTCGTCTATGGTATGAACTTTCGCTTTTTTCTTTTTTTTGCCGGCAGGACCGCTGCCGCCGCCGAATCCGTATGCAACTCTCGCCACAGGGATGATGGTAAGGTCACCAAGGGTCTGGGGGTTGCCGAAAGACAGCTCCACTCCGCCATATTGCTTGAGTTTTGCCATGATGTTGTTCAGCATTTCCATGATTTCCATAAGTTTCCTCCTCGTTATTTACTAACAATTTCAAATAGCGGGTAGTTGTCAAGAACCTAAAAATAAAAAGAGCCGGACTTGCCGGCTCTTTTGAGTTTAGCCTGATGAGATGCTTTCTATTTAGTTGATGACAATCTCTTTCTGGGGGGATGCTTCTTTCTTGGGAACGGTCAGTTTCAGCACGCCGTCTTCCATCTTTGCCTCGATTTTGGAGACATCAACGTTTTCCGGCAGGTAAAGGGTGCGCTTGTAGTTACCGCTGTAACGTTCGCAACGGTACATGGTGCCTTTCTTTTCTTCTTTCTTGTTCTCGCATTTGGCTTCTATCACCAGCTGGTTTTCCTGGACTGAAATCCTCACGTCTTCCTTCTTGAATCCGGGCAGGTTAGCCAACAGCTCGATTTCCTTGTCGTGCTCCACGATGTCCATTGCCATGGCTTTGAAATTGTTGTCCGGTTCCTCTTCGTAGTAACGGTTAAAGAAATCGTCAAACAGATTCATCATACTCGTCATCGGCTTGAACTCATAGTTTTTGTTGTAAGGTACGAGTTTCATTTTTTCCTCCTTGGGTTAGTGTATCTGAAGACAAAATAACCAAGTCCGGAAAAAAGGCAAGAAAAAAGTTAGCAATCTATGATGTAGACTGCCAGTTTTTCTCTAACTATGCCGTATATGCCATAAAATCAATATTATGCTAAACTGAGACCTTCCACCCTCCCTGCCTGCCCCTTGCTCTATGAGATGTCCCGAAGATGTCGCGGAGATGACCGGGTTTTCTTCGGGAGGCTTCGGGGCATCTTCGGGACAACTCATTAAGCGGGGAATAAGGAGCAAGGGTTAACTGACTGCAAAGCAAGGGGTAAAGAAAAACGGGAACAACCGCAGAAAATCCTGCAGCTTCCCGTTATTTTTAAGCAGATTTGCCGGAATCAGGCTAAGGTTATATGTAGAAGCAGGTGTAGGCGGTCTGTTCCGCCACTTCCAGCTTGAATCTCCTGTCTTTGGGAACGGTAAAGGTCTCGCCTTTGCGGTACATCCGATATTCGTCAGAGCCGGGCAGTTTGACTGAAAGCGTTCCGCTGATGATTGTCATATACTCAATCGTGGTGGTGCCGAATTCGTATGCACCGGGTTCCATAACTCCGATTGTGGCAGTGCCTTCCTCGTTTTTGAAACCGATGGATTTGACTGTGCCTTTGAAGTACTCGTTTACCTGTAACATAGATAACTCCTTGCTATTAATGCTGTTTCTGTATCAACCGCCACTGATGAGATGTATCACTGCCACATCAGCGCCAGCGGGAATAGTGGTGGTTTCGTATTGGTCTTTTTTGACCAGGGTGCCATTCAGCTTGATGACCAGCATGCGGAATGTGTAGTTCATTTTCTTCAGCAGAGCCGTGATGGTAAGGCCTTCCTCCCACTCCACCGTGTTTCCGTTGACTGTAATGGTTTTTTTGTCCAATGTAATAACGTCCTTCCTAAGTACTTTTATATTGTAAAGATAACCTGATTTGTCAGAAATGCAGAAGAAATCAGTCGATAAGCTCTCCGGCAGCCAGGTCGGCGGTAAAATGCTTGTCCCCCAGGGTAATGTCACCTCTTCCGCTGCCGATGATGATGTTTACCGGGCGGGTGATGGTGGTTTCGCTGTAAGGGGAGCCGTTGATGAAGGTGACTTCCGCATTGCAGGTGCCGGTAACGCTGCCGTTGTGATACTGATAGGCGTTCATATGCTGGGCACGGCGCACCTGGAAATCGCTGAAATTGAGCGTCATATAGTGATTGCTTCTGCGCAGCTTGTTCCACCCGCTGATGGTGTCTTCCCCTGCCCTGTAAGCAAAACCGCTGAGCTGCACATACTGGAGGTGGGCATTGGTTATAGTCCAGTCGCAGTGGAGGGAATCCAGGCGGTTGTGTATTCTGCGGGTAGCGTGGTCTCCATATCCCCTCATAACCTTGAACCTGACTGTTCTGGCTGTGTCAGCGCCGGTGACATAGAACTTTTGGGGATTGCCGTCGGTATTCATATACTTCAGGATATAGTTGCGGTAGATGTGGGCATATCCGGCTTCACCCTGCACACCTCTGACCTTTTCATAGGTGATGGTCCACTCCTGGGTGGCTTCATTGTAGGTCTTGTTCATTGTAATGTAGCGGGAGTCGCCGCCGTCCGGCATCTTGTTGGCAGTAGGGGACAGAAATTCATTCAGGTCAGCCATCTGGTCCAGCAAACCGCCGGTGTTGACTGCCAGGGCGCTGGCCAGGGTCTCAGCCAAATCCCGGTCAGGCGTCAGGGTCTTTTCATTGGTTGTATCGCTGCAGGCAGTCGTAAAGATTAAAAAAAACAAAGATGCAATCAGGCAAACAATAGCGGGATTACGTTTTACAGTCATCTCTACCTCCTCTGTATCGCCACAGGTAAGTTTTCATTGCATGGTGCATTTAAGGTGGTGCTAACCCAGCTTTTCATATTTGATAATTATTGCAGAAGCGTAAATGCTGTCAAGCAAGAATTATGGGTTGACAAATAATCCGGGGTAAAAACATTGGTACATTGTAAGATAGTAAATACCTCAGAGGAGATAGATAAATGAAACAGGGAATTCATCCTAAGTACGAAAAAATCGTGGTCACTTGCGCTTGCGGCAATACCTTTGAAACAAAGTCAACCAAAGGTGAGATGAAAGTGGATATCTGCAATCTGTGCCACCCTTTCTACACAGGCAAACAGAAGTTGTTGGATACCGCCGGACGCGTGGAGAAGTTTAACAAAAAATACAATCTCAACGAAAAGAAATAGAGCGCTTTCAATCTGACGCCATTTTTCCGTTTCCCTGGAGAAATGGCGTTTTTGCATATATGGAAAACGCGTTTGTTTCAGCTAAAAATTAGCCAAAAAAGGACATAAAACAGATTATGGAAGAAAAGAAACAGATATACGTGGGTGGACAGGCTGTCATCGAAGGCGTGATGATGCGCGGTCCCAAACACCTTGCCACTGCCATCCGCCGCAAAGACGGCTCGGTGGAAGTCTGGAAAAAACCCTTTGAAACCGTCACAGCCAAGGTGAAGTTTTACGGGATGCCCATTATCAGGGGTTTCGTCTCATTGATAGAAATGCTCAAAATCGGGCTGGAAACCCTGACTTTCTCTGCTTCCAGGTATGAACTTGACCTGGCAGAAGAAGAAAAGAGCAAACCCAAATCAGCCAGGCGTGAAAAGATGGAAGAATACCTCACCTTTGCCGTGGCTTTTGCCATCGCCTTCATGCTGTTCGGCCTGCTGCCCTATAAAATCAGCGACTGGATGAACCTCAGCAAGACAGACTTTTACTTCAATCTGTTCGCCGGTGTTATCCGCATCGTCTTTTTCGTGCTCTATATCTGGATAATCAGCAAACTGAAAGATATTAACCGGATATTCCGCTACCACGGCGCTGAGCACAAAAATGTGAATGCCTATGAGCACGATACACCCCTGCAGGTGCCGGAAATCCAGAAATGGACTACCCTGCACCCCAGATGCGGTACCAGTTTTATGTTCTTTGTACTGCTGACAGCCATCCTGGTCTTTTCCATCGTGGATACCCTGGTCTCGCTCCTAATCCTGAAGAAACCGGTTCCGGTCTTTCTCCGCCTGGGTTACCACATCCTGATGCTCCCCCTGATTTCCGGTATTTCCTATGAAGTGCTCCGCTTTTCAGGACGCAATCTCAAACACCCGCTGGTCAAAGTTATGACCGTGCCGGGTATGGCATTGCAGAGAATTACCACTCAGCCGCCGGACGACCAGATGGTGGAAACTGCCCTGATAGCCATGAAAGCCTCACTCGATATGGACGTAAGCGAATATAACATCAACTGGATAGAGAAGTAATGCTGCCAACCGAGAAGCTTCAGTCCCTACACGATGAGTTCCTGCAGCTTCGGGAACTCATCTCCGACCCTGCCAATATGGCGGATGCCAAGGCATATCGCGTGATGGCAAGGCGTTACCGGGAACTGAGCGATGTTATCGACTGCTGGCACCGGTATACCAAAATGGAAGAGCACATGGATGATGCAAAAGCCATGCTGGAAGCCGAGACCGATGAAGACATGATAGCCCTTACCCGCGAGGAGATAGTCCATCTTGGAGACGAGATGGAAAAGGCGGAGCTTCAGCTCAGGGAATTGCTTATCCCCTCCGACCCCAACGATGAGAAAAATGCCATCGTGGAAATCCGCGCCGGCACAGGCGGTGAAGAAGCCGCCCTCTTTGTGGCAGACCTGTACCGCATGTATACCTACTATGCAGACAGGAAAAAATGGAAGCTCTCCCTGCTGAGCAGCAGCGATACAGGACTCGGCGGATTCAAGGAAGTCATCTTCCAGCTTTCCGGCGAGAACGTCTTTGGCACAATGCGCTTTGAAAGCGGCGTTCACCGCGTGCAGAGAATTCCCGTCACCGAAGCCGGAGGACGCATCCACACTTCAGCCGTATCGGTTGCTGTGCTTCCGGAAGCAGAAGACATAGACATCGATATCAGCGACAATGACCTGCGTGTGGACGTTTACCGCAGTTCGGGACACGGCGGGCAAAGCGTCAATACCACAGATTCCGCAGTGCGCATCACCCATATTCCTACCGGGTTGGTCGTAACCTGCCAGGATGAGAAATCCCAGATTAAAAACAAAGCCAAGGCTATGAAGGTGCTGCGTTCACGCCTGCTGGACATGGAAATCAGCAAGCAGGAACAGGAAATCGCCCAGAACCGTAAAGCCCAGGTCAGCACCGGCGACCGTTCTGCAAAAATCCGCACTTACAACTTCCCCCAGTCCAGAGTCACTGACCATCGAATAAACTTGACAACCTACAATCTGGACGGATTTTTGGCAGGTGAGATTGATGAGTTCATTGATGCTCTCAAAACAGCATGGCGAAATGAGAAGGTAAATTCTTAGATTATATGGAAATAGTTCCCTCGTTACTGTTATTCCTGTTCTTTCTGGCTCTGTCGTTTTTATTTTCTGGATTGGAGACAGGTCTGATCTCCATCAACCGTCTGCGTCTGGAAAATGCAGCCAAAACCAATAAAAAGCACGAGCATCTGTTAAAGTTTATCCAGCAGCCGGACAAGTTCCTCGGAACCACCCTGATTGGCAATAACATCGTCAACGTAATCCTCGCTTCGCTTTCCACCTATTTTGTGCAAGACCTGATGAGCAGAAGTTCCATCAGCAGCTTTGACCCCCGTTGGACGGCTCTGGCAGTGGGCGCCACAGTCTTTATTTTTGGCGAAATCATACCCAAAGCAATCTTCCGTGACCATGCCGATACGATTGTACCGAAGCTTTTCCCTCTGCTCAAGTTCTTTTACACTATCCTGAAACCTTTTGTCTCAGCGGTTAGCTGGATTAACCGTATCCTGCAGCGTATGCTGAAAATAGACAGCAAATACGGCATGATGTTCCTCACGCGGGATGACCTGGCTTTTCTTCTGACCCAGAGCGATATTGATGAGGCGGATGAGCCTCATTATGAAATGATTGAAGATGCCCTGGAATTTAACGAGCAAAAAGCCCGCAATATCATGGTACCGCGCACTGACGTGGTGGCAATCGAAGACTGCACAACGATTCCGGAAGTGCTGGACATTGCCCGCAACGAGGGTTTTACCCGCTACCCGGTTTATTCCCAGAATCTGGATAACATCATTGGCGTCCTGATAATCTACGACATTATCCGCAGGCAGGGCAGCGAAAAGCTGACTGCCGGGGAACTGATGCACGAGCCGTTTTTTGTCCCAGAAAACACAGACGTGGATATCCTGCTGAAGGATATGCAAAAGCACCACAAGAGCATGGCAATCGTAGTGGATTCTTTTGGAGGGACTGCCGGCATCGTTACCATGGAAGATATCCTGGAAGAGATTGTGGGCGAAATAGCCGATGAATTTGACACTGAGGAAGATACAGAGGAAGACGTGGAACAGGTGGGTCCCAATACCTGGATTGTAGCTGCTGACGTGGAGATTGATATCCTCAATGACGAATATGAGATGGAGCTTCCGGAAGGCGATTATGAAACGGTGGCAGGCCTGATTCTGGATACTTTGGAGCGCATCCCGCACCAGGGACAGATTTTACAGTTGGATAAATACAGCTTGCAGGTGCTGCAGACCACAGATAAGAAAATCCTCAAGGTCAAAATCCACCAGACCAATAACGGCAACAACAAGTAATGAAAAATCATATAAAGAGGTAATCCCATGAAGTTAATGGAATGCGTACCCAATTTCAGCGAAGGCAGAGACCATGCCGTGTTGGATGCTATTGCCAATGTCATCAAAGGCGTGAAAAACGTCACTTTACTGGACGTGGACCCGGGCGCTGACACCAACCGCACCGTCTTTACCATGGCAGGCGAACCTGAAGCCGTGGTGGAAGCCGCCTTCCAGGCGATAAAGAAAGCCGCTGAACTGATAGACATGAGCAAGCATCACGGCGAGCATCCCCGCATGGGCGCCACTGATGTCTGTCCCTTCATTCCCATTTCAGACATGACTATGGAAGAGTGCGCGCAGTGGGCAAAGGTTCTGGGAGAAAGGGTCGGCAAAGAGCTGAACATCCCGGTTTACCTGTATGAAAACGCAGCAACCAAACCCGAATGGAAGAATCTCGCCACAGTGCGCCAGGGTGAATACGAAGCCCTGCCAGAAAAGGCGAAAGACCCATACTGGAAGCCGGATTTCGGACCGCATGAATTCAACCCCAAAAGCGGAGCCACAGCCATCAGCGCACGTGAATTCCTCATTGCCTACAACATTAACCTCAATACCCGTGATAAAAAGAAAGCCCATGAGCTTGCCCTGATGATTCGCGAGAGCGGACGCCCCAAAAAGGGTCCCGACGGCAAACAGCTCAAGGATTCGGACGGCAACAAGGTCATCATCCCCGGTCTTTTCCAGTTCTGCAAGGCAGTCGGCTGGTACATTGACAGCTACAACCGTGCCCAGATAAGCATCAACCTTACCAATTACAAAGTCACCCCGCCCCATCTTGTCCTGGAGAAAGTGCGCGAACTGGCGGCGGAAATGGGCATCGGCATCACAGGCAGCGAACTGGTGGGACTCATCCCCAAAGCCGCCCTGCTGGATGCAGGCATCTTTTATCTCAAGCGCATGGGCGAAAGCGCCGGAATCCCCGAACGCATGATTCTGGAGACAGCCGTGCAGAGCATGGGGCTGACCGACCTCGGACCCTTTGACCTGGATAAAAAAGTGATTGAATATGCCATCGCCCGCCAGGATGCCCTGGTCAATCTTACCCTTTCCGATTTCTGCGATTTGCTGTCCACTGATGCCCCGGCACCCGGAGGCGGAAGCGTGGCAGCCCTTTGCACCGCCATGAGCGGAGCGCTGACAGCCATGGTCTCCAACCTGACCGTGGACAAGAAAGGTTACGAGCAGGTAAAGGACGCCGTGCTGGCACTTGCCGAGAAGGGACAGAGTGTCAAGGACAAAGCCCTGCAGTGCATTGACAGGGACACCGACGCCTTTAACCTGATGATGGACGCCATGCGTCTGCCCAAAAAGACGGAAGAGGAAATAGCCCTGCGCAATGCCAGGATGGAAGAGACCACCCAGAAAGCCATTCTGGTTCCCTTTGAAACATTGGAACTTTCCCTGGCAGCTGTGGAGCTTTCCCGCGATGTGGCAAAAGTGGGCAACCTGAACGCCCTTTCCGATGCCGGAGTGGGAGCGCTTACAGCCCTTGCCGGTGCCAAAGCCGCTTACTACAACATTTTGATAAATCTCAAGGGTATCACCACCCAGGCATTCATTGACGACATCCTCGCCAAATCCGCCACCCTGGTGTCAAAGATTGAAGCCCTGGCAGCCGAAGTCGAGCAGGACATCCAAACCAGGCTGAAATAGCATATCGGATGCTGATTTTCCTCACAGGTTTCATGTGCAGCGGCAAGACCACAGACGGTAAAGCCGCTGCCGATAAACTCGGCGTACCTTTTCTGGATTTGGATGCCGAACTGGAGAAGCGCAGCGGCATCAGCATCTGGACTTTGATTGAGCAGTCCGGAATTGCGGAGTTTCGCCGTTTGGAAAGCGAAATCCTGCTGGATAGCCGTCAATTCCTGCAAAAACAGTTGCTGAGCAGCCATCTGGACGCCCGCAAACCGGAAGCTGTGATCGCCACCGGAGGCGGCAGCGTTTTAATCGCCGAAAACCGCAATTTCCTGATGCAGCCCGGCAACGCAGTTATCTGGCTTGACCCGCCTTTTCCTCTGCTGCTGGAACGCATCCGCCTGAGCCAGAGACCTTTGCTGCACGGCCTCAGTGACGGGGAAATCCTCAAAGTCTATAACGAACGCCTGCCCTTCTACCAAAACACCTGCACCCACCGTCTTTCCACCCTTCCCTTCGCAGAGCAGATTCTCTCCCTTTTCCTGCTTCCCTCCTGCTGAATACGGGAACAATACGGGAGGGATACGAGGGCTATCTCCCCGATACCCCCTCGCATCGGTTAAGGAAGAAGAAATCAAATCTGCGCCTTCAGGTTTAGCCCGAAATACTGTCTGCCGGCTTTATACAATGGGCGGTAGGCGTAAAAATAGACTGCTAATCCATCCCCGAATTTCTGCCGGATATGCAACCTGAAAGCTGAATCCGTATCTGCAGAAGCCAGCAGTTCATCGTCGGTGGGCAGTTCTGTCGGCTGATAGAGGGATTTCTGGTTTGTCCAGGTTAAGAATGACAAGCCAATGTCTGATTTTGATGACATATATGCAACTGATTGGAGCAGGGAAAATCCGTTTTTCGTTACTTTCCGGTCCAGGTAATGCTGGTATTGGCAGGAACTTTTGTATATGAACCTTGGCGATAAGTCCTTTGCCCAGTGGGCTTTCAGCCGGTGCTGGGTGGGAAGAATCCCCGAACTGAGCGTATCCTGGAAAGGAACGGCATCCCTGCGGAAACGATAGTAGGTCAAACCGCTCTGCCAGTCTTCTCCGGAGTGGTTGACGGCAAAAATCAGCCGTTCCTTCCAATTTGAATCAGCCTGGTCAGACATATCCTTTACCGCTGCAATCCTGCTGATAAACAGCCAGTTAGACAAAAATCTATAGCGGATATCCCAGCTAAGCTCCTCTCTGGCGGTTTTCTGTCCGAACACCTGCGCCGTCCTGGCGTAGGGAAGCGGATAGGCTTCCGGCCTGTATATGTAACGCATCAAATGCGTTACAACATTGTTTCTATATCCGGCACTGAGCGATTGGGCAGTTCCTCCACCTGTGAAACCGGTTTCAAAGCCAAGAGTTACCGGTTTGTTATCATAGCCGGCAAAGAATCCGCCAACATTGTCCAAAATGGATAGCGTGCTATCGGCAAAGGCTTTGTCATAGTCCTGATGGTATATATATCCCCCAAACCTGAATAACTTGCGCCTGTATCCGGCAATCACTCCGCCGCTGCTCTCCTTTGCCATGCCCTTGTCAGCAGTTTGAGTGAGGCTTGATTCATACAAACGGGTGATTTTCCCCTGGTTTAGGGCGGCTATCCTTTGGGTTTGGGAAAGCCAGGCAACGAGGTCCATCCCCGCCAGGTTTATCTCTGCGGCAACACCGGTCAGGGCAGGATGGGACAGGCTGTAAGCAGGATGAATGTACCTGCTCTGGCTTTTGTGAGCTGTAGAGAAGGAGCCGAGGACCAGACCTTCGCCTGCCTGGAGGCGAAAGCTTCCCAGGGTGAGGTTTTTAAGCCGGTTGCGGGTGTTAAGCATCAGGGTTGCCCTTGCCAGATTGACAGGTTTGCCGCCATTAGTAAGCTTTTGATAAAATGTGGCATAGAGATATGGGTTTGAGAATGTTTTATGGCTGGAGGGAGAGATAATCAGGCGGTTAGTGAGCCTCTCATCGCCGGGTTTCCAGTTGTGGCGGGATTCGGTTTGCAGATTGGGAGGTTTTTTGCCGGTCTGTAGTCCGGTTTCATCCGGCAGCCAGGTCTCCAGTTCCAGATTTTCGTAGTCCAGTTCAATGAGTTCAGGTGTATGAACATCAGCAAACAGGGAGTCAGAGCCATGAATGCACAAAGGTATGCAAAGAAAAAACAGGAGGAAAATGTATGGTATTTGTTTGGTCCATAATGAAGGCATGGTCATTATGGAAGTGATGCGGCAATACCAATGGAATGCGTCCAATCCAGTTCAGGATGGGTCTGCAGGGCATAGGCAAGGTTAAAGCTCCTGAGACTGAATATTGTTCCGAAAGCGAACCTGCCCGGCTGGCTGGACCAGGAGGCAAGGGCGGAGAAATCGCGGAAAACCAGGAAACGGCAACCCAGCTTGTAGTTTACAGGCAGGTTTTGCGAGGCATCAAGCCCGAATGATACCTCCGAATCTGCGTCCAGCTTTTGCCCGATGCTGAAACTGAGGCTTCCTGTGTCCTTGCTGCCGTTGCCGAAAGGCGGGATTTTGTGCTCAAAAGCAAGATCCGCCACAGTTTTCTTGAACCTGGCGCGCACGCCTTCATAGAGGCGGTAATCCCTTTCACTGCCATAGCCGGGGATGTCGTCATAAAACAGCTTCAATCCCATGCCGAAGCGGACAGGCTTTATCTCATAACGCGCACCTAGGCGGAAATCCTGCCGGGTGTAATCATCATTGTCCAGAGCCTGCCAGGCAGCAATAAAACTGCTGTTTTTGTAATTCAGGAGTGAGGAAAGCTCATATTGGTTAAGGGCTCTCATTCCGTGCAGAAAGCTGGTGGAAGAGGAGATGCCGCTTTCACCGGCAGCAGGATTGATAGCAGAAGCAGACGCATCGTCAGTAAGGGTGGTAAGCCCGCTCACGCCGATAAGGAAGGGATTGCAGAAAGGCAGGGGTTCCAGGCAGATTAACCCGGACATAGCTACGCTTAGAAGAGCTGCCAGCAGACAGCGCTTTGCTGATAAGACCATAATGCCTCTTTTATTCTATACTAAGCAGACTTCCGTCTGTTTGTCGAAGAAATGCACTTTCGCCATATCCAGGGTAACAGGGAAAAGCTGTCCTTTGGGCGGCAGGTCTTTGGGGTCGAATCTGGCTGTAAAATCCAGGGCATTTGTTTTGAGATAAACTATGTATTCATTGCCCAACGGCTCCACAATCTCGCAGATGACTTCCACCTGGCGGGGTTCCATTGCCATGGAGTCAAATCTTTTGTCATAGATATCCTCGGGACGGATACCCATGATAATGTCCTTGTCCTTGTAGGCGGCGAGCACTTCTCTCTGATCGGGAGTAAGCGGCAAGGTGAAATCAGGGCAGGAAAATTCCATGGCATTGCCCGCAGAAACGAGCTTTCCTTCCACTATATTGATGGCAGGACTGCCGATGAAACCTGCAACAAACAAGTTTGCCGGGTGGTTGTAAACAGTGAGGGGGACATCTATCTGCTGGATTACGCCGTCCTTCATGACGACAATCTTGCCCGCCATGGTCATAGCTTCCACCTGGTCATGGGTAACATATATCATGGTATTTTCCAGCTTTTGGTGGAGCTTGACAATCTCGGAGCGCATCTGGACGCGCAGCTTGGCATCAAGGTTGGAAAGTGGTTCGTCAAACAGGAATACCTTGGGATTGCGGACAATTGCCCTGCCCAGCGCCACCCTCTGTCTCTGTCCGCCGGAAAGCTGACCCGGACGGCTTTTCAGCATGGATTGGATTCCCAGAAGGTTGGCTGCATGCTGGACTTTTTTATCTATTTCAGCCTTGGATTCCTTGCGGAGCTTGAGGGCAAAAGCCATGTTCTCATAAACGGTCATGTGGGGATACAGCGCGTAATTCTGGAACACCATGGCAATGTCACGGTCCTTGGGCAGGACGTTATTGACGACGGTATCTCCGATTTTTATCTCTCCGCCTGTGATGGTTTCCAGGCCTGCAATCATCCTGAGAATGGTGGTCTTGCCACAACCGGAAGGTCCCACCAGAACTACAAATTCTTTATCTTCAGCCACAAAACAGGCATCCATGACCGCTTGAAAGCCGTTGTCATATACTTTATTAACGTTATTTACAGTAACCTTTGCCATGGTTATCTCCTTTTTTTCTACGAATCAGCCCGAACCAAAATTGTCAAGTCTGAATGAGCCGGTAAACCCATCAGGAAGAAATTACCCGGGAAGTTATTTTATTCTTGCCGTGCGTCTTGGACTCGTACATAGCGGCGTCCGCCTCAGCGATGAGCTTTTCCAGATTAACGGAATTGAAGGAACTGCTGAATTTGCAGGAAGCTATTCCTACGCTGACAGTTATGTGAAGGTAAGTATTCATATATCTCAGCACTCTGCTATTGATGCTGGTTCTCAGGTTTTCCAGGGTCTGTTCGGCCTGAAGCTGATCGGAATTAAACATGACTATCAGAAACTCCTCACCGCCATAGCGGATGACAAAGTCACTTTTACGGAAGAATCCCTTCAAGTGATTGGACATATCCTTGAGGATAAAGTCACCCGCCAGATGTCCGTAGGTGTCATTCACAGGCTTGAAATCGTCAATATCAATCAGGACAAAACTGAGGGGAGATTGCTGGCGGACAGCCAATTGCAGCAATTCGTTGATGTTGTTGTAAAGAAATCTGCGGTTATAAAGCCCCGTCAGGGAGTCTCGGAGCGAAAGCTCCTCCACCTGATGGTACAGTTCCTCAATCTTGGTAAAGTTGGACTGGAGAGTCTCCACATAAGCGTTGCTCTGGATATTGATGAGGTTAATCAGTTCCATGGTCTTTTGTTCAATCCTGGACTGAACCCCGAGGTATTCTTCAGCCTGAAACCTGTTCTGGAAAAAGTGGTTTATGCTGTTAATCCAGCACCAGTAGCGGTAAATATAGTAGTTTGACTGCTGGAAATCAGTTACGGATTCCATAAAGCTGGATTCGATGGAAGACTTCATATTCCCGGAAAAGTAATACATGTTCTGCAGTTGGTCAACCCTGAACAGGTCTTTGGGAAGGCTGAGAATCTTGCCCAGGTAATTGAGTTTTTCGCCGGTTGAAATCGCCTTGTCAGAGAGATTGAACAAATCATAGAGGATTATTGCCTGGTTCTGGTTATCAGACTGCTGGCTGGCTTCCAGCAGCAGATTCAGGAGGTCTTTCCTGACCGGACCGGGCTTTATCCACTTCAGTGAGTTTATCCATTGGGAAAGGAAAAATACTGTGTCTCTCTTATCCAGATGAACCCATGCGTTGAGAATCAAATCCAGCCAGATCAGCTGCTCATCCCTGACATCCGCTGAAAGAGCCTGGACCTTTGCCTCCAGCATCCTGATAATCAGCGAATATTGAGAAGGTGCATAATCACCGTCTGTGAGGCAGCTCAGTTTCTTGAGATATATATCCACTTTACTGTAGCCAAGTTCTATCAGCAAAAAACAAATCTGCAGTTGAAGCAGGTATTCTTTCGCAGTAAGAGGTTCCACGTCTTTTGGTTTTATTGCGGAAGCGATTGCTTTGTACTCATCAGTCTTTTCATCCAAGGGAAGTTTCAATAGAAAGGATATTAAATTAGGCTGTTCCATGTCCGGCTCATGCCTTAACCTGGCAGCACGGGGGACTATCAGCTCAAGAAAACAGGAAATCCAGGCTCCGATGGATTGCTTATTGTTTCCGCATTCCTCGGCATATTGCACAAACTGATTCCTGAACTCTGCAATTGTCGATTTCTTATGCTTCTGACCGGTAGAAGAGCAGAATTCTGATATCAATGTGTTCAGGTTATCCCTTTGAAGCTGAGGTAGTGAAACGTGTTTAACCGCTTGAGCCATACTAGTTTTTCCCATCTGTCGTGGTCTGCTCATCAGAAGGCAGGAATCGAAACACTTTTTCGTCACCTTTCTGATAGCCAAGTTTTTCTCTGGCAATCTTTTCAATCTCATCAGGATTGGTCTTGAGCTCGTGATTCTCCTTGCGGAGTTGCTCGTTTTCAGATTGAAGCTGTTCCACTTTGCTCTGCAGTCGGGCTACTTCCCTGTGGTTTAGAAATACTTTCAGGAAGCTGTTTCTGCCAAAGAAAAGCATAAACATCACAATGATTCCGATGATTATCAGATAAATGATTCTTACGTGTTTAATGCGTTCCAGGTTACCTGGTTTTGACTTCATAGCTCTAATCCTCGCTTTTCCAGTCCATTATGATGGTCTTCTCTGCCGACAGCAGTTCAGGGGTTATCTCTATAATATTTGAGTTGTTCCTTACAACATCAGTAGCATGGGTGGTAAACTCTTCCAGTTTACCCAGTTTGAAACTTAGGGGTTGTGTCTGGTAATGCATAGGGAAAATCAGGCGGGGTTTGATAGCTTTTATCGTGGCAGTGACTTGCTTTAGGGAAAGGGTATAAACTTCGCCAACCGGAATAAGTAGCATATCGGGCTCGTTTATCTTTTGCAGGACGTCCTGTGAAGGCAAATGACCCAAGTCACCGCAATGAACAAGGGTATAGCCATCAATATCTAATCTGATAATATTGTTGCTGCCCCGTTTAGCTCCCATTTCTGCATCATGATAGGCGGAAATCAATTCAGCAGTCCCGCCCTTGAGCTTATGCAGCCCGGATGTTCTGATAACATGGGGAGCGCCTTTGATGAGTGATACGTTGTTGTGGTCATGGTGTTCATGGCTCACAATTACGTAATCTGCTGACAGATTATCCGGCATGGGATAGCCAATGTTGTCAAACGGGTCTATCACAATTGATACCCCAGAGGTGTAAATACACCAGAAGGAATGCCCGAAATATTGCAGCTTCATGCTTTGTCCTTCTTCCTGTCCGGCATGATGAGTTTTGCCAGCCATGATTTCCTGATGACTATGGCATTGTACGGGCACATTTCGTGGCAGCAAAGACAGCAGATGCATTTTTCTGTATCGATTACCGGGTTTTCACCATCAGTTCGCCTGATGGTCTTTACGGGACAGGCATTGACGCAGACACCGCAGTTTCGGCACTCATCTGTAATGAAGGGGAAAAACCTGAATGCTCTCTGCAGAGGATACCTGACCGTTGATGGGACAAAACGCATAATGGAGGAATTGAGCAGCGTTACTGTCAAATCCACGTTCTCCAGTTTGAACTCGTGAAAACTGAGGGGAATTTCAATATGGGATGGCAGCACTCCCTCATAATGCAGGGCTTTTTTCAGATAGGGTATCTGTTTCAGTTTGAAACCCATAAACTTTGACGCAGTATAATCCAGAGCCGCCGCAGAAGTAGAGCCGAACAGCAATCCGAACCGGTGTGGTTTTCCTGCGGAAGGCCCTACTCCATCCATGCCGACCACGCCGTCCAGAATATTATAGGCAACCCTGTGCCGGACAGTTTTGTATAATGCGGCGAGCAGCTTTCCGAAAGACCTGGCATCCGGATAATCCTTGTGATAAACGGACTTTGCCAGCCCCGGAATCAAGCCATAGAGGTTTTTAACTGCTCCGGTATAAGCCATTAGACCATGCGTCTTCATTTTGCCGACATTGATAATGGCATCGGCTTGCCAGATAATCTTGGATAACAATAATCTATAGCCGTCCAGAATTATCTCCTGGATACCAAGCCCCGTGAAGTTAACGAGTTTCACCGGATATTTCTCAGCCAAATCCTGCAACCCGCACACTTTCCAGACATTTTCTACGCTGCTGTTTCCACCGGGACTGTCCCCAATCCAAACCTCTTTCTTTTTTTCCAGAAGCACCCTGACCAGGGCTTCAAGGACCAGCGGATGAGTGGTAACAGCTTTATCGGGAGCAAAGCCTCCCAACAGGTTTGGCTTAACCAGAACGGTTTTAGCTTTGTCCAGGCGGGTCGAACCGGCAGAATCAAGGAAATCCCTGACTGCTTCTGTCAATGTTTCCAGCTGGTACTGGTCAATCTTGCGTATAGCTACTTTTGGATTCATTTATCAAATATCAGGAACTTTCTGCCTTTCAGGGTTTCGAGATTAAAGCCCATTGCCATGCTGAGATGAGTGGTATCCACATTGCCCAGGACGTCCCTCATTGCTCCGAAAGCCAGCTTGCCGCCGTTGAAATTATAGCTGAATCCCGCAGTCAGGTAAAGCTGGTCTGTCTTTTCAATATATCCGCCCCGCGGGATTACATTCCACCACAAGACTTCTTCCGGATTCTGGGTTTCCCGGACAGGCAGTCTGTAAGCACCGCTGTAAACCCCCGGCATGCTCATGAGTCCGCCCCGGTAGGTAATCCTGCGTACGGTTTTTTCATAACCTGCCTTCAGGGTAAATCTGTCCTTGAAACTGTCATCCATATTGCTGAACTGTTCCCAGTCCGCTTCCGCCAACAGCAGGTTGTTCCCGAATCCGTAAGTAAGGCCGGCGTTTAGCTTGGTCGGCAGTGTTACGTTGTAATCCTCATACCGGATATCCATATTTGTGGATGTTTGGGGAGTAAAAGTTGCGCCAAAATTGAAATCTTTCCATTTATACAGGATTCCGGGTTGAATCCGGAACACGTAGAATACCCTGTCCACCCTGTCGAATGTCTGGTAAACAGTGATATCCTGGAACTCGTGCAACTGATGGTGCATATTGAAACCCAGGCTTAGATTGCCGACACTGCCAGCCAGGGTGGTGGTAAACTGGTGCAGGTAATAGGTGGGATAGCGGACCACCGAATCTGCCCCTTGCATGGTTTCTACCGTAAAATCATCATAAACCACAGATTTGGGCATGTTATAACTGATAGCGCCCAGCAGTCCTTTATACAGCTTGCCGTTAACCCCGAAGATGCCAAAGGGAACGGGAGCGCTGTAAATCATTTCTCCCTCGCGGTTGATTTCCTCAATCGGAGGCTTGATTACCATCTCCATATAGATGAATGACTTGTCTCCGCTCAGGGTAGCGGGATTGTTGACTGCGCTTTCAACCTTGCCCCTGACTGCGGTTGTGGTAAAACCCCTGCCCATGGCATCAGCATTCAGGTTGTTCTGGCTGTAATGGTCATACATGGGAAGCATATACTGGGGAGCGGGAAAATCCAGACTGTCCGCCTGGGCAAAGAGTCCCAGGCAAACTGAAAGCATCACTGCCAGCAGGATAATCTTTGGTTTGGTAGTCATATCGATACCCTCATTAAAGTGTTTATTTAGTGATAATTATGGTTTGGCTGCGGTCTTTGCCGACCGATACGATTTCAATCGGGACTGCCAGCAAATCCTCAATGGCTTCCAGATATTCCCTGGCGTTTTTGGGGAGGGATTTCAGCGTTTTGCAGCCTGTGATATCCTTTGCCCAGCCCTTCATGCTCAGGTATTCTGGAGTAGCTTTTTCCAGCCGGAACGGGTCAAAAGGATAGTCTTCCAGGCGTTTGCCGTCAATCCAGTAAGCAGTGCAGATTTTCACTTCCTCAAAACCGGAAAGCACGTCCAACAGGGTGACTGCCAGGCCGTCCAAACCGTTGATGTCGGCACTGTATTTGGCGGCGACAGCATCAAACCAGCCGCAGCGGCGGGGTCTGCCGGTAGTGGAACCGAATTCGTTGCCTTTGATGCGGATTTTGTCTCCCGTTTTATCTTTCAGCTCGGTGGGGAAAGGCCCGTCCCCCACTCTGGTGCAATAGGCTTTGTAAACCCCGATTACCTTATCCACCATCTTGAGCGGGATGCCTGCTCCCGTGGTGATTCCGCCCGCAATCGTATTGGATGAGGTAACGTAGGGATAAGTTCCGTAGGTAATGTCCAGCAGAGTGCCCTGCGCGCCTTCAAAAAGTATCTGGTCGCCGTCCGCATACCTGTTGCGGATATAGGTATCGGTCTGCCTGACATATCCGGATAGCTTTTTCCCGGCGGATTCCAGCTTTGCCAGCAGTTCTTTCAAATCTTTGGCTGTGATTTTGATATCGTGATATTTATAGAGGTTTTCCACCCGGTTTTTCAGGTAAGCGCTGTGATAAAGGTCATTGAGGCGGATGCCGGCTCTGGCTCTGTCGTCCGAGTAGGCAGGTCCGATGCCTCGGCGGGTGGTTCCGATTTTGTTCTTGCCTGATTTATCTTCATTGGAGGCGTCCAGTTCCTGATGCAGAGGCAGGACCAGTGTTGCCCGGGGGTCAATCAGCAGCCTGTCTTTGAAGCTGATTCCCTTGTCTTCCAGTTCCCCGATTTCTGCCAGCAGGCTAAACACGTCTATCACTACTCCGCTGGCTATCACGCAGACTGTTTCAGGGTAAAGGATTCCGGAAGGGATGCTGTGGAATACATACTTGTTTTCATTCAGGTGGATGGTATGCCCCGCGTTGCTGCCGCCCTGGAAACGAACCACTACATCGGCGCATTCGCCGAGTACGTCAACTATCTTGGCTTTGGCTTCGTCGCCCCACATACAACCGAGCACTGCAATTGAACTCATTTAATTCTCCTTGACATAACTAAAATCTCATGCAAATAAGCTTTCAGTGTTTGTCAACAGAAAAAGGAGAACTCAGCATGCATTCAATCAGTTTCGGCAGTGATAATCATTCCGGCGCCCATCCCCTCATCCTGAAAGCGGTGGAAGAGGCAAACAACGGCTATTGGCACGGTTATGGAGAAGAAGAATATACAGCCAGGGTCCAGGACAAGGTGGCAGCCCTGTTCGGTAAAGGGGCAAAGTGCCTGTTTCTGATGACGGGAACCGGTGCTAACGTCCTTGCCCTGCAAAGCGTTATAAAATCATATGAAGCAATCTTCTGCGCGGAAACAGCCCACATCAACATGCACGAGGCAGGTGCTGTGCAAAAGTTCACCCAGGGGCGCTTGATTGTGATTCCAACCCCTGACGGCAAGCTGACTCCCGGCCTTATTGCCCCGCACATCAGTCTGATGGCAGACCAGCATATGTCACAGCCACGCGTGATTTCCATCTCGCAAGGCACTGAATACGGAACCATCTATTCTCTGCAGGAGATAAAAGTGCTGGCGGAATTTGCCCATGCCAACCGCCTGTTGCTCCACATAGACGGAGCCCGCCTGGCAAATGCCGTGGTGTCGCTGGACTGTTCTTTTGAGGAAATGACTTCCGCCTGCGGGGTTGACCTCGTAAGTCTGGGAGCCACCAAAAACGGCTGTCTGTTTGGCGAAGCCCTTATCTTTATCAATCAGGATTCTGCTGCCGCAGATGCTGTCTATTACAGGAAGCAGTCCACCCAATTGATTTCCAAGATGCGCTATGTGACCGCCCAGATGGAGACCTATATTGATGAGGGAATCTGGAAACAGAATGCCAAAAACGCCAATGCTATGGCGCGCCTGCTGGCGGAAAAGCTCTCGGAAATCCCCGCAGTTACAGTTACCCAAACCCCTCAGATAAACGCCGTCTTTGCGATTTTACCCGCCGGGATTATCCCAATACTGCAGGAAAAATATCACTTCTACCTCTGGAACGAGCACCGCAACGAGGTGCGCCTGATGTGTTCATGGAACACCAGAACCGAATTTGTGGATGCCCTGGTGGAGGATATTGGTAAACTTGTATAATGTGGAAACATACTTCAGAAAACATGAAAGGTCGATGAAAAAGTATAGGATTGCCCTGCTGTTCATTATCTTGTTGATTTTGCTCTGCGGTGTCACAACCTTGCTGTTGAGTTCAGAAAAAACTACCGGGTCATTGCCTTCAATGCAGGAGTTTATCAGCAGGACTGGCTTTACAGGTGATTACACCGCTGTTAACGACGGCAGGATTGCCTCCGCTTTAGCAGGTAAATTCACTCTCCCGATTCCCAGAGACTCGATTGCTTTGCAAGCTAATATGGATAAAATAGCTGACGCTTTTTATGCAGTCTATCAAAAGCAGGGAGCAGGTTTTAAACTAAAACGTATTAGCTATAATGACACATATAAAAGCTCCCAATATATCCAGTACTGGAAGAGCTTCTACCTGGAAAACCAGCCATACTTCCTGCTGGTTACCTATCATCCCCGGACTGATACTTACTCAATCAAAAACACGCTCTATATGCAGCCGATTGTAATTCCGGAACAGGTTATAAGCCTCATATCTGTAGGACGTATCCTCAGTTATATAACGCGAGAAGTCAATGTCAAAGCCGATTTTCCCGATTTTCAGCCTGAATATGTCACTACAGACAGCATCAAAGCCATAAATGAATATGGGGACAATGATTATGACAAGATACTTATCAGGCTAAATCTCTACCCGGTTTACGGAGACAACGGGTCAGAGGGATTTTCCCTGCTATGGAGATACCACAAATACTACTACCATGATACAGATTACTTCATAGATGCCCAGACCGGCAACCTAACGGGTGTCGCTGCTCAGGAGTGGCAGGAAAAGAATATCCTGATAAAAGCAGCGCAGGACTTCATCAACGGTAATGGCCTATACGGCAATTGTAAGTTTATTCTGGGTGAAAGAAGTTTGGCATTCTACGATATCAAAGTTCCGGAGGCAATCAGGGACACGCTCCATTTCAAACAGCTCACAGACAAATATGTGACAGCTCTCCGCAAGATGTATAAGCAACTCGGCACAGATGTGACGGTTGATTATCAGGGAATCGCAACTAATGGAAACAGTGAAGTAATGCTTTACTATGCCACATATGTGCAGAAATTCCGGTATCCGATGTTCGAAAACTTTGCAGACAGGAAATACCAGGTTCGTATCACCATGGACATAATCAGCGGGATACTTGAAATTGCAACCGAACTGAGAGCCCAGCCTAGGGAATACCCCCGGTATGTCATATCGCCCCAGGCAGCCATCGGTATAGCAAAAGTAATGAGCAAGCTTGCTCCCGGTTCGCTTGCCTATAAGACAGCGGTTGGGGGACTAATCAAAGACAAAGTGAATATCAATACCATTCCCTACCAGAACAGCTATACTGAGGCCAAGTCACACAAGGTTGCCCGTCTGCGGGTCATGCCAATTTACAAAGGACAAACAGAGGACTCAGCGGAATTGAAACTTGCCTGGTATGTTAATGATAATAACAGGGATACTTATTGCGTTTTAAATCCTGCGACAGGAACATCCTTTTATCCCTTGAGCCCTTCAAACTACCAGCCCATTGATACGGAAACCAGTTCACATATTGCTTCCAATTTAGAAGAAATCAAGCTTGTGAGCACTTTCCTGCCTCTCGCCACTATCAGTAACTTCGACGCTAATGCCATGTTTCCGGAGTATCATAGCTTCGAAGGCAAGTTCCACTTACCGGTAGCTATGAATTCAACAGATTTTGACAAAAAGTGTCGGAGAATAATGGATATCCTTTTGAAGTTAAACAATATGGATACATCTGATTACACTTATGAGGCTTTTCAGGATAACGGCGGTCAAATATACGTTGACCTGTATTACAAAGGGTATCGTGTGAATATCCCCTGGGTGGGGATGTATCTGGAAAGCAGCCTTACAGGGGGGTATGATGCTGACAAGAACAAGTTTTATGTATCATACTACCTGAAGCCGTTGGATTATCAAATGCCGGAATGTGTGATTACCCCTGAGACCGCTATGGCAATTAGTAACAATAAAACCAATCTGCCATATGCCTGGACAGAGCTTGCCAATCTTTCCGGAACAAAGGACTATGCCCCTGCCTCAACCGGCTTTGGAGAAGGCAATGATAGCTTTAAGCTGGAGCTTTATCCTTTTAGGTTAAACAATACTGCAACCCAATATGAATACAAGCTTGTCTGGAAGCCGAGTTCTATGTGTGGCATGATGGGTTATATAGACGCCTATACGGGACAGTTACTGATGATAGAATCCTATGATTCCAATTTATGAACTGCAGGGTGCACCCTGCGCTTAATCTTTAGTATTTAATATACTTACCCGCCGTTTAGTCAATTCAGCCCAGGGATAAACTTCCAGGCATCCGGCTCGATATCCCAGGTGATTTCTGCGCCATTTACCGTAATATCCACCGGGACTTCATGCAATTCATCCGCATATTCAATGGACGCAATTCCTTTGTAAGTGTCTTTGGCAATTTTCTTGACCTTGAGGCCGGTTATTTTGAGGTTTTGCTCGATATAGAGCGGGTCTGAGCTGAATGTCTTCTGAATGGAGACAACCACGGTTTTGGCTATCCTTCCCTTGGATTTTTCACATCCAAAAGCAGACAGCAGGACCAGCACAACTAAGAGCATAAGCAGAATCTTACGGAACATATTACCTCCTGAAAATACTTGTTTCTTTCGTTTTCCCTATTGTGTCAATCTATTTTCCTGCCGGGCACTTTTCCTGCTTCTTCCTTAGGAGCATTACGGTATCATTACGGTACCATTACGGTAGCATTGCGGTCATTGACCGTATTACTACCGTAATGGTACCGTAATGCTAAAGCAATGAAAGCAAGGGAATAAAATGCTTGACTTAAATGAAGGGAGAGGTTTTTTTATAAACACGGTGTTTTTTGAGAGTGGGGAAAGCCGGAGCGGTTACTGAGCCGTAGAGCCATAATATAATTTAACAATAATTTACGAGCATAATTCACAACAGCAATAAACCAGAGAGAAAAAGGGAAAATGAAGTTTTTAACTGAGCACAACCTGCTGATATTCCTGATTCAGTTTGCCATTCTGCTCGGAGTGAGCAAGGCGGCGGGACTGCTGTTTGAGCGGTTCAAGCAATCCAGCATCACTGGTGAAGTGCTGGTCGGCCTGCTGCTGGGACCGGCAATCTTCGGCAAGTTTATGCCCGCATACCAGTCTTTCCTGTTCCCACGTGACCCGTTGCAGATATCCATGCTGGAGACGATTGCCTGGTTCGGAAACTTTTACCTGCTGATGGAAACGGGTCTGGACGTCAATTTTGGCAGAATCTGGAAGCAGAAGGGGCAGGCGCTGACCATCTCCATAACAGACCTGATAGTGCCGGTTCTGCTGGCATTCATACCCATTTACCTGATTCATGAATCGCATCTTTTGGACCCCTCACGCCGGGTAATCTTTACCCTGTTCATATCCACCATTATGACCATCAGCGCCCTGCCGGTGGCAATCCGGGTAATGTATGACCTCAACATCCTGAAATCCGACATGGGATTTCTGATTGTGTCCGCGCTGACTATCAACGACCTGATAGGCTGGGTGGTGTTTACCATCATTTTAGGCATTTTCAGCCAGTCGCAGATTGACTTTATGATAGTGACAAAGCTGATTGTCTATACCATCGGATTCACGATTCTGAGCCTGACTCTGCTGCGCAAATATGTGGACAAAGCCATGACGTTCATCCACAATAAATACGGTGCGGATACGGGACTGAAGACCACCTTCGTCTTCATTACGGGCATGCTGTTCGGCGCCATTACCCTGAAAATCGGTATCCACAGCCTGTTTGGCTTCTTCATCGCCGGCATCGTGCTGGGCGAGGCAAAACACTTCTCGGAAAACGACAGGTTTTTGATGAACCGGCTGGTGCATTCGCTTTTCGTGCCTGTCTTCTTTGCCAATATCGGACTGCACCTGGATTTCATCAAAAACTTTAACTGGCAACTGGTGCTGCTCTTCACAGTGCTGGGCATCTCTGTCCGCTATATAGGCGCTTATCTTGGCGCTATCCTGGCGAAACAGCATAAGTCCAACCTGCAGACCATAGCCATATGCCACACTGCGGGCGGTGAGATGCACATCGTGGTGGCAATCCTGGCTCTTTCCGCCGGACTGATTTCACAGACAATCTTTGTGGGCATCGTGGCTGCATCACTGATTTCCACCATTATCTTCGGACCCTGGCTTTCGAACGCTCTCAAGCAAAAACGCAAGACCCTGCTGAAAGTGGTATTTAACAAGGATTCCATAATAATGAATGCCGATTTCAAGGACAAGCAGGAGATGATTTCGCATGTCAGCAGCCTGATTGGCATCAAGACCGGTATTACCCAACAGATTGTGGAACATGAGATTCAAGAGCGGGAAGAGCAAGTCAGCACTGCCATGGGCAAGGGTGTGGCATTTCCGCACGCCCGGCTTGCCGGCATTGAACATCCCCTGATTTACATCATCAAAAACCAGACAGGACTGGAATGGGATAGCCCGGATAACAAGCCTGTGTACTGGATTTTCTTTATCATCACTCCTGAATCCAATCCCTCAGCCCAGATACACATTTTGCAGATGCTTGCAAAGACTTTGAGCGATAAGCCCCTGATGGCAAAAATATATCATGCGGATAATCCGCAGGCTATCTGGAACTATTTTTCCACCAACCTGGAAAACTGTGAAGAATGCACCCTCCCCGCTTAAAGCAGGAGCAGCCTGCCGGATGAGATATTGAAGTTTCTTACCGAGCATAACCTGCTGATATTCCTGATACAGTTTGCCTTGCTGCTGACCATCAGCAAACTGGTGGGACTGCTGTTTGAAAAATACAAGCAACCCACCATTACCGGAGAAGTGCTGGTCGGGCTGATTTTGGGTCCCGCCATTTTCGGCAAATACCTTCCGATGTACCAGCAATGGCTGTTTCCGCGTGAACTGGTGCAGATTTCCATGCTGGAGACCATTGCCTGGCTGGGTAATTTTTACCTGCTGATGGAAATCGGGCTGGGCGTGAACTTTGGCAGAATCTGGAAACAGCGCGGACAGGCAGTTACCATCGCCATGACGGATTTAATCGTTCCCATCCTGCTGGTCTTTGTCCCCATTTACCTGCTTCCGGACATCTATCTGGTGGACCCGTCCCAGAGAGTTATCTTTTCACTGTTCATCGCCACTATTATGACTATCAGCGCCCTTCCTGTGGCTATCAAGGTCATGCACGACCTCAATATCCTGAAGTCTGATACAGGATTTTTAATCGTTTCTGCGCTGACTATCAACGACCTGATCGGCTGGGTGGTGTTTACCATTATCCTGGGGATTTTCGGACACTCAATGGTTAATTTTACCCTGATTGCCAGGCTGGTGGTGCTTACCCTGGGCTTCACCATCATCAGCCTGACCCTGCTGAAAAACCTGGTCGATAAAATAATGACGCTCATACACAGAAAGTCCGGAGCGGACTCAGGGCTCAAAACCACCTTTGTCTTCGTCGTAGGAATGCTGTTTGGCGCCATAACGCTGAAAATCGGGATACATTCGCTGTTTGGCTTCCTGATTGCCGGTATCGTGCTGGGAGAAACCAAACACTTCTCGGAAAACGACAGGCACGTGATGAACAGAATCGTACACTCGGTCTTTATCCCTGTCTTTTTCACCAATATCGGCCTGCATCTGGATATCCTGAAAAACTTCCATTGGGAACTGGTCCTGCTGTTCACGGCACTGGGAATAAGTGCGCGCTATATCGGCGCATACCTGGGGGCAAAGCTGGCAAAGCAGGACAAAAGCAATCTGAAGACCATCGCCATCTGCCATACGGCAGGTGGTGAAATGCACATCGTGGTGGCAATCCTGGCTCTTGCCAGCGGGCTTATCACAGAGAGCATCTTTGTGGGTATCGTGGCAGCATCACTTATCAGCACCACAATCTTCGGACCCTGGCTGGCGCGCACAATCCGGAAAAGACGCAAGGGCCTGCTCAAAATCATGTTCAGCCCCGATTCCATTATCCTGGACACTGAATTTACCGACAGGCAGGAACTCATCAACTATGTGGGTAAAATCATCGCCCGCAGACTGCATCTGGAAGCAGAAACCGTCCTGGAGGAAATCAACAAGCGCGAGGAACAGATGAGCACAGCCATGGGCAAGGGTTTTGCCTTTCCCCACGCCAGACTCGGCAATATCAGCCTACCCCTGATTTTTGTGGTGAAAAACAACCTGGGGCTGGAGTGGGACAGTCCAGACAACAAACCAGTACGCTGGGTCTTTTTCATCATAACCCCGGAGTCGCACCAGACTGCTCAGCTCAATATTTTGCAACTGCTGGCACGGACTCTGTCCAATACAGATATCCTGCACCAGATGCAGACAACCAGAAACCCGGAAGTGGTGTGGGAACTTATCTCACCAAATCTGGAAAACTGCGAAAAAAATATCCAGCCTGCCTGAACGCTGATTTGATTTTAACCCATAAAAGGAAGCAGCCGGGAATAAACACCGGCTGCTTTTATGCATAAGGAGATGTGGGGGCTATTTCATCAGGACCATTTTTGCAGTGGATGAATAGCTGCCGGCATTCATTCTGTAGAAGTAGATGCCGCTGCTGACACTGCGTCCGCTGTCGTCCTTTCCGTTCCATCTGTATCCATGGTTTCCGGCTTTCAGCCTTTCGCTTACTAGGGTTTTTACCTTCTGTCCCAGGATGTTGTAAATATCCACCCTTACCTGTGAATCCTGCTTTAGTGAGAAATAAACAGTGGTGGTGGGATTGAACGGGTTGGGGTAATTGCCCTTGAGGGCAGTGACCAGAGGAGTCACTTCCTCCGGATTGGAAGTAGGCAGCACGGTGGCTGTCATGTTTATATACGATACTGCATTCTGCGGGTCATCCGAATTTATCAGCAGGCTATAGTTCAGCAAGCCGGCATTGATGGGAAAGACCATTACGTGGAAGTTCATGGAAAGCCCTGCCGGTATCACGAAGTTTACAGCAGTGTCATAGGTGTCATTGGCTGCAGGCTTTACCCTGAAGATATCGCTGCCGGTAACGGTGCCTATCATGGTGGCATCACCGTCATTGGCAATGGTGAACAGGGCAGGTTCAAAATCAGCCGCTATATGTGTCCCAAAGTTAATCTCAGTGGTGCTCAGGTTGATGACCGGAACGCCGGAAGTGCCTCCGGTGGAGGGAAAGACGATATCGTCAATCCAGGCGCAGTCAGAACCGCTGGTAACGATGTTGTCCTTCATATATTCCCATTTGAAGGTGACCTGGCCGGGAGTGACATTATAGCTTTCCTGGCTCCAGTCAACGTTGCCGGACCACTGGTTTTGCAATGCGTTGTTTATGTAGAATTTGAGGAAATCATAATTCTGCTCGGAAGAAACTTTCTTCCAGAAAGTAATGGTTCCTGCATCAGGTACCTGCATGGTTACTGACATCGTGGTGGACTGGTTATGGGTGATGACAGCGCTCTTGGCACTGGCTCCCGGACTGTGATAGATAGATGTATCAAGTGTCCAGTTGCCACCTGAAAAGGTCCAGGGGAAAGCAGTCATGGTGCCGTTGTCAAAGTTTTCCATCACCATTCCGACATACTGGTTAAAGTTATAGGCAAGGGAATACTGTCCGGTGATGCCCAGCAGCAGGAACTGCACCTGTGTCCCTGCCGGAACCTGGGAACTGAAGGTGACTTCAAAAATAACCTGTACAGTCTGGTTGGGAGCAAGAGAGGTAAACATATACTGGACAGGGGTCATCACGTGATTGACAGGATTCTGCACCATCAGTGAGAAAATAAGGTCAGAGGCGGGAGCATGCCCGGTATTGGTCACGGGAATGGTAATCAGGACGGTTTCCCCGCTTTCAATCCTGCCATTGTTGTTGCCGGGTGAATCATCAATCACAACGGCTTCAGCTGTCATTGCCGGCGCATTCAGGACCAGATTGAGGTTGCTGCTCCATTCAACCACTCCATTCTGTGAAATGGCGACGTTCAGCACTGCCACATGCTGGTCAGGTACGTTATCGGCAATCATCAGGACATACGCGTTGGCACTGATAGAGGTCTGGCCTGCGGGAATATCGCCGAACGTGCAGGTATTGCTGAGGATGGTGACATACTGGTCGGTGGTGGTAAGAGTGGCTACCACGTTGGAAGCCGCATCAGAGCCGACATTGTTTAGCACGATGTCATAAAATACTGTTTCACCGCTGTCTGCCTGGTTATTATTGTTATCGGAAACAGCTTGTCCGGTAACCTGGACATAAGCTCCCTGTGAAGGCAACACCTGGATGGTGGAAATGTGGGTAACTTTATTGAAAGCAGTGATTGTAAGGGTCAGGTCCATCGGCTGGTCCGGAATGATAGAGAGGTTTATCAAAGCATTGCCTGTAGCGTCTGCATATCCTGTACCATAAACATCGCCGTTATAGGAAAGGGTTACCCAGGCGCCCGGAGCGGTCTGAACCGAAAAAGTGGTCATACCGAGGAACAGCACATCCATGTATTGTGCTGTCAAGGGCAGAGGGTTCTTGGTTCGGACCATCAGGGAAGCGTCGCCGAAAATATGCCAGGTCTTGTACATATTGGAACCGTCTGTTCCATAAACTTCAATCATCCTGGATGACCCGTTGAAGAACAAACCGCCAATGGTATTCTTCTGTTCAGCTATCAGCAAATCAGTAATCTCGTCTTGGGCGCGCATGGGTGAATTCCAGCTCTGGTTGATGGAAGAGCCGTAAAAAACCAATGCTCCGCGTGGGTTGCCGGTAACAGAATCACGGGCACGGACCCAGGCTTCGGCAAAACAGGTAATATTGGCAAAGTTGCCATTTACGCAGGCAACGGATACTATAAAGGGAAGCTTGTTGTCATTGGTAAGCTGTCCGACGTTGGTGTTGCTGAATCCGGTGGTGCTCCAGGATGTATCAGAGCCATGGCCTACATAATTCACAAATCCACGACCGGCATTGATTCCATTGGATACCTGGGCAATGGTAGCTCCCAAAGCCTGGTATATCTGGTCAACCGTTTCATAGCCATAACCAAGCAGGTCTGTCCTGATAAGTTCCATATGAACCTGGTCAGATTCTCCCATGTCGCCTTGGGATCCGCCGCCTTCGTTGGAGGCAATGCCCATAGCGTTATCCAGCCAGGCAACATCTGCCTGGGTGTCTCTTTCGTACTGAACAGAGCGCAGAATCTGGGTATCAAGCTCTGCAACCGTCTGGGCTGAAAAGCGTCCGACATAGATATCAGGATAGCTATCGGCACCTGCCAGCAGGGCAAAGGACGGGTCAGAAGCTCCCCCGCCTGAAGTCAGGGAAGGAACCTGGGCATGGTCTCCCATTATCTGCACAAACATCAAACCATTGTTCAGGTCATACTGGTTCTGGATATAGGTTTTAAGCTGCGTGGCTGTTGGACCGGCCTGGGCAATGTCAACCACATTTACTATAAAGCCCTTCTGGCGTTTCCACTCGATATAGGGTTGCAGAGAGGCGTTGAACATGCTGTTTGTGACTATCAGGATTCTACCCTGTTCATCCAACACGGGATATTTTGCCTGATTGTAGTTCAGGAACAGTCCCCGGTAAATATTGTCAAACCACATGCTGCCCGAGCTTTTGGGAGTTGCCATAATGTTGACGTTATCAGTCCCGCTGTTTGTAACGGATAATAACAACCGGGTGTATATTCTCAGTGTTTTGGTTGCAGGGTAATATACGAAAGGTTTCATATAAACCGTTATACCGCGGTAATCCCTGATGATAAAGGGTTCAGACAGCTCTGCCTGAACTGAGGGATAAAAACCTTCGCTTTGATAGAAACTGTCAAAGGTATAGGGTATGTCGTCGGGATTGATGTCACGGGTCAGGTTACCCTTGGAAGGCATTATCGGCATAACGACTTCCGTATACTCGGATTCCAACACCTTTACAGTCATCCTGGCAGTACCTGGAATGATGATACTGCGGGTAATATAGGGAAGCTGGGGCATGCCCGGCTCCATGCTGAAGCCTTCTTTCTTAAGGTCCAGCGCCCAGTATTCATCATTATTGATACGCACCGCTTCACGGTTAAAGTGTCCCAGAGTCATTTCCAGAACAGTTTCCTGCGAGCCTGTCGATAGCACATTTACTTCATTCTGGTTAAAACCAACTGTGTATTGCTCCGAAAAGAGCAGGATAGACAGCGTCATAAGCAACGCCAGTAGTAAAAGTTTCTTCATCTTGTTCCTCCTGAAAAGAACCTTTATTTCATTAACATCATTTTTCTGGTCTGATTAACGCCTGCCGCCTGCATTCTGTACATATAAACACCGCTGGAAACAGGTTTTCCGCTATCATCATTGCCGTTCCATACGACGCTGTGATTGCCGGCTTTTTTATTCTCATTCACAAGGGTCTTCACAAGCTGGCCCTTGAGGTTGTAGATGCTGATGGAAACCTGTCCGGCATCTTTCATGGCATAGCGAACTGTAGTGGATGGGTTGAAGGGATTGGGGTAATTGCCCTCCAGTCTGGTAACGGCGGGTATGCCGTTTGCATCTTCATTTGAAGAGGTGCTAACATAAAGAGATACAGTCTGGGAAGGATTGTTTACGTCATTGGAAGTAATCACGATGGTGCCATTAAAGACAGTGGGTGCGGTTAGCGTGATTCCTATGGTGAAGACGCCGTTTTGTCCGGCGGGAATTGAATAAGAATATGAGTCAGATACAGGGGTTCCATTGAACATCAGGTCAACCAAAGCTGGAACTGTAAAAGTCCCTGTGAGTGCTGCAGCGCCGAGGTTGCGGACCACCAATTCCTGCGTGAAAGGCACGTTCAATTGGTCAATCTCAAAGCTTAATCCCTGCACCGGAACGTAAAAGATCGGAACACTGCTGTCTCCGGAAAGCGGGAAGACGATGTCGTCAATCCAGGCAGTGTCATAACCGCTGACCGTGGAATAATCCTTCGTATAAACCCACTTGAAGGTATTGGCACCAGTGCTGACAGGATAGGTCATCTGGGCCCAGGCCTGGTTGCCGGACCAGCTGCCTATTTCCGTGTTATTTATATAGAACTTCAGGTAATCGTATCCGCTTTCGGATGATACCCTGCGCCAGAAACTGATGTTTCCTGCCAGTCCTACGTTCATTGTAATGCTGAGTTCTGTGGAACCATTGTGTCCGATAGCGCCTGCCCGGGCGGAATATGTCCCGCTTTGAACGAAGCCTGTCCCGGTTGCAACCGTCCAGGGAATGGTGCTGTTGTTGACCCAGGGCGGACTCTGGATAGTTCCGCTTTCAAATCCTTCAGAAGTAGAGCCGACCGGCAGGGCGACCATATTGTTTACCAATTGGGCACCGGCGGTAAGAGCAAGGCCTATGGGAATGACAGTGCCATCCTGAGCGTTGTTTGCAATAGTGAAAGGAATGGACATGGGAATATTCACTCCCACGGGGATGCCGGGAAGCATAAAGGATGTTTGCGGAGTGGTGGCATTGGTACCGCTGATGACCACTTCCAGGTTTCCGTCAGCCGAGGTCATATGGCCGGTATTGGTTATATTGAAGGTCACTGTGATTGTCTCTCCGGGTTCAAAGGAGCCGTTGTTGTTGGGATCGGTAAAAGTCGGCGCAGTAAAAGAGACATTGGGAGCATTCACTGTCAGGTTGCGATTGGCGGTCCAGCTATTGGTTCCGCTGTCACTGAACGCAAAGTTCAGGGCTACCACTTCCTGGTCAGGAATGGCAGGTGAAATGGCAATCTGGAAGGTGTTGCTGATGGTGACAGGCGTATTTACCTGCACACCTGCCACGGTTGCAGTTCCGTTCAGAACTGTAACATACGGATTGGTAGTGGTCATAATGGCGGTGATATTCTGGGCATTGGTGGTTCCTACATTATTGATAACCACATCCAGATAAAGGGTTTCACCGCTTTCTGCAATTGCGTTGTTGCCATCATTGACCACCAGGTTGTCAACCAGTATATAGGGTCCTGCGCTGGCAGTAATATTTAGCGCTGCAATCAGGGGCTGACGCAGGGAACGGGTCATCACCAGATAAGCAGTGCCGGGGCTTGTGAAAGGCGTGAACTGCAGGTTCAATGAACCGTTTCCATCCACCAGACCTGTACCGTAAAGCACGTTATCCTTGGACAGAGCCACATAAGTATAGGGCTCGGCGGTAATCTGCATTGTTGCCACTCCCATGGGAATGACGGGAGAATATTCTGCCGCATTGACAGTCGGTATGCCCATATAGGGTATCAAACTCGGGTCACCCATGATGGAATAGATTTCCCAGTAATAGTTTATTCTGCTGCTGTTGGAAGCAACGACAGCCATGTTGCCCATAAAGGTCATGGAGCCCAGAGTGCTTGCCCAGTCGGCAAATGCTTCGTTATGATAATGGAACAGCGCATCATAAGCGCCAATCCTATTGTCAATGTAGGGAGAACCGGTGCCCACTACGGGCGGCTTGTATCCCACTGCCCAGTAATAGTCTTCATCCCAGTAAGTGCTGTTTGTACCGCCGATATAAGCCACAGCGCCTTTGTTCTGAGCCCTGGTAAAAGCCTCGCCAAAGCATTCGCCAGTATTGAAGGCGTTGGTCAGGCAGCAGTTGCCAACAGCCACGAAGTACTTGTTGCTGTTGGTCATGGCATTGATATTGGCGATGGTGACTGTGGGGTCAGCCCAGGTGGTTTCACTGCCGTGAGCCGTATAGTTTATGAAACCGAGCCCGGCGCTCATGTCTGCCAGAATCAGCGCATCAGAACTGCCGGAAGCAGGATAATAGTACATATGGTTGCGGATATTGTAAGGACCGTAGGGAACCCAATTGGGAGCTGTGGATTCACCGAAATAGTTATTCTTGCCATAGTTTATCTGTCCGTTGCCGTGGGATTGGGCATAATACGAATCAACGCCGGCAATCAGCACTGTATGAGAAAGATAAGAGGGGTCTGGCATCGTGTACATCTCATACTGCAAAGTCTTGGTCACATAGTTCTGCACATGGGTGATGCTGGTGGCGGAGAACCTGCCGAAATACATTTCCGGCACAAAGTCCGTACCCTGCAGACGCACATAATTCAGGTCTGTGACGTGTCCGGTGCTGGTGGTACCTGTCCAGGCCGGCACCTGGGGAGTATCGCCCACTATCAGCAGATAGGAAGGCGCCGGATTGTTCGTAGTGGCGGTGTTCCAGATATTCTGGATATAGTTTTTGATAGCCGTAGTCGTGGTGCCGATAGTCTCAGTGGTGGCGACGTTCACTGCATAACCCTGCTGGGTCTTCCAGTCGATAAAGGGCTGCAAAGTTGCCACATAACTCTGGGGAGTTACGATTATCATACCCAGAGGATAGCGGTCCAGGGACACCCTGGTGGTTTCATAGTTGAACAGGGTCTGTGCCAGGGTAGTTTCAAACACCGGTGAGTAATATCTTTCATAGAGTTCATGCGTGGCTGCCCAGTCTGCACCCGGGTAAGTTACCTGTACGGTGGCAGATGTGATGATTTCCAGCTGGGCCGTGGCAGGATTGTAGCGAACCGGAACAAAGTCCAGAGCTACCAGCCTGGCGCCTCTCATCATGCCGATTTCTTCCACTTTGACTGCCGGCTCATCAGTCCAGCCGTTGCCATTGTAAAAATTGTGGTCTATGATGAAGGGTAGCAGAGTGGGTTCGTCGCTTTTAGAGACGCTCTCCTGGCGGGGCAGGATTCTGTTGCTGATTCCTCTGGCTGTCATAGATATGGTTTCCGTTGTTTTCCCGGTAACCTGTGCCGTAACATTGGCATCAAGGGGAACGCGGATGATTTTGCGCATGAGGGGAAGCTTGGGAAGACCAGTTGTGTTGGTGAAGGTATATCCTTCAATCGAGATTTCAGTATAATTACCCTGTGGCGTATTTACATCACTGTAATGCAAGGTGCCTACCGAGTAATTTACACTAAGTCCCGACTGGTTATTGCTTAGTAAATCTGTATCTGTCAGGTTTGCCGATACCGGAATTGCGCCTCCGAGCGCGGATAGCATGCTCACAGCCGATAGTATTACTGCAAGCCACAATATGCGTTTCATAACATCTCCTTATTTATCCGTTTGTAATATTAGATTTCCTTATACAACTATATATTAAGCAAAAATAGTGCCGAAAATGGAAAAATCTACAGACTGAAAAGCATATCGTAACCCGGCATACAGCAGATTACGCTATAAGCTTTGGTTAGATGGTGTTCCGGACAACTTGCTGTTATACTATTATTTCAGTAGCAATACCTTCTGGTTCCGGGTTTCCTGGCTGATGTTGCTTCTCACGAAGTAGATACCGTTGGAAGCCTGTCTGCCCTGCTCATCCTTTCCATCCCATTCAAGCAGGTTTTCCCCCCGTTTGAGAACGGCATTTTGACACAGGGTCTTCACCTTTTGCCCCCTGACGTTGTAAACCGCTATCCCTGCTGCAGTTTCCCTGCTCAGTTCCAGCTTGAATGTAAGCTTTTCGCTGAAGGGATTGGGATAAGCCACCACCCTGACAGCCAGCGGCGTTTCCGGTTCTGGCGGAACAGAAGTATACTCCAGTACGCCTTTGGCATAGTACAAAGTACTGCCCACTCCTGTCTGAGGAACCAGGTTCAGCAGCACAAAGACCGTATCTGTATCCACAAAAAGCACGTGAATGCTGCTCTTATCGGGATTGTACCAGTAAAGCTGCAAATCCTCTATCTGCGGATTCCACAGATTCCAGGACTGCAATACGCCATCGTTGTCAGGAAAGTAAAAACGGATTCTGCCGTTTGTTTCCAGGTTGGCAAAACAAGTGTATGCCCCCAGCCAGTCAAACATAGTATTGACCCTGCTGATCACAGGAATACTAAACACTTCCTGTAAAGTGCCGGCAACCGGGTTCAGCTTGACCAGACGCAGTGAATCTGGAGCGGCTCCATTGTCTTTATGGATGCGCATCATCAGGTCATTATCAAGTGTAAAAGCAATCTGCTCTAGTGCTTCATCCGCATTAAAAGCCGTTTCCAGTTCTGACGGTTCAGCATTTATAGAGGGTTGCCAGGCGAGATGATTGTTCAGGTGAAAGGCAGTCCTGCCGCTTCTGGAGGTCATCCCCTTTCTCAGGGTCTGCTCGTTTAGAACCTTGTAAAACCTATATCCGTAACTGATGCCGTCCGCGGATTGCTTGAACCTCATACCCAGCCCGAAGGGATTGAAGGGAAAGGTATCGATGCTCAGCCGGCTGTCATACTGATAATTCTTCTTATAGCCCACCCCTGATCCTGAGGCTCCAGGATAGTTAATCCCCTGCATTGTAAAGCCCAGTACCGGGTCCACAACCGGCGTTCCGCTGGTGCTTCCGCACAGGTCATTCTCAATATCCCATAGACCCGTCGGATTGGGATATTCTGAGTCAGTTATATTCCTGTGGATAAAACCCCTGCGTTGCTGATAAAGTGAGCCGAACAGCCGGATGGTGCCTCTTTCCATATAGGGAGTCCGTTCCGGCCAGAGCGGATTGTACCAGGGATAGTCAATGTTGCCGGGCCAGGGATTTTCTGCTGTTTGGGGATATCTGCGCCGATGCAGGTCAATCTTGTCATAGATTGCCCCTCCGATGTTCACATCAGGCACGGAACCGTGCGGATGCTGATATTCAAAGGAAAAGTGCCCGTCCTGCCTGGGATTGCCCGAGGGGTCTGGTTTCATGGCATACAGCGAAGCATAGATATAGACCCCTTCCATATCCGTACGGCAGTTGGGATGATACCGCACCGAATCAGCCGGGTTTTTGTAGCCGTATTGCACCAGAATCCGTTTCTCCGACACCAGAGCGACATAGTCATCGGAATCCGCTAAGGGCGGCTCTCCCTGCAAAGTGTTGAACAGCAGGATATTGCCATTTATCATTATATCATATGGACTGTACCAGGTCTGCCTGCCGGAAAAGGTGCCGCTAATCCAGAGCGGGCAGTTTACCACCATGACTTGGTTTGCGGAATTACCGGTCGGACCGGGCGTCCACAATGTATCCACCTGTGGAACCGAATTGTCAAACAGGTGCGTTCCTTCGGCAGGCGGGTAAGTGGAATACACCCCCAGAGTTTCATCGGGACCGCTGGTAATCTGCCCTATCCAGCTTGTATAAGTAGCTCCCGTCACTCTCACAAGCATAATTCTGTTTTCTGTTGGTACCTGTGAGCCGATAATGACGCCCGATTGAAGCGCCTGCCAGCTCATCCCCTCGAAATCCGGCTTCAGCTCCGGAACATTTTCGTGATACCCGCCCTGAAAAACCTGGGCATAGGGAGGCGTTCCGGTAAAGCTCTGGATGCTTCCCGAGGTATAGACCGGTCCCAGGAAAGTGGGCCAGCCGTTATTGGCTCCGCCCCCTGCCTGCTTTATCCAGATATCGCTATTGGCCCGGACCGGGCCGGAAATCACATCAGGACCCCAATAATTCAGGATTGTATTATTTGTAGACATCTCCTGATTTGAGAATGATTGGTAACTGCCGTCTTCACATATGTCCCACGGAGTATAAAATGCGCTCCAGTTGCCCTCATGCTGCCCGACCAGCGGTTTCACATCGTTCGCCTCTTCCAGCACAGAGATTGCAAAGCTGTTCCCGTTGTCAGTGGACAAAGCTTTCTTTACCTCTCCGTCCCGGGAGTAGAAAATATAGACCGCGTTCCCGGCGAGTTCCAGGGTTGGTGAATAGTTCTCAGTAAACTGGGGATTGAAACCGGCTGTAAAAGTGTCAACCATATGATGCTCAATTGTGTTGTCTGCATTTAATCTCAGATAGATAATAGAATATTCCTGGTTATCGGGCGAATGCAGATAGGTCAGATGCGTTACTCCCCCTGCAGTTTTCATCGCCGCATCCCCCGCAAATGCCAGGCAGGAGGGAACTCCCGTCAGCATGGTTGCGGGATTCAGAACTGCGGATAATGCTCCGCAAAACAACAGAATAATGATGAATAGAAATGCCCTTGCTTTCATAGTAACCTCACATTGCATTGTCAAGAAGCCCTGCCCCTTGTATTGCTGGTCTTGCAGATTATCCTGCCTTATAAGGTCCGGTACGGATAGCATAAATGTTCCGAAACTGCCTTATGTACCTCTTTATAGATATGATTCCGATAATTTGATAATTATTGAAATCCGATTTTTATGTCAAGGGTTTTCTCATCAGGGATACCCTTTTTTACCAAGCTGCTCAGACCCGAAACGGCAATGGGTATCTATCCACATTTCCATAACGATACAGACCATTTTTAGAAGACCTCTTCCACTGCTTTCATCAGGACGGTGAATCCAAACTCACACTGCCTTTGCAGTGGCTTTGAATGTTTACCAAGCAAACCAGCACCCTCTATAATACTGAGCCGAGGAT
>DIKQ01000008.1 GCA_002424605.1 Cloacimonetes bacterium UBA5614 | reverse complement strand
GACCCAATATAATGAACACTCTCAAGAATTAAGAATTAAGAATTACGAATTACCCATATTTTTTCTTCCTTGCTTGATACGGGAACAATACGGGAGGGATGCGAGGAGATTGCCCACGATACCCCCTCGTATCATATAGGATAATAGAAGTATTTTTGCCACGCAGTGCCAAACACACTCTCAAGAATTAACAATTAAAAATAGGCTCGTCGTTCCTGCGCAGGCAGGAATCCATGCTGTTTTAGTAGAGTAAACAAAGTATCTCTTTGCGCCTTATCGACCTTTGCGGACTTTGCGTTAAAAGTTATGCAACAATTTATAAAGAAAGCATCATCAACAAAACAGCAGTTTGTTAAGGAAGCCTCATTACCAAAACAGCATGGATTCCTGCCTGCGCAGGAACGACGAGCCTGTTTGCAATTAATAATTCATAATTCGTAATTCATAATTTATCTTTCCCCTTTGCGCCTTTGCGTTAAGATAAAAGAAAGCTTTTTAGAGACACAGAGACACAGAGTTAAGTAATTAAGAATTAACAATTAAAAATTAATAATTAAGCTGTGCCATTCTCATATATCGTCTTTTCCCTTTGCGCCTATTGCGTCTCTTGCGTTAAGATAAAAGAAAGCTATTTAGAGACACAGAGTCACAGAGTCATAGAGATTTAAAGATAGATACTGTTTGTTTAGTTGTAAACAGCGATTTATAAAGGAAGCCTCATTACCAAAACAGCGATTTATAAAGGAAGCCTCATTACCAATAGGTAACGAGGACTCCCTGCGCAGGAACGACGAGCCTATTCGTAAATCGTAATTTGTAATTCGTAATTCATCTTTTCCCTTTGCGCCTTTGCGTTAAGATAAAAAGAAAGCTTTTTAGAGACACAGAGACACAGAGTTGCTGCGCAGCAATTCATAATTCATAATTCATAATTCATAATTTATCTTTTCCCTTTGCGCCTTTGCGTTAAGATAAAAGAAAGCTTTTTAGAGTCACAGAGGGCACTGGGTGCCAATTAACAATTAAAAATTAATGATTAAGCTGTGCCATTCTCATATATCGTCTTTTCACTCTGCGCTTTTTGCGTTATAAATAAAACAGCGATTTATAAAGGAAGCCTCATTACTATAGGTAACGAGGACTCCCTGCGCAGGAACGACGAGCCTATTCGTAAATCGTAATTCGTAATTCGTAATTAATCTTCTCCCTCTGTGCCCTCCGTGTCTCTGTGGCCAAAAACTCTTTTACCCAGCAATTCATAATTCATAATTCATAATTCATAATTTATCTTCCCCTTTGCGCCTTTGCGTTAAAAATCTCTTTATGGCAGAAAATATTTCCCAAGGGTAAAATCTTTGCAGGCAGGACTGCAAAGCCGTTCATATTATCCCACTGAACAGGGACCTAAAAAAAAACAAAAAAACCTGAAAAAAATGTTTGACAGGAAATTCGCATGTGTTATACCTGCCTCAGAGTAGAAAAATGCTATAGGTGTATATATTTGTTTTACGTGTGCAATGGTTTATTGGTTTCGAAGAAAAACTGCTCTGCCAAAGGATTTGGCGGAACAAACAACCGTTTTGGATTTTCGTTTTTAAGGTCGCTTTTCAGCAAGAACGACCCTGTTTTTTATGAAAGGCTTTTACAGACAAAACATAATATGGAGGAAATATTATGAAGAAAATTTTGTTAATAATGACCCTGATTGTCTCTCTGAGTATTTTAATGGCGGTGGAATCTGCACCGTCCGAGACGGTCGGATATTTTAAGAAGAGCGTTGCCGGCAACTCCTGGAACGTTTTATCACTTCCGTTTGCCTATGGCTCCCTGGATGTGAACATGGTTCTGGGCGACCAGTTTGCCGATGGCGACCTGGTTCAGGACATCACAACCGGTAACAACACTACCTATTACGATGGTTTTGGCTGGTTCGGCGACTTGGAATTCCTGGAATACGGAGTAGGTTACTGGGTTTACAGATTTAATGCTGCCACGGACTACTTTGTATTGGGAACTGTGGACCCGCAGTCCTTAACATTAACTGTTACTCCCGGCTGGTCTGTGTTTGCCCTGAACGAAGCCCGTGACATTGCCATATTTGACCTGCCTATCACAGGAGCTATGGACGGCGACCTGATTCAGGATATCACAACCGGTAACAACACCACCTTTTATGATGGTTTTGGCTGGTTCGGTGACCTGGAATTTATGGAACCCACCCAAGCCTACTGGTATTACACAACCGGAGCAGGTTTCAGTTGGACCTACAACCCGGGCAGAGGCGTAGCCGCCAGTCCGCTCAGAACATCCAAATAAGTAAAGTGAGGTAACTAATGAAAATGAATAAGCTCGTACTTGTATTTATACTGCTGTTAAGCGTTGGTTTTGTCTTTGCACAATTAGTGTCTGTCAATTTCAAGGATGCTACAGGCAGTCCTTTAACACAGGCTGCTCTTAATCCTGAATGTCAGGCTCTTTTTGGACAAAATTATACTAGCACATTTCCGGCTACAGCTGACCGCTGGAGATTCCAGTTTTACAAGACCACTGATAACGTGATTGATCCGCTGGATGCCAACGGCAATCCAACCGGTGATGATATAATAGCAGTTGGAAACGTATCTCCCGGTAACACAACAGGTGTTGTAGTTATTGGTCCTACAGGATTGTGGGCACCCAGTGCTGCTGTGTTTGCCCCGGAAATAATTGGCAATACATGGCCTGGCGATAAAATCTATCTTAGAATTTTTAACGCCAACACAATTGCAGCATCAACAAAGTCTATTGTTTTCCACTCGTTGTATACGATTAATACAAATGCAACACAAGTTATACAGCCTTACATCCCTGCATACGGTTGGGGTCCCTGGACTCCCCATGTAGTGGTTGTAGAAAATCCGCCCGACCCTGCAGTTTATGTAGCACCGCCCAATGGCGCTATCGGACTGGGCTATGCCGGACAGACCCTTAGCTGGAACCCTGCCGTCACCGGCGGTGTGCCTGATGGCTACAGAGTCTATTTCGGTATTGACAATCCGCCTATGACCATGGTTTCTGACCAGGTCGGCACCACTTATGCCACCGGCGCTCTGATGCAGAATGCCACCTATTACTGGCAGGTAGTTCCTTATAATGCAGACGGCGATGCCGAAGGCAATGCAGTCTGGAGTTTCACCACCAGAAGCGAAATGAATCCTGAACATGCCACCAACCCGATGCCGATGAACGGCGCAATGTTTGCCGCTCCCGTGATGGGCGCTTTCCCGCAGATGCTGAGCTGGGGTCCCCCGGCTGCCGGCGTTGTGCCCACGGGATACAAGATTGCCTGGAACGGCGGTCCTTTGGTTGACCTTGGCAACATGCTTAACTATGAAGTAATCCTTCCCGGCCCCGGCGTCTATACCTGGCAGGTAGTGCCATATTACGTCGACGGCGGAATGCGCAAAGTGGAAATGAAACCCATCGAAGCCACCCTGGGCAGCGGCAGAATTGCCAATGTACGCGGTGATGCAGTCGGCGCTCCCGTCTGGAGCTTCACAGTTACAGATTACGTTCCGAATCAGTATGCAGTGAACGTCACATCCGTTCCTGCCGGCGCAGCCATTCTTGTGAACGGCGCACCCAGCGGATTCAACACCCCGCATGTCTTCCAGATGGTAGAAGGCACCTCCGCTGTTTACAGCGTAGTACTGCCCGGCTACACCTGGGTTCCTGAAGAAGTTGCAATCACCAACATCATGGGACCAGCAACCATCACCTTCGTCGGCACCATCATGACCTATCCTGTGCTGATCGAATCCGACCCCGTTGCTCCCATTTATGTGAACGGCGTTGCCAGCGGATTCAACACACCTCATACCTTCTTCATGGACTATAACACCAGCGCTACCTACTCAGTACAGCTTCCCCAGTACACCTGGGTTCCTGAAAACTTCGTAGTTAGCAACATCATGGCTCCTGCTTCTGTGAACTTCCTGGGAACTTATGTCCCCGGTATGTATCAGTTCACCGTCACCTCTACACCTGCCGGCGCTGCCATTTATATGAACGGCATGAACACAGGTTTCGTGACTCCTCATGTATTCAACCTTACGGAAGGTTCTGCAGGACTTTACTACGTGATGCTTCCCGGTTACACCTGGATGCCTGCTGACTATGCACTGGCTCCCATCATGTCCAACCAGGCAGTGAATTTCGTGGGAACCCTGAATACCTACCAGATTACAGTGAATTCCGCACCTGCCGGCGCCGCCATTTACCTGAACGGCGTCAACACAGGATTTGTGGCTCCTCACGTATTCACGGTTAACTACGGCTTCACCGGCACCTACAGCGTGCAGATGGCCGGTTACACCTGGATGCCTGCCCAGTGGGCTATCGGTCCCGTTGATATGAACGGTACCCTTGACTTCGTGGGCACCATCATTACTTACACGGTTGACATCACATCCGCACCTGCCGGCGCAGCCATTTATGTTGACGGCATGGACAGCGGTTATGTCACACCTTACCAGTTCGTAATGAACTATGGCGCCAGCGCAACCTATCATGTCGTAATGATGGGCTACATCTGGACTCCTGTCCAGTACGTAGTCACCAATATCATGGCCAATGCTGCCCAGCACTTTGTTGGAGCCAGCTTTGACGGTATGATTGAACCCGGCGTTCCTGAATATATGGAACCGCCTGCCGGTGTTGGTATTGCCGGTGTAACAGTGCTTTCCCCGGAAACCACTCCCTTCAATATCGACTACTTCATCTACACCGTTGGCGATATGCCTATGTCCTCACCCAATCCTCTGCTGGATGACACCAACACCTACGGCGCTGTGCTCAGTCACAGTGGCGGAACAGTTGACCTCACCGTCTTCGTTCCTGCCGGAATGTGGTATGTTGCCGGTTACTGGGGTGGAATGTGGCACACAGCCGATCCTTATCCTTACATGGGAACAGTTCCCGGCTACGTAGTGCTTTATGGAATCGAATTCGGTGCCAAAGGCGACGTACCAATCTGGTTCAGTCAGCTGAACCCCACCGTTCCTGTTGAACTGCAATCCTTCAACGCAGTCGTAACTGCCGCTAACTTCGTCTCCCTGAACTGGGTAACCGCGACAGAGACCGGAGTTCTTGGCTTTAACGTCTACCGTTCCGACAACGGCAACGCTGCCAATTCCTACAAAGTCAACAGCCAGATTATAGCTGCCACCAATACCTCACAGACAGCTACATACAACCTGATTGACTCTGAGAACCTGAGCGTTGGAAGCACATATTACTACTGGCTGGAAGCTGTCGATATGAACGGCTTCAGCACCCTGAACGGACCTGTCAACGTTACCATCAACGGTACCGTTGTACCGCCTATGCCTGAATTGTCCACGATGGGCAATGCTTACCCCAATCCTTTCAGGGTTGGCCAAAGCACCACCATCAGCGTCGATATCAAAGCCGGCGAAACAGGAACAGTCACTGTGTACAACCTGCTGGGTCAGGCTGTGAAGACTTTCAGAGTCAACGAAGGTCAGCATAACCTTTCCTGGAATGCCAATGGTTGCGCCAGCGGTATCTACTTCTACAAACTGAGCACTCCTACCGTTAACAGCACCAAGAAATTGGTCATCGTTAACTAAACGAGAGCTAATACAATCAAAAGCCCCGCTTTACGGCGGGGCTTTTTTTTTAATTAAGAATTAACAATTAATAATTAAGAATTGCTGCGCAAATCAGCTATTTAGAGACACAGAGTCACGGAGGCACAGAGGGGAGGAATAAATTATGAATTATGAATTATGAATTATGAATTACAAACAGGCTCGTCGTTCCTGCGCAGGCAGGAATCCATGCTGTTTTGGTAATGAGGCTTCCTTAACAAACTGCTGTTTTGTTAATGAGACTTCCTTTATAAATTGCTGTTTAATCTTAACGCAAAGGCCACGAAGAGCGCTAAGGCGCAATGAGTAAAGACGATATATGAGAATGGCACAGCTTAATTCTTTAATTCTTAATTCTTAATTATTATTAGTCCCCTGTCAAGCGAGTCCCCCGTCTAGCGAGGGACGACACTGTAGGGGTAATTCGTAATTCGTAATTTGTAATTCTTATTTGCCCTCTGTACCTCCGTGTCTCTGTGGCCAAAATAGCTTTTATTACCACAAAAGACGCTAAGGTAGCAAAGACGCAAAGAACCCCTTGACTAAATCCCGACCTGCCTGTGAGATGTGACCCTGAGGTAAGATTATGCAATACAAAATCCCGCGCGGCACTTTTGACATCCTGCCGCCTGACAGCCGGCGCTGGCAGGCAGTAATCCGCATCTGGCACGAGACGGCACAGCAATTTGGCTATGAAGAGATTACCACGCCCATCTTTGAACAGGCAGACCTGTTTGAACGCAGCAGCGGCGAAAGCTCTGATATCGTGCAGAAAGAGATGTACCGCTTCACGGATAAAAAGGGCCGCTGCTTTGCCCTGCGTCCCGAAGGCACCGCACCGGTGGTGCGCAGTTATACGGAAAACAACCTGGACCGGCAGAGCCGTATCACCCGGCTGTATTATGTGGGTCCGATGTTCCGCTACGACCGCCCCCAGGCAGGACGCTACCGCCAGTTTTACCAGTATGGCGCTGAGTGCATCGGCAGTCATCACCCCTTTTACGATGCGGAGATTATTGCTTTGCAGACCGCTTTCCTCAACCGGCTCGGACTCCGGAACATCTCCCTGGAAATCAACAGCGTGGGCTGTCCCGCCTGCAGTAAAGATTATGACCGGGCGCTGACCGCCTTTTTTGAACCGCACAGGGAAGAGCTGTGTGAGGATTGCCGCAGCCGCCTGACCTCCAAACCCCGCCGTCTGCTGGACTGTAAGGTGCCCTCCTGCCGTGCCATCGCGGCAGCTGCTCCCTCCATGTTGGATTACCTCGATGACGCCTGCAAAGAGCATTTTGCCCTGGTGCAGGGCTATCTGCGGGAAATGGAGATTGCCTTTACCGTCAACCCGCGCATCGTGAGGGGACTGGACTATTACACGCATACCGCCTTTGAATTCCTCAATCCCGCCCTGGGCGCGCAAAACGCCATCGGCGGAGGCGGACGCTATGACGGGCTGATAATGCAAATCGGCGGCAGGGATATCCCGGCAGTCGGCATTGCCGGCGGTTTTGAACGCCTGCTGCTCTCCCTGGAAATAGAGAATATCCCCCTCCAAACCGCACCCGTTCCGGATGCCTATCTGGTGCTTGCCTGCCCCCAGGCAAAGAGCCTGGGCATACGCCTGCTGGCGCAGTGGAGAAAACAGGGGCTTGCCCTCGCCTATGACCCGGAAAAGGATTCCTTCAAGGCTCAGCTAAAGGCGGCAGACAGCCTCAAAGCGCGCTATGCCGTCATTATCGGGGAAGACGAGATTGCCTCCGGCACCGTTTCGGTAAAAAACCTGGGCACCGGCGAACAGCAAAGCGTCCCAGCGGAGGCAGTCCCGCAGCTGCTGCGCAGCAAGGAAGAAAAAAAGTATCTATTTTAACGCAAAGGACGCTAAGGACGCTAAAGCGCAAAGAGATAATTGTAATTCGTAATCCGTAATTCGCTCTTTAATTCTTGACTGTTATGAGTCCCCCGTCAAGCGAGGGACGACACTGAAGAGGTAATCCGTAATTTGTAATTCGTAATTCGTAATTCATAATTCGTAATTTGTAATTTATTCTTTCCCTCTGTGCCTCTGTGTCTCTAAATAGCTCTATTTAATTCTTAATTCTTAATTGTTAATTGTTAACTGTCTCTCACTGCCCTTGCATCTTCCGCCTGTTGGGTGACCTGCCTGATAATCTGGCGGGTATTGCTCAGGTGTTCCAGCCCGTTATCCAGCTCTTCCCTGTCATAGGGCAGGCTGACTCCGCTCAGGACAGCCAGTATCTGCCTTTGGTTCACCAGGTCGGAATATCGCCTTAGCGGTGAACTGAACTGGGCATAGGCGGGCAGTCCCATTCCGGCGTGGGGCCGGGGCAGGGTTCCCAGTACGGAAGGCGGTACGTGGTGCGGGTAATCATTCGCCCGGGATAAGACGCCATCCGGGGCTTCCAGGTAACGGTAAAAGAGGGGGGTTTGCCTGTCCCGGGCAAGGCTTGCCAAAGTAGAGTTGTAGATTACCATGCACTCGGCGACAATTCCGCGGGCGGGGGTGATGTTCCTGTCTTCCATGACCAGGGCTCCGGCCCGGATTCTTTTCTGCAGATGCTTTTCCGCTATCTGCTGCAAAACCGGGGCGACGCAGTGCATATCCGGATTATCGGCAGCGACCGGGGTCAGGAAGGCTTCAAATTGTTCATAGCTGTAGTTTGCGCTCACTTTTATCTGGGAGGGAAAGGCTGTTTGGGAGAGGATTTCTCCGCAGGAATCCACCTCGCAGACAATGGACAGGGCAGGCCTGAGACTGCCTTGCAGCAGGCTGGCTTTACGACAGGAGATGCTCTGCGGCAGCATATGCACATCCAGCTCCGGCAGATAAACGGAAGTTGTGCGCCGGTATGCTTCGCGGTCGAGCGCGCTGTCCTGGGAGATAAAGCTGCTCACATCCGTGATGTGGATGCCCAGTTGCCAGCCGTCCTGCGTTGGCTGCAGGGAGATGGCGTCATCCAGGTCAAGGGAGTTTTCAGCATCAATGGTCCAGCACTGCACCCCTGTAAGGTCTGTGCGGTCCGGGCAGGTTTCGTATGCAGGCAGGAGTTCCGCAGCTTCCAGCAGAGCCGGGGTAAACAGCACCGGCAGGCCCTTTTTTGCCAGCCAGGGACAGGCGGCAGTATCAAGCCTGTGAAGTTCCCTGCGTTGTTCCTCCTCCAGCCAGGCTTGCTCCTGCTCAATGGTCAGGGTGTGGTAAAGCCCTTTTTTGATGCGGAACCAGGCAGGCTTTTCACGCAGGGCGAGAAAGACGGCAAACCGGGTGACGTCATCCTCCGGCAGTCCGGCAGTCCGGATGAATTGCTCCAAACTGAGCGGATGGGGGCAGTTCAGCATTTTATGGCGGATATCGCTGAGAGGCAGGCTGTTGCGGAAGGTTTCCACTTTGCCGGCAAAGCCGGTGATGCAGGAAAATGGGTGGTCGGTTGTATAGGTTTGGGAAGAAATCAGGACCAGCCGTCCCGGGGGAAAATCCGCTGTCTGTGCCTCTCCGTATGCCACTTTGCAGGAGCTGTCCGTATGTTCCAGGATGATACCGGTCTGGAAGCTGTCATGAGCGAAAAAGCCGCAGATTGCGCCCGTTTGGATGTTCTGAGGGGATAAGGCAGGTTCTTTCATATAATTCCCGGATAAAATAAATGGCGCCCCGGAGATGACTTGAACATCCGACCTGCGGTTTAGGAAACCGATGCTCTATCCACTGAGCTACCGGGGCAGCCTGATAGGGGTTAAAAATCGGCTGCAGGCATTCCTGTCAAGTTTTGCATTGACAAAAGGATGAGAAAGGGCATTTTAGCACACTGTCAGACTGCCGGGAATTAACGCTGATACATCTGTAACTCAGGCAGACACGCTAATAAAAAGGAACCAGCATGAAAATAGCCATTGTGGGCGCCACGGGTGAAGTGGGAAGAATGATGATTACCTGCCTGGAGGAATTCCGGGTGGATGCCGAGCTGCACCTGTTTGCCTCTGAACGCTCCGAGGGAAAAACCCTCTATTATAACGAAGAAACTCTCAAAGTAAGGAAACTGACCGAAGATGCCCTGCGGGAAAAGTATGACTATGTCCTGATGTCCGCCGGAGGGGCAGTCTCCAAATATTACGCTCCCATCGCCGCTGCAGCCGGCAACACGGTGATAGACAATTCCTCCGCCTGGAGAAGGGAAAGCGGTATTCCGCTGGTGGTGCCGGAAATCAACGGAGGTTTGCTGAAAGGATACGCAGGCATCGTGGCAAACCCCAATTGCTCCACCATCCAGATGGTGCTGGCGCTATCTCCCCTGCACAAGCTCTATGGCCTGGAAATGGTGGTGGTTTCCACTTACCAGTCTGTCTCGGGCAGCGGTCACAAAGGTGTGCAGACCCTGCAGCAGCAAAGGCAGGGCTCTTCCGATAACGGCATTTACCCGGAAAAGATAGATTTGAACGTAATCCCGCAAATCGGCGCATTCCAGGATGACGGCTATTGCCAGGAAGAGGAAAAAATGCAGTTTGAAACCATGCGGATACTGGCTTTGCCGGAACTGAAGATAAGCGCCACCACAGTGCGGGTGCCTGTTTACTATGGTCATTCGGAATCCGTCTATGCCGGCTTTGCCAGGGAGGCAGACCTGCAGGAAGCCGGAAAAGCCCTTGCCGCTGCGCCGTCTGTGAGATTTCACGACAATACCTATTTTACTCCCATAAACTGCCTGAAGTCCAATGACAGCCACATCAGCCGCCTCAGATACGGAACGGACAGGCATTCGCTCTGCTTCTGGAACGTGGGCAACAACGTGCGCCTGGGTGCTGCCACCAATGCAGTGCGCATCCTGCTCAGGCATCTGGAGCTAAATAAGGAACAGGACAGGTAAACTATGAGTATCAGGGCGCTGGACCTGACTGAAGTCAGAAAAGAGCTGCACAGGATTCCCGAGCCGGCTTTCAAGGAAATCAAGACCAGGGACTTGCTGCTGCATTACCTGCAGCCTCTGGAAGATATCAGCATCCACCTGTTTATGAACAGCACCGGCATCCTGGTGGAGTATTCTGCCGGGGAGGGACCTTACCTGCTGTTCAGGGCGGATATGGACGCTCTTCCCGTCACAGAGCAGACAGACTGCGGTTTTGCCTCGGTTCACGAAGGCATGATGCACGCCTGTGGCCACGATATGCACATGACCATACTGCTGGGACTGATCTACAAAGTGGCAGCCAACCGGCCCGCGGCCAATCTGCTGTTTCTGTTCCAACCGGCGGAAGAGGGCATGGGCGGCGCGGAATCTGTGCTGGCAGAAAAGCTTATCCAGGCTTTTGACGTCAAGCACGCTTTTGCCCTGCACGTCACCGGTCATCTGCCCCTCAATACGGTATCTTCCAAAGCGGGGATTTTCTTTGCCATCCCGCAGGAATTCGACGTGGAATTCACCGGCAAATCAGCGCATGCAGCCTTTCCGGAAAAGGGCAGAAATGCCCTGGCCGGAGGTCTGGAGTTCTATAAGAAAGCGCATAAGTTCATCGCTAACCTGCAGATTATGGATAAAGTGATATTCAATATCGGGGTAATGAACAGCGGTGCAATCCGCAACATCATCCCGGATAAATGCCTGTTGCAGGGCACTCACCGCACCCTGGACAAGACAGTCCGGGATATTATCAATGCGGAAATCAGCACTATCGCCCGGGAAACGGCAAAAGCGCATAACCTGAAACATAAGGTGGAGCTTCTCTGCACCTATGACCCCGTGGTGAATGACGCAGAGCTGTGCCGGACGCTGAAAACAGTCTGCCGCAGGCTAAACGTTGATTACAGGGAATCCAAAACCTTCATGACGGGGGAAGACTTTGGCTTTTTCACCACCATGTATCCGGGAATGCTGTTCTGGCTGGGTGCGGGTGAACAGCCTTATGGCCTTCATTCCGAGAAGTTTTTGCCGGATGAAGCCTGCATCCCGACCGGGATAAATGTCTTTTACCAATTGGTGGAGTTCTTTAACTGAACTGAAACGGTCAGAGGCAATCCGGCAGCAGTTCTGTCACAGAGCTGATGGCAGCGGATTCCTCAAGGTAAACCTGCCTGAATCCCTTGAACAGCACCAGGGGTAATCCCCTTGCTATCGCTTTTTTATCCTGTCTTATCAACATATCCGCTTTTTCCAGCAACCTCTTTGCCAGAGCGGCATCGGGATGCACTGGTAAGCCATATTCCAGCAGGACTGCTTCAATCCTTGCCGCAGTTTCACTGTCCAGATTGCCCAGCCGGCTGCTAAGCCTGAGGGCAATTGCCATGCCCAGAGCCACTGCCGCACCATGAGGCAGGCTATATCTGCTGGCGCTTTCCAGCATATGCCCGAATGTGTGCCCCAGGTTCAGCAGCCTTCTTATGTCCCTGTCTTCCGGGTCGGCAGAGCAGATTGACAGCTTGGCTTTGGCATACTCCAGGATTTGCTCCGGCGTTATCATATTGTGCTTATTGGGTTTCAGGTCCGATAATTCCGGATTGATGAACCATAACTTCAGCATCTCGGCCAGTCCGTTCTGCAAATCTTCAGCAGAGAGGGTGGACTGGAAATCCGGAATCAGGATGATTTCTTCGGCAGGATAAAAAGTGCCGATGGAGTTTTTGAGAAAGTCTGTATTAACGGCGGTCTTTCCGCCCAGGGCGGCATCGGTCATGCCCAGCAGGGTTGTGGGTATCAGGACCAGGCGGCATCCCCGCTTGAAGGTGGATACAGCATAGGCAGCCACATCCGTGATACTGCCGCCTCCAAGCACGAAAACGCAGGTATCCCTGGTTACCGTGTTATCAGATAAAAAGCGGTAGATATCCGCTGCAGTCTGCATGGTCTTATGCTTTTCCCCGGCAGGCAGGGTCAGCAGCGGCATATCGGCTGACAGTGCCAGTTTGTCTTTGTAAAGGCTGTGGACTTTTTCATCTATGATGATAGCTCCGCCGGTCTCTGCCAGGCTCTCGGAGAGGGTGCTGAGGATTCCCAGCGTCAGTACGGAGCTTTTTCTGCCTGCAAAGTCATAAGTTGCCATCTGCTGCATTCATCCCCCCGGCAACGCTTTACCTGAAACCGCGGATAAGGGCGAGCTTACCCCGTCCGGTGACCCCTTTGGAGTCCGTAACTATATAAAAATAGATTCCGCTGCTGCATTTCTTGTTGTTTTTGTTGTTGCCGTTCCATTCGAAACGGGCAAAGACATTTTCTTTCAGTTCAATCACCAGCTGTCCGGATGTGTCATAGATGCGGCAGACATTATTGCCCGCAGGCATGGATTCGGAAGGCATGTTCACAAGGCTGACACTGCCGTCCATATCCGGGAAAAAGGGGTTGGGAAAGGCTTTGACGCTTCTCAGTTTTGTTTCTGTCTTGATCTGGATGCCGATTTCCAGCGTGTTCAGTCCTTCCGGGGTGCCTATCAGCAGCTTGCCGCCGATGGGGTCATAACCGAAGCAGGTGATGTAGTTGGAAAGCAGGGGTGAATTGCTCTGATTATAGTTTGTAAACCGCTCGGTTTCCGGGTCATACATGGTAATTCCATGCTCAAGTGACCCCACCCAAATCCGGTTGAAAGGGTCAAGGAAGATGGCGGTGGGTCTTGCTTCGCGCACAGCGGCAAACAACCTTTCTTCGTCCACATAGTACAGTGTGTCATTGACCCAGGCTCCGCCCACGTAGCGCTTGCGTTTTATCACTGTCTCATAAATATACCAGTTTGTTCCATCCCACATAAAAAGACCCTGGCTGCAGGCAATCCAGTGTTCTGTTTCGCCAAATACGTTTTCAATGGTCACCACACCATATATAGCTGATGAAGTAAGTTCTGAAGGAGTTGCCAGAGCCCAGGTTCCAGTCGAGTTGACAGGAACTCTGTTCCCGTTCCAGATGGCAAGTTTGTTATCCACGTTTAGACCGAAGAAATAGCGCTCTCCGCCATCGTGGATAAAGGATACGGACTGGTAGTTGCCGTATGAGGCAGGAATCTGGAAGGTGCCCAGCAGTTCATAGTCCGGACTGAGCACAGTGATACCCGCTCCAGAGCTTGAGAGCAGGATTTTGCCTTCTTTGTCCACTGCAATTTCACCTATGGTGGTATTCAGGACCCCCGGCGTGCCGGGGATAACGCCTGACCAGCCGCTTCCCTCTGTCCATTGCCTCATACCGGTACCGGTGTACCATTTCCAGTCACCGGTCGCATCGTCATAGGAAAAAGCACCGGGACGCCAGCCAAAGATGGAGCCGTCCCAACTGCCAAACCATTTTCGGTTGTTGTTATCAACCGCAACGTTCCTGATGTTGTCTATCATCAGGGGGCTGTTTTTGGTGGTATAAGTCGTCCAGACACCGTCAAACCACTCGCTTACTCCCCGGGTTCCGCGCTTGGTCATGCTGCCGCCCAGCCAGCCGCTGGCGAACCACATGCGGTGGTTATGGTCTGTGGTTATCTCTGTAATAGTCTGGAAGCCGATACAGTTGTTTACTATATGATAATCTCTTTCTGCATAGAGGAAAAACCCTTCGCCCCAGGTCGCAAATACAGTGCCTGCATCAGAGGAGGCAATGCGGTGAATGGATTCCGTAGGGTACTCCCAGTCGGATTGGAAACCGGCAGGCAGGGTGCCGGGTTCCTGAAGGATTCCGGCGGGATTAATGTAGCCCAAAGGGGATTCCGTCTTTCTTAAAAGGGTCATTGTATCTTCATCCCAGATTCCGTAAGAAATCAGGATGCCGCTGGCGGGAGTAAGGCTCACGGTAAAGACGCTGTCCCTGAGTCCGCCTACCCCGGTTGACCAGGAGCGCCAGTCTGATGCAAAGGGATTGGCAGAATGCCTGTGCAGGGTGGTCAGCGTATTCATTGCCACATAATCGGCATTGACGCTCAACGATATTGCCGGTCCCTGGGTAAGGGGGCTGTTTGAAGCTGTCCATTTGTGCCAGGCTGTATCTATGTCCAGGGAGTCTGTGTGCACAAAGCTCACTCCGGTAGTAGTGGCGCAATACAGATAGCTGTTATCGGACAGCGCCATATCCAGCACATCCTCATTGGTGATATACTGGTTGCCTATCAGGGGAATAGCGAGCCCTTCCAGGTAGAAGAACTGGCTGATGCCCCGTGAGGTGGCGACGTAAATCAGCCTGTCCCTGACTATAATCCGGCGGATTTTGTTATTGATGTTATGGCTGGCGTTGTTTACGGAGAGGGTGGCGCCGGATGTCTTGATAATCGTAATCCCGTCATTAAAGGTCCCTGCCCAGATGTCGCCGGTATTTTCTTCAAATGCCAATGTCCTCACATCGTTGGATGCCAGGCCCTCCACGCTTGTCCAGACCTTGTTCAGCCGGATTTTCTCATCCGCGGATGTGTCAGCGGAATAATCATAGATAGCTACTCCGCCCCAGGTGGATGTAAAAATCCTGTCCTCTGCCAGAACGATGTCCGTCAGGTTATTGGTATTGGTAAAGGCTTCCCATTTCGTGGCATATAGCCCGGACAGAAATACAAAAACGGCAAACAGCGTGATAAGCAATATACGTTGGATGCCAGTGACTGCAAGCTTGCGCATAATATCAGTGAACTTCATTGTTTCTGCCCCCTGTGGATGATGTAGTAAGCCAGCATAATCAGGACTGCCATCAGAAAAACCACCAGCGAGAACAGGACTTTCTTGGAGCTGAAGGAAAAGCCGATAGCTGCCAGACCGAACAGGCAGGTGATAAAATAAGTAATCAGGGCAATCGTGGTCTGTGAAAGCCCCAGTTTCAGCAGATAGTGGTGCAGGTGTGCCTTGTCGGCGCGGAAGATGCTGCCTTTGCCAATCCTGCGGAAGATTGCCAGCACTGTGTCGATGAAGGGGATGGCCAGCGCGATAACCGGCACCATCATGGTCATCGTGGTGATGCCTTTGAAAGTGGTGTTGCCGGCGGTGGATATGGCGGCGATATTGAGTCCTATCAGCAGACTGCCTGTATCGCCCATAAAGATTTTTGCCGGATAAAAGTTGTACCTGAGGAAGGCCAGGTTTGTGCCCAGCAGGATTGCCGTCAGCGCCAGCACCAGCGGATTGTGGCTCAGCATTCCGGATATTGCCAGCACGATGCTGACAATGCAGGTGATGCCTGCCGCAAGCCCGTCTGAGCCGTCAATCAGGTTGATGGCGTTCATCGTCATCAGAAACCAGAGCACTGTTATCGGCAAAGACACCCAGCCCAGCTGGAAATGGCTGCCCAGGGGATTGGTCAGGTAAGTGACCCGGTAGCCGGCATAAAACATCAGCAACGCTATCAGGATTTGCCCCAACAGCTTGTAACGCACCCGGCTGTGATACTTGTCGTCAAACAGACCCAGAGCCAGCACCAGCAGGCTGATTGCGCCCAGCTTGATTAGACTGATGCCAAATTCATTGTTGATATTAAGCCAGCCCAGCGTCATCTGCATCTGGATGATGACCAGCCCAAAGCTGAGTCCGCCTGCCGTGGGCACCGGTATGGTGTGAATACTGCGCAGGTTTGGAGCTGCCATGATGTTATTTTTCTGTGAAAAGCGGATGGACTGGGGCACAAGCAGCCAGGTGAAGACAAAGGCAATTGCCAGGATTGCCGCAAACTGCCAAAAGGACGCGTTAAGCATTATCTCTCTCCCCTGTATAAGCCAAGATAATCCCGGAGGAATTTCTCATATGAACATAGCTCCCTTGCCTTGTTTCTGCTGTATAAACCTTTCTGAGCATAGTAAACTTTATCGTCAATGATTTTCATCAGGGCAGCTTCCAGCAAATCCTGCCGTCCGGCCGGAACCAGCCAGCCATTGTCAGCGTCCACCAGTTCTGCATTGGCAGGGATGCCAGAGGCGATGACAGGCAGGCCGGAAAACATTGCCTCGATGATGCTCATCGGCAGCCCTTCGTAAGCCGAGTAGAGCAGAAAGACGTCAAAGCCCGCCAGTTGCACAGCGGTGTCGTTATGCCAGCCGGGCAGCAATATCCTGTCCTGCAGACAGTTTGTGTTTACCATCTTCCGGCACAGCTCCAGCAGTTCCCCGTCGCCGATGAAGCTGAATGTCACATCCTTGCGCGCCCGGCAGACTTTGATAGCTGCGGCTACGGTCATCACCACGTTTTTCTGTTCGGAAAAGCGCAGCACCGAACCGATGGTGACCATATCCACGGGAGTTTTCCTGTCTGCGGAAAGCTGTTCAATCTCCTGCTGCAAAGCGGGATTCAAAGCGTTGTAGATGGTGACGGCTTTGGCGGGGGCAATCAGCTTGTGCCCTGTGTAATACTTGCGGTGATAGTGGTTTACGAATACCATGCGGTCGCAGAAACATGCCCCCAGCTTTTCCAGCAGCATATAAGCGCGCTGCAGCCACAAGGGCTGACCGGGGTGAAAGGGCGCGCCATGCCCGGTATGGATGACCAGCGGAACGCCGGCAAGCCTGGCAGCCAGCCTGCCCAGCAGACCCGGCTTGGATGAATGCGTGTGCACGATATCAAACCTGTGTCTGCGGCAAAGAAAGTATAGCTGGACCAGGATGATTGTGTCCCATGCCGAGACCGGCCGCACAAACAGCGGCAGGGGGAGAAAGGTGTATCCCCGTTTCCGGATTTCTTCCTCGAGCGGTCCGCCCGGTTTGCAGGCGACATAAACCTCGAATTCACCGGGGTCCAGGCCCTGCAGGATGTGCAGCATCACGTTTTGCACTCCGGACAGCAGCGGCAGCAGTTGAATGTGCAATATCTTCTTTTTCATGGCTTTTTTCCGTTATGTTTCATATTGTCCACCCGGGATCCACCTGGGGTCCTCCTGGGGTCCACCTGGGCTAACCCCACGTGGTTCCCACGAGGCAAGCAGGGAAGAAAAGAAAAAAAACATACTGCGGAAGGCAGGAAAACTTTCAATCAGACAATACTCCAAGCCCGGTAATGGCGTCAAGCAGGTTTTTTACCTGAAGGCTGCGTTCATATTGCTCAGGGATTTTATAGAGTGTATTACCTTTGGCAATCCCGTCTTGCAGGTTAGCAAGGCAATCCTTGATGGCAGGGATGTCATCAATGGGGCAGATGGCGTTTTGACCGCAGGAACGGAGAATGCCGGCTGCTTCGCTGTCCGGGGCAGTCAGGGCAAGGATGGGTCTTTGGCTGCGCAGGTATTCAAACAGCTTGCCGGTGAGAATCCATTTGTTTTTGGCATCGCCGATTACCAGCAGCAGGATGTCTGAGTCCAGCATCATCTGAATGGCTGAGGCGTGCGATTGCTGGGGGATAAAGGTGACCTTATCCTTCAGTCCGCAGCTCTCCACTTCCTGATGGGTTTCGGGGTAGAAATTGCCCACCATTTGCAGTTCAAAATCCGCTGGCGGATGCTCTGTCCCGAACTGCTGTAAAGCGCCGAGGAAAAAGGATAAAGACCTGTCTCCATAGAGGGTGCCGAGGTAGGAAATCCTGAGTTTGCCGTCCGCCTGGCGCTGCCTGTGCATATTTCTGAAATCCGCCTCATCCCAGCCGTTGTAATAGGGCAGGATTTTGGGTTCCAGTTCCGCTCCGAAACGCCGGAGCAAATCCTGTTTCATAAAATCCGTGGCAGTGAGAACGAGGTCTGCGTCCCGCAGGAGCCTTTGCTCCAGCTTTTGCAGGCAACGGAAGGCAAATCCGGAAGGCTGGTCTGTGGTGTTGTTGAGCGTCCAGTGGTCGCGGTAGTCCAGGATAAGCGGCAGCTTGCCCTTCCGGGCGATTCGGCGCGCCGTCAGGGCAGAGGAAAAGGGACCGCAGGTAACCATCACGGCATGATAGCGGTTGGTCAGCAACGCCTGCCTGCCTGCTTTGAGGGCAAAAGGCAGCCAGCCGATTTTATCGTCAATGGGGAAAAGCTTTTTAATCAGGCTCTTACGGGCAGAGCCGGTTCCGAAGTAAAGCCTGCCGGTATCAATCCGGAGCAGCTTTTTCAGGCGCTCCAGCAGATACATGGGGTCAAGTGAGGCAGTGCGGATAGCTCTGTGGTGACGGCATTCATCCAGCAGTGTTTCATCCGTGGAATGATAAACGATGCCGCCGGTCGTGATGACGTCGGTTTCCCAGCCAAATTCAGACAGGTATTTGACGGTCTTGCAGGGTCTCTGAACGGCAGGACCGCCCAGAGGCGGATAAAAGTAGGCAAACAGCAGCAGGCGCCGGACTTTGCTATCAGGCATCCGGCTGTTCCGTTCCAATGTCCAGGACATAAGACACAGCTTCCAGCAAGGGGGGTTCCACGGTGGACCACATATAGTTATCCTGCACCGCTTTGCGGCATCTGGCGGTCATTGCTTCTCTCTCGGCGTCGGTCATGGACATCAGCTTTTCCACCGCTTCCGCTATATCGGTGGAGTGGAAGGGGACACAATAGCCCAGCTGATTTTTCTCTATGATTTGCTGTAACTGGGGAAAATCGTTAGCCACGACCGGAAGTCCGGCGGAAAGGTATTCCAGGACCTTGAGGGGCAGGGCTTTTTTGTAGCGTTTGTAACGGGGATGCAGGACAGAAAAGCCGATTTTTACCTGGCGGAGGATGGAGCATACCTTGTCATGGGGGACGGAATCGCGCCAGAAGACTACTGAATTGAGATTGTAATCCATCAGGTAATTAAAGAACTTCTGCTTGAAAGCTTCGGAATGGAAGGTGCCCACAAACAGGGCTTTGAAGCGGGTATGTCTGCGGTTAAGGATGTTGATTGCCTGCAAAAGCTTTATGATGCCGCGTTCTTCCGTGAGTCCGCCCAGGTATATGGTGTCAAATTGCGTATTGGGCAACAGATTGCCGATACCGCAGTCGGTAAGGTCATCATGCCAGATGTCGGAAGTGGGGTAATTGGGGCACAGGACTCCCAGGGTGGAACGCTGGGACAGATATCTGTTCACAAAAGACCTGCCTTCTGCCTGCTCTTTTTTCTCTTCAGCCAGGGTTTTGAGGTTAAACAGGCGGAAGATATCATCATTGACGGCTATGGTAAGGTCCATCTTTTCCTGCAGACTGTGCTCAAACAGGTAGTAAAGGCCTCCGAACAGGTAATTGAAGGGGAAGGAATATTTCTCGCCGTGGGCGGAAGTGTAATATTCGTGAACGTCATAGCAGAGCTTGCAGCCCAGCTTCTTCTGCAGACGCAGGCCTACCAGCATGGTCAGGGGTTCGATGCAGATTACCAAATCCGGTTTCAGTTTTTTTGCCTGGCGGTAAAGACTTACCAGACGGAGGTTTGGAGTAAACCCGGAAACAATGATGCGTGTGGGTTTGTTTACTGCCTGCCCTGTCCGGACTGCTTCATTTTCATCTGAATAGGATTCCATCATGCTGCCCACGCCCCTGGCTCCCAGGACATAGACCCGGGCAAGACTGCACAGGCTTTTGCCCAGCTTGTGATAGAGCCGCACATCATTGGTGCTGTGGCTGTTTGAGATGATGCAGATGGTCCTGATGCCCGTCATGATGCTTTACTGCTTTTCCTGCTGTGAATTGCCCAGACGGACCATGACCACTGAATGCGCCTGTATATTGGAAAAATAGATGTTTTTGCCATCTATCCTGTATTCAGCGCCCTCTACCTGAAGCACGCTGTTCAGTCCGTTGTACTGAATTACAAAGCTCTCCAGCGCATCAGGAAAGTTTATACTGAAATCAAATTCGCTCTCGTCAATGGTGATTCTGCTGCGCTTTTCCCACCAGCCGGCAATTTCCTGAAGCGTTGATGTATAGGCATTTTCCGCTTTCACAAGCGCCAGGATATATGTGTAAAGCTTGCTGCAATAGGGGATGTCGGTGTAACCCGCGACGGTAAAGTCCAGACAGAACAGGCCTCTCCTGCGACGCACAGCCTGGAAGGTCTTTTTGAAAGCCTGCTTGGCATCGTCAAATCCCAGGCAGGAGAACCTGCCTATTTTCAGGAAACGGTCCTTGAAGCAGACGGGAATCTCCACATGGTTGCTTTTCAGTGAGGAAATCCAGGGCATATAGGGGAAGACCACGCCATTGCGGAAACCAAAGGAATCCACAAAGGCAAGGCTGGAATCGTAAAGGGGCGAAAGTTTCTGGTGCAGGTCCCTGTTCTTCTCGTTCAGCTTAAATCCCTGCTGCCTGATGCCGAGTCTGTCTTTCTGGATTTGCCGCAGCATTATCTGCTTTCTGCTGATCTGCTCTTCGCGTACCGGCTTGTCATCCGTTACCAGCAGGCCGATTTCGTCGCTCTGCCGCAGGATGGATTTCATTTCGTCCTGCAGGTCGGCATCATCCAGGGAGTAATCTATTTCCGCCGTGGACTCTGCCGCTATAAACCAGGTGGAGGGCAGGTTATGCTCCTTTTCCAGCGTCAGGAACTCCTGGAAATTCCAATACATCTCATAATTGGTAAAGATATATTTCAGCTTGCTCCAGATGTTGCGGAACAGGTTTTGCCACCTGAGTGTAAAGAGCAGGGCAAGGTCATCCAGGGTGGAAAATACGATGCTGTTGAAATCCCATTTCTGCAAGTCGTCAACCGTGTGGGTCAGAGCGACCGCCATGTCCTGCGCTTTGGGCCAATAATGTTTCTGGATGATGTATTGGTTCTTTGCCCTGGCTTGCTCCTTTATCAGGTTATCCAGCAGCCAGAGGAAATTATCTATGTAAGGGGTGTCTTTCCAGTTGTAGAAAGCGCTGGCAGTCTCCGGCAGGCATTGGCGGTGGTCTCTGGTATTGTCGCAGAATTCCTCACGGTCAGCCAGATGGTAAAATACATTGCCGGCAAGGTCAAAATTTATCTTGCAGGCGTGGATATCAATCTCTGTATAGTTTTCCGCCGGGAAGTCAAACTTGCGTTCGGAGATGACGGGAGTCATGGTAAACAGCTTTACTTCGCGCAGAATCCTTCTCAACTGGTCGGGTTTGTATCCATTTGGGTCATAAAGTCTGGGGTCGGACTGGATGAAGATAGTGATATATTGCCGGGTAAGCGCTTCCAGCTCTTCCAGCGTCGGCTCTATCAATCCGTACAGCAGGAGGATATCATATTGGCGAAGGTTGGAAGGGTTGGATATGAATCTGTGACTCAGCCCCAGGGTTTCAAATATGTAATCAAAAACATACTTGATTTCCCTGCTGTATTTGTCTAATTTATAATCAACTAAGACTGATATCATGTAATCGCTTATCCTTCCCTGAAATAAGAAGTCCTGATAACTGCTAAAGGTTTGTCTGTCAAGGGAAAGATTACTTTCTGGTGTTCAACGGGGGTGATATCGGGAGATAATCTCCAGAATCCTTTGTGTGTTTGCTTTCTTTCCGGGGTTACCGGGGTGCACCATATCGGCATAAAGTGAATCCGGCACGGGTGCCATCTCAGCGAGGACAGAGCCGTATTTCAGGGAGTTTTTGACGCAGGTCTGGTATTGGTGATGGATTCCCAGCGCATCATAATCGCTGATAAAGCCGGTTGTGTAGGCAGGTGTGTAAACCACGAGTTTCCGGTTCTGATTGCTGAGCAATTCGTCAATCCCGGCAAGGCTTCTCAGAAACCGTTCCGACCACCCGAATGAATCAAGACCGAAGATATCCCTGACCGGCATAGTTTTATGCTCGTCTTGCAGGATGAGGTCAAGCGGTTTGGTTTGGAACTCGTGAACTGCCATCTTACGTTTCATTAAGAGGTTCCGCAGGTTTGTGACGACACATCCTCCGTTGATGGCATGCATACTGCGGTTGTAATCATAACCGGAGCTTTTGATGTATGCCAGCCGTTCCCTAGGCTTCCACTCGGACATCAGCGCGCTGAAATTCCTGTAATAACTGGCTGACAATATCCAGGGGTCCAGTCCGTAAAGAACAAGCGCATCAGGGGCAAATCCCGGAGAATATTGCTCCAGCAGGTGAAGAGTGATTTCCGGGTTGTTGGGAGTGGTGGCAAGCAGGATAATCTCACCTTCCTCCGCTCCCAAAGCTTCCTGCAAAGTTGCAGTGTCAAATCCATGCTGGGTGGTGCTGCTGCCCACGAAGACATATCTGGGCCTCACTTTGAGTTCGGCAACCCTTTCACAGGGGTATTGGTTGCAGTAAATCCTCTTCAGTCCATACTTTCTGATGGCATAATTGATACTGTTGTTCAGCAGGATTGCCAGCAGCAGGAAGAGCATGAATACAGCAAGTTTTCTCATCTCAAAATCCTGCATAACGGAAAGGCGAACTTTCCGCAAAAAAGGTAATCACCAGCCAGATGAGCACAAAAATCCCCGCCCACCTGAGCGTTCTGTAGTAACGGGGCGCAAGTCTTCCCTGCAGATAAATATGCAAACGCTGCCAGCCAAACATCATGAACAAACCGCATATTATCATCAGCGTGCTTTGCATGGATAGGTTCCTGGAAGTGTAGGGAGCGAAAAAAGCCGCTGCCAGACGCAGTGTATTTACCCCGAATATCAGCCAGCCGACTGAAACAAAGGCAAAGGTCAGCAACAGACCCGGAAACTGCAGCCATTTGGAACCCATTGCTGTGGATATTTCCTTGTTTCTGCGCCGGAAACTGCTCCAGAGCTGGTGAATGGCAATCCCCAGCCCATGCCAGATGCCCCAGACGGCAAAGTGCCAGGCAGGGCCATGCCAGATTCCGCAGATGGACATAGAGATGACAGGAACGCAAAACAAAATCCAGAAACGGTTTCTGCTGCGGAGGGAAAGCGGGAAGAATAAATAGATGCGAATCCAGTTGGAGAGCGAGATATGCCACCTTTGCCAAAACTGGGTGATATTGGTTGCCATATAAGGGTAATTAAAGTTTTCCCCGATTTTGAATCCGTACAGGCGTGAAGCGCCGATGGCAACGTCGCTGTACCCTGAGAAGTCAAAGTAAATCTGCATGGAAAAGCCCATCAGGGCGAGCACTCTGGCGCTCAGGGAGAAGAGTTCGGGCGACTGCCATACAGGCTGGATTACCAGAGCCAGCCAATCCGCCAGGACCAGCTTTTTGAACATGCCAAACAGCATCCGTTCCAGAGCGGTATTGAGGTACTCATCCCTAAAGGAGCAGTCTTCCGATTCAAGCTGGGGTTTCAGGGTTTCGAACCGTTCAATCGGGCCTGCGACAAAAATCGTGTAGAGCGAGCCGTAGCAGGCAAAATCCAGCCAGCGCCCCTGTTTCACCACACCGGAGCGGACGTCGCTCAAATAGCTGATATACTTGAAAGTGATGTATGATATGCCCAGCGGGAGGAACAGCTTTTCTATCCTGAAAACGGGCAGGAAGGATACAAAAGCCGTCAGGCTGTTTAAAGTAGCTGTCAGCAGTCCCAGGTATTTGAAGATGACGATGATTGCCAGAAGCCCGAAAATCCCTGTCCTGAAAGCCAGTTTCGGGTTTTTACCCCGTTCAATCCAGCCGGCAGCCAGATAGGTAAATACGGTCATGCCTACGACTACTGCCACCGACCGGGGGTCCAGATACCAGATAGCTGCCAGACTGCAGAGAGTGAGAAAGCCGGTCCGGATGCGCCGCGAAGGCAGAAGCCAGTAGATTAGCGCTGTTAAGGCGAGATAGGGGAAGAACAGATGGTGATTAAACATAGGAACTCTGGTGCATCCCAAACGCCTTTAAGCGGTTGAATCTGCACCGGACAGCAGTAAATCCGGTGTTTTCATTTGCATTGATTGACTGCATGACGGGCAACAGGTCCCGACCGCAGATTTTTCCCCCATTTATCTGTTTGAATCAGTAGTTTGCTATGACCTCAATCATCCTTTTTATTGTATTAAAATTCTCCACCGTCATTTTGGGAGCAGGGATTTTCTTGCCGTATTTCCTGGCGATGAAATCCTGCAGGACGACCAGCGAAAAGCTGTCTATGATGCCTTCTGAAATCAGCTTTGTCTCACACGTGATGCAGATTTCAGGGTCAATGGCAAACTCTTTTCTGATAAATTCAATCAGTTCTTTTTCCATTTCATTATTCTCTTTTTAATTCTGTTCTTACTATCAGTAATTAACATATGTTGTCAAGAAGAAAAATACTAATGGCAGCATAGACATATCTTGAATTTTCAGATAAGACTATCTCTCGATTCCTGGAAAAAGCCCGGTCGTCCCTTGCTGAGATGTCGCGGAGATGTCCCGAAGCCGACCGAAGAAAACCCGGTCATCTCCGCGGCATCTTCGGGACATCTCATAGAGGAGGGAGAGTGAAAAAGGGAAAGACAGGGTCGGGAAGACAGGAGGAAAGGAAGTAGCGGATAGCAGGCAGGATTGGATGGATACACCTGTATCAGCAGGGGTTTGAGCGGGGAGAAAAGTGGTGGGCCCAGAGGGAGTCGAACCCCCGACCGTCCGGTTATGAGCCGGAAGCTCTACCAATTGAGCTATAGGCCCACTCAAAGCATCAGTATTTAGCTAAATTTTTTGGCAAGAGTAATTTGTCAAGCGTATTGTGTCTGAAGCCATCAGCAAGGAAACCGGCCGGCTCAATTCAGGAGCAGGGTCTTGACTGCTTTACCGTCTGCCGGGGAGCTTTTGAGCAGATACACTCCGGAAGGGCATTTCCTGCCCCAATCGTTGTTGCCGTCCCAGACAGCTTCCAGGGAACCGGGGTTTTTCGGGGACAGGGCAAGGTTCCGCACCTTTTCACCCTTGAGGTTGTAAATGCTGATTTCAGCGGGTGATTTGGACTGAGGCGCAACAGGGGTAAAAGCTATGTTCAGGCTTCCTGAGAAAGGATTGGGATAACAGCGCAAAGCAGCTGGAACCAGGGCTGAAACCTGCTCATCATTTGAGGTGGCGGTGTTGATTTTGGCGACGAACATATCCAGGTCGGAGTCGTTGCCGGAATTGATGATAAGGTCATTCCCGAAGCGGGCAGTGCCGGAAAACCATCCGCAGATATAGACATTGCCATTATCGTCAGCCACAACGTCCACGGGGACGTCATTGTTGATTCCGCCGGCAGTGAGCAGCCAACCCCAGTTGGAAGGGGTATCGCCCCGTACAAAGATGTCGGATGCGCCTGCAGAAGTGGCATTGAAACCAAACAGATTTGCCGTTTCCTCAAAGCTGCCAGTGTAGTATGGATGGCTTTTCCACTCGGCAGCCCTGCCTTTGTCGCTTCCTGGTCCGCCCGTGATTTGAGCAGAAGTCCAGCCGCCGGTCATTGTGTTAAAGATGGCTCCGTAGGCATCGTCACTGCCTTCCACACTGGTCAGTACCTGTTCGCCGAACACCGCGGTGCCGGTGATGCGTCCGGTGATGCAGCCAAGCATTTGTATGGGGAAAAAGGTCTCGTCCACCGCAATGTCGTTCACTCCCGCACCGCTGGCACCGGTTAGCCAGCGAAGGTTGCCGAGGCAGGAATAACTGGCGACAAAAGCGCCATTGGACTGGAGCAGCGTTCCGCTGAAATTGGTGCCAATCCCCGCAACTCCTGTCACATAGCAATCACCGTTGAAATCCACAGCTATTTTGTAGCCATATTCGACGCCTTCTGTGCCGGCATGGCGTTTCCAGAGAAGGTTACCGTTGCCATCACAGGCAAAAACGAGCACATCGCTGCCGCCAAAACCGGTCAGAGTGGTATCATCGTGAAATGTGATGCTTTCCCCGAACCAGCCGGTCACAAAACACCAGCCATCCGGCATTACGGCAAGACCGTAACCGATATCGCCATTGGGACCGCCTTCCGAATGTGCCCAGATGATGTTGCCGGCAGGATCCAGCTTTATCAGGAAAACATCCCAGCTGCCGGCTGAGGTAAAGACATGATTGCCAAAATGAGCAGTACCGCTGTAATAGCCGGTCAGGTATGAATTCCCGACTGCGTCTGTATCTATGCTGAGTCCCACATCCCCTTCCGTACCACCGAATACCCTTGCCCAAAGGGGAACCCCGGCGGGGCTGTATTTTGTAACGAAAATGTCTGTAAGTCCAAATCCGCTGATGCTGATATCGCCCACCAGGAGCGTATCGGTAAATTCTCCCGTAACCAGGATGTTGCCGGCAGGGTCAAGCGCCATATCCCAAACCCTATCCATGCCGTTTGAACCGGAGGACACCACCCATTCCCAATTGGCTGCATCAATGGCAGTCAGGGACAGGACGGTCAGCAGAAGCAATAATGCGATTTTCACAATGAATCCTTAATCAAAATAATAGATAGCTTTGATGGGGTCGAGCCCGGAGGCTTTGAGGGCGGGATAGAGCCCGGAAATAAAGCCTATCAGAATGGAGAAGAACATTCCCACCGCCATTCCCTGCACAGGCATGGGAAGAGGGAACTTCAGGGCTGCCTGCATGCCCATCAGGGCGAGGGATGCCAGCGCAATGCCAATCAGGGCTCCCAGGATTGCCAGGGTGATGGCTTCAAAGATAAAGTAAAAGAAGATATCGCTTTCCGTGGCTCCGATGCTTTTACGGACACCGATTTCCAGCATCTTTTCCTGGATGGAAATGAGCAGGGTGCTGAACAGGCCGATGCCTCCCACAATCAATGATATGGATGCTATCACAAAGAGCGTGACATTCCATTTCTTCATATTCTTGTCTATTTCCTCGGAGACCTGCATCATAATCTGGCCGATTTCCTGGAACTCGAAATTCTGATACATGCTGTGCCGGGATAGGAGCAACTGGCGAACGCTGTTTTTCATTCCTGCGAAAGAGGCGTCATCCTGCGACTGCACATAGATGTATCCAAGCATATGGTTCGGGGTGATATAGGTGGTGGCATATTTGAGGGGGACATAGACGGCTTTGAGGTCGTTGCGCCGTTCCCAGTTGCCAAAATTCATACCGCTGCCGGCATTGAGCTTGTCATTGTCCAGGACGCCGATAATCCGGAAACGGTTTCCATCGATGTTTATCATCCTGCCTACGGGGTTGGCACCCTTGAACTGCTCTTCTGCAAAGAAATAGCCCAGGATGGCGACCGGATTGGCGCTTGCCTCGTCCACGCTGTTGAAATAGCGTCCGCTTTTCAGGGGATAGGTCTTGTTCTTAAAGTATGCTTGTGTGGTTCCGCGCAGGGAAATCTGGATGCTTTTCTTGCCGATGCGGTAGTAGGAAGAGGTTTGCGTCATTCCGTAAATTGTCTTGTGGGGGATGGTCTGGCGGATGGCATCCAAATCGCTGTAGTTGAGAGGCGGGACATCCTTGGGTGCATTCCTGTAAACCACTCCGCGCTGTTTGCGGACGGAAGGCTGCTCATAGCGGGGGGAGACCAGGATGGAATTGTTCCAGCCCATGCCTTCCATATTCTTTTTAATCATCGCTTTGAGGGCATAAACCGAGGAAAACATCGTGACCACGGCCAACACGCCGATAACGATTCCCGTCAGGGTCAGAAACGAGCGCATCTTATGGTTTGAAATGCTCTGCAATGCGCTGCGGAAAGCATCATTCAAATGCATGCAACGTCCTTATCAGAAAAACTCTTTCTTGCATTTGGGACATAGTTTATAATCACCATTGGCCTTGCTGTACTTCTCATAAAGGAAGGGATTGCCGCATTCAGAACAGGCAATGGGTACAGGTTTGTCGTTGGAAATCCATTTGCATTCAGGATAGGTGGAGCAGGAATAAAAAGGTTTTCCTTTCTTGGAACTGCGCTTCACCACATCACCTTTGCCGCATTCGGGGCAGGTGACACCCAAGCCTATGGAACGGGAATATTTGCATTTAGGATAGTTGGAACAGGCGATGAATTCACCGAACCTGCCTTTGCGAAGTAAAAGCGGGCTTTCGCATTGGGGGCACTTTTCCTCCAGTTCCTCAGGGACTTCTATGACAATCTCACCGTTGCTGCCGCGTGAGAAGCTCTTGATGTTCTTGCATTCGGGATACCTGTTGCAGGAGAGATATTGCTTCTTCTTGCCCCATTTGATGACCATCATACCCTGCTTGCAGACTTCGCAGACGAGGTCTGTCTCTTCCTGCATGCCTTTCTTTTCCTGCTTTACGTCAACCAATCCGATGAGCTTGACCAACTGGTCATAATACTGGCGGACCAGTTTATGCCAGACAACCTTGCCATATTCCACCTCGTCCAGGTTGGTTTCCATCTCGGCGGTGAATTTCACATTGAATATGGTGTCAAAACGCTCCACCAGAAAGCGGTTTACCTGGATGCCAAGGCCAGTCGGGACAAAGGCTTTTTTCTCCATTGCAACATATTTGCGGGTGCGGATTGTGGTGATAATCGCAGCATAGGTACTGGGTCTGCCGATTCCTTTGGCTTCCAGTTCCTTGATGAGTGATGCCTCAGTGAAGCGGGAAGGCGGGGTTGTGAAGTGCTGGCTTGGTATGAACGGCTCATATAACAGGGCATCCTCTGCTTTGTAAGCATCGGCTATCTTTTCTCCGGCAGGGAAGGAATAGTGGTTCCAGGCTTTCAGGAATCCGTCGTCTGCCACCTCGTTGCCGGACGAGACAAAGACTGCTTCACCGATGCCGACCTTGACTTCCGTCTGTTTGAGTTTGAGCGGTTTCATCTGGGTGGCGATGAATCTCTGCCAGATAAGGGTGTAAAGCTTGAGCTGGTCTTTGCTCAGGTACTGCGAAACAACTTCCGGAGTCTTGAAAGAGTCTGTGGGACGGATGGCTTCGTGGGCATCCTGGGCATTGTTTTTGTTCTTGTAAAGTCGGACGCTTTTGTGCACGTATTCTTTACCGAAACGTTCCTCAATCAGTTTGCGGCAGGAGAGATTGGCTTCTTCTGCTATGCGCAGGGAATCTGTTCTCATATAAGTAATCAGACCGGTTCTTTCTCCCCCCAGGTCAACGCCTTCGTAGAGCTCCTGCGCTACCTGCATTGTCTTGCTGGCAGGCAGGTTCAGAAGCCGGGAGGCATCCTGCTGCAGGGTGCTGGTAATGAAGGCGGGATATGGCTCCACACTGCGGACTTTATCGGTGCGGTCCAGCAGCCTGGCATCTTTACCATTGATGGCTTCTATGATTTTGGAGGCTTGCTCCTGGTTTTCAATCTCGGCTTTCTTGTCTTTCCACCTGTCCAGGGTTCCCTTGAAAGCAGGCAGCTTGCCTTTGTAGAAGCTGGTTTCCACTCTCCAGAATTCCTTGGGGACAAAGCTCCTGATTTCCGCTTCCCTTTCGCAGATGAGCCTCAGGGCGACGGACTGTACTCTGCCGGCGCTGAGTTCCTTGGAGATAATCTTCCAGAGCAAAGGGCTGATCATATAGCCCACAAACCTGTCCAGCACGCGTCTTGCCTGCTGGGCATCGACCTTTTGCATATCTATGGCGCCGGGATGGGAAATGGATGCCTGGATAGCTGTACGGGTGATTTCGTTGAAGACGATGCGGTGCACGGGCTTGTCCGCAATTTCTTTCTTCAGCACCTGCTGCAGGTGCCAGGCGATGGCTTCCCCTTCGCGGTCATGGTCGCTGGCGAGGTATATGGCGCTTGCCTTATCCATAGCTGTTTTCAGCTCGTCTATGATTTTCTTCTTTTTGGGGTCGGTTATGTATTTGGGTGTGAAATCCTTCTCGACATTGATACCCATTTCCTTGGTCGGCAAATCCCTGATATGACCCATGGACGCCTTGACGTCAAACTTGTGGTCCAGGAACTTGCTGATAGTGCTGGCTTTGGCAGGTGACTCAACTATGATTAAACCTTTTGACATTCTATCTCCGTTTTAGCTCTTAATCTTCACCGAGGAATTCCATTTTTCCGCAGCATTTCTTATATTTCNNCCGGAAACGCAAATTCCCCCGCGCCGTGCGAACCCAGTCTTTTTCCCAACAAAATCTTGCCGCCTTTTAGAACCATCACGCCGATCCCCACCTTGGGCTTATGTGGTAATTTTTCCATACTATTTTCCGCAGCATTTCTTATATTTCTTGCCGCTGCCGCAGGGGCAGGGGTCATTGCGTCCCACTTTTGGTTCAGCGGTCACAGGCCTGATTTTTGGCGCTTCACCCATGGCTTCAGGCGGCATGGGATGCTGGCTCTGGTTTTGCTCCATCATTTCCTGCGCATGCAGGAAGGCATTCAGCTCGGAATGGCTCATGTCGGCATTCTGGAGCATGCTTTGCAACTGCTCCCTGGAAAGGATATAGGTGGTGAACACTTTTTTGGTAACACTTTCCTGGATGCGGACAATCAGGCTCTGGAACAGGTCAAAGGATTCCTTCTTATATTCGATGAGGGGGTCTTTGTTTGCATAGGCGCGCAAATGGATGCCATCCTTGAGAAGGTCCATCTCGTGCAGATGGTCGCGCCACTCGGTGTCCACTACTTCCAGCAGGGAACGGCGTTCAATATCCCTCATCATGTCTTCGCCGACCCGCTTTTCCTTTTCACCGTATGCCTGCAGCAGCATCTCCTTGAGTTCGTCGGTCAGGGTAATCCTGTTCAGCCGGTCATTCATCAGCTGTTCAGGGGTAACGATAACGTTCAGGTTGGTCTTAAACCAGGTGCAGAGGCGTTCCAGGTTCCAGTCTTCCGGATAGGTGCCTTCGGGGATGTGCAGGTCAATCAGGTTGTCTATGCAGTCCTCGACCATTTCCAGCACTTCGTTCTTCATGCTGTAGCCTTTGAGGACGTTACGGCGGTAGGAATAGATGACTTCCCTCTGCTGGTTCATCACCTCGTCATATTTCAGCAGGTTTTTACGTATCTCAAAGTTATGCTCTTCCACGCGTTTCTGGGCGCGTTCCACTGCTTTGGTCATCCAGGGGTGGCGGATGGCGTCTCCGGGTTTGATGCCCATCTTCATCATCATAGGCGCCATGCGGTCTGAGCCGAACAGACGCATCAAATCGTCTTCCAGGGAAAGGTAAAAACGGCTGGTACCGGGGTCGCCCTGACGTCCGGCACGACCTCTGAGCTGGCGGTCTATGCGTCTGCTTTCGTGGCGTTCGCTGCCGATTACGTGCAATCCGTCCAACGGCAAGCCATAGGGATCATCCTCGGTAATGGCTCTTTCCAGTCCGCGGTATTCCTCGCTTGTCCGGGTAACGACTCCGCTTCCCAGCTTGATGTCGGTTCCGCGTCCCGCCATATTGGTGGCGATGGTAACAGCGCCGGGCTGACCGGCTCCTGTGATGATTTCCGCTTCTCGTTCGTGCTGTTTGGCATTCAAGACATTGTGGGCAATGCCCTTACGACGGAGCAGGCGTCCAATGATTTCGGACACTTCCACGCTTACCGTGCCTACCAATACGGGTTTTTTCCGGTTGTGCCAATACTCTATTTCATCTATGATTGCCTGGTATTTCTCGTTCTTGGTCAGGTAGATAACGTCATCGTGGTCGATACGGGTGACAGGAACATTGGTGGGGACTGCCATCACGCCGAGTTTATAGATTTCCATGAATTCCGATTCTTCCGTCAAAGCCGTTCCGGTCATACCTGCCAGCTTTTCATACATACGGAAGTAATTCTGCAGGGTGACGGTTGCCAGGGTCTGGGTTCCAGCTTCGATGGTAACGTTTTCCTTGGCTTCCAGCGCCTGGTGCAGTCCGTCTGAAAAGCGTCTGCCCGGCATCTGGCGTCCGGTAAACTCATCCACAATCACCACTTTATTGTCTAAAATGACGTACTCGTTGTTGTTCTCAAACAGGGAATAAGCCCTGAGCAACTGATTGATGTTATGCAGGCGTTCGCTTTTATCCATAAAGGAATTGGTGATTTTTTCCTTTTTAGCTGCCTTTTGCTCGTCAGTCAGGTTTGTCTCAGAGTCTATCCTGGCAAGCATTTCATCCAGGCTATCGACCAGAAAGAGGTCCTTATCTGCTTTGGAAAGGAAATCCCTACCCTTGTCGCAGAGGTCAACGCTGTTCTGTTTTTCTTCCACTTTATAGAACAGCTCGTTATCCAGGATGTGTAGCTTCTTATCCCTTAGATAGACGCCTTCCGTATCCAGGACCAGCTTCTTGAGCTCGCCTTCCTGCATCAGTTTGGCAAATGCCTTGTTCTTGGGTGCGGCACGCTGGACCAATAGCAGGTTTTTGCCCAATCTGTCCGCATCGGCGGTGGGATTATCTTCTCTGGCGTCCTCCCTGATTTCACCGAGGATGCGCTGCACCAGAGCGTTTTGCATGGAGACAAGCTGTTGGATGTGCGGTTTGAGTTCGTGGTAAAAGTTTTTGTCCTGGGCGATGGCACCGCTGATGATGAGGGGTGTCCTGGCTTCGTCTATCAGGATGCTGTCCACCTCGTCCACGATGGCATAGTAGAAGTCCCGCTGCACCAGCTGGCTGGAATTGACCGCCATATTATCGCGCAGGTAGTCAAAGCCGTATTCGCTGTTCATTCCATAGGTGATGTCACAGGCATAGGCTTCCTTGCGCTGGTCAAAATCAAGCCCTGTGGTGATGCATCCGACGGTGAGCCCGTGAAAGTGATAGACGGGACTCATCCACTCCGAGTCGCGCTGGGCAAGGTAATCGTTTACGGTCACCAGATGCACGCCCCTGCCCACCAGGGCATTCAGGAACATCGGAAGTACGGCGACCAAAGTCTTGCCTTCACCCGTAGCCATTTCCGAAATATACCCGTCATGCAGGGCCATTCCGCCAATCAGCTGGACGTCAAAGGGGACCATATTCCATTCCACTTCATGTCCGCGCACCATGTATTTATGACCCAGCAAACGCCGGCTGGTGTCTTTGATAATGGCATAGACTTCCGGCAGATAGCTGTCCAGAGTCTCTTTATTGAGGTCTTTCAGTTCTTTTTTGGTGCGGTCGATGTCGTTATCCAGCCGAGCTCTTTCGTTTTCGTCCGCTTCTTCGCGGTAACGCCTGCCCAGTTCTTCAATCTCTTCCCGCAGAGGAGTCAGTTTGGTTTTGATTTCCTCTCTGATTTGCTGGATGCGTTCGCGCAACTGGTCATCGCTGTAATCTGCCAGCCCTGCAAAGATTTCGTTGATATCGCCTACCACAGGCTGGTACTTCTTTATTTCCTTGGATGATTTATCGCCGAACAGGGAACGCAGTATTCTTTCTAACATATTTAATCCTTTATACTAAAGCCCACAAGACTTTGATAAAACACCAAAATAAAAACGTGTCTGGTGTCAAATGAAAATAATCCCGGTCGTTTCTTAAGAGATTGCATCGCACAAAGTTATTTCTCCTGAACCTGATTTGCCTCCCTGCCTGCCTGATACGGGAACGATACGAGGAGGATACGAGGGCTTTGCTCACGATACCCTCCCGTATCATGAGGGAAAGAGCTGTCAGATGATATCACATATAGAAAAAGGGGCGGTATGGTAAAACCTGCCCCGTAAGATGTCTGCCTCGGATGTATCAGATTGAAAGGTATGCTTTCATCCCTGTCCGGGGTCAGGGATTGGGAAACATCACTGTCCAGTCAGGTTCCACCTTGTCATCCACTCCAAATCCATGATAGCTGTTGGTTTCTCCGGAAAACCAGATTTTGGTGCCTTCCCTGACGGGATTGCCGGGCAGGGCGGAAGCCATTATCATGCGGTAGGGAGAGACAAATGCCATCTCGTTGGTGCTGACATCGCGGAGCTTTTCCACCATCTCCGTTGTGTAGATATCGGTGAGTTTCCAGGCAATCACAAACTGCCACTTGTCCTGAAGCTTGGGGCTGATTTCAGCTTTCTGCAGGGCAGCTTCCACGGTGATGCCGCTGATGGTGCCGGAGCTTTTCCACTGCTGGTCAACCGTATTGCGGAGATTTTCCAGGGCGGTGCGTATTTCCGTTGCGCGCTTGGCGTTCATGTATTTGTTGTATTGGGGTACCACAAAGATGGCTATCACCAGCGCCAGGATAATAAGGATAATCACTATGTTGCGGAATTTCTTTGAAGGTTTGTTGCTTACTTTTGTCACAATCTCTCCTTTTATGTTTCAAAGTATTATGTGTTATATTGATAAGATAACCGGTTCAGCGGAGCAGGACTGATATATCTGCCCCGGGCATGCGAGCTCAGGCGATGTTCAGTAGTCCAGACGGTTACCATATACATACCAGTCGGAATTAATATAGGCAAAATAACTCAGGTCTCCGTTGTCGGCGGGTTCATCCGTGTAAACTGTTGCGTCCGGGCTTACCAGCTTCATTGTGAAGGAAACGGTTGCCCTGTCATCCAAAAGATTGATGCGGACATTCAGGAAATCAATCAGAGGGTATTCGGACATGCGGTCCAGCCAGAGTTCCCTTACCCGCCAGCGTGGCATTCCCTGGTGCAGGTAATCAAAGTGCACATGGTTCATCAGGGCATCTATGTCGTGGTCATTATAAGCGCGCTCTATGTTGTAGAGGATGGTATGAATGCGGGATTCATCCCAGGAAATGGAAGTAGAATTATGGCAGGAAAGCAGGGCAAACAAGCATAAAAGCAGGATTGCAGCCGTGGATAACCTGGAGGCCGGGACTGGTTGCATCCGGTTCATACCCGGTTCTCTTCCGGCAGGGACAGCCTGGCTACTGTCTCTATATGCCAGGTCTGGGGAAACATATCAAAGGGGGTGATGTCTTCTACCTGATATCCGCTCTGAAGCAGGGTTTTCAGGTCTCTTGCCAGAGTCATGGCATTGCAGCTTACATAGATGACAGTGGGGATTTGGGCGGAAGCAACAGCCATGAGCGATGCGGTGTCCACTCCCTTGCGGGGTGGATCCAGAACCACAGCCGTGAAGGCATGCTTGCGCATCAGGGCAGGCAGAACTTCCTCCACCAAGCCCAAATGAAACTCAGCATTGGAAAATCCGTTGAGCTGCCGGTTGTATTCAGCGTCAGCAATGGCTTCCGGCACTTCTTCCACTCCGTGTACTGCCTTTACGCTGCCACAGACATACAGGCCGATTGTCCCGGCTCCGCAAAACGCGTCCAACACTGTATCGGAGGCTTTCAGGCTTTTTTTGATGTGTGAATACATCTTTTCCGCTGTAGCGCTGTTGACCTGATAAAAACTCTTGTAATGCAGCCTGTATTTCACACCGCCCAGTAGGTCATTCAGGCACGGACTGCCGTATAACAGCTTGTCTTCATCACCCAGGATTACGTTGCCCACACTGCGGTTGATGTTCTGGATTATGCCGGTAATCTGCGGAAAACGGGTGGTGAGAGTCTGAACGAACTGCTTTGTGAAGGGAAACTTGCTGCCCTTGGTGACGAGGATTAGCAGGATTTCATCCTGAGCCTTGTTTATCCGGATGCCCACGTGACGCAGAACTCCCTTTTGGGTGGTCTCGTTATAGGGATCCAGCTGGGCTGTCCGGGCAAAGGAGACTATTTGCTGCAGGATTTCGTCCATCACCGGGGGCTGCAGAAGGCAGCTTTTATGCGGGATTACATTGTGACTGTACCTTTCATACATTCCGAAGTACAGGTCAGTTTCGCTCTTGCCTGCAGGCAGGAAGCTTTTATTCCGGTAGTGCTGTGGCTGGGGTGAGGGAACGCAGGGCTTTACCCTGTCCTGCAGCTTCAGGGGCTCAAACACTTGCTTAATCAGTTCAGTCTTCCAGTAAACCTGGGTCCGGTAAGGCGCCATCAGCCAGTCGCACCCTCCGCAGGCATTGTCTCCGCCAAAGGCGTCGCACTCCGGTTGTTGGCTGAGGTCGGAAGCGTCAATATATTCAGCAACCGTGCCGAAGATAACGTCTTTCTTTTCAATGCGGACATTGACGTTTACACAGTCTCCGGGCATGGTAAAGGGCACGAATACAGCCTTGCCGTCTGCAAAACCCAATCCGTAACCGTGCATGGCGACTTTTTCGATTGTGAGGTAGTGGATGATGCCGGGCATTAGATGTTCAGCTTCTTAAGGTCGCATACGCGGATGATTATCAGTTGCAGGCATATTAAAGATTAGCGTTACAGGGCTTTGAGCAACGCCATAAGACGCAGCTTCCAGACCATCCAGGCAGCTTCATATACTATCTTCTTGGACATTTTGGAGTGTCCGTCCACCCTTTCCGTAAAGACAATGCTGATTTCTTTCAGCCTGAATTGCTTGAGCCAGGCTTTGTAATTCATCTCAATCTGGAAAGAATAACCCTCGGAATGGATGTTGTCCAGGTCTATGGCTTCCAGCACTTTACGGCGGAAGCACTTGAACCCGCCGGTGGGGTCTTTGATGGGCATACCTGTGATGATGCGGACATATTTGGAAGCGAAGTAACTGATGAGCAGACGTTCTATCGGCCAGTTTATAATGTTGATTCCGCAGCAGTACCGGGAGCCGATGACCAGGTCGTTTTCCTGCGCGGCTTCCAGCAGGCGGGGGATGTCATCAGGGTTGTGGGAAAAGTCTGCATCCATCTCCATAATGAAGTCATAGTCCTTTCCCAGCGCGTATTTAAAACCCGCTACATAAGCAGAGCCGAGGCCCATTTTACCCGCGCGTTTGATGATATGCAGGCGTGGCTCGGATTGCATGAGGCCTTCCACGATAACGCCTGTGCCGTCGGGTGAATTGTCATCAATGATGAGCAGTTCAATGCTGTCGGATTGCCTTAGCACTGCGCCGACCAAGCGCTCAATGTTTTCCTTCTCGTTATAGGTGGGTGTAATGACAAGGGCTTTCATACTTTCGCTCCGGATTCTATTTTTACCAATCCTGCGGTTTTAGTCAAGTGAATGTTGCCGGCTCATTTATCCAGGTTATTCTTAAGGCGTTGCGCTTCTGTCACTTCGCCTACCAACCGGGCAGGACTGCCCAGCACCACAGTGTTTTCGGGTACGTCCCTGGTTACGACAGAGCCTGCAGCTACCATACCGTCTGAACTGATGACTTTGCCGGGAAGCACGGTGCTATTAACCCCGAGGCGTCCTCCGGTTTTGATGGTAACGCCCTTGAAGTGCTTAAACCGCTCAGCGTCGCGTCCCATGAAGTTATCATTGCTGGTTGCCACGCAGGGCGCTACGAAGCAATAGTCCTCCACCTTGGAGTAGGCAGTGATGTAGCAGTTCGTCTCAAACTTGTTCCTGCTGCCGATTTCGCAGTAGTTTTCTATGGTGACGTTGCGTCCAATGATATTAAGCTCGCCAATGGTCACGTTTTCCCGGATGGTTGCCATATCTGCGACCAGGTTTTTATCCCCGAGGACGCACTGGGCATAGATGATGACATTAGCGCCAATCTGGCAGTAATCGCCGATGACGGCAGGCTGCATTTCCGCTTGCGGTTTAAAGATGCTGCGCGGTGAGGAGAGCGGTTTCTTGCCTATGATGGTGTTATCGTCAATGCGGGTGCCTTTGCCTATCTTGCTGCCGGGATGGATTATCACATTGTGTCCCAGGATGCAGTCGTCCCCGATTACCGCATCATCGCAGATGATGACGCCAAAGCCCATCGATACGTTGCTGCCGAGGTTTGCCTTGTCTGATACGTGCCGTTCCATTTATCCTCCGGTTTCTTTTCTGAATTAAAGATTTCAGCACGCGGTATTTATGACAAGAAAAATCTTTGACACAATATCACGGGGCGGATAATGTAGCTTCAGCATTGTGGAGTTGACACCGGTCTGACCTGAAGACCGGTCTTATCCCCATGCAAAGGAGCTCCAGATATGAGACCTATATGGTTTTTCTACGTCCTGCTGGGCATGATACTTATCTTTTGCGTTTATATGACCACCCTGGGCAGTATGGAGTGGTGGTATATGGTGTATTACATCGGCCTGGGTTTCCTGGGTGTGCTGGGAATCTTTTACCCCCAGTCGCGCTGGCCGTTTATCGTTGGTATGCTGCTGGGAGTAATCCTGTTGTTTATGCTTTACAAATACGGCGTCCTCTATTATGAATCCAGGTTTCCCCTTTTGGACCGCTTCATCTATTGATACAAAGAGCCCAGACAGGAATCGTATGACCAGATGCAGCAACTGATAGAAAAGTATATAGAAAACATCCGCATAGAGGGCAAAACCCTCAACACCCAGATTAGCTACCGTCTTGACCTGGAGCAGTTTGACAAGTTTGCGGCAAAGTTTTTCCCCGCTGGCGAGACTGATGCAAAACAGGTCTCCATCCTGATGGTGAGGGATTTTTTACGCGAACTGCATGACAAGCCGGACAAGAACCGTTCCCTTGCCCGCAAGACTGCTTCCATCCGCGGTTTTTTCCGCTACCTGAAACGCATGGGAATCATTGAGAAAAACCCGCTTGATAAGATGGAGACTCCCCGCTTTGAAAAGCCCCTGCCCAAGTTTTTCAGTGAAGAGGAAATCAACCTGCTGCTCAAAATCCCCGAAGCCGACACCAAATTCGGCATCCGCAACCGCGCCATCTTTGAACTTATCTATTCCTCAGGATTGCGTATCAGCGAGGTCTGCAACATTCTCCTGCAGGACATAGACACCAAAAACTGCCTGTTGCGCGTGAAAGGCAAGGGCAACAAGGAAAGGATTGTTCCCATCGGCAGACCAGCCCTGCAGGCAATCCAGACCTATCTTTCCATCCGTCCCGCCTTTGACCCAGATGGCAAGGACGCTCATCTGTTCCTGACCAAAAGCGGCAAGCCCTTTTATGACCGCCAGATGAATATCATCCTCATGCACTTTATCCGCCTGATTGCCCGTCAGAAGGGCTATTCACCCCACACCATCCGCCACAGCTTTGCCACGCACCTGCTCAAGAACGGTGCGGATTTGCGCGCCATCCAGTCCATGCTGGGGCACTCCAGCCTCTCCACAACTGAGACATACACCCATGTTACCCTGGAGGATATCAAGGAAGCCTACCATAAATCCCACCCCAGGGCGCGCGAAAAGAAATCCTGATTTTCCCCTGACCCTACCCCTCTGCTCCCTTTATGAGATGTCCCGAAGATGTCCCGAAGATGACCGGGTTTTCTTCGGGAGGCACCGCGGCATCTCCGCGACATCTAAGCAGGGAAGGAGTGGGAAAGAAATCAGGGATAAGGGAAAAATGGCATCGAAAAGTGCAATACTATTAAAGACATACCTTAATAATAAGCTTGGAAAAATCCGGGAATCAGGATAAATCAGCGGGGTTTTTGCGCAACCAGCAGGAGTTCCGGGAAACCGTCTCCCTCCGCATCAATATGTGTGGAAACCGCTGTAAATCCTGTTTTGGTCAATTCGCCGATGATGGCCTGGCAAGGGGCTATGTGGCGATTGGGAATGATGTTGCTGCTGTCTTCATCGCTATCTTTATCCAGGCACATGGAGGCAAGCAGGAAAAAACCGCCGGGTTTTAGCCAGTTGTAAAGATTTGCCAGATAGCTATCCCTGTCTTTGCCGGTGATGCAGTGCAGGCAGTGACAATCCACGATTAGGTCAAAATGCCGGGTCCAATCCTCTTTTTCACGCAATGCGTCATGACAAAGAAAAACTGTTTTGGAGCCGTTTTGAGCTGATTTTTCCAGCGCCCAGTCAATTGCAGCTTGCGAAGAATCACATCCCGTAACATCAAATCCCTTCTCTTCAAGCCAGAATGATATGTTTCCGGCACCACAGCCGGTATCGAGAACCTTGTAGCCGGGTTTGAGACGAACCAGGTTTAACAGGAATCCGAGGTTTCTGAGATTTTGCGCAATCACATCATCAGAATCCCATCCTGAATAGCCGTTGCTTTTTTTGGCGCGATAAGCTGAATCGTGGGAACGGCAGTCATCATTCATAAAACCTGCTCCGGAAAAAACAAAGCTCCGGAGATGTCTCTGAAACATTAACCGGAGCATTGCAATGTCTGACTGTTCTTACTCCAGCGGGAAGGAATTGGTAAGCCAGTTAAAGTGGAAAGTGGCCAGAATAGCTCCCAGCAGAACGAAGAAGATAATCAGGAACTTAAAGTAGTCCTGTGCCTTGAGCATTGCGACCAGTTCGGCATCTTTGCTCATGTAAGCCGAGGCGGCATAAAACTCCTCGCCGATAAGCGTATAGTCGCAAGTGGTGATAAAGAAGGGGACCTGCGTGATGGCATCAGTGCCGGCAATCTGGATGGAGCCTGTGGCGTTGCCGGTTTCGGTCATAAGCAGTGCTTCCGCATTGAAGAATCCCATATAGAAATTGGTGGCGGTCTTTTCCCTTATCATGGTGCCGTTGATACCGGCAGCCCAGGGGAACTGGTCGCTGGAAATGTAGAAGATATCCACGGGATTGTAGCTATCGGGTCTGCCTGCCTCGTAGAATGCCTCGCGCACCATTTCCTGTGCCAGCGGCATTACATAGTAGTCATTGTTGGGAACAAGGATGCGGGTATCATACTCAGCGGCTTTTTTGGCGACCTTGTTCAGAATCATCATAGAAGCGATGGTGGTGATTTCACCGATGGTGCTCCAGCCGGGTACATAGAGGATGGGCCTGCCCATCTCGGTTGCCCTGCCCACGGCGTTGTCAATCTCCTGCAATCCGGCTATCGGCCGCAGGTAGAGGTCTTTGCCCTTGCGCGCCTGGAAACTGGTGAAGACAACGATACCGGTAAAGAGGATGGTGGCAATCAAGGCTATCAGGAAGTTCCAGTTGAACCATTGCGGAACGGGCATAAATGGCTGGCTCTCCTCTGAAAAGGTATAAGCGCCCTCTGTATCTGTCTTCATTATCATGTAGGCATAGGAGCGGTTATTGACCTGCTGTTCGCGGTGGAACAGATTGAGCCACCTACGCTGGTTTTTTTCCTTGAGGGACTGCTGATAGACAGGATGGTTCATCAGGGCATTTAGATAGATTTCTTTTTCAGAAATAACGGCAGTGAGGGAATCCGCTTTGGAAGGGTTCTCCGCCAGCTGCGCTTTCAGGGACGCTATCTCGTCCTGCATCTGCTTCATTTCCTTGAGTTCCTCATCCCGGAAGATGCTGACAGACAGGGGCATACCGGTTTCCTTGTCCACGGCGAAGGTGAGGGTTGGCTCTATCAGCAGGGTGCCGGATTTGACATCAATGCCGGTTATCACCCGGTCCAGGGTGGTTTCAAAAGAGATGATGTCGTCATAGTTACGTGAAATGGTGGAGATTTTCTTGGTGGGGTAAAAAGCTCCCTGCATCAGGTTCTTGCGGAAAATCTGGTAGTAATTGCGGGAGAGGTTTTCGCCCTTGTAGTAGATGTCGTCACTGGTGAAACGGCGGGTCTGCACATCATAGGACAGGTTCTGGTGCACATAGTAATCCGTGTAGTCCTTCTCTCCCCTGAACCGGAAAGCCATTTCAACCTGCAGGTTGCTGACTTCCGGGGTACCTTTGTCAAGCTTGAGAACGACTATTTTGTCAGGATACCGCTCTGCAATGGTTTTCAGCAGTTTTCCCTGTCCGTCGGAGATTTTGAAGGATACTGCCTCAATCTTGTACTTCTCGTTGTCGGAAATCTCATAATTGATGCGCACTTTGGTTTTCCCGGCATCCAGATAGGCAGCCTGGGTGATAAAGCAGATGGGAAGCCCGAAGGAAATGGCATTGGTGTCGCCCTTGTCGTCCGGTTTGTCTGTAACGGTGAAAACCGGCTGGGAAGGCATCTGTCCGGAAGTCATGAGGCGAAACGGATTGCCTATGGTATAAGCGGAATAGCCGCTGTAATCCTGGTAACCGAGAACAAGGTCATAATCACTGAAGGCATTGGCGGGAAGGCTTGCCCCCGGGGTGCCGTCAGGGTTGACTATACGGTTGTTCTGCGTTTTCAGGATAAGATAATTGCTGTAATCATTAGGTTTTTCCGCCAGCAGGACTGCATTGCGGGTCCAGGGAGCAGGCGCGCCATCATTTTGCAAATAGATGCTCTGCCACTGGTCAAAAGCGGTTCGCTGATTCTTGGGCAGCAGCCAGAACTGCCACTGGGCAATGTCATAGCTGGAAGCGGGGGATAGCCATTCCAGACGCAACTCCCGGGTGTCGGTCAGGTAAACTGAAGCAAGGCGGGCTGTGTTGTCGGGCGGATTGTCCACCGGGACAGCGCTCTGGATTTCAGCATGGGGCAGGAGCTTGCCTTTTTCATCAACGGCAAGCACGGTGTAAAAATAGGTTTTGCCTTCCATGGGATTAGCTGCCAGCTGTTCAAAATGAGTGGGCCTGAGACCGGCTGAAATGGTTCCATCCTTGCCTGTAACCTTGACGGAGCGTTTGTATAGGTTGCTGCTGTTAAAGATACCGAGTATGGTGAAGTGGGGAAAAAGGCGGTCCAGGACTACAGGGTCTCGGGGTATCCTGCCATAAAGCGGGCTACCCTTATCCTGCTGTTTTTCCTTTTTTAGATTGGCGGGAGAGTCTATGGAAAGAAACATCTGGAAGTCTTTGTCATAGTAATACATCATATCTGATGCCACGCCGGCGGTGGGATCCACCTCCACCTGCCCGAAATAGAACAGGGTGTCGGGGCTGACGCCTCTGTAAACACGGTATTGGATGATGCGCATATGACGGGGAAGGGGTTTCCAGCTCAGCATAATGCCGGTTCCGTCATCAAAGGGGGCATCCTGTGCTTTAAATCCCTGGATTCTGCCTTCCTGCTCCGCCTGAGCGGATGCCGTAAGACTAAAAGCAGCAGTAATAATAAGCAGAATAAGTATATAAGTGAATCTCTTCATGAGTTCCTCATCTTTCGTTCTGTTTGGGGCAAACTAATACCGACCCGGTTCAGGCAGGCTGAACCGGGTCCGGTATAATAAACAGTTATTTGATAATTTTCAGTACGTCAACCACGAGGAACTGAATCCGGCCAATCAGCAGGGAGATACGCGCCATTACGGTAAGACCGAAGGATGCGCCGAACCCTATCATCATATACCATTTACCGAGGGTGGTAAACCTGCCGTACAGGCCTGTGTGCGCCTTGGAGAAGTAGAAATACAGCAACACTGCGATGGTTCCGAGGAAAATCAGGAACAGGTTGAAGGTCTCCAGAGGAACCATTGCCTGGCGCATCTGCACCAGGATGCTGGCATGCATTGCCAGGGGCACTCCGGCACCGACGCCAATCATGGAAAAAGCGATGGGATAGCGTGAGAGCCAGCTGAGATTGCGGCTGAAGCGGAACAGATAGAGCGAACCCATCAAGGCAGGGATTATCAGGATGTATTGCTGCTTAAGAAACAGCGGCTGGTAAAACCAGGGGATAAAGATGCGTTCATAGGAATAAACAACGCCGTATCCGACCGAGATTCCCACCAGAAGCTGTTCTGCCATCTGATAAAAAGGATTATCCTTGTAAAGGAAAGAGAATATGCAGAGTGTGAAGAATGCTGCTACAAGATTACTGAACATTTCGAATGACATGGTCTCCTCCCTTATGCCTTTTTCTCTTTTGCGCGTGTAACAAAGTATCCGATATTGCCTATCAGGATGAATACCAGTATCATGATATGAGCCACAGACTGGGCATTCATACCGATACGGGCTGTCTTGAATTTATAGAGGATATTATAGGTCTTCTTATTGAGGTCATTCCAGGTGACATACCCTAACGCCTGCTGGTCTTCTGGAGAAATCTGGGAAACATCAAAGACCACCTTGCCGTCCCTTTCCTGTTTCAGGTTGTCGAGATTGATAACCTGATCGGGATGTTTTGCCAGGAAGGACTGGTATTCTTCCGGAGAGAAGACAGCCTGGGTCTGGGCGGTGATATTAATCAGCTTTTTGATGGATTCGTCACGCAGGATTTCCTTGCTGAAAGGCCTGCCCTTTGGGAAGTAATCATCCCTGTAAGCGGCAAAGACATCAACCAGTTTCTCATATTCGGCTGCGCCTTTCAGACCGGTCAACATACCTATAAGCTGTCCGGACTGCAGGAAGGGATACATATCGGCAGCCATAACGGCGGTTACTCCGACTGCTACATTGGCACCGAACTTGGAACGTGCGTAGGTAATCCAGGTTCCGCCGGCAGAACTGCCGCTGGTCTCGATTATCAGGTTCATTTCATTGTAGTTTACGATATCCTTCATTATTGGCAGGGAAGCCAGTTTGCGGCCTTCGGCGTCGGTATCGATAGCGGTGGCGATGTTGTCACCCATACCGAGCGCTGTAATCATCGGCATGATTTTGTAACCGAAATTACAATAATCAACACCGGACTGGATATCGGGATATTCTTCCTTCACAGTATTGATGGCAAAGTCAATGATGGGAGCTCCGGCTGCATAGAACGTCATGGTAAAGACCTTGACCTTGCGTTCAAAGCAGTGCCTCAGGATGGCTATCTCCATCGGGTACAGTTCCGGCATGGTTGCCGCGTCATGCAGGAAGCTGATCAGGATGGCCCTGTCGCTTCTGCCCGCATAGGAATCTATCAGCTGGTAAAGGTTTTCCGTCGGGGGAGTGGTAACCACGTCAGAATTGTAGGGTACCATGAGAGGGATAATGATGGCAAGTGCGACCACGATGTAAATATAACGGCGGTCCAGAGCCTGTAATCTTTCAAATAAATTCATCTTCATCCTCCTCTTATTCCCCGCCGCCTAAATAGGAGCGTTCGATACCGAGTAATATTTTGAGGGAGGTTGCCACGCTGCCCAGTCCGATGCCAAGCAGGATTCCTCTCTTGGCGGCATTGTTTGGCACGTCAAGAATCCATTGGGAGATGTCAGGCAGGCTTTTACTGATTTTCAGACCAAAAGGCACCTGAGCCAGCATCACTACAAGAGCTGCCAGCAGCAGAACAGTGGCCTCAGGAGAACGGGCGCGGAAGGCTTTGTAGGCAGCGGACGCTATGTAAAACGCCAGCAGGGCAAACATGGTGGAACTCATCGGCATCTGCATATTGGTGAACATCCACATCATGGGACTGCCGTTCTGGGTTCCCCAGCCAAATCCTGCTATGCAGGTGATGACCAGGCCTCCGAGCGCAAAGAAGCTGAACTGCCATTTGGGGGCTTTACGCTGGATTTTGGCAGTGTGCATCATTACCAGAGACATCACGCCGAGAATCACTCCAAACGGTGCCTGGATATAAACCCAGGGCAGGTAGAAATTATTAATAAAGTCCTCTGAAAGTATCTTATGCGGGATAAAAACCCAAAGCACCCAGATCAGACCTCCTATCATTACTATGGCAAGCGGTATATTCTTTTTCACTTATCCTCCTCTACTTCAACGGGAAAATACGGATGAAACTTGTTACTTGGACAGAACTGAGAATTGCTCCGACGATGATGCAACTCAGGATCAGGAACTTGTAATAGTCCTGGGCTTTGAGTGTGCCAAGCAGCATGGGCTCTCTGTTCAGGTAGGCGGAGGCGGCATAAAGCTCTTCGCCAATCAGGGTATAATCGCAGGTGGTAATAAAGAAAGGTATCTGGGTCACAGCATCCGAACCGGCAATCTGGATGGCTCCGATAGCGTTTCCGGTTTCAGTCATAAGCAGAGCTTCGGCGGCAAAGAATCCCAGGAAGAAATTCGTGGCGACCTTTTCCCTGATCATGATACCGTTCACGCCAGCTACATAAGCAAACTGCACCTGGGTCAGGTAAAACACGTTGTTCTTGTCATAGGAATCCGGTCTGCCTGCTTCGTAATGAGCTTCACGCACCACTTCCTGGGCAACCGGCATCACTATGTAATCATAGCAGGGCACTATCAGGCGCGTATCATATTCCGCCGCCTTCCTTGCCACCTGGCTCAGGATTCCCAGTGAAGCGATAATCGGGATATCGGACAATGTTCCGCTGCCCATGATGTAAAGGATAGGTCTGCCCATTTCGGTAGCTCTGCCGATGGCATTATCGATTTCGTGAATACCGGCGATTGGCCTGATATAAAGGTCATGCCCCTTGCGTGCCTTGCGGACGAAGAAGAAAACCATAATACCGAATATCAGGGAGGCAAACAGAGCGGTGAGCTTATTCTTATCAAACCAGTTGGCGATGGGAGCTATGTATACATATTCATCGTTCTCATCTTTCAGCTGGTCGCTTTCAATCAGCATGCCTTTTCCGTCGGTCCTGACCATGTAAAAAGCAGCCCTGCGCTTGTCTGTTTCCCTGGTACGGGCAACCAGACGCATGCGGGAGCGGTCTGAACTTATGTTGTTAACCTGGGTAAGAATGGGGTTCTGCAGCAGCTTCAGGGTATTTTCCAGATCTGTAATCTGTGCCTGAGTCCTGGCAAGGACTTGCGCAGCTTCCGGACTGGTGGCTGCCTGGGCGGAAAGGACAGTTTCCTGTGCCTTAAGCTCGGTTATCTTATCCTGGGTGTCCTTGAGTCTCTTCTCAGCTTCTTTTTTGCCTTCGGAGGCATAGAGGCTGGTTCTGATAGTCTTTTTGGTCTCAGGATCTACTTTCAGGTCTATACTGGCATCAACCAGTATCAGGCTTTTCTTTGCGTCTTTCGGTTCCAGCTTGCGACTTGGCACATCTTCTGCACCGAAGGTTCTCAGGGAATCGTTCTCCACAATGTTTACAGCTTTGATCTGGCGGTAGAGTAGGGATTCGTAAGGGATGGTGATTTCCACATTGCTGTCGTAGGAGGACATCTTCTTTGCCTGATAAAAGATGGGGGAAGCTGGTGGCTTCTGGTAAACTACATTCAGCAGGTTAAAAAGATTGTTGCCGTTATTGTAAAGGTTTCCGGGGTTCAGGGAGAGAATCTGGTCATCCCAATCCAGAGATTGGGTCAGATTGTAATCCTCGCCGATTTCTGGTTCGCAAACCATTCTCATCGTGACCCTGAGGCCGTCCTTGATATTGTAGCCTTGCGGTACACTGAGAGTGATGATATTATCGGGGTAAAACTCGTTTACTGTCTTGAACGGCTTATCTTCACCCTTGCGGTAAAAGTCAAAGTAAAGATTGCGGACTTTCTGGGTTTCATTGGCATTCAGCATATAGTTGATTTTCATCTTGTTGTTCAGAGCATTGGTGAAGGATACTTTGGTAATCAGAACAACCGGATTGCTCCAGATGATAGCCAGTCTGTCGCCTTTGTCATTGGGCTTGTCCAAAACCCGGAAAACGGGCTTGGGCGGTAGCTGCGAGCTCATAGCCAGCTTGGGTTTTGTTATGGCTGAATAGGAATACTGGCCGGAATAGTCCATCAGCGCTACGCAAAAACCAGCGCCAGAGATTCTATCAGCGGTCAGACCCATTTCAGTCAGTTTTTCATTATCAAGGATTGCATAGTTGGAGTATCCGGCAGTGCCGCTGGCAATAGGCTGGGCATTGATTCCCCCCAGTCCCGGCAGTTGCTTCCTGGAATCCCATTCTTCGGGGGACATTGCGGGAAGCATCAGAACCTGATACTGGTACAGGTCATCTTTATAAAGCGGATATTCCCACTCGAACTGCAGTTTATTGAGGTCTGTAACATATACGGAATTGAAATCCGGAGCGGGATCGGGGGCATTTTCCTGAGGTGAGGCTTCGGTGATTTGAGCATGGGGATGGAAGACGCTTCTCTCATCAACCGCGATTATGGTGTAGTAATACTTCTCACCGGGTTTCAGTCCTGCCCTGATGGTCATCTGGTGCATGTTCAGGCCTGCATAGGCGGTGGAATCAGCCGGGTCTGCTATAAAGCTCTTCTGGGTGCGGTAATAGAGATGTCTTTTGTCTATCACGGCAAGCAGGTTGAAGTGTTTTGCAAGCTTTGCCAGCAATTTGATATCCCGGGGCGGGGTGCGGTAAATAGGGCTGTCTGAGCCCTGTTGCTTTTCTTTCTTCAGCTTTGGGGGTGATTTCAGGTCAATGAATTCATCCGGGGCGCTGTCATAGAAATACATCTTTTCCGAAGCAACACCGGTCTTGACATTAACCGGGATTGAACTGAGGAAAAACAACTGGCCGGGTTCCACTCCACGGTAGATGCGGTACTCAATGATGCGTCGTTCCTTGGGAAGCGGGGCCCAACTCAAGACAAGCCCGGTTCCGTCATCGGCCGGCACATCGTTTACCACAAAGTTCTTAACGGTAAATGCATCCTTGTCTTCTGTTTTCTGGGCAATTGAAATAGATACTATCGCCAACAAACCAAGAAGCAAAAGCAAGAATACCCGATTCTGGGATAACCTCATAAACGGTCTCCTGTATTTTATTTAACGTATTTTTCCAATTCGTTGACGCTGATAAAAGATGCTAGTGGTTGTCAAATACTTTCTTTCTGACCCTGATGCAGAGACGAGGCAGGAAGAAACCCTGCGAATAAAAAAAGGCTCTTCGCAATGAAGAGCCTGTGATTTATATGTAGTTCCTAATGCTTAATACATTCCGCCCATACCGGGGTTCGGCATAGGGGCAGGAGCTTCTTTTTCCTTGATATCGGTGACGATGCACTCGGTGGTCAGCAGCAGGCTGGCAATGGATGATGCGTTCTGCACGGCGCTGCGGACAACCTTGGCAGGGTCAATGATGCCAGACTTGAACATATCTTCATACTGTCCCGTCACGGCATTAAAGCCCATGTGGATGTCTTTGAAGGTCTTCAGTTTTTCCACGATGACTGCGCCTTCCTGTCCGGCATTGGAAGCAATCTGGTAAGATGGCTTTTCCAGCGCTTTTCTCAGGATGTCAAAGGCGACTCTCTCTTCGTGTGACATATTCTTTTCTTCTTTGAGGGCCTTGGCTGCATGGATAAGGGTAACTCCGCCTCCGGGAACGATACCTTCTTCCACTGCGGCGCGGGTGGCGTGCAAAGCGTCATCAACGCGGGCTTTCTTTTCTTTCATTTCGGTCTCGGTGGCTGCGCCGATACGAATGACTGCTACTCCGCTGCTGAGCTTGGCAAGGCGTTCCTGCAGCTTTTCGCGGTCATAGTNNCGTTCCTGCAGCTTTTCCTTGTCATAGTCGGATGTGGTTTCTTCAATCTGGGCTTTGATTTGCTTGATTCTGCCCTGGATGGCTTTCTCATCGCCGGCACCTTCGCGGATGGTGGTATTTTCTTTGTCCACCAGCACTTTCTTGGCGCGTCCCAGGTCAGCCATTGTGCAGCTATCCAGTTTGCGTCCCATTTCCTCGGAAATCAGGGTAGCATTGGTCAGGATGGCGATGTCTTCCAGCATGGCTTTTCTGCGGTCGCCGAAACCGGGAGCTTTGACGGCGCAGACATTCAGGATGCCGCGCAGCTTGTTTACGACCAAAGTTGCCAGGGCTTCGCCTTCGATATCTTCAGAGATTATCAGGAAGGGTTTGCCGGTCTGGGCGATTTCCTGCAAAATGGGAAGCAGGTCTTTCATCACGCTGATTTTCTTGTCATACAGCAGGATAAAGGGGTCTTCCATCTCCGCAATCATCTTTTCGCCGTTGGTCACGAAGTAGGGGGAAAGGTAACCGCGGTCAAACTGCATGCCTTCCACCTTTTCCAGGCCTGTATCGATGGATTTGGCTTCTTCTATGTTGATGATGCCTTCCTTGCCGACGGAATCCATTGCCTGGGCAATCAGTTTCCCGATTTCCGGGTCGTTATTGGCTGAAATGGTGGCAATCTGGGCGATTTCATCACTGTTTTTGATGGCTTTGCTGAACTTATGGATTTCATCCACGATAATCTTGGTGCCTTTTTCCAGCCCGCGTTTGAGGAACATGGGATTAACGCCGGCTGTGACGTGTTTCATGCCTTCTTCAATAATTGCCTGGGCCAGGATGGTGGCTGTGGTGGTGCCGTCTCCGGCGATATCGTGGGTCTTTTCCGCCACTTCTTTGCAAAGCTGGGCACCCATGTTTTCGTAGGGGTCTTCCAGTTCAATTTCCTTGGCAATGGTCACACCGTCATTAGTGATGGTGGGTGAGCCGTATTTCTTATCAAGGACAACGTTTCTGCCTCTGGCGCCAATGGTGACTTTCACGGCGTCAGCCAGCTTGTCCACTCCCTTCTTGAGAGAAGTGCGGGCTTCGTGTGAGAATTGAATTTGTTTAGCCATAGTAGTTAACCTCCCTATGCTTTTGGTTTTTTATTTTGCTTTATTAATTTTAGCAGTCATTACTGACGAGTGCTAATATCTGCACCGCCTTTTTTTTGTCAAGCAGAAATTCTGCCCGACCTTCTAATGGAATATCCGGAATCGGCAAATCTCTGTGTAATCAGCTTGAAATATGGCTCAGGTTTCTGTTTTGTCACCGCTTATGATTGCAGAGACCAGGTTCTTTTCATCCAGTTGGAGCAGCATGATATTGATGGCAGAGGTGACAGGCACAGCCAGAATCATGCCCACGATGCCCCAGACCCAGCCCCAGAATATCAGGGAAATCAATACCATGATGGGGCTCAGGTTCAGCCGGTTGCCCTGGATTTTCGGTTCGATGATATTTCCGAACAGCATTTGGGTGGCAATCAAAAGCAGTGAAAAGGCAACAAACCGGAACGTGAAACCTCCCTGCAGAAGGCAAATCACGATAGGCAGCGCGCTGGCGATAATGCTGCCGATATTGGGGATAAAGTTCATTACGAAGAGCAGAATACCGCAGACCAGAACAAATTCAACGCCAAACAGCAGCATCAGGACCATACCCACGGCTGCCGTGCAGAGGCTGATGAGAGTCTTGGTGAGCAGATAGCGCTGGATTTTATTCTGGATATTTTGCAGGGTATCGCTGGTCCTTTGATGATGTGTTTCATCCATCACTTTTCTGAGCCGCTGGTTCATCAGACCGCCCTGCGCAACCAGAAAGAGCAGGAATACCACTATCAGAAAGAAGTTCCAGCTCATGTCAAAGGTAGCTGCCATAACGTCGGACAGGGATTTGGAGATGGAAAAACTGCCGGGAGCCAGCATCTGGGTGATATCCAGCCGGGGAAAATTGCTCAGGGCGATGTCCATTTTTTCCGAAGCGCCTTCAAACCAGGCCACACCGTCCTGGGTCAGCAGCATAAGGCGGTGCTGGTATCTGGGAATGCCTTCAATCAGGGTGTTGGTAGCTGCGCTAAGCAGCAGGAAAGTCCCGATGGAAAAGAGAAGGATGATTAGCAGCATCGTAACCAGGATGAGCGCCATATGTACCTTCTTCCTATGCAGAAAGCCTGTCAGCGGTGCAAATACAAAGCTCAGGAAGATGGCAAAGACCAGGGGGATGAAGACTGCTTTGAGGGTTTTCAGGATAAGCACGAGGACGGGAAGGGCTATAATGGTGAGCAGGATTCTTATCCAGCGTAATTCTCTGGCGTGTTCATTCATGCAGTTGTCCTCCCGCAGTTCTTCTCTTATTTATGAGTCAGTTTTGCAACTTCGTTATCGGATTCTTTGAGCATAAAATCTGATCAGGGTCAGCTAAAAGACCTCACACAATCAGCAGCTGCTTTTTCCAGCAGCAGGTCAAAATTATGAAACATCTTGGGCACGATGATGCCGGGCAGCACACCTGCGCCTTTATCTGTCAGGGCTTTGTTCATGTGGCGGATGGCGGCTGTTCCCCCCATGCCTTTGAGCGGGAATCCCATTGTGACAAAGGACAGGGCTTTCTTGCCTTTGAGGGCAGGCATCTGCAGGATTGCCTTGTAAGCCACTGTGGAAGGGCCAAATGCCCAGACGGGGCCTCCGACGCAGATAGCGTCAAATTCCGCCAGGTCCGGCAGGTTGGTGACTTCAAAATCCAGCGGTTGACGAATGGTACCGCTCTTGATGGGTTTGTTGGTGCGCAGTTCGATTTCCTTCACGGAATGCCCTGCCACGATCAGCCTTGCTGCCATTCTGCCTGCCAGCTTTTTGGTCTGGCCGGAAAGGGAATGGAATATTATTGCGACGTTCATTGTCAACTCCTGATGGTTGGTAATACAGGCAAGACTCTATTATCTGCATATTTGTCAAGAAAATAACATTTTTCCACGCATAACCGCTCCACCAGCGAAACCTGCTTCCCGCTTAATGAGTTGTCGCGGAGATGTCGCGGAGCCTCCCGAAGAAAACCCGGTCATCTTCGGGGCATCTTCGGGACATCTCATAGAGGAACAGGCAGGATGTCTGCATCCGGTCGGTTTGCAGCGGGAAATAATTCCTGTGGACAAAAATCAAATCCTTATATAGATGGTTAAACCAGAGAAAGATATGTTAGAAAGAATAAACGCTCCCGTCACCCAGCCCGAAGAAGTCGAATTTGACCGCGCGCTCAGGCCCAAAACCCTGAATGAGTTTATCGGGCAGAACCAGATAAAGCAGCTGCTGGAGATTTCCATCCAGGCTGCAAAACTGCGCAAGGAACCGCTGGACCATGTGCTGTTTTACGGTCCTCCGGGATTGGGCAAGACCACGCTTGCCAGCATCATTGCCCGCGAACTGAACGTGGAAATCACAGTCAGCAGCGGTCCCGTGCTGGAAAAGCCATCCGACCTGGCAGGCATCCTCACCAACCTGCAAAAGCATGAAGTGCTGTTCATTGACGAAATCCACCGCATGAGCCATGTGATTGAGGAATACATCTATCCCGCCATGGAAGACTTTGGCATGGAAATCATCCTGGATAGCGGTCCGGGCGCCAGAACGCTCAAGATTGACCTGGAACCCTTTACCCTGATTGGCGCCACCACCCGGGCAGGATTGCTCACTCCACCCCTCAGGGACAGATTTGGCATCGTGCTGCGGCTGGATTATTATGATACGGCATCCATCGAGCAAATCATCATTCGCAGCGCCGGAATCGTCAATATGCCCATCGAGCCGGAAGGGGTGAAGGAACTGGCATCACGCAGCAGGGGCACTCCGCGCATCGCCAACCGTCTGCTCAGACGGGTGAGGGACTTTGCCCAAATCAAGGGCGACGGCATCATCACAGGAGATATTGCCCGCCTGGCGCTGGAAATGCTGCAGGTAGACCATGCGGGACTGGATGAAATGGATAAGCGCATACTTTACACCATCATAGAAAATTACCGGGGCGGTCCGGTCGGCATCAAGACCCTGGCTGCCGCCATTGGCGAGGACGCCGGCACGATAGAAGAGATTTTTGAGCCCTATCTGGTGCAGCAGGGTTTCCTGGAACGCACCATGCAGGGACGCAAGGTCACTTATAAAGGCTACAAACACCTGGGGGTCAAGCATGACGCCGAGCAGGTCAGTTTGTTTGACTTTCCGGGGAAATAAAACTCCGGAATGAATAAAAGCCACGTTCTGAGCGGTATCCGCTGGACGCTGGTCACTTCAGTGTTCAGAAGGATGCTGACGCTTGTCCTGTTTTACTTTGTCGCCAGATGGCTTACCAAAGAGGATTTGGGCATCTTCCGCACCTATTGCCTCATCCTGGGGCTGGTCTCCACCTTCGGCACCCTGAGCCTGGATTTCCACTACATTATCGAACAGAAAAAGAGCCACACAGGTCTGCTTGCCCTCTGGCAAATGGCGGCTGTCTCATCCGGGCTGGGCATAATCCTGCTGACTGCCTTGTCCGGGGTGATTGGAATCCTCTACAAAAGCCCTGTGCTGGGCAATCTCTTTCTCTACACTTCCGTTTTCCTGCTGAGCGAAATCCTGCGCAAAACAGTGAGGGCAATGGCGGCGCGCCGTCAGCAATTCCGGGAACTGGCTCTGGCGGAGACCTATAATGTAGCGCTTTACAGTGTCTTGTCCGTGCTGGCGCTATATTTCATTCGCTCCGTCTGGGTCTATGTGGTCATCTTCTATCTGGGCAACCTGCTGGAAGCAATCTATCTCTGGAGCAAGAACTCCGCTGCAGTAAAGCGGACATTAGCAATACTAATAAAACAAAGAAAGGTATTATCCCTTTCCCTGTACCGCTTCAGGGCATTTATGACCCAGGCTACATTGGTGTCTGTGGTCAACCTTTTATCAGGTAATGCACCGATTCTGCTTTTGGGGCTGATGATAGAACCTGTGTATCTGGGAGTCTATTTCTTCGCATCGCAGCTAATAGGTGTGCCGGTGGGGATGTTTAACACTGCGGTCAATCAGGTGTTCTTTCCGGTTTTCGCCGGGAAGAAAGATGGCGACATAACAGCTATGGCGGCGCGTTATCTGCGGCTGGTGGGGAATCTGGGCCTGCCTTTGCTGCTGCTTTTTACCTATGTAATGATGCTGGCTGTGGCCTGGCTGTTGGGCGATAAATGGAGCGATGCCATTCCGCTGCTGCCGGCGATGTTTCTGCTCTTTGGCTCCAGCTTTTACAGCAACCCGATTGGGGGGATTCCCTTTATCAAAAGGAAACCCGGCTGGGAACTGACCTGGAATGTTGCGTCTCTGGTTATCAAGTCCGGAGCCATGCTGTGGGGACTGCGTTATTCCTTCGAAACTGCCATCTGGGCTTTTGCCGTTGCTGCTGCTGTAACTGCTATAGCTTTTTACCTGATGTCCATGCATCTGGTCAAGCTAAGGTTCAGCTCTGCTCTCAGAAGTGTTTTGGTCAGCTTTCTGCCTGTGCTGGTCTATACACCCGTGCTGATTGTCATCAGCAGGATGAGCGGGTTATTATCTGTAGTAATGGCGGTGGCGGCAGGCGGATTGCTCTTAGCAGGCCTTAATGTGATAAGCAAGGGAAAGTTGAAAGCGGATATCAGGATGATAGTGAGTGGGGGCTGAGTGACGCCTCAGCTTTTCAGATAGCCGTCCAGCCAGTTGCGGAAACGCTCCACCTCGATTTTAAGTTCTTCGAAGTAGCGATTGATAAATTCTGTCTCACCCAGCTTGATTGTGTCATTCAATGCCTTGGAAGCCTGGAAAATCCCGGTCAGGGAAAGGTTTCCGGATACTCCCTTGAGAGTGTGGGATATCTCCTCAATGGCTTTATAGTCCTTGCCTTTAAATCTCTGCTCAAAGACTGACCAGTCCAGCTCTTTCAATTTACTGAAGTCCTGCAGCAATTCCTTCAGGAACTCTTTGTCATCCAGCCGTTCCAGCGCTTCCGCTTCGTTCAGTATCGGGTGGGGCATCCTTCCATCCTAATTCTTTTTTCTAATGATGTGCTCTCATTCCAATCTAATTAATCAGTTGCTTTACTGTCAAGGTAAATTGAGTATGGACGCTATTCACAAGACACATAACCTATATACTGAAATTGAAATAACAGAATTCCAGCAGTAAAATAATACTTGACAGAGTTTTTTATTTATCAACAATGAAACTGAGTGCAGTTTACCCTGCGCCTTCTGCTTGCTTTTACTTAAACAAAACCTTGTGAACTCTTTATTTAGAATAGATAGAACTTGTTTGTCCTGACAAAAGACAAAGGTGCAGGGAGTTGCAATGCAAGGTTTTTTAGTTGCTGATGACCGGTTTGCGTGTTTATATCCCGTTTATCTTCCCCGATACATTTTAGAATCAATCATATCATCTTAACCAAGGAGAAACAATCATGAAAAGAATGCAACTGGTTTTGTTATTAGTTGTCTGCTGTAGTTTCATAGTTAATACAGTCGGGCTCTTCGCCGAATCACTGCCTGAAAGAGCCATTACGACTTTTCCCCATTTACAGGGATTCGATAGTGCGGCTTTCCCTCCTCCTGAATGGACCAATGTCAAGACAGCCGGTTTGGGTGAACCCGGCACCTGGGATTGGCAGACAATGGGTACCAACCCCACCTGCCTGCCATACAGCGGAGCCGGAATGGCAAGATACAACAGCGCAGACCTGACAATCGGCACCAGGGGCGAACTGATAACCCCGCCACTTGTCATTGAGGATGAAACCGTTTACAAGGCAACCTTCCGCATGTTCCGCGATGACGGGTATCCAGCTAACTATGACCGAGTTTATGTGCATTTGAATAGCTCTCCCACTTCTGCCGGAGGGGAACAGTTGCTGCTGGTGAACCGTTATTACGGATTACAGCCGGCAGTCAGCGTTCCCAACCAATGGTATGAATACACTGTGCTGTTTTCCACTGTGACCTTTGCTTCTCCGGTTTATCTGGTCTTCGAAGGATACAGCGGTAACGGAGCCACCCTGGGCAGCAACATATACCTGGATGAGCTTACCATAGCAGAAGCAACCTCACCCAGTTTCTCATCCGGCTTATCCAACTGGAATTTCGGAAACGTAATCCTGGGACAGACAGCCACCAAGCAGATTACCCTCACCAATACCGGAGACGGACCGGGTTTTATCCACAGCATATCGGCAACCGGAACCGGCTTTTCTGTAATTGATGACCCTACACCCGTGGAAGTTCAGCCGGGCGGTTCCATAAGCTTCACCGTGCAGTTCCAACCCACGCAGTATGCTGTGCATTACGGTCAAGTAAACTACACCTGTGATTTGGGGTATGAGTACCTGATTGCAAGCTATGACATCAACCTGACCGGTACAGGCTATTTCCCGGCGATAAACACTTTCCCCTGGTCAGAGGACTTTGAGTGCAGTGTCTTTCCCCCTCCCGGCTGGACAAGCTATGATCTTGATGAAAGTGGTACTTTCTGGGTTAGCAGTACTGACCAGAACCATACTCCCGGTGGTACAATCTCAGCCCTGCATGTCGCCAGTGATTCGGTGCCGCTACAGGATGGAGGGCAAAGCGGTTGGCTGGTGTCTCCTCCAATCCAGATTCCACCAATGGGAGGTGAACTTGCCCTCTGCTTCTGGTCTTACAATGCCAACCCCCAGAATTATCAGGACAACAACAGAATATGGGTTTCCACCGGTTCTTCTGACCCGGATATCGGTCCTTATCAGGAGTATGAATGCATCCAGACTGTTTATGACCATTGGACCTATAACCAGCTCTTTACTCTTTGGTTTTACGAGTACCAGACCATCCACATCGCATTTAAATATAGCGGATGCGAAGCTGACGACTGGTATCTGGATGATGTTTCCTTGCGCATCCCGGAGATGGCATTCCCGGAGATTACGCACTTGCCTCTGTTGAACACTCCCCGCACGGATATTCCATACACGGTGCAAGCTGTGACAATGGAGCCGGACCATCCTGTGGCAACTGTCTTTCTGCATTATGCCAGGAATAGCGGCGATGTAAACACAGTGAGGATGACACCACTGGCCGGAGACAGCTTCGTTGCAGATATTCCACCCCAACCGCTGAATTCCCAGATGGAATACTACTTTGAGGTGTTAGTGGAGGATTGTTACCCTTGGTTTTCCCAACCCTATTTATTCACTGTAAATGACCCAGTCTGGGTTCGCTATGATTCAGGTATGCTCAATGGCTACGATGCCGGCTACGACACCTATGGAGTTGCCAATATCTATGAGAACCCCTTCTATGGTACAGATATACCTATGAAAATCAACGCAGTGTATGGAGAACTGGATGCTCCAGGAGCCGCCACTCTGGAAATCTATTCATATCATATTCCGACAATGCCGGAGCTTTTGCACTCTGAACAGGTCTATTTTGAAGGCGGTACCAACGTATTTGACCTGTCTCATTTGCAAATCACCACCTTTGACCCTTATATCAATGTGGGTTTCCATAACATCTCTCCACTGAAATCCTTTGGCTACGATGACACAAGGAATTACGGTCAATCTCGGTTGTACTTGGGTGGATCTGTTCTTTCGGTTACGGGCAAGGTCTGGTACCTGGGAGTCAACATCGGGTCCTATATCGAACCATCGGACAACCTTCCTCCCATTATCACGCACATCCCACTGCTAAACAATCCCCGCACGGACATACCATATAGGGTTGTTGCCAATATAGTGGATGACCCCATTTTCAATAACAACATCACTCATGCGAACTTATACTATCTGCCGGGACCAGGCGATTATATGGAAGTGCCGATGACCAATCAGGGAAATAACACTTACTATGCCGATATTCCTCCCCAGCCGCTGGGGACTTTCATGGATTACTACATCATGGCTTGGGACAGCCAGAGCAATGAGGCGCAAACCGATGCGTACTTCTTTTATGTGGAAGACCCGACCTGGTTCACATACTATGGGGAGATAGACCTGGATTATTATGGCATGGACACCGAAAGCTATACTGCCTTCAGCATCTATGAAAATCCTTATTATGGAACCGGGACTCCTTTGGCTGTCTATGGTGCAACCGGCATGATGAGTGATAACGCTGTTGCTTATCTGACTTTGTATGACTACGACGGGTTCGGTCAGATTTATAGCGTTTTCAACTATCCGGTTCAGTTTAATGCTAATACGCTAATGACGTTTGATGTCTCAGCCCATAATGTACAGATAAATAGACAATATCTGGTTGTGGCATATTCCGGTATTGTTCCAGGAATCGGTTTCGGGATTGACTCTACCCGCGACTACGGGCAGTCCTATCTGATGACTGACAGCGGCATGCCTGAGCAGATTCCTGGGGCATCCTGGGTTATAGGAGCTCTGGTGGGAGCCGGCAGCTTATCACTCCAGGCACCGGCCGTAGAACTGCACCGTTTTGAAACAGGTGAAATTGTAGTGAACTGGCAATCAATCCCCAGTGCAAACAACTACAGAGTTTACGGTACGGACAATCCTTATGACGGGCAAAGCTGGAACCTGCTTGCCGTCACGGAGGAAACGGAATATCAGGATGATGGACTGGAAAGCCGGCAGTTTTTCCGCGTGATTGCGGATACCGAAATGCCTCGGGCTGGGGCTCAATCCGGTTTCAATCTTCCTGATTCCACTCTGGAAAACCTCATAAAGAAAAGCAAGTAAAGCAACTCAACTTTTCCTGGCAACCCCTGCAGGTCAGGGGTTGCCTTCTTTTTTGTCCAACTTCAGCGGTGTTTGCCAACCGAAAGCGGGTGTCATCGAGGGGGCATCGGGGGGATTGCCCACGGGGACCCCTCTCTGACATTGAGATTAACATGCCCACCTTATCCAATAATATTGCTTGACAGCAATATAAATTATGATAAACAAGCTATATTGGATAAATGTGCTTTTAGTAACCATAAATTTGTCAAGGAGCGGATATGCGCAAAGCGATGCTCATTTTTGTCTTTTTAACGGCAGTATTATGCCTATGCGGAGAGACTTGGACTCTGCGTCTGTTCAGCAGTACAAGCGATTGGAACGCAGGACGCATATCTCTCAACGTAAATGGCATTGTCATGATAGATACCACCCTGATAGCGGAAGAGACACCCGATTTCCACGAATTTACCGTCATGGATGGAGACCTGATTACCACCGTTTACACCCCCGGTCCGGAATTCCAGGAAGACAACGAATACCGCATCTTTGACCACAATGATTCTCTTGTCGTTGTGCAGGGCGCAGAAGGCACCATACCCCAAAGCATTACAGACCCTATAGTTGTGGTGATTCCACTACCGCCTCTGCTGGGGGTTGAACCGTCTGTCTGGGACTTTGGCAGGATAGTCATAAACACGTACTCGGAAAAGGAATTCACGCTTGCCAATCTGGGTGGCGGAACTCTGGAGATATTATCCTTAGAGATAACGGGAGATTACTTTGTCCTAATGGACAATCCCGCTCCGGCAGAACTTTCCGGCGAACAGACAGTCCAGTTCACGGTGCGTTACGCCCCGGTAGAAACCGGCTTCCATATTGGATCGGTTATCATCACTGACGGCAGAGCGGTCACTGAGATACCGCTTTCAGGCGAAAGCTACCTGCCACCAGAACTCAGCTATGATCCGCATAACGTTGATTTCGGACAACACACGCTCAATGTGCTGTCGGCTTTCCAGACAGTTACTGTGTCCAATGCAGGCGGAAGCGTTCTTCAGCTTTCAGCGGACGACATATTTCTGGCCGGGCCGGACGCTTCGCAATTCCATTTTGACGCATCTGTACTGCCTGCATCACTTGGTAACGGGCAGTCCATAGATATCCTCATCAGCATGCTTGCCACCTCGGAAGGCGCTAAAGAAGCCGTCCTGCGAATTCAGTATGACGGAGAGGACTATGATGTTATACTGTCAGGCGAAGGACTTCCGTTTGGGTCAGTTATCATAGGGAACGGGACAGATAACACGCCAGAACTGCCGGTAAATCCCGGCTTCTCCTATGGATACACGCAAAGCATCTTCCGACAGGATGAAATCCAGGTTTATGACCATTGGATAGAAAGCGTCGCCTACTATTGGGACGGGTTCGGGGAAGCTGTGTTCTCCAGTGACTGGACCATATTTATGGGGCATACGGAACTGACGGAATTCACCGCTCCGGCAGAATGGATACCGTTGTCCGGACTGACCCAGGTTTTTTGCGGAGAAGTGTTGCTACCACAGGAGGCAGGTTGGGTGGAAGTCATCCTGGACGAGCCTTTCATTTATAACGATACGGACAATCTGGTGATAGCGGTCACCGAAAACAGCGATGGCTCTGATGGCACGGAAGCAGGCAGATTTCTTTGCACACCATCGGCTGTAAACCGCAGCATCAGTTACTTTACAGATATCCTGCCGGTGGACCCGGAAAATACTCCCCTTGACGGGGTAAATCCCGTTTTTGCCTTTCCCAATCTTAAGCTTCAGTTTGGGGACATTCCCCCGGCTGTCCTCACGCTGTCCGAGTACAGTCATGACTTTGGCATTGTCCTGAAGGACTCGCTTGTATGTGCCGTGTTTGAACTGACTAATACCGGTGTAAGAGCGTTGGATATCAACAATATATCCATTGCCGGAGCGTCTTTCGGTTTGTTATCCAATCCCGCACCGACAGTGCTTGAACGGGGAGAGACCTGTTCACTGCAGGTGAGTTTCCAACCCTTGTCAGAGGGGATGTTTTCCGGAGCTGTGACCATTACTGACGGCAGAGAGATAACCAATCTATCCCTTACCGGAGAAGGTTTTGACCCACTGGTTTCCGCTTTTCCATATAGCTATGCTTTTGATGATACCACCTATCTGCTATTGGGCTGGCATAATGCCAGGACAGCCGGTGAAGGCGAGCCGGGAACCTGGGAATGGCTTGTTGAAGGCATCAATCCTGCTTGCCTGCCTTATAATGAGCCCGGCATGATGGTATACGACTGTTACGGCTATCCGGCCGGAACTGCCGGAGAACTGGCAAGCGCTCCCTTGCTGCTGCCTCTGGGAGACCTGTATCAGCTCAAGCTGCGCATGTTTCGCGATGATGGCGTGGAACTGATGCCAGATTCGCTCAATGTCTATATCGGCACGGCTCCCTCGGCCTTGGATGCCATCATGCTGGGCACTGTGCATCGGCACTATCTGCAGGCACCCGCAGAGGATGCAGCCAACCAGTGGTATGACTATGCTTTCAACCTTCCCATCCTGTATGACAGGGCACCACACTACATCATCTTTGAAGGCATTAGCAACGGAGGCAATGCTATCTATCTGGATGACCTCAGAATAGTGGAGGGACCGCCGGCACAGGTGCTAAGCTACGCTCCGGCTGGACTGGACTTTGGTATGAACACCCAGCACGTTGTCAGTCAAACGCTTACAATAACGCTAAGCAATACCGGCCTGGGTATCCTCCACCTCAATCCGGCAGACATCACGATTTCAGGTGAAGCTGCCTCTATGTTTACCGCAGACCTGGCTTCCTTGCCAGCAGCATTGATGCCGGGTCAGTCCATCTCCATACCGGTTACTTTCATAGCCGAATCAGAGGGTGTTTGTATAGCGACCCTGTCGCTTCAATACAGGGGACAGGAATACCTTGTCCAACTGCAGGGACAGGGCTATCCATCGGGCACGGTCGTTATCGGCAGAGGCAACCTTGCCAACCTGTATCTTCCTGTCTATCCGTACTATGGATACACATATTCGCAGAGCATTTTTCTGAAGGATGAGATAAACCTGGCAGGGCACCAGATTGAAAGGGTGTTCTATTATTGGAACGGCTTGGGCAATGCGCCCAGAACCAATAACTGGACTGTTTATATGGGGCACACGGTAGCTGCCCAGTTCGATTCCACAACCGGCTGGGTGCCATTATCGGGACTGAGCCAGGTGTTTACCGGCGAAGTCCTGCTTCCGGCGGTAGCGGGCTGGCGCGAAATCATCCTGGACACGCCTTTCGTCTACAACAACACTGACAATCTGGTAATTGCGGTGGATGAGAACGAACAGGGCTATGACGGTGAATTGCCGAATTTCCTTGGCTCTGCCTATGCCTCCAACCGCAGTTTAAGATTCTACCACGACGTAGTAAATCCCAATCCTGCCAGTCCTCCGGCGGGTGAACTGCTGCAGGGCATTCCCAACCTGAAGCTTATCCTGGAAATCCCTGTGGAGGAAAGGCCTGATGCCGTTACCCTGAGCAGTCCCTCCAACGAAGCAACAGAACTGCCCATAGCCGGATTTGACTTTGTCTGGATTCCTTCTTATATTACGGGGATTCCCACTGGATACATCTTCAGCTTGAGCACGGATGAGGAGCGCCTGTTCGGAGAGGATGCCTACAATGCTGACCTCACTGTCACGCGTCACAATCCCGTCACCGGGGGAGCGGTTGTCTATGAATACGGGCAGACCTATTACTGGTGCGTAAAAGCATACAACATTTTCGGTGTCAGCGAGCCTTCCGCCGTTTTTCCCTTCACGATTCAGGCAGACCCGGCTGTAACCCAATTTCCATGGCTGGAGCGGTTTGAATACCCCGCTTTTCCTCCGGACGGCTGGATGCGTTACAACCTGGACGGGTCAGGCACCCAGTGGGCAAGCTCATCTCTTTACAACCATTCGCCCTTCGGAGCGAAGTCCGCTGTGCACGCCTTCAGCATGAATGTGCCTGCGCAGAACGGATGGCTGGTCACTCCGGCGTTCCGGCTTCCCGAGGATACCTTTATGGTGCTGAGCTTCTGGTCGTTTAACTTCTGGCCCGGTTACCATGTCTATAATGGCGTCTGGGTAAGCACGGATTCGTCCGACCCAAGGACCGGTACCTGGACCGAGCTCTGGTCTGCAGGTTCCGTATCCCAGCAATGGACAGAAACTGTCCTGAACATAACTCCTTACAGCGGACAGCGCGTCTATTTCGGTTTCAGATATGCCGGCTACAACGGCGATGACTGGTATCTGGACGACGTGAGCATTCTTGCCGTGACCGGAGACGAATATCCGCCTTCCATCTCATATCTGCCTTTGCTGAATACCCTGCGGACAGACATCGCTCCCACCCTTACAGCGACCATCAGGGATGATAATATCTGGAACAGCCCCATCGGCGAAGCGTTGCTGTTTTATTCTGTGAACGGAGCCGAATTTATCCAGCAAGTGATGACTCCCGGCACCTTAAACCGCTATACTGCTACGATTCCCGCCCAGCCACTGGACACGCAGGTGGATTATTTCATCCGGGCAAAGGACATCTATGACAATTATGCAGTATCGGATACCCTGACCTACTTTGTGGAGAACCCTGTCTGGCTCCACTTTGACAGCGGAGAACCCACCACTTACCTCGGTTCGGACACTGATTCCCTGGGGGTGGCTACCCTGTTCCGCAATCCTCTCTACGGCACTGCTTATCCCCTGAAGCTTAATGCAGTTACAGGAACCATGCTGGGTGCCTGTTCCGCCCGGCTGCGCATTTATGAATTTGACGGAATTCAGGTCACGGAAGACATAAGCCCCATAGCGGTAGATTTTCCGGCAAGTGAAGAGGCGATATTTGACCTCAATCCCTATAACCTTTTCATCGACACGGCATACTTCCTGGTCAGTTATGAAGGCGTCGCTCCCGGCAATTACTTTGCCCTGGATGAAACCAGGCCTTGCGGAACTTCCTACTGGATTAACCAGTTTGGCTTCATTGCCCTGGAAAACCTGAATTATCCCGGTTCCTGGCTCATCGGGGCTTTCTGCGAAGGATTTTATACCCTGGACGCCCCCGTTTTGAGCATAGTGCAAGCTGACACGACTGTTACGCTTACCTGGAATCCGGTTTATGGAGCGCGTTCCTACAGGATTTATTCTGCTATAAACTCCGCTCAGCCAAATCCCTGGACCATCCTCGCCACCTTGCCCAGCCTGAGCTCACAGTATGTTTACACAGGTGTCCAGACATTTCCGCACCGCGTATTTAAAATAACTTCCTATACGGTTGTGCAACCGCGCAGCGGCAGAAGTGCCGGGCACGTATTCGCAGACAGCGCCGGGGTGACCCCTCACAAAGCTCCGCGTGAACTGCTGAGACCCTACCGCCCTCTCCCGCTTCAAAGAAAATCACCGTTATCACACAATCGCAAAGAGTAAATGAACCCCATATGAATTGGTTCCTTGCCTGACAGCCGTTCCTTGCTTGATACGGAAACAATACGGGAAGGATACGAGGAGATTGCCCACGATACCCCCTCGTATCATCAGGGGAAGGACAGGCCGGCAAAAAAGTAAGGTCAAAGCGGGGTAGTTAGGCGCAGAATTCAGCCGGGAGCACGTTCTATAAAACCAATCAAGTAAATAGTTTTCAATATCCACCCTGCCGTCAAGCAAGTCATATGGCTCATCTAAGCTAACCCATAGGGAATCAAGGCAGATAGGAAGAACAAATAGAATATTTACCGAAATAGTTTCAGTTTTCCCTTGACGTCATTTTTAACCAAAAATAACCTGCAATTGAGAGTAATTTAGTCGACCCGTTAGGTAATAAAGTCTTTATTATAGAGTCAAAATCAGGTTTTGATTACACATAATACAAGGACATTTAATCCCAAACAACGGAAGATTAACCGGTTAAAGGAGTTGCCATGCAATTTGTTCCGGCGTCAAAGCATTGTTGCGCAATATTTTGCCTTAATTCTACCAATGCGTCCGGAGCAGGCAGCTATCCCTCAGTTTTCAACCAATCATTATACAAAACGGCAGAATCACACCAGAACAACCCCCGCGGTCTGCAGGTACGCACACACCTTGCAGCGCAGAAAGGGGAGAGGTCTGCGGTTCTCCACAGTTTGACACACACAAAGAGCAACAATCGAAATTATCCCCGGAATCCCGGACTGCACAGCCCGGCACATCTAATGCAAAACTACTCTGCACCTATAGCAAGACGACTGTGCCGTGCCGTGCAGACCGGTTCCGGATTGGCCTTTAACCTTCAAAACCAATACGGCATCCGAAGCGGTATTATCTGAATATAAGGAGAGCCGTAAACTAAATTGCTTTATTTAACCTTCAGAAAGAATATCTTAAAGAAGGAGTTTTCTGATATGAAGAAACTATTAATATTAATGGTCATGCTTTTAGGTATGACTTTACTTATGTCCCAGGCGGCGGAATACACTTTCGTGCAGTCCAGTGAGACCTATACGGAAATCACTGGCGGTACGGTGGTTGCCACCGGACTGATTGACGATACTCAGTATGCCATCACACCGGCGTTCGGTTTTAATTTCAATTTTGTGCCGGTAACAGCCATGGCTATGAGTTCCAACGGTTACCTGAGCTTCAATGCAGGCATTACAACATTCAGCTATAATGCCATCAGCAGTACTGCTGTCGGTACGGGCGTCGTAGCTCCCTTGAGCCGCGACCTGCGTGGCGGCACTACCGGCGAGATGCGCTGGGAAGTGTTTGGTACCGCACCTGACCGCTATGCCATTTACCAGTGGAAAAACTGGCGTGACTATGGCGGCAGCGCTGACAATAGCTGGAACTTCCAGGTCATCCTGTATGAGACCAGCAATAACATCGCTATCCGTTATGGTTCATTCACCTGGGTTGATACAAATACCAACGTCTACCAGGTGGGTCTGCGCGGTGCTACCAATGCCGATTTCAAGAACCGCACCACGACAACTGACTGGAGTGCAACGGTTGGAGGTACAATCAATTCTGCAACCTGTACCGTAAGCACTACCGTTTATCCTGCCTCCGGACTGCAGTTTGCCTTTAACTACCCTATGGCAACCGGCGTCCCAAATCCTGCCATCCTGTCAGCTCCTGCTAATGGTGGTATAACCTTCACTAACACAGTTATGAGCTGGATTTCCGGCGGTGGTTTACCCGATGGTTATGATGTCTATCTGGATACAGTTAATCCTCCGCTTACTTTGGTGAGCAATAACCAGACAGGCAACACCTACACTCCCACCCTGGCTTCTGGAACCACCTACTACTGGCAGGTCGTTCCCTACAACTCCTTTGGCGATGCAGAAAACTGCCCTGTCTGGAGTTTCTATACCCCGACTTCCACTCAGGTTGCCGAGAGCTTTGAAGCCACCACTTTCCCGCCTGCCGGCTGGGCAAACCCGGGAACCTGGTCACGCTCAACGTCTTATTTTAAGCATGGCGTTGCCAGCGCTTACAAATTTGGCTCCGCCAGCACTCAATATGTCCTTTCCACCCCCAGAGTGACCATTGTGGAAGGCAGCACGCTCAATCTGTGGTCTTTGGTATCCGGAGCAACCGGAACCCTGCAGATTGTCTATTCCCCCGACCGTGTAACCTGGACCCAGATTGGAGCCAACATCACCCATGCTGCAACCTATACAATGTATAATTCTGTGATTGACCTTAGTTCGCTTGCCGGCAACAATTATTACCTCGGCATCCGTACCGGACTGCAGGGTGTGTCTTTCTATATTGACGCTGTCTTCGGTCCCGAAATCACACCGGAAGCACCTGGTCCAGTTGCCCTGAGCTTACCGGCTGATTTGGCAATCAACGTCAATGAATACGCCACCTTTACCTGGACAGCACCCACCACCGGCGGAGTACCTACCGGATACAGAGTGTATGTGGACACAGTCAATCCCCCTCTGACCCAGGTGGCAAACGTTACAGGACTTACCTACACAATGACCACTCCGCTTGCCTATAACACTACCTATTACTGGACAGTGGAGTCTTATAATGGCGCAGGTAACGGCACCATGCCTACTCCCCGCAGCTTTACCACCAGGGCAAACCCCACCATATCCACCTTCCCCTGGCTGGTGAATTTCGGTACCCTGGCAGGTGACTGGCCGGTACTGAACTGGACACAACTGATTAACCAGTATGGCACAACCCTGGCTGCGGGAACCAGATGGTATCAGGACGACTTTGTCAATGTTACCACGCCTCTGAACAAAGCAGCCAAGATGAATGTCTGGTCAGCTAACTACGGCTGGCTGGTTACACCTCCCGTCGCCATTCCGGCTGATGGCTATGAACTGAAGTTTGACCTGGGATTGACCGCCTATAGCAGCACTAGTGCTGTGACTGCCGGCGGACAACCTGATGATAAGTTCATGGTCATTATTGCCGACAATCCCAATATGGCGAATCCCACCATCCTGAGGGAATGGAACAACACAGGTTCACCCTATGTTTATGATGCCATTCCCAATACCGGAATGAATGTCTCCTTTGATCTGACCGGATTTAGCGGAACCAAATACTTTGCGTTCTATGGCGAATCCAGTGTCAGCAACGGCGACAATGACCTGTTCGTCGATAACGTGCAGGTGCGTGAAATTCCTGCATTGCCAATATTCAGTTACACTCCCACCAGCATCAACTTCGGCACCGTAATGCAGAATGTGACGGCTGGTCCCTTCAATGTGACCATCACAAACATTGGCGGAAGTACGCTTAACATCGCTGCAGGCGATGTCAGCATCATCGGAGCCGATGCCGGTCAGTTCAGCTACAGTGCAGCCAACCTGCCTGCAGCCCTCACTGCCGGTCAGTCAGTGATTATTCCCGTTACGATGTATGCCACCTCCGAAGGTGCAAAAACCGCCACTTTGCGTATTGTAAACAACCAGGGCAGAACGGATTATGATGTTGCCCTGAGCGGAACAGCCCTGCCGGAAGGCATTGTTGTTATCGGCAATGGCAACACCAACCTTAACCTGCCGATTCATCCGTACTTTGGCTACACCTATTCCCAGACCATCTATCTGCAGTCCGAACTTAACATGGCAGACCAGCGGATAGAGAAAATCTGGTATTACTGGAATGGCTTTGAGTATGCTGATGTATCAGATGAATGGGTCATCTACATGGGCCACACCGCCAACACTGCCTTTGCAGATGGCAATAGCTGGCTTCCGCTGGCAAACCTGACCCAGGTCTTCAGTGGACAGGTTATCACTTCCACCACTGCCGGCTGGGTAGAAATCGTGCTTGATAATCCCTTCATCTATAACAACACGGACAACCTGGTCATAGCTGTGGAAGAAAACGAGGCTGGTTATGACAGCAGTTCTTCTTATTTCTTCAGCACAGCCGCTGCCACCAACCGCAGTCTCCGTTACTACAGCGACAGCATTAATCCTGACCCGGCTGCTCCTCCCGCAGGAACTCCGGTGCTGGGATACCCCAATACCATGCTGCTGTTTGGCGACCTGCCTTTAATGCCAATTCTCACTCTGAATCCCACTTCATGGGATTTTGGCATGATTCCCGCCAACCTTACAAACAGCAAGGTCTTCACTGTCAGCAATACTGGTGCCGGCTCACTGGATATCTCTGATATCTCCATTACCGGTACCTACTATAGCTTAACAAGTGTGCCCACCCTGCCCCTGTCACTGCTGACAGGCCAGAGTGCCACATTTACAGTGCAGTATGCCCCCCTGGCTGCCGGAACCCATATCGGCAATGTAACCATTACCGACGGAAGAGCCATCACCAATGTTCCTTTGACCGGACAGGCATATATGCCGTCAATCCTTCCTCTTTCTGAAGGATTTGAAACCGGTTTTGGTGACTGGATTGTTGTCAACGGCACCCAGACCAATAAATGGTATGTGGGAACCGCAACAGCCCATAACGGAACCCAATCCGCTTACATATCAAATGACGGCGGCGTAACTCATGCCTATACAGATAACGTCTCATCAGTCGTTCATATGTATCAGGATATCTATTTCACGCAAAACTCAGTTGATTTCCAGCTTAATTTCTGGTGGCTGGCAAATGCCGAAGCAGGCTGGGATTATCTGAAAGTATATCTGGTTGATACTACTGTTACCCCCACAGCAGGAGTACTGCTTGGTGCGGGACAGATTGGCTTGAACGAATACAACGGCGTGACAACATGGACTGAAGCCGCAACTATTACACTTCCCGGAACTCATTCCGGCACAGTGAAACGACTTGTGTTTACCTGGAGAAATGATACTTCTGTAGGTAATATGCCTCCTGCAGCCATAGACGACATCAGTTTAACTGCCACTCTTGATATTCAGGACCGTCCTGACGCTCCTATCCTGGTCGCTCCGGCTGACCTGGCAACCGACTTACCTATTGGTGGAATCCAGTTCTCCTGGACCCGTGGCGTAGGCGGTGGAACTCCTGCCGGTTACTGGTTCAGCATGGCTGATGACCCGGAACGCCTGTTCAGCGAGGAAGATTCCTTTATGGCAGAACTGACCGGTACCACCATCACACCGGTCTATGCCTATGATTACCTCACCACCTACTACTGGGCTGTCTATGCCTACAATGCCTTTGGCAACAGCGAATTCTCTGACATTTACTCATTCACAACCAGAGACGTGCCCAGTGGAATCACCACCTTCCCGTGGGACGAGGATTTTGAGAATCCCACCTTCCCTCCGGATGAATGGACAGTGGTTGATGTGGATGGAGCCGGAACCTTCTGGCAAAATACACCAGCATACAACCATACTCCCGGCGGCACCAATGCTGCTCTCCATGTTTACAGCACAGTAGTGCCTGAACCCGGTCAGAATGGCTGGCTGATTACGCCTCCCGTGACCTTGCCTGTGGGTCTGAACATGGTTCTGAGCTGGTGGAACTACAACGTCTATCCCACCTGGATGGTTTACAACGGCGTGAAAGTAAATACAGTTGCCGATCCTGCCGCACCCGGCTGGGTTGAGTTGTGGACTGCAACCAGTCCAGGTTCAGCCTGGAGCAACGCAGCGGTCAATATCAGCGCTTATGGCGGACAGACCGTTTACTTTGCCTTCAATTACCAGGGCTATGACGGTGACAACTGGATGGTGGACGACGTCAGTATCTTTGAACTGACGGTTGACACCACTCCTCCCACCATCACACATCTGCCTGTGCTGAATACCCCGCGTGAAGACATCAGCTACCTGGTGTATGCCGATATCGTGGATGACGCCACCTGGAACAATCCCATCGGCGGAGCTAACGTTTACTATTCAGTAAATGGTGGAGCATTTACCTCAATACCAATGACTCTGGACCGTGACGGCTATTATGCCTTCATTCCTGCCCAGGCGTTGGACAGCGAGGTAGATTACTACATCCAGGCATGGGATATCCTGAACAACACAGCGACTTCTTCCACCTATACCTTCTACGTGGAAGATCCCACCTGGATCTGGTATGACCAGGGTGGAACCGGTTGGACATGGTTTGGCGCAGGCCAGGCCTTCAGTCCGATGAATGTATTTGAGAATCCGTTCTACGGAACCGGAAACGCAGTGCAGGTGAATGCTGTTGACGGCGCAGCCTATGATGTGGCAGCTACTACCCAGGTTCTGGCTACCCTGC
>DIKQ01000010.1 GCA_002424605.1 Cloacimonetes bacterium UBA5614 | reverse complement strand
ATTACGAATTACCAATTACGAATTGCGAATTACAACAACCGAATAACGCTTAACTTATCAAACCATCTGTCACAAAATGCGTCCCGCATTTGCCAACCCCTGTCCCTGACCATTTACACCCTGACCCCAACCTCATGCCTGCCTTAATCCCAACCCGGATTCCACCTGACATCCTCCCGGGCTCACCCCAGGTGGACCCCACGTGGACCCCACGTGGCAAGCAGGAAAGAAGCAAGCAAAGATTACAGGAAAGAACATGAGAAAATATTCCTTGCCTTTTAAACTATGAGTTATTAATTGGATTTGTTGAGATAAATACTAAAAAATAGAACATAGACCGACAGGGAGGAAACATGGCGAGCAAGAGTGCTGCCGAGTATTACAGCAATCTGAGAGAGATGTCCACAATAAGGGCAATCGCAGAAACTTTGGTCAATAATGACAAGGTTCGCAAGGTTACATTAGCTGAGTTATATGACATTGCGAAAAAGCAACCCGGCGTTTCAGAAACTGATATGCTGATGTATCCAGACTACGTGAAGAAGCACGGCCTGCCGGAAGGCGCCAAGGTATTAAACGACTGCCATGGAAAAATCGTGGGCAGAACTGCCAAAGCCAGAAGATTTTACAATCGGCTGAATGAATCCCAGAAAGCAAAGGTGGAAGGGGATTTCAGGGAAGCGGTTTACCAGATGCAACAATATCCGCTGATAAAAGCTGAAGCTATTCTGGGCCTTGATTCGGACCTGATGATAAAGGCTGTTTTTGTAGCACCCGAGACTGACGCATCCAATATGTACAACTGGCTGCTGAACTTTGCGCCATACGAGCAATATGCCGAGCAATATGAAAAAAGCGCACCGCTTCCGATACTTGATATTATACTGATAGCCTTTAACGAATGGACCTGCGAAGACCCGTTTTACAACAATGTGGGAGCGCCTCAGCTTGCGCTGGTTGACGAGGTGCACAATGTCAATATCTGCCTTGGAATGCGCTATTTTGGCGAAAGAAAGAAAAATACCCTGACGCTTGCCTGGACTTCAGGAATGAAACTCGGAATGGCTGCCTGCCATGCCGGTATAAAAGAGATAGATTTTACGACTTGCGAGGAAAAGGAATGGCAAAAACTCGGTAAACGTGCCATAGCATTCTACGGTTTGTCTGGGACAGGCAAATCATCCCATACCAATAACGCAGATAACGGCGGAACACTCCCCAAAGGATTTTCCAAGGTTGTGCTGCATGATGACGCCTTCCAGATTGACCTGGAAAACAAAGTCTGCCGGGTCTGGGAACCGACACTGTTTGATAAAACCGACAGCCGTGAAGTGGGGCATCCTGACTGGAAATATTGCCTTTCCCTAATGAACCATATGCAACTGAAGATAGACAACAAGAACTGGCCTGTGGGTCTGGATGTGAGAAACTCCAACGGCAGGGCGCTATTGGACAGAGATTTGCTGGGTGTGCACGTTAATCGATGCACATTCCCCAAGGCGTTGATCTGGCTAATGAAAGACTCGGTGCTGCCACCGGTTATCAAAGTGACTGATAAATACCTGGCAATTGCATTGGGAGCTGCTCTGATGACTCAGAGAAACAGAGCCGAAAACGTTACGGAAGATGAGCTGAAAAAGTTGGTGTTCGAACCGTTTGCCAACCCCTTCAGGGTGTATGAGCTTCATAAAGATGTTGAAGCATTCCTGAAAGTAGTGGATTCCGGCGCAGAGATTTACAGCTTCAATTCCAAAGGTTATTGGAGAGAATCGGATGAAATCCTGGAAAAGATACCCTTGCAGACATCGCTGACTTTACAGACGGCAATTCTGACTGACCAACTGGAATGGGAAGAGTGGAAAAACGTTCCCGGAACGATGATTCCCACCAAGGCATCCGTGGATAAACTAATCGCGAATTACTATGATAAATACAATCCCTACACCAGAGAGAATTCTGATGATTATTACGGAACCCTGTCTGACCGGTTCCAGCAGAGAGTGAACTTCCTGAGGGAATCAGATGTGAAGGATAAGCCGGAATTGCTTTCCAAGCTGGTAAACTCAATGATTGTAACGCACTGATTGGGCTGACCAGCAGAGACGGAAACCCTGATGAGGCAAGAATTGTCATGGCTAAAAAGATGAAACCAACGAGGAGGATTTTATGATAAGAAAGATAATATTGATTGTAGGCGTATGCATGCTTCTGTTTGCCTGCGACAAAACAACCAAACCGCAGGAAACGGTAGCAACCCCGACAATCGGTCCTGCCTCCGGAGCCTATCTGACCCAGCAGAATATTCAAATGTCGTGTGCCACTCCCCAGGCAGCAATCCGTTATACTTTGGACGGAACAGAACCTACTACCACGTCAACGCTTTACACCGCACCGTTTGTTTTGAACCGTTCTGCCACAGTCAAAGCCAAGGCATTCAAGGAAAAGATGAAAGAGAGTGAAACCGCCAGCACGTCATATACATTTAGGGTTTCTTCAATCAGCATTTCACCGCTGGCGGGCAATTACAATGCTCCGATTACTGTATCCATGCAATATATCACGCCGGGTACAACAATACTGTATACCCTTGACGGTAGCGAACCCGATGTAACTTCTGAAATCTATCTGGGACCATTCCTGATAAGCAGCAACACTACCCTGAAAGCCAAAGGATTCCTGGAAGGATGGGAGCCAAGCGAGACGCGGTCTGCGATTTACGTCTTTACTTCTGCTCAACCGGCATTCAATATAACCGATGGAACCTATTATGCATCATTAAATCTTGCAATGAGCACCGCTACCCCTGATGCATCAATACGTTATACGATTGACGGTACTGAACCGGATGCAAGTTCCGCTTTGTATACTGAGCCGGTAGTCATAGATGCAAGTACGGTTGTCAAAGCTAAGTCGTTCAAAACAAACTGGACTCCCAGTGCAACAACAACAGGAAACTTTGAGCTGAAAGCCACGGCACCTGTCTTTACGCCAAACCCGGGCGCATATGGACAGCCGCAAAATATTACAATCACGACTACAACGCCGGAAGCATCCATCTATTACACGACAGACGGAAGCGCGCCATCAGAAAGTTCCACACTTTACTCTAATCAGGTAAATCTGAGTGCATATACTAACCTGAAAGCTATAGCGATAAGATCCGGCTGGACCGGCAGCGCTGTTACCACAGGAGTGTACAGCTTCAATGTGGCAGCACCAGCCTTTAATCCGCCCGGAGGCAGTTACTCGGTATACCAGATGGTAACAATTTCCTGCACAACTCCTGATGCTGAAATCCGTTACACCACAAACGGTACAGACCCCACAGCCACTTCAGACTTATATATGGGACCGGTGGAGATAGCTTCAAACACCACTCTGAAGGCAAGGGCTTACAGAACGGGATGGAATAGCAGCCAAATCGTCACTGCCGTTTATACCATCACCCAAACCCAAACTGTGGCTACGCCTGTTATCAGTCCGCAAGGCGGGACTTATACATCACCCCGGAGTGCCGTGATTACGAGCTCAACCCTGGGAGCGACAATCAGATATACCACCGATAACAGCGAACCCACCCAGACATCAGAAGAATATACGATACCTCTCAGCCTCTCAAATGACACAACCCTGAAAGCCAAAGCATTCAGAAGCGGTTGGTATGATAGCCAGACAGCCTCGGAAACCTATGTGATAAACTTTACACTGGGAGAAATGGTTGTAGTCCCGGGAGGAACCTTTACAATGGGAAGGACCACCGGGTCTGGCAGTGCAGACGAACTGCCAACCCACACGGTTAATATCGCTCAATTCTACATTGGAAAGTATGAAGTTACCCAGTTGGAATGGCAGAACATCATGGGGAGCAATCCTTCATTTTTCCCCGGAGACGAATATCGTCCGGTCGAAACAGTGAACTGGTATGCCGCAGTGGTATATTGCAACAGGAAAAGCATTTCAGAAGGCCTTACACCGGTCTATGCCCTGAACAGCAATACAAATCCGAATAGCTGGGGTGCGATACCCATAGTATTTGATACCACCTGGAACACCATGACCTGTGACTGGACCGCCAATGGCTACAGGCTTCCGACCGAGGCCGAATGGGAATATGCAGCAAGGGGAGCCTCCAATACTCCCGATTTTCTTTATTCAGGCAGTAATAATGCTGAAGAAGTTGCCTGGTACCGTGCCAATGCCGGCAACACGACTCATATAATCGGTCATTTGATGGCAAATAATCTCGGGGTTTATGATATGAGCGGGAATGTCAGCGAATGGTGCTGGGACTGGTATAGCAGCGCATATTATGACGTCAGCCCGGTCAACAATCCCACCGGACCTGCTGAAGGTTCCTACCGTGTAGCCAGAGGCGGGGACTATGATGACCACACAGCAGCAAATTTAAGGGTTACAATCCGTGAAGGCAAAGTGCCCTACTTCTCATCTTCCACGCACGGTCTGAGAGTAGCCAGGACAATCGTGAGACATTAAGACGGAGTATTTATATTACCTGCCCATAATAACAAAAACATACTCTTATAAATAGTCCCGAACAGGGGGTGCAGCAGCGCTCCCTGTTATTTTTTCCAAGTGAGTTCCTATCTTGATGAATTCCTGTGATTGCATAACCTTTTTACAGTCCTGCCAGGGGCTAAAAACAAATGTCACTGATTGGAAAGCTAATTGCTTTAATCCATAATATGACGATATCTGCTTCCGGAAAAAAAGGAAGCCGATACTTCACAAGCCGGTTCAATGGCTTGAACAGAGTTTTCAATGGGAGTTCTTATGTTAAAGAAGCTTTTGCTGCTATGTGTGGTTGGAATCCTTTTATTTGCCTGTGATTCATCAACCGACCCTGTATATACCATTCCGACGCCTACGTTTAATCCCACCGGCGGAACCTATTTTTCACAGCAATCTGTCCGGATTATCAGTTCTGTTACCGGCGTTACGCTCAGATATACGCTTGACGGAACCGACCCTACGACAACATCAGATATCTACTCTGCAGACAGTCCTCTGCAGATAAGCACAGCTACTACTATCAAGGCAAAAGCATTCAAGAACAAAATGAAGCCCAGCGCCATTGCATCAACAAGCTACAATTTCAGTGTAGGAGCCTTGTTTGTAACGCCTCTGACCGGTACTTTCAATTCTCCCCAGACAGTGACCATAACCTATCTGACAGAAGGTACGGTAATCCGTTACACAACAGACGGCAGCGAACCAACAATCACCTCCCAGTTGTACACTCAGCCCTTTGTTATAGAAGGTAACACTGTTCTCAAAGCCAAAGGTTTTATCGAGGGCTGGATACCGAGCGAGACCCGGACAGCCAACTACACGTTCAATGTTGCCCAGCCTACCTTGAGCCACAATGCCGGCACCTACACCAGCGCTATCAATCTAAGCTTAGCTTCTCCCACAGCCGGGGCTGAGATAAGATACACAACAGACGGCTCTGAACCAACTGAAACATCCACTCTATACAGCACTGAAATCAACGTTAACAGTACAATGACTCTAAAAACCAAAGCATACAAGGCAAACTGGAATCCCAGCACCACAGTCACAGCCTCCTACATCCTGAAGGTTGCCCAACCGGGGTTCAGCCCTCTTGCGGGTAATTATTTCACGCCTCAGAATGTGACGATTACCACCACGACGCCTGATGCGGAAATCTATTATACAATGGATGGCAGCACTCCCACAAACGAATCTGAGATGTACAATACGCCGCTTCCTCTCTCGTCCGGCACCACCCTCAAAGCCATAGCAATCAGGCAGGGCTGGACAAACAGCGACGTCAGGACAGGCTCTTATTCATTTACGGTGTATACACCCACATTTGACCCGTTACCGGGGCAATTCACAGGTCCCCAGACTGTCACGATATCCTGTGCCACTCCGGATGCTGAGATTCGCTACACAACCAACAATACGGACCCGACTCCGAATTCACCGCTGTACACAGGTCCGCTGGATGTAAACTCAACCACCACTATCAGAACCCGCGCCTACAGGGCAGGCATGCTGCAAAGCCAGATTGCCGTAGGTAATTTCCTGATTACAAACCAGGTGGCTGCCCCCACGATTGAGCCCGACCCGGGCATCTATTTTGAGCCGATTCAGGTACTCTTGTTCTGTGACACTGAAGGCGCTGAAATCAGATACACCCTGAACGGAACGGAGCCCACCACCAGTTCCACCCTGTTTTATTGGCCGATAGAGCTCAATCTGGATACTACCCTCAAAGCCAAGGCATTCAAGCAGGGCTGGATTTCCAGCGAGACCATTACCGCCCTTTACCAGTTTGATACCTATGACCAGATTGTTGCCTGGGGGACCAATAACTACAACCAGACCAACGTTCCATTGGGAACGGACTTTGCCCAGATTGAAGCCGGCATGTACCACAGCATAGGCCTGAGGGTTGACGGCTCTCTGGTTGCCTGGGGCAGGAACAACAACCAGCAGTGCAATTTCCCCGCTGGTAACAACTATGTGGCGGTCTCTGCCGGAGACAACCATTCCCTGGCGCTTAGGATGGATGGAACCATTGTCGCCTGGGGTTTGAACAGCAGCGGTCAATGCGATGTCCCTGACGACCTGAATTATGAGTTTGTGGCAATTTCCGCCGGTGGCAATCACAGCGTTGCCCTGACCTCGGATAATAAAATCGTCGCCTGGGGTAACAATGACAGCGGGCAGTGCGATTCGCCGGTTGACAGCACCTTTGTAAAAGTCAGCGCAGGCGCCAGTCATAATATTGCGCTCAAGGCCAATGGCAGCATCGTAGCCTGGGGGAATAACGACAACGGACAGATTAACGCCCCCACGGGAACCAATTACATCGACGTGGCGGCAGGGGACCAGCATTGCATAGCCCAGCGCACTAACGGCACTTTGGTCGGTTGGGGACTCAATACGGCTGGGCAAACCACTGTGCCGACCGGGAATAACTATGTGAAAATCGTTTCGGGCTACAGGCACAATCTTGCCCTCACAAACACCGGCGCCATAGTTCACTGGGGTTATACCGGAAACAACCTGCCCAATGTTCCGACCCTGAATTCTTTCATAGACATCTCAGCCGGACGCGACTTCAGCGTAGCTTTGAAATCACCGCCGGAAGACAGGCGCAATCGCTTCCTGACGGCTCCCAAATCAAAACTTAAGATAAAGAAATAGCTCCCGTAGTGAGTATAAAAAAGGGCTGCCGTAATTGGCAGCCCTTATTTTTTATAGCTGGCTGAGCAATAGTTTCATTTCCGCCAGAGCAGATTTCTCTGCTTCTTTGGCAAGGAAGAGCGCATCAGCGGCGGTATCTGTCTTTTCAGCATCAAAATCAGCCCCGCCCAACGGGAAGAGAGCTGCCACTTTTTGCATCGACCAACTGATGACGTCATAATGCTCAATCAGGTTATCCAGCACCTTGGTTTTGAGTCCCGCCTTGGCTTCCCGGAGGAATTCGCAGGCATGTGACTTGCCTTCTGCCCAGACCTGGGAGTTATAGCCAAGTCCGAAATGATTGGCTTTCCCTTCCTGCAATGCGTCTATCCATGCCGTATAAGCTTTGAGGCCGCTATGGTAGCCGGGAAAGACCCATTCTTTGTTCCCTTTGGAAAATTCCAGCGCAAAGGCAAAGCTATCCTTGAGGGTCTTGATGATGTCAGCTTTTTTCCCTTCCGGATTGGCGCTTTTGATGCTAACCATGCCGATTTCGCTTTCCCCCAGGGTTTCCCAGGGCTTTTTCATTGGCTTGCCCTTCAAATCATAAAACAGGTAGTTCTCAGCATCGGTGCCATAAATCATGCAGTATTCCGGCACATCGAGTTCCCAGGCAAAGGTAGGCATCTCATTCTCAATCGCCAACCTGACCATGTCAAACGCCTGTTTCTGCTTTGTCCGGAAATCCGGGTTTGCCTTGGAAAACTCGGTTCCCAATAAGCTGAAACCCAGGTTCTGGGCCAAAACATCTATCGGTGTGTGTACAAAGGCGGTGGGACCGCTGGGGCAGAGTTCCGGGTGAAGGTTCATAATGAAGCCGTGTCCGCTGGCCCCGAAAATCCAGGCGGTGCTGTGTCCAAGCTCCAGATAGTCTGCTACTGCCTTTAGGCACTGTATGTATGATGTCCATAATGGCTGGATTGTTACTTTGTTCTTGAGGGTTTTCATCTTTCACTCCTTAGCCAAATCCCCTTCAGGTTACACTGTTTTCATTACCCGGAAAACTGCTGATTGGCTACTATAATTTTATATTTAAAACGAATCTTCCTGTCAAGAAAAACAGTTATTCCCTGCTTGCATTACGGTAGCATTACGGTACCATTACGGTAGTAATACGGTCAATGACCGCAATGCTACCGTAATGGTACCGTAATGCTACCGTAATGCTTTTAAGGAAGAGGTGGGGAAGGGGCATGGTAAAAGGGCTGAAAGATATCGGCTTTTCAGGTCTTCATAAATGGTTAACTGCTGAATATTCTAAGGGTTTTCAGATTTATCTTGTCAGAAACAGCCACCTGATAAACTGGACACAAAATACACTGGAGATTACTATGAGTAAGAACGAACAAGAACCCAAAAACATCAGTTGCGAATGTAATGACGAAGAATGCGAATGTGATACAATAACCCTGGAACTGGAAGATGGCAGTAAACAGGAATTTATGATTCTGGATACAATGGAACACAAGAAAAAACACTATATAGCTCTAGCTCCCCTGGAAGGCGACGAATATTTTATCTATGGCTTCAGGGAAGAGGGCGAAAATGTGGAATTTTTCTCCATTGAAGACGAAAAGGAATTTGACAGCGTAGCCAAAGCCTTTGAAAAACGTTTTGCCGAAGAGGACGAAGCCGGGGAATAAACCCAGCTAAACAAACTTCATACCATAAAGAGAAGCACATCCGGTGCTTCTCTTTTTTTCGGGCGAAAACCATTAAAGTAACAGATATATGGCAAGATTTTGATTGACAATAAAAGTTGCCGTAGTTTAGATAACAAAAACAAAATAAAGGAAGGATACTATGATTAAGAAAGTGTTGACATTTATCGTTCTGATTTGTACCACAGCGTTATTATTTTCAACAATTACAGTAACATCACCCAACGGAGGCGAGGTCTGGACGCCTGGTACTTACCGTTTTGTCAACTGGACATCATCCGGCGTTACTGGCGATGTCAGCATCAAACTGTATCGCTGGACCGGAATCATGACTCTGGAGGCGACCATCAGCAGTTCCATAGCTGTTTCGGCAGGAACCTGCAGTTGGATGGTGCCTCTGAACTTAACACCAGCCAGCAACTATATCGTGTTGATTGCCAGCATCTCGAATCCGAACGATAACGATATGAGCGACAACTTCTTCACGATTAATCCTGTGCCAATCCTAACTGTAACCTCACCCAACGGCGGGGAAACCTGGGTAAAAGGAAACACTTATCCTATCACGTGGACGAATACCAACCTGACAGGACAAGTTCAGATACGGCTGAATATTGGGACTTATGGCAACTACTCGACGGTGGGATTTGCCAATGCCACTGCCGGGACCTATGACTGGACCATTCCTGCAACCCTGAATCCCGGCAACGAATTCAAGATAAGGATATTCTCAGTTCTGCAGCCGGCGATTGCCGATACCAGCGATAATTTCTTTACCATCAATCCTGGTCCGGCAGTTACCATTACTTCTCCCAATGGAGGGGAAAGCTGGCGGCGGGGCAGCACCTATCCCATCACTTGGGCTGCCACCAACCTGACCGGCAATGCAAAACTTGAACTGTTCAGAGGTACAGCCACCACGCCTACAGCGACAATAGTGGCTTCAACCATCATCACCAACGGGGTCCAGATGTGGAACATCCCGACCACGATTCCGGAAGCTGATGACTATAAGGTTAAAATATCCAGTTTGGTCAATACGGCGGTTTATGACTATAGCAATGACTATTTCACCATCAGCGATGTCGTGGAGAACGAAGACCCGGGTTCGGTTCCCCTGGTGACCGGGCTGAAAGGGATTTATCCCAATCCGTTCAATGCTAAAGCCACGATTGAGTATTCCGTCAAAGCAGCCGGAGATGTGTCAATCGCTGTATATGACGTCAAAGGCCGGCTGGTGAAGCAACTGCTGCAAACCAGAAGTCCGCAGGGGAGCTACACTCTCTCCTGGGATGGAACAGACAATACGGGAAAACAATTATCGAATGGCATTTATTACTTGTCCATGCACACAGATGCATACCACACAAGCAGGAAATTGATACTAATGAAATAAGATTTGAAAGTCTTTGAAAAGCGCTTTGCAGAATAGGCAAAGGCACGGGGCAAAGCAGATTTAAATGTTCACATAAAAAGAGAAGCATAATATGCTTCTCTTTTTACATTAGTTACCTTGCTAGTATTCTTCAACAATACTATTTTTACGGTCTGCTGTAAACATCTGTGTGTCAGCATGGTCTTCCAAATAGCGGGAAAACTTCCTGATGGATTCAAGCTGAGCCTGGGTGGGCTCATCATAGCCGTATAGGTAGGGTAGGTTAAAGGTTCTCATCTGGGCTAAAACTGAGTCGTTATCTGTGTAAT
>DIKQ01000009.1:144409-144698 GCA_002424605.1 Cloacimonetes bacterium UBA5614 | reverse complement strand
CGAGGTCATTATACACTTCCAGATCTGCCCATCTGTCCTTGAGCAAGAGCATCCAGGCTGCACCTCCGAAGGGTTCGATATAACCTGTGATATCATCCGGCACATACTGAGCGATGGTCTTTCTTAAGAGGCGTTTACCGCCAATCCAACCGATTAGGGCATCCATCAGATATCTCCTTTAGGGTCGCTCATACAGAGCCGCAGATATAACTCCGGCAGGGTCAGTGTATCGAAGTCGGCAGTGTTGAAGCCCAATTTACGCAGGATCATTTCGAACTTCTCGTAGGGG
>DIKQ01000009.1:144025-144370 GCA_002424605.1 Cloacimonetes bacterium UBA5614 | reverse complement strand
GGCTCTGATATAGGCGAAAAAAGAGTGGATGTACTCCAAGGCTTCCAGAGCATCCATCTCATCAGGCTCCTGATTAGAGAGGATACGGATTAGGTCTTTATCGGCTTCTGAGTTGGAGATGAGTTCCAACAGCTCTACCTCCGAGACCTTGGTCAGCTTACCGGAGAGGANNGGGTACCGTTGGAGATGGTCAGGCATAAAATCTGTCTGAGCTGGTTATAAGTCAGTTTAGGTTCTTTCATAGGTTTTCCTTTTTATATCATTCAAAGAACATCTTGATAGCCACTCCCATCAGCATAAAGAACTGGGAGATGGAGACACCCAGAAGCAGCTTCATGTTCGTCT
>DIKQ01000009.1:143421-143978 GCA_002424605.1 Cloacimonetes bacterium UBA5614 | reverse complement strand
CCTTGTCTTTGATCTCAGGCTTGCACTGACAGAAAGGCAGGGCAGGTAGTTCAATTACTGGTTTCTTTCTGGGTGGCATATCAGGCTACGGGTATATCCTTCTTGAGGTAGACCTTGCCGGCAGTAGTTCCGGAGAACTCGGTGGAGATCACCACAGTGAACAACCCATCAGCTTCACCAGACCATTCAACTGTCCAGCGCATGCCGTTAAAGATGATGACTCTGTCCAACTCAGTGGATGCCACCACGATGGTCATGTCCTTGCCGGAGAAAGACCTACTTTCCAGATAGTCCTTCTGCTTGGCTGACATGCCGACTNNCTATGGTCAGTTCCACCGTACTGGTACGCTTGCCGGTGATAGTATAGTTACGAGTCTTGAGCTTGGTCAACTTGGAATCCGTCTTACCGGGTTTCTCGGCTAATTCACCCAGGATGTCGAAGTTGGTGTTGAGTTCCGTCTGAACCGAGGGAACAGTGGCATAGATGGTCTCCACTTCGGCTGCGGCATAGACACCGAAACCGAAGTAGATCTTATCCGCCACCATGCCTTCCATCA
>DIKQ01000009.1:0-143247 GCA_002424605.1 Cloacimonetes bacterium UBA5614 | reverse complement strand
CCAGTTGCTTCTTGGCATAGTCATCTAACAGCTTGGTATTGGGATTGGTTTTGATGTCCTGGATGATCTCCAGAATCATAGCCAAAGCGGCATTGATCTTGGTCTTGTCCAAGGTCTTGCCGGTAGTCCAGGCAATGATCCAAACGATGAGAGTGGCAATGAGTCCAAGAATCAACTCTTGATTATTAATGATGAAATCCATAGGTTCTCCTTGTAGTTAGAGTTTGTAAAAAATGAGGTTGGCGACACTGGCGGTCCNNTGGCAATCAGTCCCAGGATGAACTCCTGGTTATTAATGATAAAGTCCATAGGTTCTCCTTCTTATTTTATGGTTAAAGCTTATAAAAGATGAGGTTGGCGACACTGGCTGTCCCGGCTGCAGCTCTGCGGATATAAATAGTTCTCTGGCTGTAGACCGGGATTTTCACAGGTACACCGACCGGGATAGTAGCGAATGAGTTATTGGCATTACTGTTATCAGCTCTTAGCCCTATACTGCCCGTAGCCGGGATGATCACCACCTCCACTGTGCCACTGGGCACAGCGATGGCTTTCCAGAGGGTGTCGGCAGCCGGACTATAGGTTAGGCAACTGAAGCCTTTGTTGATCTGGATGGCGATTTTCCTGTTATCTACAGGCAGAGTGTACTGAGCATATAAGCTCAGGGCTACGTTGAATACCATCGCCAGTAGTATGGCGATAAAGATGTAGATCTTCATGAATGCCTCCTTATACGACATGGAAGATTTTGATGAAGTTGGGGATGTAGGTGATGCCTGGACGGATGCGGATGTACCAGTGGTACTTCCAGTCCGAACCGTGGTGTTCCACCTTGAGTTCGGCATCGGTACGGTAACCGATGATGATGAACTTGGTGATACCGCCTACGATGTAGTCATCGGGCATCAACCTGGCTTTGACCGGGATACCGGCAAAGGACACGTTTCCGCCTTCTAACAGCAATCTGTCACCGGCAACCGTCTCACGTTTGGACAGCTCACTGCGGATACGGATGAGGTCTTTCTGGCTGACATAGAACTTGAAGTTCTCCTGCTCTTCCAGGATCTCATCACTAAACGCCAGCAGAGCAGCTTCGAAGCGTTCGGCATAAGTGACATGCACAGAGGAGTCGATGTCAGTCACGTCAGTGCCGGTGGTGGCAAGTTTGATGATGCCGTTGAGGGCTTTCAGCTTATCGGTGCCGGATGCTCTGTCACCTTTGAACAGGAGCAGGCGCATGGCTTTCTCGGTCTTCTTGGCGATATGCTGTTCCACATAAGCGCCAAAGGCTTGCTCGCCATACTTGTCCTTATAGAACTCGACCACATCTCTGCCCAAGGTAAACTCGGCATTCAGGATGCCGGTAGGTACGGACAGGTCAGCAGTGGCTACGGTTTGAGCAGTTAACGCTCCATCCAGACTGTTCTTGAACACCAGGTCGTCAATCAGCCCGACATCGATCTTCTCGTCTTTGAGCAGAGGTATGACCGAGATATCGGAGAGGGTATCCCCCGGCTGACTGCCCACCACTTCATCGATAAACAGCGAAGTTGTGTTGGGGTTGAGGATGTTCATGACCGACCCGGAATCGACATCGGCTATGCCTTTGTAGATTTCCTTGTGGGTGGCTTTGACTATGACCTTGTTACCATCGATCAGGACTTCCTTATCCACATTGCCTTGGTTCTCATCCGGTTCGCCTTTGATGGACTTGGAGATGGCTTTGCTCATGGTGACCGATAGGTCTTTCAGGCTCTTCTCGATACTACGGATGGCATCGGAGACCATGATATTGCCCGAACCTGATCCTTTCTCGAGTTCAGAGATACGGTCGGAGATCGAGGCAATGCCTTTATGCAGTTCGGTGTTGTTATGCTGTTCGGCTACCTTCTTGAGAGTATTCAGCTCGCCCTTGATCTCATCCAGGACTGCCTTGGTATCACCATAGTCATCGGCTTTGCCATAGATGGACACACCATGGAACTGACCTTTCTCCACCTTCTGCCAGAGTTCACTGTTCAGGTCTTCGCACTTCAGTACCTGCACCCATGCTCCGGTATTGGTGTCCGGGAAATGCTCCTTGTCAGCAGTCTTGAGGATGTAGTTCTCGACAACCACAAACTCGGGAACGGTTTGCAGGTTGTGATTAACATCGTTCTTGCCGACCAGACCATGCTTGGCGAAGTGATCGCAGGACTTCTGGATCTCGTCCTTGGTGTAGTAATCACCTTGGCTGTCTTTGACATCCGGTTCCATGAGGGTGACATACAGCCGACCCTGGGTTCCGGTCTTTTCACTTTTGAACTTGATGGAGTGGGACTTGGGCTCATAGCTCTTGCCCTGAGCTGATTTAATGACAAAGCCTTTCTGATTGGCTGGGGTCATCTCATCAAACAGCAGGGAGACAAGTTCCACTTCCACGTTACGCAGTTCGCCCTTTTGGACGAGCTTTCGGTTTTTGCTAAATGGGTACACATTACCTCCTGTGTATGGTTATTGTTATGGGTTATTGGAAAAGTTGCGGTTCTGCATAAAGAGCTGCTCATCGGCAGATTGCAGAGCTTCTGTCAGGTTACCAAAGTTGAAGTCATCTGGAGTTACATTCCAGTTGAACTCATAGTTGAATTCGATGGCTAAGGTTAAAGCTAAGCGTTCCTGCAGAGGTTTAATCACGAAGTGATAGAACATCAGCATATCGCTCTTGTTATCACCACCAAGTTGACCGGGTATGAGCTGAGATACTACTCTGGCAGGAACCCGGTGATAAGCAAAGATACCTTCTCTCAGGTCTTTCTTAAGGGAGAGAAAACCACCCTCTCTGTCCTGTTGGCGCAAGGGTTCGAGCCTAATGCGGACATCCTTGCTTTCGCTTTCGATCAGCACTGTAGAGTGGGACTTGGCATTGCCTTTGACTTCGGTCAGGGCTTTCTCAATCTCTTTATAGGCATCGGTTAAAACTTCATTGCCTTGCTCATCAGTAACTGTCCCGTCACGCAGGGTTCCGCCTTCCACAATGACGAAATAGTCGATCATTAGACCGTTCAGAAAGTTGTTATAGTCGAAGGTCTTAATCTCAGACAGGATCTCCACATTGATAGCTATGGGCAGGCAGGACAGACCCCAGGCATTGGACTTATGGGTGCTCTTCTTGATGTGGATGATATCAGCATAGGCAAAGTCCCGTTTCTGCTGGTTCTTGGTCTGGATAAAATTGGGTCGAAAGAACCCGAACTCGTCATAGCTCTCCACGATCTGCACTTCGGTGGGCAACATGCGCTCCAGACCCATCCACTGTCCCTGGGCATTGCGCATCTTAATCAGGAAGCCATTCCCACAGGCGATATAGAACTTGATCAGCTCACCTAAGATAGTGGTCTGGTCTTCACAAGCAGGGAACTCGGCTGTTTCCATCCACTTGGTCACATTGGAGTTCTTGCATTCGAACTGCATGACGGTAGCCATCGTAACTGCATCCACACAACCGGAATGGTACTCATCGGTATCAAGCAGAGCTAAGAGTTTGCTCATAGAGTATGGCTGAGCCACGACCTTCTTGCTTTCTGCTTCCTTGGAGATCAGCCGTTTGCCGATTCGCTTCATAACAGCTAAGTCAACAGTTTCCGGCTTGTATTTGCTCTCCAACAGCTCAGTGGCAGAACTGATGCCCATGTTGTAATTACCCAAGCGCATTACCTTCACGATGCTGCTCCCGAGCCACTCTTTAGCAGATCAAGCTTGGCTATCCTGACCGTTCTGGTGCCGTCAATTCTGGATGAATAGTATTCTATGTGAGGAATGTCCCGGTTGGCTAAAGTCAAATATGATGCCCTGAATAACTCTTTCAGGTTATAAAGGGCTAGGTCAGGGTCTTCCACGTTCTGAGCATTGACGATCAGGAAGACTGTCCAGGCGATATCAGTGGATGTAAACTGGCGAGAAGTGGCTTTGATGCCATCCTCGGTATCCAGGATTACAATGGCGCAAGGCAGGTTCTTGGGGATGCTGTCCTTGTTGAACAGGATGGTAGGGATACTGCAGGACTGCAAAGCCTGGACTATCTTGTCTCTTTGAACCAGAAAACGCTCCAGGTTGGTCATAATCTGACCTCGATGGAGTTAAGCTGTTCGTATATCCACTGCTCACGGTTGGTGATCACCTCGGCAAAGACATTACGGGCAGCAATGCCTTCCCGTTTGATCTTGCCCCGGATGAGATATGCGATCTCAGCGATGGTCAGCTGCTTGCCTGTCTCCTTGTCAGTCCAAGATAGGTGCTTGCGTTCAACCCAAGCGATCAGCGGAGCAATGGGAGTCCAGGAAGGCACCTTACTACCCAAAACGAAAGGCTCATGTTTGACATTGGAGCCGACCCGAAGAGTCATACCTGAGGGCTGGGTCTCGACCAGATAGCCGGTATTGCCATAGAAATCGCCCTTGTCATAGATATTCTGTGCCAGGATCTCTTTACGGGCATCAGCATCGATCAAAGAACCGATCAGGTGCAGTCTACTCTCCAAAGCAGTAAAAATAGCCCGGTAGATCTCAGCCATCAGCTCAACCGGTGATTCAAACACTCGATCTGCCATCAGATGACTCCGACCCTGATTACTCGGGGAGGTCTGGGAGAGATAATGCCTAATCTATCCTTTCCCGCATCGTTCAGATAGGCTGTCAGGACTGTTAGCGCTCTGAGCTCAAGTTTCGACTTAAAGGCATCGATTTCCGCACCTGTGAGCAGTTCGGTAGCGGATTGGTCTAATCCTACGGTCTTGACGATGCCCTCGCCCAGGGTTTTTAAATTGAGGAACTCACAGGTTGAATGCAGCATGTAAAAGCAATAGGCAGACTGGAAGGCTATATATAGAGGATCTTCCTCACCCACTCTGGGATCGAAGGCAGACTGATAGAAGTTGTCTAATACAACAGATCTGATAGTTTCCAGTACAATGGGCCGATGCAACTTAAAGACGGAATTGCTTTCCATTTCGACAGGCAGGTTCAGAAAAGTCAGTACATCGGTCAGTTCAACTGGCAGAGCAGCCGGCATCAGCCTTTCCTCATCTGTTCAGATAGTTCAATAGCCCGGCGACCGACCTGCTTAGCCCACCTGGAGGCTAACATCCCGTTAGCTGCTTTCTCGAAATCTCCGGCACCTATGAAAGCCAGCGTGTTCTTGAATTCCATCAGACCGGATATGCCTAGGTTGAAGCACATGTTCAGGAGCACTGACTTTCGGGTTTCGTTAATCTCAATATACGTAATTGGAATATGCTCCATCAGTTCTCTTTCACAGCGTAGGATGTCGTTCTCAAGCAGGATAAAAGCTTCCTTCGGGGAGATGCCATTAGCATCGAGATTACGACCCACTCCGATGGTCAATTTGCCAGCAGGACAGCGATATGGCCTTAGCTTCAGACCTTCATGTCGGACAAGTTGCTCTTTGACTTTCTGCAATAGGCTCTGTTCCATGTTTGCTCCAATAATCTTAATCTGGAGCTATAAAACCACGCCCTTGTATGCTGACAAATCAGGTTGCCTAAGGTTGCCACAAAAAATTGTGTTGACAATAAATAAAGGTTAAATAACATAAGGTTATTGGAATAGGAAACTGCTACGGGTTATACTTTGTTAGTTAATTTCTCTGTTGAATTTCTTTCTGAACCTTACATCTTAAGTTTGTTATGATACTTTTTTATATATAAGTAGTTGAATTAAAACTAGAAAATTACTTGTTCAATAAAAGGGAGGAGTCATGTACAAAAAAATTCTAGTAACAGTTCTTGTTCTAACCATGGTGTATTGTCTTTTTGCAGATCAAAAGGTGATCAATCTTACTTATAATCCTGTCGAATTTAGCTATAGACAAACAAATCATGGATTACAAATAGGCTATTCAGGTTCTATGAACATTACTAATGTTAATCCTATAGGTGCACCTAATTTACCCACACATTTAGTTATGGTATCTGTGCCAATCGAAGCTGAATTTCAAAGCGTATCATTTTCATACAGTACTATTGGTGCTAGAAGTGATGTAATAATGGCACCTTCGCAGCCAAACATTCCATTTTCTGTTGAATATGACAGCCTGAATTATGTTCAACCTGATCCGATTTATTACGATTCGACTCAATATCCAGAAAACAATTGTGTTTATACCTCAACTCAGATTATGAGAACGTATAAAATATTTTGCTTTCAGATCAGCCCATTTGTTTATTTACCTCAGACTAATCAACTGCAATTAATTATTGGTGCGACCCTATCAATAAATTACTCAATGACATACACTACTAATCCTAATTGGTGGGATGATGGTTCAAGAGGAGCATTAATTAAGGATATTGTGATAAACCCTAATGATGTCATAATAAGCTCGCCAAGACCACCGCTAGACACAGATACAAAGTATTTAATTATTACCAGTCAGGCTATGATTGATGATGATGCATATTTTTCGCAACCTGGCTTAGATTTAGGTTATTTTCAATCTTATAAAGATTGGAAAACGCTTAGAGGTATAAAAACAGAAATACTATCAGTTGATTACATAAATCAGAACTATCCCGGGAATACTATCCAACAGAAAATTAAGCGTTGCGTTGAATACTATTACACAAATAAACATACAGATTGGGTACTATTTTATGGCAATCAAGACCATGTACCTGCTCAAACTTGCTTTGTTGGAATGAACGATTATGCTACTGCACTTAACAGTCATTGTTATATACAAACAGATTTGTATTATGCTTGTTTTGATCAAGATTTCAATTGGAATTATGAAGGATTTTATTGCACATACAGAAATAATGTAGATTTATTGCCAGAAGTCAGTATAGGAAGAATTGCTACTGATTCTTATTTGCCAATTGACGATGTAAGTGCTTTTGATAAAATTAAGAGTTATGAACAAGACCCTCCAACATTGAACTTCTCGCAAAATTCTTTACTTACTGGTTCGAAGCTTTTTTACAGTTTTTATACTCCATCCTTACGTAGTGATTCAGATTTGATATGTGAAGGAATGTGGACTAGATATATGCAACCATACTGGAGCATCGGAGCTAGAGATAGACTCTTTGATACTACTAGTGATTTCGGAAACTATATTACACCAGCTAATATGAGTTCAGCTATTGGTATGGGGTATAATGTGATATTAGAATCAACCCATGGAAAAACCCAATACTGGCAATTGGGTAATGATAATAATTTCTATATAAATGGTATTTCACCCTCCAATAGTTCTGATAATAGATTTGGTTTATTATATTCTATAGCATGTTTAACGAACTATTTCGGCCCCAATCAATATAACGAACCCTATCCATGGGATCTGGCCTCATACGAACTTAGTTTAGGGAGTGCCTTTTTAGCAAAATCTGGTGGTAGCATAGTATATATTGGAAATACAAGTTATGGGTGGGGTAACGCTTCCTGGGAACCTGAAGATAATAATGAGGATTGGGGAGCATCATGGGATTATGCAAAGCGATTTTTCCCAAGTTTGTTAGGAGGAAATACGAATTCACGCTCTGCAATAGGACTTAGTTTTGATAAAGCAAAAGCACTCATGTTGCCAGCACTTTTACCTGCAACAGTAAATCCTGCAACAAACGATGTTAATCTGTTCATCATGTTCTCTTTAAATCTACAAGGTGATCCAGAATTAAATTTATTAACAAACAATCCCAGTGAATTTAGCATTACTTTACCAGATCAAGTATACATGGTAGAAGCAGAATACAATGGTTATCCTCTGACTATAAATACAGGGGTCGAATATTCCCTTGTATGTATATCAAGTGATTCAGATGTTTATGTTTCAACTTATGCTGACAATAATGGCATTGCTACTTTAAACATCTGTCCAACAACCTTAAACACAATTAATGTGACAGTTACTGGAAAAAATAAGCTTCCCTTTTTCGATGAGATACCAGTTTTACCAGGGCGGGGCACTGTTGCTTTGGAGTCAAATCCGAACAATATGCCACTATCTCTAATTCAAGTAAGGTTATACAATGCCTTAACCAATACCTTAGTTGCTGAAACTTTCACAGATCAGATTGGACAATACTTTTTTAACAATATCTCTGAGGGTGATTATTACGTTGAAGCAGAAGTGTTTCAACCTGGACTGAATGAATTTTATTATCCGGCACAGTCTTCAGTGTTTTCATTTTCAAGTGTACCTTATTCTTCTGCATTACCCTTAATAACATTAACAAGATATAATATTTTTAATTTGATGCTTTCATGTTCAACATCATCTCCATATTTCAAGAGTATAAATGAAGCATTGCAAAGAATTCAAGCTTTACTGAACAATAATGATTATTTTGGTGCTCCAATAGCTGTTAATTTGTATGCAGGAGAATACAACTGGCCAGATACTAACCCTAACCAGAACGGATTTACATTATCGTATACAAACGGTATTCAAAATAGTGTTAACTTAAAATTTAGAAAAGTTGGGAATGGCATAGTAGTAATAAAACCATACAACGCTGAACAAGTGAATGTATTAGTTAACAACATAAATATCAGGTTTGAAAATCTGAAGTTCAATCAAGGCAGTACATATTCTGAAAGATGTATTTACGATATGTGTGGAACCGGGTATTCTTCATATTTTTATTATAACTGCATATTTGGAGATAATGTTATCCAATATCGAAATCACAGGTTCTGGAATACTAATAACATATCGTTTTCAGGTTGCACTTTCCAAAAATGTTATGGGACTTATAACGGAACCATACCAGGTGACTGGACTTTTAATCAAGGTATTTTGGAGTTCAATAATTGCAATAATCTAAATATTGATTATTGTAACTTTACTCCAGATAACCGTGCCGCTCAAAGCATAATATCTATTAATAATGCTGATAATATATCTATCTCAAACTCGCTTTTCCAGAATAATACGTTTGGAGTCAATCATTTCGACACAGGTACAATTTTGATTAGCAATTGTCAAAATATAACGATATCTACAAACAGATTAATAGGAAATTTATCAATTGGAGGCACCGCATCAGCCTTGAATTTGATTGATTCAGATGGTTTCAACATTACTGGTAATGCATTCTCTAATTACTCGCAAATTGTTGATTCCTATCAATATATGTGCGAAGTAAATTTCAACACATGTGAACTTGATAATGAAGATATATTTCAACGTAATATCTTTGATGATCAAGGTTATTATGATAATAATGTAGCTAGTTATATTAGGATTGATTCATGGAATAACAACAGCTTTAATATCAACAACTGTAATTTTATAGCACATTGTATTAATAATAAAAAGGTAATCCAAGTGGCTCCCTTAGATCCAAATAATCCCAACAGTGCTCGCTTTAATAACTGTATATTCAGTAATGGGAATACTTCATGTAACTTCTTGTTTGAGTGCTTATCCAATCAACAAGTTACGGTTAACAATTCAATTTTTGATTCGAATTACAATGTAGTAAACAATGGTGTTATCATTGCTACAAACAATATGTATTATACTAATCCCGGCATTGATGAAGGTAATGTCCCGATCTGGATGGCTGCTTTTAAATCTCCCTGTATTGATAATGGTACTCCTGATCTTAATGGAAATAATGTAATCTGGTTTGACGAGCCCGACAATATTGATAAAGATTATGACGGAACTCAATTGGACATTGGTGCAATTTCTTATTACGATGTAGCGCATAAAAATGGAGCAATTAAGTTAGAAAAAGAAGAAGTATGGAACTGGATATGTATTCCAGCTATTGATTATCCCGGGGGACCAAGAAACGCTGACTTTGAAACGGAAGTATTTGATGTATATCATAATAATAGGTTGTTTGATAACGTAAATAGAACTTTAGAACAAATCAGGTGGTGGTATAATGACGATAAAGTTTCAATTTATTGGCAAACACAAGAAGAACCTTATTCGTTTGTTTATCCTCCAACAGTGCATCATGTTAGAGCACAATATGGGTATAAAATCGAACTCAACCAAGCCAATCCGGAACTACCAGAAATAAAACCTATTGAATATACAGGATTTTTACCTGGAGGAACGGGAAATCCAGTTGTTGGTATGATAATTGAGCCCCCTATTCCAGATCCAACTATATGTTTTTATAATGATTTAACTCAAAATTGGGAAAGGGAAACTTGGTTAGGTTATTATTTAGAAAAGAGTTTAGATCCTTTTGATGCTTTCGCTCCCATACTTAATAATATCGTATCGATTAAGACTCAGGAGTGGTCAATTGACAGAGTTATTGAAGATGGGTTCTATACAAATCAATGGGAAGGTTTAATGACAACTGAGGCTACGCTTGCTTTTAATTATGGTGAAGCTGTAGCAGTAAAATTCATAGGAAATGAACAAGCTGAATTTGAATGGGGTAATACATACCCAATTCCACCAGAATTACCCAGATTTAAACGACCCAAACCACAGCATTTTGTATTTCCTAAAAGGGAGGATTACCTCCCAATTTATGCGACACTAGATTTCTCAAATATTCCTCCGGGAGAAGAACCTGTCGAAATAGCAGTTTATATAGACGGTGAATGTGTCGGTGCAGAAAAAATTGAAAGCACAGAAATCCAGATCAAAGCTTATCTGGAAACAGATGATATTACGAATTTCAATGATAAGTTAATTGAATTCAGTTGCTGGTCACCTTCAAAAGCATCCTATCCTACTCCTGAAGAATTCGTCATTAAAAATCCAGTAACTAATAAGTATGAAAAGAGAAATACTTTGCCTGAACAAATTGGTAACTATCTAAAGGTATCACTAAAAGCTGAAGATATCTTGAGTGCACAAACACCATCTATCACTTGTCTTAGAAACAATTATCCGAATCCATTCAATCCTGAAACTACAATTAGTTTTGATTTGGCTAAAGAGGGTAAAGTAAAATTGGAAATTTTCAATGTTAAGGGTCAATTAATCAAAACATTAGTAAATGAATCAAAAGATGCAGGTAGCTTTTCCGTGAAATGGAATGGCACAAATGAAAAAATGCGGAAAGTTGCGTCAGGAGTCTATTTCTATAGATTATCTACCAGTGGAAAGACCTTGACTAGAAAGATGTTGTTGCTTAAATAATGTAAATTAATGATAATGGGGTGAGGAGTTTTCTTCACCCCAGATTGGAAGCTAAATGAAATTGCTAACTTTAATATTACTAGTGTGTTCACCATTAGTTCTTATTGGAGTCACCCGAACCGTATCTTTGGATGGAACACAACAGTATACTTCAATACAAACTGCAATAGATGCTTCAATAAATGGAGATATTGTAGAAGTCTATCCTGGAGAGTATTATGAGCATTTGAACCCAGGTGGTAGAAGCATTACAATTCAAAGCAGGTATCATCAAACTCAATCCGATTCAACAATACATAACACAATTATTCACTCAACTCCTCAGTATTCCTGTCTAAAAGTTAATACTCAGGAAAACGTTTGCATTAATGGTTTCACCTTAATGAACAATTTCCCTGTTAATTTTGGAGTTAACTTATTTGAATGCGCTGGCACGGGAGGTGGGATTTATGTTACCAACAATTCAAGTATTAGTATAGAAAACTGTATAATAACCAATTGTATCGGAGGTGGGGCAGGTGGCATTGCATTTTCAGGTAATAACTTATATATGTCCAATACAAAAGTATATAACAATTACGGAGCTGAGTATGGTGGAGGATTAAGCTTATACGGAGAAAGTATAAATTCCGTTATTTTTGATACTCAGCATTTAAACAGCATTTACAATAATACTTCAAGATCTGGTATGGACATTACGCTTATCTATTTAGATATTCCTGTTCAGATTGATTTGGATATTTTTAGTATTATTCTGACTGAACCAGATTATTTTTTTATTATAGAAGCAGAAACATCCGGAGTATCAATATCTGTCCAGAATTCATATTTCAGTCTGATAAATCATGATTTATATGTATCTCCGGATGGAAACGATACTAATTCAGGTATATCACAACTTGAACCATTACGGACAATTTCTTATGCAGTTAAAATAATTGAGCCAGACAGTCTGAATCCAAAAACTATACATCTTGCTTCAGGAATATATGATATATCTAATTCTAATCAATATTATCCGTTTACTGTAAAAACTCATTGTCGTTTATCCGGAGATGAGTCTGGCAACACCCTGTTTGATAATGAGATGACTCAAAGGCATTATATGAATCTCTCAAAAAAGAATGACATTACAATTGAGAATATAGTTTTTCGTCAATATGTATCTCAGACAGGACCATTAGGAATTGGTGGCTGCAATAACATAACTCTCAGAAACTTAAAGTTTGATGGTACATTTGGAGCACCAAGAATAAGTATGTATCACGCAAATAATATACTATGCGAGAATATAATTGTTCAAAATTCGACCATCAATAATTTGAATCTGGCTTTTAGAACTATGCGATGTGATAATGTAATCCTTAACAACATAATAATAGACAGTCTGACAATTACGGGAGGTATGGCAAATTCCATAGGCATTGATGCGGGGGAAACAGATTTGACAATCAGGAATAGCCTCATATCCAACTGTTATGGTTATGATGTTTCTGTTTTGTTCTATCAGAACATCGAACCAGCTTCGACAGATTATAGCTTTGATATGTCCAATACATTGATATTTAATAATATATCGTATGGAAGCAATTTATGGAGTAAGTCTCCTGTATATGTAAGCAATCGATATCAGCGAATGAAGATAAATAATTGCACCGTTGCTAATAACAATGGAGTCAATACTAATGTCCTATTGGTTAAGGGAGATTGTGATATTAATAACACTGTTATTCATAATCCGGGTAATTTTTATGATGTTTTCTTTTCGAATGTATATGATATATACGCTCACTATCCAACTATTAATTACAGCCTGATAAGAACTCCCTTTGGTGCTTCTAATGTGTCTTTGGTTGATACAAGTAATGTTTTGATTGATTTAAATCCATTATTTTTAGGAACAACTAATCCAATCTACAATCTAACAATGCCTGAATATTATCAGCTAAGTACTGATTCTCCTTGCATAAATGCAGGAACTCCGGATACATTAGGACTAGGCATACCTCCAATGGATTTGGCAGGTAATTATAGAGTCTGGAACGGTAGAATTGATATGGGCTGTTACGAATATGGAGCACCTGTGACAAATGAAGACCCTGTGTGCCCAATTTTACCGGATAAGATAGTACTCAGCACTTATCCCAATCCGGTTTATCTGAATGGAAGTAAAGGAGCTTATACTTTTATTGAATTTACCCTACCGGAAAAAGCAAAGGAACCACCTCTGATCGAGATATTCAACATAAAGGGTCAGAAAATCAGGTCAATTCGACTTACGGAAAGTTATAATAGCCTGGTGAGAAAGGCTGGTTTATCTGATCAAGTTAAATTATCGGGTGAATTTTTTTCTACAGTTTGGAACTGTCGAAGCAATAATAACCATGTTCTAGGTTCTGGGACATACATAGTTATGGTTTCTGCAAATGGTATGATGGCATCAAAAAAAATAATGATTATCAAGTAACATCCTAATTAGGTATTTACTTAACCATAAAATGCGTCCTAGTCTGTTATTGACATATTTATCACAATTAAGAGGAGTATTGACATGAAATATATGTACACCTTGTGCCTGTTAAGCATATGTTGTATAGGATTTTCCCAAATAATAACCACAAAACTAGTTGAAAACAAAGGATTTACTATATCAGCGGCTCCCTACGACAGCACCAGGAATTTTCTTGAAGACGATGTCGGACATTACATAGGGCAAATGCTATTTCTTAAGGGAAAATCTGAGTCATTGAGAGATTTTGGATACATGGATTTTTACAAAGAATATCAAGTTGACGACTTGTATAAATTCAGCAATGTTTACAAAGGCAATAAAGCTGAATGCAAATATCATACGCCTTATAATGCTATAGCTCAGAGATATTTTCGTGTACTATCAGTAATAAAGCACCCTAGGGCTTCTTCAGATAGTTACTTGTATGGAACAAAGTACTTTTTCCATTTAGAGGATAGAGATAACAAGGATAATATGTATTTTCAGTATGACAGTAAGTATGATCTGTCGTTTCCATTCTTAGTAGTGGGATTCGTAGATAAGCAGCAGAAGGAACTGCCTGGGAAGAAATTTATATTTGCCTATGACACTCTCAAGGACTCTAATGATATCAGCACAGGAAAAAAGGTAACTAACACGCCTCAGGATGTATGGACTTGTACTGAATTTATTATTGACGATAAAGACTTTGCTCCCACAATGATTATTAAGAACAGTCTGGGTGAAACAACCCATATACCGTATGACACAGTATTCGGAAAAATCAGAAAATACAATGGGAAAAAAGCCTATACTCTTCAAGAAGCCAATAATTACAACAAGAAATTCGGTGCTAAAAGCTGGGATAAAATACTTGATGGTAATGTATTAATAGGTTTTACTGAGGAAATGGTGAAAATGTCCTGGGGGGGGAACCAGAAGATATTAATCATACATCATATGGAGATCAATGGGTGTATAGCGGTCAGTATCTCTATTTTGATAATGGCAAATTAACGGCATTTAATTAACAACAGGCTTAAAGGTATGGATAATAAACCAAATTCATTTCCCAAGAACGCACTTAGAGCTTTTCTTATATTGCTGGCTTTGATAGCAATACCAATTATCATAGGGTACTTTGCTAGCTGTAAACATACTGCAAAGTCTCAGAAATCTGATTCCCAACAATTACCGCATCATTCAATAATTTCCGAGTCATATAAAGAAACACCAATTTCAAATCTCTATGATGTTTACCTGTTGGTAAGTAAAGACATCAAAAGAAAGGAACTCGAAACTTTGCTAATCTATTATCTGAATCAGAAGAAGAATAGTCCGAAAAACAGTAAAAAATTCAATATAAGTATTTATGCTTATACTGATTCATTAAGATATAAGCGGGGTGAACAATGGCTAGGTATGCTACAATTAAATGAATTTGAAAAGGCTACTCCAGACATAACCTATGATGAATTCAACTTGGTTGATGGAACTAATAAGAATGGCAATCCATCTGAGTTGAACGATCCTGCAAGGGAAAAGATTTATTATGATGTATCGAATTACTATTATGAAGCTTCGGTGATCATGGAAGATAAGCATCCTATGAGTGCTATGGAACAGATCACATACATGAAAAATGAAGCTAATAGAAATAAATACCTTACAGAGGAAGAATCTACCCGCAATAAACTGATTCAGTATTATATGAAAAAGCACAATCTGTCGCAAGCACAATTTGAGGCATTACTCGCTGAAGGAACAGAGAAGAACTGGACCCAGAAATCAGTTGAGGAAAGCAAAAAGATAATATCCATTTATAGGAAAATACTGTAGGTTTTTTAAATATTGTCTGTGAAAGCACAATAGAAAAAAGCCTATAATAAAACTATTGTCGTAGTCCTGCATTTCCAATGAAAGGGTGGGAAAGGAGTGTGGGCTCCTGAGACTCCGATCGGTTCATCCTGTTTATCGTAGACTATCTGATCATTACTTACCCATGGTGCCAAGGCTTTGATATAGTCTCTGGCATCGACCAGGCTGTTAGACTTAGTATCTAAAGCCATCAGATTATCCATGACTTCCACTGCATCGCTTAAGGGATAAACTTTATCTTGGGCAGCCAATGCCAGGCAGATGTCACTGGTGCGGTCATCCAGGATTACTACTAACTTGTAGTACTTAGCCTGAGCTTTCTTGTATCCCTGCAGCCTGCCGAATTCTCGTATCCGGAGAGCAGTATGCTCAGCCAATCCTTGCCAGTAGGACTGGGACTTGTCTGCAATGTCTGAAAACTGCTGTTTCAGGGTCTCCGTGAGCATTTCTTTGGTATAGCCTTGATCTATAGCTTGAGTAAGCACGTCTGCGAAGTTCTGCCTAATATCTGCATCAAAATGGTTACCGAGCCAGAAGATCTGCTGTTTCTGGATAGTGGATGATAAGTGCTGGTCTTCAATGCCCCATAGCCCCACTGATATTTTTACCGGTGCCTGGACCTGCGTATCTCTCAGTCCCAGCCTGATACAGCGGTCTATATAGGCTTTGGTCGGCTCATTGACCTGGGCAGCGAAGTCATCACCCAGTTGGGTGTTGATGATATCCATCATCTTATCTATCTGGGTCTTGCTGAGTTTCTCAGACTTGGGCATATCACTCAGCATCTGGATGGCTAACCTGGCAGCATCCCTGACTTCTGTTTTCCAAGTATTGTTCAGAACCCGGTAGTATTCGAGCATGACCTGATCATAATAGTTCATCTAAAGATAAATCTCCTAACCCTGACTCGATTTCTGCCAATGTCGTATTCAGAAAAGCGTTCCAGACATCCTGCCAGAGCATCACAGCCATCGATATAACCATCCGGGTAGGTCAGGAACTGACTGATCAAGGTAGGAGTATCCTGTCCGTCCGGGAAGAGGATTTTGGCTGTTTCAATGATCGTCTCTGTCCTCTCTATTCTCAGGTTCTTGTTTTCCTTGTTATCGATGCGCTTGATTCTGTGGGATATGGGTGGCAGATGGTTATCAGTTGCCCACCGGTCGAAGTCGGCTAAGATGCGACCTTGTCCATAGGTGGTTTCGATGGATGATCTGAACTTGACTTTATAGGTTCTGTCCAGTTCCTGATAGGTATCATAATAATACCTAAAGAACTTGGTATTCTCAGTCTGGCGTATCCAGACATGCAGAACGTAAAATTTATTACCATCATACCCGATGGAGATGACTGCCTTGAAACAACCTTTCTCTCCCCATGCCGGGTCAGCATATAGCCAGACCCGCTTCATTTGAGTGGATGTTGGCAGGTTTCTATACTTGGTAAACCACTGGTGTTTGAAGATATTGCCTTCAATGACCGGCTGTCCCAACATCTCTCTCTGGTATCCTGTATTGCCGAACTTGGCTCTCAGGTTCTGTAAGGTAGTAGTAGGATACTGCTCTTCCCAAGTGGATGTACCGTCCGGGTTCTCCAAAGAAAAGCGCAAAATCGCTTTTTGGTAGGTTTTGAGAACAGATACGACATTGGAGTCGACTTCCGGGTGTTCTGCCTTTATCTCGTCTATTATGAGGTTCAGGAACTGGCAGATGGCATAATTGGGATGTACAAGGTTACCCAGCCAGATCACCTTGCCAGGTTGTCCCGGGTCCAAGGCACCGGCAAGCTCCTGGGTGATCTTCTCCATTCTGCGCTTACCGATGGACTGGTTTCCCATGTTCTCTTCTTTATCGATATCATCACAGATCAGCAGTCCCGGGCGTTTGGCGGTCTTAGGATTGATGGTTCCCCGGTGAGATTGTTTGATGCTCCTGGCTCGGATGCGGGTCTTGTTCTTGAGATAGAAGTCCAGATCAAAGGTATCAACCGGCTGCAGCTCAGGAAAGTCGGAGAGTAGCCTTCGGTTGTTAATCAGCTCATGCAAAGTAAAGGCAGTGCGTTCCTGCGCCAAATCGACATCTGCAGCAGTGTGGATAACGTATCTCTCGCCTTTGATGATCTTCCAGATGGGATAGACCACTCCCATGAGAACCGTTTTGCCCAACCCACGAAAACCGGTGATCGAGATGATGCCTGTGCTCTTATCAGACTCATCGAACATCGTCTCATGGGCTGGGCAGAAAGGTAAGGTAAAGACATGAGGAAAATAGGTTCTGCTAAAGAACGAGAAAGAGTCCCAGCCTTCACCATTGGTTCTGGCTATGCGCTCCTCTTTAGCTTCGGGATTATCGTCTATAAAAGGCAAAACGGAGATCGTTTTTGAGGCGATCTCCGTCAGTGCCTTGTTATGCCTTTGAATAAACTTCTTAGGCATAACGTTGGTCAGGGGACATGGGAGGACTTGGGGTCTGGGGGTATCGGAGGGCTGTCATGATATTATCCGTTACGAATACGCAGGTAATCAGCTAAATCCAGTACAATAGCCTGGAACTGCTTGAGTAAGGTTTCATAGCCTTTCTCGACCATGAAGTCAGTGGTTTGATCTAAAAACTTTACGATGTAGTCATTAAGTTCCTTGGCAGGTTCGTCATCCTTCTGGTTCTGCTTGATCAGAGAGACTAAAGACTGCAGAGCGGTATCAGCCGGGTTCTTGGCATACTCCCTCAGGGCTTGAATCAGGGCTCTCTTGCGAGCAGTTCTGATCTCGGCATCGAGCTTGCGCTCCTCCTTGAACAGGCTATCCCAATTACCCGACTTGATCCACTTGCGGACGGTTATCTCTGACACACCATAGATCACTGCCAACTCGGAAGTATTGGTCTTACCATTCAGGTAAGTTTCCTTGCAGTTATCCTTCTTGATGCGGAATTCTTTATCATTACTCATTGTGTGGTTGTACCCTTTGGGTCTGCAGATATTTATTGATATCCCTGCCGAAACAGCGCAGTTGACCTTGCTCTTTGGTACGGTAAGCCGGCAGAGGGTTGAATACCTTCCTGATTAAGCGATAGATAGTGGAGCGATCCACATTCAGCTTTTCAGCTATCTCATCAGGTCGGTATCCCCTGTCTTCTTGAAACAGGTTCATAGGCTCAACTATCATTTCAGCAATGTTATTTCTCATGTTATCCATATATTTATCTCCTCTCAGTTTGACAAATACGCTTGCTTTAAGTTGCCACAGTATTTCACAACTTGCTTACAGAGCGCTGAAGTTGAGGATGATCTGCTGGTAGTTGCCGGCTACATCCCGTTCATAAAAAGCGACATATTGCTTGGTGGATGTGACGTTAATTGCCTGGTCGATCAGCTCCATAGCTTCCTTCCAGGTCGGGTCTTTGATGTTATACCTTCTGAGTCCCAGGATGCGATACTTGGCGATCTCGCCTTTCTTATCAACCTGGAAAGCTTCATTGATGATAGCTCTGAGGTTGATGTTGGAGTCAGTTGTCCAGGCTTTCAGGCATTCATCGATCTTCTGTTTGGCAAGCTGGAGTTCCACTCCGAACTGGATGCGTTCCTTAAAGCGGATCTCCACCTTGTACTGCTCGTCAAAGCTAAGCAGGATGGCATTGCCCTTCCAGTGCAGACCGTGTTTCTCCGCCATGAATTCCAGGTAACCTTCCAATTCCTGAAAGAGCTTTTCCTTGTCACTCTTGATGCGGTTGTGCAGGCTCTTGACCCTGTCCAAAGTCTTGCGAATGACCGTGTCCTGCTTGAGGATTTCCGGTCTGACCATGCGTAGGGGTATTTCCCTGCCACGTGAATCAGTCTTAGTGCGCTCTACAGTCCCTTTACTTTTGCGTGTCTTGTCTTGGTTCGTTTCCATTAGAAACCTCCTGTTTAGTTTTTCTTTTATGTGATTTTGATTTCTTTTCAGATTCAGGAGCGGCAGCCAGGTCGGCTTCCGCTACGGTCTTGGCTTTCTTGTCTATATAGTACTGGAGCATGGCGATAACGGCTTTGCGTTCGTTCTCACTCAGCAGGTTCCAGTGGCTTTTGCGGTAATGGGTGATCAGGAAGGAGCGCAGGTCAGTCTTTATCCAACCGGCTCTCATCATCAGAGAATGCATATACATGCCTTGGGAGTCATAGGTGTACTCATCAGGGTATTCCTTAATGCGGACACGCATGAGGATGAGCTTGATTTCAGTAAGGGCTAATTCATCGAGGGCGGTTAAAGAGTCGCCATATCCCCAGTGCTTGATCAGTTGTTTAAGCTGGTCTTCCGTCCAGTTGAACTTCTTGACCCGCAGGGCATGGATATCTTGCCGCAAATAGCGTTCTCTCTGTTCTTTCGTCATAGTAATACCCTCGTTATGTGATGATAACAGACTAGCGAATTAGCCTGTAAGAGCTGATTTTGTTTAAGGATCTGAGTTGGCTTAGAATGCCTTTAGTTACTTTTCTGCCGATATTGGGAACATTCTTGCGGGAGATAACCACATAGGTAAAATTCCTGAGGTCGATCACTTCAATGGATGCCAAAGCTTCTAAGTAAATATACACCCACTGCCGACTGCGCTTGATTACTTGAGCTATATCTCGGATGGACTTGTATTTGCCCTTCTCCAGGACATCTAAGAGCTGATGGGTGGCTTTGAGGTCGAAACTCCAGCCTCGGTAATGCTGATAGCCTACTTTGGTGTTGTAGCGGTTGACCCGGACGTAGATGGGAGGATCATCCTCAACCTGCTTGATCTTCTCCATAGCAAGCAACTCCTCCAAGACAGACTCTACCGTATCTATATCGATATCAGTTAAAGATATAACCGTATCGACTCCGAAAGGTCGGTTATATTGGTTCACAAAGTTGAGGATCAGCTCTTGCTTGGTCATATTGTCCTCAGACCTTCAAATCAGCTTCACAGACCCGGCTCAGATTCCGTAAATGCCCGATCATCTCGACATAGTGGATGAGCTTCATGGCTTTTCTGAGGTTACCGGTCGAGTGGAAGTGGATATAGTCGATTACATCCGGTGCGAAGGGCACTTCCAGGATATCCCTACAAATCTGACCGATGTCCTTCTTGTTTACCGGTGCGAACTCATAGAAGACGTTGCATCTATCGAAGTAGTATTCATTTATCTGATTAAGTCTGTCCTTGGCATTCTGCATCCCGACCAGGATAACCACTGCCGTGGTCTCATCCACGATGTCTCTAATAGCACCTAAGAGCTGCGGATGCCGGAAGGCATAGTCGATCTCATCGATGATGATTACAGTATCCCGCTTGTCTTCCAACAGCATCAGGCTTTGTTTAAAGAGGTTATTGGCAGTGCCGTAGGGTATATAGTCTCCCAAGCCGAATCTGGTATATAAGGTAGATAGCAGATCCACCGCGAAGGACTTCGGAGTGGTCGTAGCTTCAAGCCTCAGATAGATATATCCCTTACTGAAAGCCATGCGTTTGGCATAAGTGGTCTTGCCGAGCCCCGGCTTGCCGTAGATTAGACCTAAACCCACCATTTCCAATTTGGGACGGCTGAGTAGGTAATTGATGCAGTGGTCAGCTTTGTTAACATTCTCGGTTCTGACTAATACTCCCTGTTTCATAATCTCCTCCTTTATTCAAGTCCTATTATTTTAAGCATTTCCTTGAAGCTATGTGTAGCCACCAAGGAGTCGCCTTGTTCATTCTGGTCGGTATTTTCTTTTATGGTTGTTAGGGTTTCTATTGTAGCTTGCTCCGCAGTCTGATCCGCTTCTGCCAGGATCATCTCATCCAGTCTGGCAATCTCCTGCTCTGGGGTCGGTTCTGGTGCTTGGATAAGTGGTTGGTTGATAAATAAGGGCAAGTTATCGGTCTTTATGGGTAGAGGCTTGACCAAGCGATCCACCGTCTCCTGGGACTGTCTGATCCATTTTTTAGTACTGGAGGCAGTATCCCGCTTCATCTTCCTGATCTGGGCAAGCTCCTGATTGAGTTCCTTGTGAGCTACAGGCTGATCCATAGCGACATGAATGAAGGCATGTTGTGCCCTTCTTAGCTCTGCCTGGCAGATGAAGTGGTCGGTCTTATCGTAGACCAGTATCCACCTGGCATCGTTATAATCGTATCTAATGATAGCCGGTTGTCCGACATATTTGACTAAGGCTGCATCCCAGTATAGTTTACCATCTAAGAGGATGCCCTGGCTACGGATGCTCTTGCGTTCTGCTGTCAGCATCAGGAAGTTGAGTCGGCTCTCCTCTACTATTCTATCCTGGGGTAATTGGGATGTACTGAAGACCTGCCAGGGTGTTCTCCCTTTCAAAGAACCATGCGGTGTCTCGCCATAGATGTGCCTGACATAGAAGGCTATCAGTTGCATCGCCTCTTCTACCGTTGGAGCTTCGCCTTGAAACATCTTCTGCATCCACTTCTCATTACGCATAAGGGTGGCAGGTTTATCGGCAATATTGGAACCTCGGAAGGTAGATACGAAGCGTTCTAATTGCTCCTGCAGAGTCTTAAAGAACCGTTCAATCACCTTGGCTTTAGCATTATAACTCTCAGCGAAAGCGACCCCGATATTAAGTCGGGGGAAGATGCCTGATAATTCCTTCTCCAGGTCATGTTTATCCCAGTCTTCGTGGAATAGCTTAGATTTGAACGCTTTACCATTATCGAGGTAGACATATTCAGGCAAGGCTCCCCAGTTCAGGAAGCCGTTTCTAAAGGCTGTCAGGATATGTTGGCTGTCCTCGGTAACTGCCAGTGAAGCACCCACCGGATAGCGGCTAGCCCAGTCCATGATCATGATCAGGGTCATGCGTACCGGTTTACCGGTCTTGGGACTGACTATATCAAAGGCTAAGGTATGTCCATCCGCCACCCAGACCTGACCGACTTTTAAGACCGAGTCATCCCTGAGGATGGTTTTGAGGATTTTTTCTGAAACACACTTACTGCCTTTACGAGCTTGCGTCCATTCAGCAGGATGCTCCTTTTCCCAGTCCAGGCACCAGCGTTTGAGGGTTGGCACACTGGTCGGTGACTCACAGTGTCCCAGCCGGGCTAATGTCTTCAGGCTGTGGATGGCAGAACCGATCTTAATATTGTTAGGTCCAAGCAGTTTACTTAATAGGTAGCTCTGTTCCAGATAAGTGACCTTGCGACCTTTGTTCTTGTTTTTGCTCTTATGCAGCATAGCATACATATCATGGTCATTATCCAGGAACTTCTGCATCCATCCACGTAAGGCACGTTCGTTACGGCTGCCTACTATATTGTACAGTTCGGGAACTAATTGCTTATTATTGTAATCCTCGGTGATTTGTATCCACTCGGCAGTCCGGGAGTTGCAGTCATTAAGTCTGTCCTGGACTGTTGTGCAGAACTGCCCGAATAACTTGGCTTCCTCGGCAAACCGGTGGGAAATGTAATCATAAGGTCTCAAATCGAGGTAGGTTTTAGTATCTTTCTCTATATATGGTATAGAAGGACGAATAAATGGAATTTGCACTGCAGTATCTACTACAACATCCTGTTCGACTGCTACTGGTTCAGCTTGATCTTCATTATCATCAATCAAGATAGCCTTGAGCTTGCGGTCGGGATTGGCATTGACATAGGACATGACATCCTGGTAGAATTGGTCATACTGCTCTATATTGATATCATAGAGTTTCATGCTCCCCTCCCAGTTCTGTCTTTTCCCCATATCCATAGATCAAGGCGCTGTTGATCTGTCGCTCTCCAACCTGGATCGATTTCTCTAAAAAATCGGCAGGTTCCATACCTTTAACATTACAGTCTTGCATCTCCAGTGTTAGCAGATCGGAATCCGGTAGCACGAAAGTCTTGGGTATTTTTGCGCTTCCTATATGTACTTGTTCTTTATAAGTGAGCAGGTGCTCCCGCTGGATATACCGCCAGACAGTCCTGATCGAGCAGCTTTTTAGTTCAGCTACCCGTTCTACTGTCAGCCAGACGGCTTTGATCTTCTGTTTCGACATTCTCAGTCCCTCATCATAATTACCTACCACTGTGACAACCAGTGTGACAGATTTGCGTGTCACAGTGCTCTGGTTTTTGCGTGTCACAGTGCTTATACCAGTGTGACAGGTGATAAATCCTCTCGGGTATTGGTTTTTAACCCGTTCGGAGGGGTGGTTGTCACAGTGCTTGTCACACTGCCTGTCACAGTGCCCTCTTTTTAGGGTGTCACACTGCCTCTTGCTAACCACCTGATTTTTAGTCGCTTTCATAAGCGCCTCCCATAATTAATATGGGTGCTACTTAACTGTCTTGCAGATAGTTGGGAAGTCCTTTCTGCGATTTTCTCAACTTTGCTGCAACTTACTCACCCCGCCGGAATAATCCATCGGCAAATCACACTATTAATAAAAATGCTTGACACAACTAATTAGCATATTTACGTTGTGCACAGTTGCATAATGTTACCCATTCGGGTTATTGTCAATGAGTATTTATCCATAAGGGAGGATTAATGTCAACTTACAATGTTGGTCAAAGGCTGGAATTGCTGATTAAATCTATGAATAAGAAGCAGGGACAATTTGCTAAAGATTTCAACATTTCCAATACTTCCTTAGCCAGATATAAGACAAATGAGCGTATGCCTGACTCCGATTTCTTGGCTCGTTTGGGACAGGCGAAGATCAATTTGAACTGGCTTCTTAATGGTGAGGGTAGTATGTATATTGTCCCACCCTGGGAGATTAAGCTCGAACCCAAACGGGCAAAAAAAGCAGATGATAAACAAGCTGCCGCAAAGCTAACTGACAGTATAGATGATGTTTACATGCGGACAAATTATCTGCCGGTGTCAGCGGATATTTCCGCCGGAGACCCCATCCCGGTGCCCGAGAATTTCGAGTATGCCGAACATATTGAAATACCAAAGAGTTACTTCAGAGAGAAGGGTGCTCAATACCTCGCATTCAGGGTGAATGGCAAGAGCATGGAGCCGACTATCCAGAATAACGACATGGTGGTCATCAAGCGTTGCTACGACTGGTCTGGAACCGATGGCATGGTCTGCGCGGTCAGATACGAAGGTGGTATAACCCTGAAGCGTGTACAGTTCGATCACAAAAGGCAGGAGATCATCCTTCAACCTTTGAATTCAGACTTTCGGGTGATGGTTTTAGACTCGGTTCAGAGTGAAGAGCTTTCTCTCATCGGCACAATCGCCATCCTGGTGCGGTTTTGCTGATTCGAGTCAATTCACTGTAAAACAGAGAGTTCCAAATATAGTCCATAAATAGCGCAAATATGCAAAAACAGTGATCCAAAACAGTCCATAAAAGTCCAAAGAGCACTGTGACACGATCTAAAGCCAGTCCAATGCATCTCTGCACCACATAAGGCGTTATCCCATGTTGTCACAGTGATCCTAATATGCAAATTTGGGTGACTCTTTACATTTTGTTTGACATAAAAGACTGGGTCGGTTTTGGTAATCTGATGACAAAAAGGAGGATGGAATGAATCAGGAAGATGTAACCAGACTGGAGCAGAGAATCACGGAACTGGGTAACGAGATAATTGCCAGGAAGCGGGAATTCTATGAACTGAAAAGGCAGATGCCTCGTTTTGAGGTTCCCGATTATGAACTGCTGACGCCGGATGGAGAGTCAGTGCGCCTGAGCGATATGTTCGGAGATAATAACGAACTGATTTTAATCCACAACATGGGGAAGAAGTGCCCATATTGCACCATGTGGGCGGATGGCTTCAACGGGATTTTCCATCATCTGGAAAGCCGGGCGGCATTTGTGGTGGCTACACCTGATGCTCCGGAAGTTATCAGGGAATTTGCCGCAGAACGCGGCTGGAAGTTTCGAATGGTATCCACCCGGCCTTCCACCCTGAAAAAAGACCTCGGGTTTGAGTTGCAGGACGGCAGCTATTATCCGGGGGTCTCAACCTTCATAAAAGACGGGAACGGCATAATCCGTCACGTGGCCAAGGCCTATCTGGGACCCGGCGATGATTTTTGCAGTGTATGGTATTTATTTGATTTGCTGGCGGTAACTAATGAGGACTGGGCTCCCGGATTCACATATAAATAGGCAGGCCCCTGCCCTCAGGAGCCTGCCTTGGTGGGTTTTCCTATATACTTAAGTTTAGTTTAGCAGTTGTTCGCTTTGCCGGATGCGAAGGGATTGACCGGTTTCTTTTTGTCCGGTTCCTTGGTATCCTGTCCGACATAGTTATTTTCGTGGGGAATCATGCACAGGAACTTCAGTTTTCCTTCCCCGACGTTTCTGAACTGGTGCATTTTTTCAGGGTCGATATACATGCTGTCGTCTGCTTTGAAAGGATATTCATTGCCCTCAAAGACCAGGATTCCATTTCCTTCCAGACAATAAATGACATGCTCCCAAGCGTGTTTATGATAGGGAGTGTGCCCTTCATGCTCAATCTCAAACAGGCGCATGGCAAAATTGGGAGCGCCGTCTTTTTCAGCTATCAGCCAGCGGATAAAGGTACCTTCCGCACCTTCTACATCGACAGGTTTCAGTTCCACCTGTGAGAAATGTGTAAGCTTCATAATAATCTCCTGTTAATATATTAATCTGAAATTCAATTTTCAAACAAAAAAAATACGGATACAGGCTTTCGACTGTATCCGTTTTATGTCAATAGGATTGTTTATCTTTTCTTGGTAGATGCTTTGCTGGTCAGGGTCTGCAGTGATGATTTATCTTTGTGGGTCAGATGATAATAATCAATCACAACGTTGCTGGCAACAAAGATGGATGAATAGGTACCCACAGCCAGACCGAGCATCATAGCGAGAGCAAAGTCATGGATGACGGTACCGCCAAAGAAGAACAGCGCAGTGGCAGTCAGGAAAGTAGTTCCTGCTGTAATAACGGTTCTGCTGAGGGTTTTGTTGATGGCGTTGTTGAAGACCGTTTCATAGGGGTCTTTCCTGTAAATTCTCAAATCCTCACGGATGCGGTCATATACAACGATGGTGTCGTTGATGGAATAACCTACGAGGGTCAGCAGCGCAGCCACAATCTGGATGGTGATTTCCTTGCCGGTGACGGCAAAGAACCCGAGGATGCAAAGCACATCGTGAAACACTGCCAGGATGGCGGCAAACCCGAAGGTGAGCTCAAACCTTATCCAGATGTAGATGATAATCAGCAACATTGCCAAAAGCACTGCGAACAGTGCCTGGGAACGCAATTCAGCGCCGACTTTGGGTCCGACTTCATCACTTTGAACGATTACATCTTTTTCCAGGTCTCTTCCTTCAATATACTGGGGGAGATTCTCAACGATTACATCAGTAATGCGCTCGCGGGTGGATCTGTCAGAATCGCTTTCAATCACCTTGGTTTTAATCAGGAAGTGCGATGCTTCGGGAGGTCCGATAATCTGGATTTCCGCATCTTTGAAGCCGTTGTTACTCAATACAGAGCGCAAGACATCAATCTTTAAAGGAGGAGTTGATGAATTGGCAGGAGTGAGATTCAGTTCCATTGCCACACCGCTGGTGAAATCTATGCTCCAGTTCAGGCCATTGGTGATTAATCCGAAGACTCCGGTCAGCAAAATGATGGCAGAAAATACGTATGCGTAGTAACGATTCTTAACGAAGGATATGTTTGTATTTCTAAAGAAATGCATCTGTAGCTCCTAAATACTCATTGTCTTCTTGTTGCCGGTGACGACGAAATTGTCCAAAATGGAACGGCAGAAAACAATAGCTGTAAACATAGAACCAACAATACCGATAGCCAGTGTAACAGCAAAACCTCTCACCGGACCGGAACCGATATTGTATAAAACGATAGCAGCAATCAAAGTGGTAAGCTGGGAGTCCCAGATAGTGATAACTGCACGTTTGTAGCCGGCGTCCACAGCAGTTCTGGGAGTCTTGCCGCCGTCAAGCTCTTCTTTGATGCGTTCAAAAATCAGCACATTGGCATCCACTGCCATACCGATTGTCAATATAATGCCGGCAATACCGGGCAGGGTTAGAGCAGCTCCAAAAGCAGCAAGCATGGCTCCTATGAATGCTATGTTAAAGACAAGGGCTATGTCCGCTACGAAACCTGCGCCTTTGTAATATAGCAGCATAAACAGCACAACCGCCAGGAAGCCTATCAGGCCAGCCATGGTTCCGCTTTTGATGCTGTCTGCGCCGAGTGAAGCGCCAACCACAACGGTTCTTGCTTCATTAACAGGAGCTTTCAGGTTACCGGTTTTGAGCACTATAACCAAGTCTCTTACCTCATCAAGGGTAAAGCTGCCTGAAATCTGGCCTTCTCCCCTGGGGATGCGGTCCTTGATAACCGGAGCGGCATAAACCACATCGTCCAGCAGGATGGCAAGACGGCGGTTGATATTGTTGCCGGTCAGGACTTCAAACCTGCGGGCTCCGTCCCTGTTCATCTTGAAAGAAATGTAGGGCTTGTTGGCAGTGGAGGGGTCTCCTGAATTGGCGCTGCCCATCATGACTTTGGCATAATCAAGGGCGTCGCCAGTAAGTTCTGCATTTTCATGCACAATAAATGCCTCACGGTCAGCTCGCAAATCCTGTTTGTTTTCCTGGCCCAGCGCGATGGCAAAACCTGCCGGGATATTCCTGACGAAAGTGGTATCCTTCAGCATAGCTGTCAGGATAGGCACATCTTCATAACCAACGGTAAAGGGTCCGCTGCCGCTGTTTATCAGGTTGGTAAAGACCTTACCCGTGTCGGTTGTGAAGGTTGTGTCTGTCTCAGTCGCGCTGATGGGTTTGTAAAACTCAGCCAGTTTGGGATAGAGGTTCAGGTTGTTCTTAAGATACAAATCAAGTGCGTTCAAGACCTTTTCAGTCTCTTCGCGTTCTGCCACAAACTTGAATTCAAGCATGGCAGTTTTTCCTATCAAGCTTCTGGCTCTTTCAAAGTCTTTTACACCAGGCAACTGAACCATAATCCGGGTGTCGCCGACCTTCTGGATGGAAGGTTCTGCCACACCAAACTGGTCAACGCGGTTACGGATAACCTGAATGGCATTGTCCACGGCGTCTTTTGCCTGTTCGGTACTGAGTGTGGATGTATCAACATCCAGCAATATCTGCATTCCACCCCTGAGATCAAGACCGAGCTTAATCTTCTTGTTTGCCCACCATTCCGGAAGGTTGGGGACGAACATCGGTGCCAGAAAGAAAACTGTCACCAGGATGAAAGCAAGGATCGATGCACTGCGCCAAGAAACGTTTTTCATTCGCAATTGCTCCCTTTTATCTAGTTATTATCATATTTATAAACAGTCTAATCCAAAACTTTAGAATGACTTGTTTCGTCAAGTCATTTTAGGTTTCAGCTATTAGTAGGCTGGCTGGTCTTGAATCCAACCGACTTGTTATCAGGTTGGCCGATTATCTTGATTTCGCCGAATTGGGATTCGAAATTCTGGATGTTTTTTTCCAGAAGCTGCAGCATCTGCTTGGCGTGCTGGGGTGTGGTCATGACCCTGGTATAAATCTTGGCATCGGGGATACCCGGAACGATTCTGCCGAAGTCAAGAATGAATTCGGAGGGTGAGTTTGTGATTACAAAGAAATTGGCATAGACGCCTTCGCCGACTTTCTCGTCGATTTTGATGTTCAACTGGTTGGGAGGATTGGGCTGGCTCATAATATACTCCTTTATGTTATGAAATTATCATTTACACTATGATTAACTATCCTTTATGCCTAAATAAAATCGGGGGGATAAAGTCAAGGATTAATTGAGATTGATATCTTCGCCGCGGATTATCATGCCATGATTCTGGACTAATGAATAGACTTTGTGAAAGAACTCCGAATGAGTGAGGACTTTGCTGCTTCCCAGGATGATAAGCTGTTCCCTGGCGCGGCTGAGGGCTACATTCAGCTTGCGGTCAACCGTCCCAATGTTATTGATGGATTGCAGCATGGAAAGCTCATAATGATACCTGACCGGATAGGACATAATGATGCATTCCCGTTCCGAACCCTGGTAGCGCTCGACCGTATCAACCGTAATTCCTTTGTATCTTGCTCCCAAAGAGGAGATTATACACTGTGCCTGCGCCCGGAAGGGAGATATCACACCGACTTTTGCGCAGATTTCATCAGGGGGAATATGGGTGCTGAGCTTATCGATAAACAAACGTATCCAGGCTGCATGCGCATCGTCCGCTTTGCTTTTTACTGATGGCTGTGTATCAATCCAGACTATTCTGGAAGCAAGCACTTTTTGCAGAAAGTCGTCCGAACTTTGCAGCCAAGGCTCATGCAGCATCTGTCTTTTGGAATTTGGCACCAGCTTCTTTCCATAATTATCAATCACCAGCCTGGCAATATCATTGTGCATGCGGTAGTGGTGGGTCAGCATAGAATAGCAGGACGGGAAGATTTTCTTGTCTGCGTTGCTGATAAGCTTTTCCAGGATGGAGATTTTCTCAGTGTCTTCTTGCTGCAGGATAATGGGCGGCAACTGGTTCTGGTCGCCTATCAGGATAGTCTTTTTTATCCTGGACATTAATCCGATTACATTATGCTCCAATATCTGCGAAGCTTCGTCCACCACCATTTCATCGATTTCTATCCTGCCCAGCAAATCCGGCGCGGCAGCCAAAAAGGAGTGAACCGTGGAGGCAAATACCCTGTTTGTCTCATAATCTGTCTCAGGGCTTGCATAGACAGCTTTTTTGGACAAAGGCCTGGTGTTTGTTTTGGAAACGCTTTGCAGCACGGGTGTATAGTTTCCCAGCCGGATAAATTTGATGTGCTCACGTTCCAGATTGGCGCAAATCTCATCCACTGCGCGGTTGGTAAAGCTGAGCAGCAAAATCTTGTTTTTGGTTTCATTCAGGATATGGTGAACATACTGCATCAGCAGAGTGGAGGTTTTCCCTGTCCCGGGAGGGCCCTGCACCAGGTAATAGTCTTTGGCTGTTATCATGCCTTTGAGCGCTTCCGAAACATCTTTGCGCCAGGAAAGCGACTCAGGCAACTCAATTTCTGAAAACTCCGGGACCCTGGTGCCCAGCAGTTTTGCCCTGGTTTCCTTTTCTGCCTGCAGGAAGACAAAAATGGAACTAAGTCCGCTGTAGAGCGAAGATTCCATCAGGTCCGGCTCAATCGCCCACATCGTATAGTTATCAAAGACCCCTTCTTTTTTCATACGGCAGCGGGTTCGGATTTCCACTTTTTCGTCATTCAAAGTGATAATCGTTCCTCTTATCAGCTGCTGCTCATTGACGGCAAGGTCCTGCTTATACATTACTACGATATCACCAATCCTGAGATTGGAAAGCATCCGCTCGTCCTGGCGGTGGAAGGTTATGATATCATCGCTGACACTTTCTATCCAGAGGTTGTCAATGATTCTGTACTGCTGTCTTTTTTCCGCCTGGCTGCAGTTCCAGAGTGAGCTGAATCCATAATTTACAGATTCGCTTTCCACGAAAGCGCCGGTCTTAATTGCCCAGATTTCGCGGAAGATAAAACGCAGTTTCTTGGTCAGCCAATTCAGTTCTTCCTCAGTCAGGTTCTGCAATACACTGCTGACGTGGCTGGCTTTTTCATTCAGGAACTTGTTAGGATAATCTCTTGGATTGGTTTTGAGCCAGTTTACAAAGGTTTCGGGTTTGGTTGCCAGCATCTGCATCAGGCCGATAATCCGGTTGCGGCACATCAGGAAATCCTGCTCCAGCGTAATGTGGTTTACCACATGCCGCAGAGGCGTTTCACTGCTTTTGGAGTAGAATATCGAACTGCTGGAGAGGTTTGCAGCGCCGTAGATGTCTTTCAGAATCAGGTTATAACCCACCACCTGCATCTGATGTCCACGCCATACGTCATGCGAAGGCGCTGAACCGCTTTTGAGCTCGATGATGGAATATTTGGGATTCTTTTCATCAGGGAGCGTCATCACATCCAGTCTGCCGTGCAGGCCGTATCTGAGCGATATGAAGGACGGCTCCAGCTGACAGCTTTTTTTACTGAGCCGGCTGCCCACATCTTTTAACTGCAGGCTATGGTCCATCTCTATCTGATGGAAAATCTCTGTCCAGGCCTCTTTGCCAAGTGAGAAAACCTGCTGGGGATTGCTCTGCAGATATTCCTCAAAAACCTTGTCTATCGGCTTGGAAGGGTCAGTGATAAATTCATCAAAGATATGGTTTACGCATTTGCCTTTTGCGAGGGCGGGGGTGATGGGTTCGCTGAAAAAGCGGTTGAGGATAAAAAGCTCCGGATAACATTCCCTGTTCTGGAAGCTGTCTGCCACTGAGGAGACGTCCACCAGAAAGTCCGGTTCCAGCACCACCATTGTATGCTGGGTGCTTTGAAAGCGGTTTGCCACTCCCTGCACGATGGAAAGATTGTAAAAGCTGATATTGCAATACTTCCACAATGCTTTGTCCAGAATCAGCCAGTTCTGGCAGGGGTTTTTCCTGTCTGCCTTATCCCACAGCGTGACAGTGATTTCCATTCCTTCCGGAGTCAAACAGCGGATTTCCAGGAAACTGCGGCTGTCCCGCACCGGAGATACTTTCCACGTGTTGACCGTACCGAAGATATGTTCGATGGTCTGCTCTTCCGTGGTTCTGAATGCCTGGAAATTCTGGGCATTCCTGCTTTCCAGATAAGTCTTGAGTTCATCCGGGACCGGTTTACCGCCAAAGTAACCCGTCGCTTCCGCTATGACTTTTACGGAACTGGTAAAATCCTTTTCCCCAAAGTCAAAATCGTCTTTATGCACCACTTTGTTGGTCAGCAGGCGCAGCAGCTGAAGCTGTTCCACCAGTGAACCGGGGATGGGGGAGATTTCGTGGACATACTGCATGCGGGCATACAAGCCTGTAAAGGCGATGTTAGCATTTGCCGTCAGGGTCTTGTAGAGGTTTTCCATCACCTGTCGGCACCGTATCAGCCTCTCTGTCAGGCTGATATCCGTTCCGTAAAGTTCGGTCAGCTGACTGAATAGCTCGTCAGTTTGTGATTGTGTAAGCAAAGAAGTGTGTTTGGGCATATCTCGTTTCGGAAACCTCTATCTCGCTAATTAAACTCTGTTTGTCAGGTTGGCTAAACTGGTAATGGGAATCTATTTCTTGGCTTTTTTGGGTTTGGCTTTGATTCCAAAAATATGCAGCTTTATCCAGTTCCAGTTAAGGATGATGTGCAAAAACGCAAGCAGGATAAAGATTTGGCCGGCAATCGTGTGAACTTCATAAGCAAGGCTGCCTTCATGCAGGGAAGCGATGATGGGAAACCTGTACAGGATGATTCCCAGCGCAGCAGCCAGAAAAGTAAGCAGCATTATCGGATTGAGGACTTTTAACATCTTCAGATTCGTCATTGCTATTCTCCCAAATAACTCAAAATTAACTGCGTAAACAAACTGCAAAACCGCTTTCGTTTGTCAATAAAAACCTTTACCATCATCTGATGCGTCCTGCCAAAACCAATCATTCTCCTCACAGCTACCCTATTCCCAAACAAACTTCCCCTCACTTTTTGCATCCTTCCTCCTTAATCTCATTACGGTAGCATTACGGTACCATTACGGTAGTAATACGGTCAATGACCGCAATGCTACCGTAATGGTACCGTAATGCTACCGTAATGCTCCTAAGGAAGAAGCAGGGGAGAGGCAGGTTTTGGGGCGGGAGGATTTATGGAAAAACAGAGGTCAGGGCAGATGGTAAAATCAGAGGCAGCTATATGCCGGACAATAAAAAAAGCGAGCTGAATGGCCACAGCTCGCTTAAGAAGAATCTATTCAGTATTATTGAAGTCTTTTATAAATATCGGAGTATTTCTTTTCGAGGTCAGGTCGTCCGATTTTATTGGCGAGGGTGATGCAGGTGCTTACAGCCAGCTTGTTGGTGTTGTCTTTCTCATACCACATTTCAGCATAGGGCATGGCAGTCTGGTATTCTTCCAGGTAGAACATACGGAAGGAAAAATCCTCCAGGTTTTTGACGGAGGAATCCAAGGCCAGGATGCGTTTCCAGTAATCAATCTCAGCAGTCTTGTTATTGAGTGCTGCAGATAAATCCTTGGCTGAAATCAGCACATCGAGGTTTTCAGGCTCCAGGCGCAAGACCCTGACCAGGATTTCAAGGGCGGGCTGGTAATCTTTCTGTTCAGTATAAGATGAAGAAAGCAGGAGCATGTTGTTTGTATCCAGAGGGTTTGTAGCCATGGTTCTTCTGAAGTATTCCGCTGCTTCGGCGTATTCCTTTTTGTTATAATGGTAAGCGCCTTTCAGTCTGATCATATCAGCATCATCGGGAGCAACAGCAAGCACTCTGTCCATATAAAGCTCAAACTTCTCATTGTCGCCGGTTTCCTGATAGACTGCGACCAGCATGCGCAGGGCTTCCTGGCGGGTGGTATCAAGATTGTAAACAATGTCAAATGTTTCCACTGCATCGTCATACAGCTTGTTTTCAAACTGCAGTTGCCCGATTTTGAACAGACGCACCCAGGAGCTTTCTTTCTTGCGCTGGGAATCGCGCCTGACAGCTTTTTCATCGTCATTGAGCTTTACAAAAGTGTCCATGACCTCGATGACTTTGCTATACCTGGCATGGGTAATCTGGAATAAACCGATGACTTTCTTGGCATTTTCCATTTTCATGTATTGCACCACACCGTCTTTCTCAGCTTTGGCAGGCTCTTCCTTGGTGGCAAAGTAGAGGTTGAGGTCTGCAGAACGCTTGAGCGCAACCACGTGGTCGGGATTATCGGACAGGACTCTTTCATATAAATCCAACGCTCTGAGCAGAGAGGTTTCATTGTCTTTCTGCTGGTAATACACATTAGCGCTTTTCAGATTAAGATTTGCCTGGGGTGAGAGTTTTTGCCGGTTAGCAGAACAGGCACCCAGAACCAGTGTCAGGACCAGAGCAAACAAGAGGGCTTTTTTCATCTGTATAACTCCTTAGGGAATAATCTTTAATTATATTTACTTGAAAAATGATAACTGCAATTAAGTCAAGGAAATTTGTCAGGTGATTTACTGCAAGATTGATTTGAAACCCGATAGACAAGCGAGTCCGAGCCGTGAGAATAAAAGTGGTTGGAAATCAGAATTAAATTATCTTTACAAAATATAAAGTTGATTTATCATGTCATTTTGTTGGAAAACTAACTAAGGAACTAATATGAAAAGATGGCTGTTATTATTATTATGTCTGCTGCCGATTTTTATCCACGCACAGCTGCTTGACCTGAACACCGCCACCCTGGCGGAGATAAGGCAGCTGCCGGTGACTGAAGAGCAGGCAAAGGATATCTATTCCTATCGTGAATACATATCCTTTTTCAGCAGTATCTACGACCTCAGGAAAATCCCATCCATAGACCAGAAGACTCTGCTAAAGCTGCGCCCGCTGGTCCTGGTTTCCCTCTATCGCGAAACGGATGAAGTTACCCAAAGACGTGAGGAAATCATGGATATGCTGGACAGATATGACTCCAATGAAGGAGCCTCTGAAGGCATGGCAGATGTTTGGATGGATTATCTGATGACGCCGCAGAATATAAACAAGATGCACTTTGATGATTTGATCAGCCTGCCAAACGTTTCGGCAGTTGACGCAGCTGCAATCCTTACCCGCAGAGCCCGCGGAGATACAATCGCGGACATGAGGGATTTGCGCAACACGCCCGGCCTCTCATACTACGGCTACACCAATCTGCGCAGCTTTGTATATTACCGGGACCCTCCCGTGAAAAACAGAGTATTTGTTGACGCGCAGCTGCAGTATTTCACCCGGTATATGGAAGAAGGCGCTATGGATATGATGAAAGAAGCCATCCTGCGCAATACGGGCAGCGCTTCCAGCGGTGTAATCGCTCCTCATACCAGGAAATACAGTTACTGGGGATACTTTGGACTTGATGAGATAAGTCCGGATGTCCTGTTCAAAACCCGCGTCAGATATGGCAATATGCTGAAATCCGGCTGGATGTATTATTCCTCCAAAGGCGAGTCGCCAGTCATCAGCATGGATAATAAAGAAGAAGTCTGGCGGGACTCCAAGCTGTACATCGGTTATGAAAAGCCGGATTTTCCCCTGCTGAACAATTCCTCCCTGAAAGTGTACCTTGGCAACTACCGCGCCACATACGGAGAAGGGCTGGTGATGGAAAACACGGATTTCTACAGCGCCAGGAAGACCGGATACGGCTTTGGCAAACGCATCATGGGCATCACACCGGACCTATCCCGCACCCAGGAATATGCCCTGAAAGGCGCAGCCATGGAATTCCGCAATCCCTGGTTTGAAGCATCCTTTTTCTTCTCACGTGATAAAAAAGATGCCATGGTTTACATGGAAAGAGATTCGGTGGAAGTGAGTGAAGGGGTTTATCAATACCTGAACAGCACACATCCGAGAGTAGGAGCCAACGGCAAATATGATATCTTTTCCTATGTGACCTCTTCTGTCCGGTTTGACAACGACGAGCTCAGCGCTGCAGAGACTTTTTACAACAGCGAACTTCCATTGGGCACGCCATACAATATACCCTACATCAACCTTGCCCCCAGAAAGGACATCATGGATGAAAAGCTGTGGGGCACGCATCTGCAGGTAAATCCCTTCATCGGAACCAAGCTGGGTTTCACCACCTATACGGCCCTTTATGATAATGTAAACTTCCTGGTTCCCAAGGGCGACGGACTGAAACAGCTTCTTATAAGGGACTCCTATGATTATACCAAGTATAAATACAATGACACAGAAATAAGCGCCCTTTACAGTACCCAGACAGACAAATACCAGAGGGACTTCCGTCGGGTACTGGGTTTTGACGGCATGACAGTTCTGGGCAATACCTCTCTGCAGGGAGAATATGCGGAATTGACAGTTACAGGAAAAGATGAGAAGCTGGGTGACGACCCCAGTGCCTTTATCATGAGCGCTTACACCCAGTTTGAAAATCTCTATTTCCTGACTCTTTACCGCAATATCGACCTGGATTTTGACAATCCCTACAGCAATGCTTTCAGCGAACATGAGAAATTTGACGACACCATGTTTGATAAATATGTCTATACTCTCACCAACCCCCTGCTTTCAGACCTGTGGATAAACAATTCCCAGGCTCAGCCGGAAAAGGGGATTTACTTCGAGACCAGATACCGCTTCAACAACTACTATACCATCGGACGCAGTTATCTGGACATCTGGGAAAGGATGAGCGATCACCGTCGCAGCGCCAGATTCCAGAGTGAACTGGAATTCCGCCCGGTTTATCAGCTGGGATTGCGTCTAAGGTTCAAGAATCAGGTAAACAGGTATGATGACTATGCCGATAGGGCAGTCTCCAAAACAAATGAATATACTATCTCTGCCAGAACCTTCCTGTCTGCCAGAAACTATCTGGAGTTTGAGTACAGATACAATACCGTTGACATGCCTCCCTACACTTCCCTGACTAACCCGGCAGATATCGGCAGTAATACCATCGTTGGTGCAATGACCCAACTCAAGGGCGATTACATCGGAGTGAACTACACGCATAGATTCAACCAGAATTTCTATGTGCAGGGTTCCTTCATATACTGGTATGGACATGGTATTTCACACTGGGATTGGGAAGACATGGAGATAGATTTCATGGGGAACAAGGGCCTGAAAAGCTGGATTGCCTTCCATACCCGCATATCCACAAACATGTACCTTAGCCTGAAGTACAGGAATAAAACCTACCAGACACTTGAATACTACATGAGAAGATATAATGAGCCTTATCCTGCATTCCAGGATAACTACTACCAGAGAGTTGAACACTCTGAAAACACAATCAGACTGCAATTAGATTACCGTTTTTAATGGAGGAACAATGCCGTTAAATAAAATATACAAGCCATCTTTACTGATACTCGGACTGCTGGTTATAGCATTAAGCCTGAGCGCCTGGTCTGTGGGAGATTATTATCTTGGCAACCCGGTCTATACCTTGGGTGCCAGAAACCTGGCTATGGGAAACACCGGGGTTTATGATACTTTTTCCCCTATGACTTTTACGTTTAATCCTGCCAACGTTACCATGCAGAACAGCCAGATAGGGGTTTCTGCAGCAGCACTCTTCACACGCAATGAAGACAGCCGCAGCTTCCCCCTCTACAATAGCTTTGACGCATTTATCGATGACGCCACCTATAGTTCAAACATCAATATGTTTGACGACTACGGGATTGCCGGTTTCGGAAAGTATGCCTATGGCAAATATACATTCGGCCTGGGGCTTCATTATCTCCCTGTGGTTGATTTTCAGGGCATTTATTATGAAGAAGTCCGCAACAACCGCAATTCAGACAATGATGGCTATCCTGAGATCATCGCTATAAACGAGATAGATAACACAGGGGCTATTAATGCACTGGGATTCACTTTGGGCGGCGGAATTGACCTTGGCAAAGACCGGAACATTAACCTGGGTATCACGTTGAACGCTTTAAGCGGCGACAGCGAGATGAATAAAAGCATCAAATGGTCAAACTGGGCGATGCAGCAATCTATAAACAACAACACGCTGAGAAGGAATGTGCTTCCTGATTCCCTTTATACCAATAAGTCCGATTACAGCGGCATGCAGATAAAAATCGGAGTTTCACACAGACTTAATAGCAGATGGGGCTTTGGCTTATCCTATACTCTTAAAAGCGAGTTTGACAGGGACAGCAGCATCCGGATTGCCTATGGGCCTGATACAACCATGGCTATCCCTGCTACAAGCGTTAATCTGCCCACCCTAGTTACAACGTCAGAAGTCAAAGATAAATACATCCTTCCCTCACGCCTGAGAGCAGGATTCAATTTTCAGCCCCGCAATATCATGCGGACACACTTCAATGCAGAAATAGAATATGTCACCTGGTCAGATGTCAGCAGTTTCTTTGATGACAGCTGGGATATCCACCTCGGAGTGGAACACCAGGTAACAAACAAAATCCCTCTCAGGCTCGGTTTCCAGTCTATTACAGAATGGATGGCCGTGCCGGATTATGCTAACCTTTCAGAAGCCGGTCTTCCTGCCCTGGAAGCCACCAAAATTATCACACCTTCCATCACGGCCGGCAGTAGCGTAGTCCTCAGGAAAAACCTTGTTCTGGATTTCGGGCTCAGTTTCTCATGGAGAGAGTACCAGGCTCTGGATTTATTCAGGGACAGCTATTATAACGACAAATTGCACTCAGGGCTGACCAGTTATCTGGTCTGGCCAAACAGTTATATCTATCCCACAGACCGGGGATGGAACAATGCCGACAAGATAAGGGAGTCCTTCACCCAGATTTCCACGGGTTTGACCTGGAACTGGTAATAATTCCCTGTCACAGAAAAACTAGGATACCAATATGAAACTTAAAAACAAGATATTATTACTGCTGATTGCACTGTCACTTTCTCTGCTGTCTGCAGAGAATCTGAAGCTGGATATCGTATTCAGCAATGATGTGCATGGCGGTATAGACCGAACAGCAGCCACCTTTATGAATCCCCAGTTTCCACCCATGCTGGGTGGCGGGGGAGTCGCAGCAACCCTGATTAAGCATGTCAGGTCTTTGGGTGACGGAAGAAACAGGGATAACCTGTTACTGGATGCCGGAGACTTTTTCCAGGGACATCCGATTGGGACAGTTACCCTTGGTAAAGCAATTATTGAATATATGAACGATGTCAGGTACGATGCCATGACGCCGGGCAATCACGACTATGATTCCGGAGAGGAAGCTTTGGAAGAAGCTTTGGCCCTTGCCAATTTCCCGGTTATCTCAGCGAACATTATTGACCGTGCTACCGGCGATTTCCCACATTACCTGAGCCCCTATATCATTCTGGACAAGATGGGGGTTAAAATCGCTATCATAGGATTCACAACCAGTGATACCAAGAAAATGAGCTTTCCTGACAACATCAAGGGAGTTGACTTCCTGGATGAGAAAGAAGCCCTGGAGAAGTATGTGCCGATAGTGAGGGAGCAGGAAGGCGCAGACATCGTAATAGTGCTTGGTCATGCCGGATTGCCCTACGACCCGGAAGAAGCTTACAAAAGCCGTTATGACAACAGCGGTAAACCCCTAGCCGCCACCCGCTATGCCTCTTGGGGATTTGATGCTCAGGAACTGGCTCATGAAGTGGAGGGAATAGACCTGATTATTGGGGGTCATATGCACAAGGGTTTTGCCCTGCCCTGGATTGACCCGATTACCCATACTATGGTGATACAGGGTTATGCTTACGGCAGCAACCTGGGTTGGCTCACTCTTTTGATTGACCCGGAGACAAAAACCCTCAGCGGTTATGAAACTCCCGCCATTCGCGAAGGACTGCTGATCACCCTGTTTGAAGACGAGTTTGTTCCGGATGAGGCAATCACAAAGAAAATAGCTGACCAGCAGGCAATTGCTGAAAAAGGCATGGATGAGGTTGTCGGCACAGCGGGTGTCTATCTTTCCAGAATCAATGTGGACGCCCAGAGCCTGATGGGCAACACCATCACAGACGCCATGAGAGCAGAAGTGAATGCAGATTTCGCCTTCATGAACCTTGGCGGAGTCCGCAGCGACATCAAGAGCGGTCCCGTCACCTATCGCAACATCTTTGACGTTATGCCCTTTGATAACCAGATAGTAAGCTTCACCTGTACAGGCGAATTCCTGCGCCGCATCATCGAAACACGTGTGGAAGGCGGACGCCATGGACTTGTGGTTTCGGGAGTCAATGTTGTTTATTCTAAGAAGCGTCCCAATTTTGACAGGGTCACAACCCTGAGGATAGGCGGTGAGCCGTGGGACCCCAACAAAATCTATACATGCACCACCACTGATTTCCTGATGCAGGGAAATGCCGGTCTTACTCTTCTGACCCAGGTTCCGGAAGAAAACATCACATATCACATGATAAACCTACGGGACGGCATAGTCAATTACTTCCGCAAGAACAGCCCTGTAAAGACCAAAATAGACGACCGCTGGAAGCGTGACGATAACGCTCAGCCCACTGCCGAGATGTTGAGGGCAACTCCATAACAGCAAAAATGCAATAAATAAAAACGCCCTTCCGTTCAAAACGGAGGGGCGTTATCTTATTAGGAATCAAACCGGTTATTTTATCGTTTCGTTCTCAAATGCATTCAGGTTGATTTCCTTGTCAGCAACCGGAACAAATCCCACGGTCACCGCATCGCCTGGACGAGTGACAGGCAGCTCGGAACTCAGGTCTGAATTTGCCACCAGGATTTTATCCGGGAAAGCGCTCAGCGAGATGTAGTAATACGTTCTGCCTTCTCTCACGTCACTGCCGATTCGCAGGACATTGCCGGCAAAGCTCTGGACTTTTACTTCTTCTGTAGGCAGATTACCGGAACGGGATGAGGACAGCGCCATCAGATAGTTGTCCCTGGTGCCTTTGACAGTTTCACCGACCCCGACTACACTGTAATCCTTTACAGAAACCATAGCATACATTTTGACCAGTCCAGCGTTATCCTTGAGTGTGACAAAATAGGTCGGCAAACCGGAGACATTAATCATTATCGGGAAAGTGGCAACATACTTGAAATTCTGCACCTTACCCTCTGCTGATTGCATAGCTGCGTATTCCGTGGCTCCGGACAGCTTGTAAAGATGAGTCTGCTTAGTTCTCGTATCCACCAGCACAAAGCCAACCTGACCTTCATCCATGCCTACGCTGGACATCCCTGTATAGAAATAGCATTTGTCATCAGTGCCATAAATGATATTGTAGCCCTCTGTAGTCATCAGCATGTCACGCTTGCCGAACTTGGTATTCCAAAATCCATTCACATAAGCGCCCCACCAGGTCAACTGATCAAGCACGAACTCCGCAGGTTGAATCCTGTCCACCCAAGCCGGAACTTCCGCAACCGGGTAAAAATTGATTTCACCTGTATCAGGCTGAACCATGGCGACTCCGTAAGCGTCGCTGCCGCTGAAACCTATGTTTTTTTTGTAAACTGTGGCAGTCCAGTAGGGGATGCCGTCATCATCCAGTTCAAAAGTAAAGTCCGTCAGGCCTTTGGCATAATACCCATGCAGGTAGAGGTGCCGCTGCAAATCATATTGATAATAGGCATTAGGCTGATACTTGATTCTGACGGGTTTGCCGCCGGCTTCATTAACGAAGCGCACGTCCTGCGGATTGGTAGCCGAAACCACCAGATAAGCCGGAGTGCCGTCCCGGTTGGTCAGCCATTTGAAAAATCCGCTGTGCAAGAGGGGAATCACCCAGAGCAATTCACCTTTTACCATTTGCCTGGTTGGCCAGCCCAGAGACACGCGGCTGCCAAGGGCAAAGTCCTCACCCAATTTCTTTTCCGCCAGCATGGATGCAAACGGTCTGTCCACTACCGGAATCTGGTTCAGGCTAACCGGTGAAACCAGTTCTGAGAATGGTGTGCTGTCGATTTTTCCTATCAGTCCTCGGTATTGCTTTGACCTGAAAATCGGCATGGTGACCAACAGCATTATAAAGAAAACCAATCCTGCCAAAATATAGATGTATCTCATCACTTTGGCTGTTTTGCTGCAGAACATCAGCGGCAGGAAGACAAAGGCAAGACTGAAGTAGGTGCCTGCAAACCTGTAAGACAGGACAGGCAGTCCGAAATAAATCACAAAAACCAGCAGCAGTAAAGTCAGGATAATCGCCCATTTCAAACCCAGTTTGATATCAACATTCAAATTCACTGGCTTGATTTCCATTTTGGGGTTCTGTCCGGTTAAATCAGGGTTAAATAACATATCTCCTCCTCATGCAGGATTACAAATCAATTATGTATCATTTACCTACCCTTCATAATAAATAGTGAATAAGCTGTCAATTTATATCGTAAATCAGGAACTGTTTTCCATAAGTATATGAAGGCAGCTATCATGCTTCCTGCGCTATGAGATGTCCCGAAGATGTCGCGGTGCCGACCGAACAAAACCCGGTCATCTCCGGGGCATCTTCGGGACATCTAAGCAAGGAAGAAGCGGGAAGGGGTACGCAGATTGCAGTATATGTGTCTGAGGCAGGAGCATATGCATAAATCCGCTTTTTCTTGACAAAATACTGATAACCATAGCCCTGTCTTGATGGCACTATGTCCTGTTTGTGTAATGATACAAGCGGGGTAAAGTGCTTTTTATACAAGAATTGAGGACAGAATGAAATTTGAACATGAGCTGAAAGTAATCCGCAAAGGCGTGGAGGAAATCATTCCTGAAGAGGAAATGATAAAAAAGCTGGAAAAATCTGAGAAGACAGGCAAGCCTTTGCGCATTAAATATGGCATAGACCCCACCGGATATGACGTTCACATCGGGCACCTGGTCCCCATCCGCAAGATGCGGGAATTCCAGGATTTGGGGCATACCGGAGTTATAATCATCGGTGATTTTACCGCCCAGATTGGCGACCCCACCGGCAGGGACGAGTCGCGTCCACCCCTGACTGCTGAAATGGTGAAAACCAACAGCGAAAAATATATGGAACAGCTCTTTACAGTCCTTGACCCGGCCAAGACAGAAATCCGCTACCAGAGCGAATGGTTTGGTCCCATGGGCATGACCGATGTCCTGAAACTGATGGGGAAATTTACCCTAGCGCAGTTCATGGCGCATGATACCTTCCGCAACCGTTATGAGCAGGGTTTACCCCTTGGTATGCACGAGATAATGTATCCCATCCTGCAGGGTTATGATTCCGTTGCCATCAATTCGGACGTTGAACTGGGCGCAACTGAGCAGAAGTTCAATATTTTGTGCGGAAGGGATATGCAGCGTATCTTCGGCATGGAGCAGCAGATAGCCGTGCTTTCGCCTATCCTGCTGGGCACAGACGGAGTGAACAAGATGGGCAAGTCACTGAACAACTACATCGCTGTCTTTGACCCGCCCAACGATAAATTCGGCAAAGTGATGTCCATACCGGACAACCTGATTCTGAATTACTTCAACTATGCCACAAAGCTTGACCCGGATGAGATTGAAGCCATCGGCAAAGAGCTGAAAAACGGCGTCAATCCGATGATTTACAAAAAACAGCTGGCACGCGAAATAGTGAAGCTGTATCATGGGGAAGAGGCGGCGCAGGAAGCCCAGGCAGCGTTTGAAAAGGTTTTCAGCAAAAAGGAACTGCCGGACGATATGCAGGTATATGAAACCACAGAAGGTAAAATTAAGTTAATTAAACTGCTGGTGGATAACCAGCTTTGCGCCTCCAACAGCGAAGCCAAACGCATGATAATGCAGAATGCCGTCACTGTGGACGGCAATAAGTGGACAGATATGGAAGGCGACCTGGAAATCAAGGACGGAACTGTCATCAAGGTAGGAAAACGCAAGTTCCTGCAGATAAATAAGGGCTGAGTTTAAGTGGAAGCCAATCTGATAGTCTTTTTACTCCGGGCAGCCATGATAGCTGCCATATTCTATTCCATTATCATCCATGAAATCAGCCACGGCCTGACAGCCTACTGGCTGGGAGATGACACAGCCAAACGCATGGGCAGGCTTTCCCTTAACCCAATCAGGCATATAGACTGGTTTGGAACCGTTATCCTGCCGCTCGTGCTTTATTATACAGCGGGCTTTGTGTTTGGATATGCCAAGCCGGTTCCCATCAATCCTTATAATTTTAACCATTATAAAAGGGATACGGGGCTCAGTGCGGCAGCAGGACCACTCTCAAATGTCCTGATAGCCATCCTGTTTGCCGTGGTTTATCATATCAGCGGCAGCGGCACTTTGCTGGCATACCTGTGTGTACCCATTATCCAGATAAACCTGTTCCTGGCTCTGCTGAATATGATACCAATCCCGCCTTTGGACGGCAGCAAAGTGCTGGGTATCTTCCTGTCCGATGAGGCATATTTTAAATACACTGCCCAGGAAAGGACAGGCATGATAGTCTTTTTTGCCATTATCCTGATTTCCAACCTTTTAAAACTGAATATTTTCGGCAGATTCATCTGGCCCATTATCAGCTTCTTTACCGGTCTGATGGGCATACCATCATAATAGAAAACAAATAAATAAATCAACTGGAGAAACAATGGACGTAAAAAAACTGAAGAAACTCATCGCAGAGAACGAGATAAAGGCGATAGACCTGCGTTACTGCGGTCTGGACGGTAAATGGTATCACATAACCATGCCTGCAGGCAGGCTGGATTCTGTTCTGGAACGTGGCGTTCCTTTTGACGGGAGCAGCATTCCCGGAATGAGGACAGTGGAAAGCGGAGATATGGTTCTGATGCCGGACATTGCTTCCGCCCACATCGACCCCTTCTTTGAAACTCCCACCCTGGAACTGATTTGTTCCATTTGTGATGCAGAGACCCGCATCGGAGTGATGAAAGACCCACGCAGCGTTGCACAAAGGGCACAGGCATACCTTAAGAAGACCGGAGTAGCCGATACTTCCCTGTGGATTCCAGAACTGGAATTTCACCTTTTGGACGGAGCCGAATTTATGTATGACGAATTCAGCTCCGGCTATACCCTCACATCATCAGAATGCAAGGATTCACTGCCTGAGGATTTTGATGACGCAGACGGAGTTTCCCAGCAGGATATCAAAGGCTACCACATGAACGTTCCCTTTGACCGCTTTTACGAAGTTCGGCAGGAGATGGTGGAAATCATGGAGGATATGGGGATAAAAATCAGGTACCATCACCATGAAGTGGGTCTTTCCTCCCAGCAGGAAATTGAGACGGAACTTCTGGAATTCCCCAAGATTTGTGATGATACTATGGTTATGAAGGACATCATCCGCAGAACTGCCCTGGAAAACGGGATAACTGCCACTTTTATGCCAAAGCCGATTTACAATCAGGCAGGGAACGGCATGCACTTCCATATGATGCTTCATAAAAAAGGTAAGAACATATTCTACAAAAAAGGCGGATATGCAGACCTTTCCAAGGAAGCGCTGTATTTTATCGGTGGTATCCTAAAGCACGGAAAGAGCATTATCGCTTTCACCAATCCCAGCACTAATTCTTTCAAGAGGTTGCTGCCCGGATTCGAAGCGCCGGTCAAGCTGTTCTTCGGACTTGCCAACCGCAGTGCTGCCATCAGGATTCCCAAGTATGTGAATGACCCTGAGACCAAAAGATTTGAATTCAGGACAGGTGATGCCACCTGCAATCCGTACCTGGCAATGAGCGCTTTGTTACTGGCCGGCCTGGACGGAGTCAAAAACAAGATTGACCCCACCAAGCATAACTTCGGTCCTTTTGACGATAACGTATTTGCCTGGTCTGAAGAAAAGAAAGCAACCCTGGAATCCATCCCCGGAAGCCTGAAAGAAGCATTGGATGCTCTGAAGGAAGACCACGCTTACCTGACCGACAGCGGAGTCTTTAACGAGGAACTGATTGAAAGTTACATAGCTCTGAAAATGAAAGAACATAACGCTGTTAACAACCGACCTCATCCTTATGAGATGGTGCTGTATTACAACCAATAATATTATCAAGTAAACCCGGTTGACCAGACCGGGTTTTTCTTTTAATAAAATAATACTTTGAGGCGGAATCTGGTATGAAAGCTTACGATGCTATGATCACACAGGGGAACTGGCTGTTCCGGTTTAGAAGCTATCTTCCCCTTGCACTGATTACCTTCGCCATAATCTGCACTTGGGTGTACAGGGATCTGTATACCATTAAGAGCGGACTGTATGATATATTATGTTTTTTGATGGCCCTGGGTGGCGAAGCAATCAGAGTTACAGCGGTCGGCTATGCAGCAGACAATACTTCGGGACGCAATACAAAACGGCAGATTGCAGATGAAATCAATCAGACTGGCATTTACTCATTGACCAGGCATCCTCTTTATGTGGGTAATTTTATTATCTGGCTGTCTGTAGCGCTATTCTCCAGAATCTGGTGGGTTGTCGCTATCTTCACTACCATCTATTGGTTATACTACGAGAGAATCATCCTGGCAGAAGAGAAATTTCTGGAAGAAAAGTTCGGGGAGCAATTCCTGAACTATGCATCCCGGGTTTCGATTCTGTTTCTCAGATTCAGAAACTATGTGCCGAACAGGTATTTCTTTCGTCCCTGCAGGGTACTGAGAAAAGAGAACTCAACCCTCTTCGGGATTGTCGTTGTGTTTGTCATCTTTAAGCTGTTTCACAATTTTCTGGGTGAGCATCTGATATTTCTGCAGGCTGAATGGGTAATCATTCTGGTGCTATTCTCAATAGCATACTTTGTTTTGCGGATTTTCAAGAGCTATACAGACGTTTTGCGTACAGAAATCCAGGAAGAAAAAATAAAGCATGAGGAATAATAATTGCTTGCATTATATACATACTAACTTCTTAGTTGAGAGGATAAATATGAAAAAGACTGCCATCTTAATCATTGCTATTGCAGTTATTCAGCTGATTTGCATGTCTCTTTGGAGCGCAAATCACAGCATAGCAAGGCCATTTACTATAGGTACAAAGAGTGCCGGTTCCATGGAAATCCAGTTTAGGATTCCGGAATTTGAGATTGAACAGGAAATAGCATCCGGCAAAGTTTGGGACAAAATCAAAGTCGCAGACAGCAGTTATCTGATTGATGAAGGCCTGCCGCAGCTCCCTGTAATGACCACCACAATTGCTATACCATATCGCGGTTCAGTGGAAATTGAAGTACTGGACACACATACAAGAATGATTAAGCATATATTACCTTATCCAGCTCAGGATGGCAGAACTGAAGAAACACCCAGATTGATGTCCGTAAATGAGGCGTTTTACCAGGGTAACGAAGTTTATCCGCAGGAAGTAATCAGATACAGCGACCCCAGTATATTGAGAGATTTCAGGGTGATAACCATCCAGGTGAATCCCTTTGCCTGGAATCCGGAAACCAAAGAATTGGAAGTTCGTGAGCAGATAGACTTTCGCCTGACCTTTTCTGAAAGGCCCGGCATCAACGAAATAGATGCTCCCATCGAGATATCTTCAAGCTTCCTCAAGACCTACGAGTCTGCAATACTGAATTTCAGGGATATCCGTACCGATATAGTGGTATCCAACAATCCTCCCCGTTACCTGATGATTTATGGTGCAACTTCAGACCAGGCAGCATTGACCCTATTGGCGGATTTTGCTTTCTGGAAAAAGCAGAAAGGCGCTGATGTGCGCCTGGTAAGCACAGCTGTTGCCGGGACATCAACAACGGATATCAAGGCTTTTATCCAGAATATATATAACGACATCAACTCCAGACCGGACTTCATAGTCCTGATAGGTGACAGTGGCAGCAGCACTCTCAATATCCCTGCCTGGTCAGCTTCAGGCGGCTACAGTGATTATCCATATACTCATCTGGCCGGCGGAGATATCCTGGGGGATGTTTTTGTGGGCAGAATATCGGTAGAGAGTACTGCTCAGATGGATATCCTGTTTTCCAAGATTTACTTCTATGAAAAGAACATAAACGTTCCTACCGCCCAGTGGCTGAACAAAATGCTGCTGGTGGGAGATACTCAGCCATCAGGCCAGTCCACGATTTATATAAATAAATGGATTAAGGAAAAAGGCCTGATGCAAAATCCGGACTACACTTTCACAGAGTTGTATTCCGGCGATCCCTCTCCTTCTGATATGAACCAGGCGATAAACCAGGGAGTCGGGTTCTTTAATTACCGCGGCTATATCGGCATGAGCGGCTGGAGCCCCGGCAGCAGCCTGATTAACGGCGTAAAACTGCCGCATACTGTAATCATCACCTGTTCTACCGGAAACTACTCCAGCGGGACAGGCACAACGGAATTATTTATCAGATTAGGTACTGCTTCAGTACCTGCCGGAGCAGTTACTTCCATCGGCATGTATACATCCAGCACGCACACTATGCCCAATAATGCCTTGAATTCAGGCATTTTTGCCGGTATTTTCATCCACGGAATGCGAACCATGGGTGAAGCCCTGCTGAACGGACGGCTTTATATCCATGATGCTTATAACATCACCCGTCCTGCCATGGTTTCAAGCTTCGCGCACTGGTGCAATCTGATGGGCGACCCTACAATGGAAGTTTTCATAGGCATACCAAAGACATTTGCTTCCAATGCACCTGCTAGTCTGCCCTTGGGAACCAATTATCTGGACCTCGTCATTGTCGACCAGAATGGCAGCCCCGTAAGGGGAGCAGCTGTCACCATCAGCCAGGGCAACCTGATAATGGGCCGCGCATTTACTGACGAAAGCGGAAATGCCTACCTGTTCATGAATACTTCTTTGACTGCCGGCTCAGCTGTTGTAACAGTTTCCATGCATGACTTCAAACCTCTGCAGTCAACCATACAGGTTGATGCCAACGGTTCGCTTGTTGCCGGTACTTCTCTGATAGATGACGATAACGTCGGGAACTCCAGCGGGAACGGCAACTTTAGCGCTAACAGCGGCGAAAGGCTTGAAGTCCTTTTTGCAGTACGCAACACCACAAGTGCGATGATATCTAATGTAACTGGTTATGCCGCAAGCACCAGTCCGTATGTGAACATTATAAATAACAGCATGAATTTTTCCAGCATAGACACAAACCAATCCAATTACTCGATAGTACCAGTTCTGGTGGAAATAGCGCCCAACTGTCCTCATGATACCGTCATCAGGTTCAATATGCATTTGACCGATTCTCAGCAGAACACATATGTAATCCCAAATTATCTATATGTGACAGATGCCTATATGGGATTCGTCGGCTATCAGATAAGTGATGGGGGCAATGCTCAGCTTGACCCGGGCGAAACAGCGGACCTGATAATTACGGTAAGAAACTCCGGGACAGTACCGGTAAATGACTTATACGGGCAACTGATTACGCTTAATGACCTGGTTCGTGTGGATGACAATATCGGCTACTTCGGTAATGTTCAGCCGGGTACACAGATAGCATCCGGCGCAGACGTTTTCCAGGTTTTTGGGCGCACAATGATGCTGCCGGGCATGAGAATACCGATGAGGCTTCGCTTGTTTAACAATGCTGGCTTCATTCAATACGTTGATTTTACATTGAGAACCGTGACCGCATTATCAACCGACCCTCTCGGTCCGGATGACTACGGATATATTATTTATGATATGACAGATACGTCATATGAAGATTGTCCCACTTATCAGTGGATAGGAATTGCTCCCTCAGAAGGCGGAGCCGGCACTGCTTTGCCGATATCCGACGTCGGTTCTACCGGTACGGAAGGCGATCCGGTGGGAGCTCAGCCCGTAGCAGTCGTTAATCTGCCTTTCTCCTTTGTTTTCTATGGACAGCCATACAGCCAGATTTCTGTCTGCTCCAATGGCTTCTTAGCGATGGGAGTTACCGAGGTTGCCACCTATAGAAATATGCGTCTTCCCGGCGGAGGATCCGGTCAGGGTGGAGCCCCCAGCTCATGCATAGCTCCTTTCTGGGACGATTTATCAACTTCAGGCGGCGGTATCTATACCTGGTACGATTCTGCCAACAATTACTTCGTTGTAGAGTGGCACAACATGAAAAACGGCTACAACCAGACCTCGATTGAGACATTCCAGGTAATACTCTATAACCCTGTTTATTATCCTACCAGCACAGGGGATGGCCCCATCAAGATTCAATACCACACATTCAACAATGTCGATGTAGGCGGTACTGGCACTTCCATGCATGGTAACTACTCCACCATTGGCATTCAGAATCAGGACCAGACCATCGGACTGGAATATTCCTTCAACAATACCTATCCCGCTGCAGCAGCACCGCTGAGCAACCAGAAAGCGCTGTATATCACTACTGCCCCGATATACTACTTCTCTCCCAATCTCGTTTATGAAAGCGCTTATGTGGTGGACAGCAACAATAATGTCGTAGAACCGAATGAGACTGTGAACCTGTTTGTAAATCTGAGCAACACCGGTGAGGAATTAGCTGAATCAATCAGTGCAACCCTTACCAGCGCCAGTCCTTATGTGACGATGATAAATTCTGTTGCGACATATGCAAATATTGATGGTCAGAGCATCGGGGCCAACTCCACGCCTTTCAGGTTTACCGTGTCGGCGGATTGCCCGGACCAGCAGCAGCTTCCTTTCGTGATTAACATAACCACAGATACCAACTATTGGCAGAGGACTTTCAACCTGGTCGTCCAGAAGCCTGCTTTGTCATACCATTCATACTTCGTAAACGACTATCTCGGGAACAACAATGGCGTTGCCGACCCGGGAGAAACTGTTAAACTGGTTGTTAATGTCAAAAACACCTCATTTGTAGATGCTCACAGCTTATCAGCCATGCTTACATCAACTCTGCTGGGCGTTACCGTAAACAATCCCCTGGTAGAGAAAGCAGTGGTATCCCCCGATGAAATCATGCAGTTTGTATATGAGGTAACTCTGGATGCTGCCATTCCGGCAAATTCCAACCTGCCTTTTAACTTCATACTCAATTCCGTGGATGCGCCGACTGTGACGCAGAGCATTTCCTTTGCCTGCGGAACCAGCGGGCTGGTGCTGGACTTCGAATCATCTAATGCCGGGTTTGTATCATTGTCCGGGTGGGCGCATGGCGCTCCTGAGCAGGTCACGCCCTATTCAGGAAACAACCTCTGGGCAACCAATCTTACCGGGCAGTATGAAAACAATGCCATGTATATCCTCAAAACTCCTGTAATAACCCTGGGAACGGATGCAATGCTGACCTTCTGGCATTACCTTTCCTGCCAGAACTATTATGACGGCGGAAACGTAAGCATCTCCACTGATGGCGGTGTCAGTTTTGCCTTACTGACTCCCACCGGCGGTTACAACACTACCCTGAATATTTATTCTCTGGGTGAAAACGGATATACAAACCTTGTGAACTGGTCGCAGGCTGCTTTCAACCTGTCTGCTTATGCAGGCCAGAATGTGGTTCTCCGCTGGAGGTTCGCTTCCAACGGCACTGTCCAGGGTACCGGCTGGTTCATTGATAATGTGATGATTTCCGGCTTCTTTATTACCCCCGGGATGGTTACCGGCAATGTGGAAATTGGTTCCAATTACGACTTGTCTTTGGTTAAGCTCAAAACTGACACCAACATTGTCTCAAATCCTGATGATGCCGGAGCTTATGCCATGTATCTGCCTCAAGGTGACTATACTTTGACGGCGATGCTTGCATACCATCTGGAACAGACGTCTCCCCGGTTTCTTCTCACCGAACAGGATCCCTCATATGAATACGACTTCAACCTGGATTACCTGAGCGGACCTTCAATGCTGGAATACAGCGCTGCAGCCGGAGACTCCATTATTCACCTGAACTGGATTGCTCCCCAAACAGGAACTTATCCGGTGCAGGGTTACAGGGTTTACCGCAGGTTTGCGGATTATCCCTTTGACATGGTTGCTGAAACAACAGTGACAAGTTATTCTGAAGAACTCGAAACGATTGGTGTTTACAGCTATTATGTAAGCCCAGTGTATAGTGTCGGTGAGGGTGCGCCATCCAACCTCGTGCTGGTGGCTTTCCCCTTTACGGGCAATCCGGACGACCCGACACCCGTGTTCGTGAATTTCCTCAGTCCGAATTACCCCAATCCATTCAATCCGGCCACCACGATATCCTTCTCGGTTGCCAAAGCCGGGAATGTGAAACTCAGTATCTACAACACAAAAGGCCAGCTTGTGAAAACACTGGTCAATGATGTGAAAGCTGCCGGACAGCACAGGATTGTCTGGAATGGATTGAACAATAATAACAGGCCTGTTTCCACTGGTATGTATCTCTACAAACTGGAAGCTCCGGGCTATACAAAAACCAGAAAAATGATGATGCTTAAATAAGCATTATCCTGACTTATAAGAACGCCGGTGATATTCGCCGGCGTTTTTTTTATGTTTTCCTCACTTGTACAGCATCAGCTTTTTGCAGCACTTAAATCAGTCAAAAAGTCTTTCCTCCCTGCATGATACGAGGAGGATACGGGGAGAAAGCCCCCGTATCCTTCCCGTATCCTTCCCGGGGCATATGGGGGACATATATCACATATGCAGATATGTTCCCAGTGCAGACATTGTTTGGAATAGTTGCTGATGCCAAGGGTGCTGTCACGCAATTTTTTCCTGCGGGTATGTCGAAGTAAAAAAAGCCGAAAAAACTCTTGACACCAATTCTCAAAGGTAATAGGGTGTTATTGAGTCAAAAAGTATTAAGCCGCCTTATAGCGGTAAAAAAGCATAAAGGATTTGTATATATGAATTTAACTCTGCGGATTTCGGCTTTGCCAGAAGTTCAAGGTATCATTTTTATCTCTTTAAAAGAGCTGGTTTCAAAACCAAACGGCGCGTTTTCCACACCCTTTAACAAGCCATTTTATTATTCATTTAAAAATATAACTTCATAGGAGCTACTAATGAGAAAAACTGTATTGTTAGTTTTATTCCTGGCATTGATGCTGGGAGCTTTTTCCAGTGCTTTTGCGCAACTCACGGGGCAGAAATACATCCCCGGTGATTATGCCACAATCACTGAAGCAGTGACAGATGTAAATGCTGTCGGCATCGGCGCCGGCGGTGTTACATTTAACATCGCTGCCGGCTACACCGAACTCCTGACCGGCAGGATAACTCTTACCGCAACGGGAACGGCAGGCAATCCCATTATCTTCCAGAAAGACCCTGCCACATCCGGAGCCAACCCCCTGCTGACTGCCTATGTCGGCACCAGTGGTGGAGCTGCCACCGCTGATGGTATGTTCGCCCTATCAGGCTGCGATTATGTGACCATAGACGGCATTGACCTCTATGACCCCAACGTTGCCAACCCTGGCTGGATGGAATACGGCTACGGCTTGTTTAAAGCCAGCGTATCTGACGGAGCTCAGTATAATACCATCAAGAACTGCACCATCACCCTTAACAGGAACAACCTCACATCTGCTTCGGGTGCTCTTACGGATGGTTCAGCTTGTATCACAGTGCCTAACTCTGTACTTACAGCTCCGGCAACCGCTCTGACTCCTACCGTTGCAGCGGGAACAAATTCTTATAATAAGTTTTATGCCAATTATCTCACCAATGCCAATTACGGTATTGCTATGATTGGTTATGCCGCAGCCACGCCTTTCACTTTGGGGGACACCGGCAATGATATCGGTGGAAGCTCATATGCCACAGGTAACATGATTATTAACTTTGGCGGTGGTGCAACAGCATCCTTCCCTTCAGCTGCTATCCGTGGCAACAACCAATGGGATATCAATATCTCCTATAACACCATCAACAGCAATAATGGCGGAGGGGCAAATCATCCGAACACCTTGCGCGGTATCTATGCCCAGGCAGGAACAAGCGCCAATGCCAATATTAATTACAACATTGTCACTATTCATGGTGCAGCTACCGGCAGCCAGCTATCAGCCATTGAGAATGGAATTGGCAGCACAGCTGCGGGTAATACAATCAATATTAATAACAACCATATTCTGAACTGCACCTACAATACTGCCACAACTGGTAGTTTCTATGGCATTTACAGCAATGCTTCATCTGCAGCTTTTATCAATACAAACAATAATCTTGTTGAGAACAACACAATGCCGGGAACAGGTGGTTGGTACGGGATTTATGTATCTGGTTCACCTCTGACTGCAAACATGAACTACAATGTTGTTCGCAACAACAGTAAAACAGGTGCCAGCGGTTTGATGCATCTGGTCAGACCAAACAATACAACAGCTACTGCATCTTATAACCAAATCTATAATAATACAATGCCCAATACTTCAGGAACATCAGCAGCGACGATTTATGGTATCTATAACTTCGGAACTCCAACAGGGGAAACGTATAACAACAATACCATCTATGACTTGATAATTGCTGGTTCTAATACTTCCACTAGCTCTACCATTCAAGGCATCAATACAAATACTGGTTCAAGTGCAATTAAGACAATTAATGATAACATAGTGTATGGATTGCAGTATAATGCAGCGGGCTCAGCGACAGTTTATGGCATTAATCAAGCTTTAGGCACAGCCACTATTGCACGCAACAAAACTTATGCTGTTTCGGCAGTTGGTGCCACATCAGTATCAGCCGGAATTTATCTGTCAAGCGGCACATTGAACGATGTATATAACAATATCATTTATGATATTCAATCTCCTACTTCAGGATCGCTACCTTCAGTTATTGGTATTAGGATTGCCGGCGGTACTACAAATAATGTGTCGTATAATTCTTGCTACCTGAATTCGACTGGCATTAATGCAAGTTTCGCCTCTGCTGGTCTTCATATAACAAGTGGAACCACCAACGAAATCAGGAACAATATATTTGTGAATGAGAGCGTTCCCGGCGCCACCGGCAGAACTGTGGCTGTCTGGAAGAGCGCTACCGGCACTACCAATTTTGGGGCAAACTCCAATAAGAACATCTATTATGCCGGCGAACCGGATGCAACGCATCTGATTGGCTATTTCAGCACCACTGCCTACCCCACTTTGGCGGAATACAAGGCAGCGTTGGCTGACAGGGACCAGGGTTCATATTCTGAAAACGTTCCCTTCCTCAGCAAGGTTGCACCCTATAACCTGCATATTAACCCCAGCATATCCACACGGGTGGAGGGAAATGCTATCGCCCTGGCAGGCATCACCACCGACTTTGACGGCGACACACGTAATGCCAGCACGCCGGATATCGGTGCTGACGAAGGTAACTTCACGGCTGTGGTTGCCGCACCCGGCATTCCGGTCTATGCCAGCCCGGCTAATGAAGCGGTCAATGTAGCTATCAACGCTCCGCTTATCTGGAGCGCTAATGCCGAAGGCGGTACACCCACCAGCTATGACGTGTATTTCGATACAGTCAATCCGCCTGTGGCTTATACCAATGTCGCAGTTTCTTCATATAATCCTGCCAAGCTTTTCAGCCAGACCTACTACTGGAAAGTTATCGCTCACAATGGCGAAGGCAGCGCTGAAGGTCCCGTCTGGTCATTTACAACCGCTAACGGAGTTCCTTCCCTCACAGCACCGGCTGACCTGGCAGTAAATATTTCTGTCACACCCACCTTCACCTGGGGTGCCGTAGCCGGAGTAAGCGCATATAAGATTAAGGTAGGAACCACTCCCGGCGGCAGTGATGTCCTAAACATGGTTTCCACTGCCACCAACAGCTATGCCGTGGTTACACCCCTGGCTTATAGCACTGTCTATTACTGGTCTGTTTATTCAGTGAACGGAGCGCAGGAAGTGCAGAGCGCAGAGCGCAGCTTCACAACAATGGCAGACCCCGTGAACTATGCTTATCCTTATTATATGGATTTCGAGGAAATCACGGTTGCCGGAAACCTTCCGCTCTACTGGTCCAAGCTTGGAACCAGATGGACTTCTGCCACTGCAGCAACAACTTATAACCGTGCACCTCATAGCGGTACGGATTACCTGACCTGCCAATATGGTTCCACAAATACCGACTGGCTGTTCTCCCGTCCCATGCAATTGGACGGAGCTCAACCCTATGACTTTGGCATCTGGTACAACACAGACGGTCTTTCCGGCTGGGCTTCCTTCAAAATGTATATCGGTACTGAAGCAACCGGTGCTGCTATGACTACAGAGCTTGCCAGCGTCCTGAATCCTGTCAACATGACCTATGCCCAGTTGACAGCTACAAACTGGACACCACCTGCTTCCGGCGTCTATTATGTCGGTTTCCAGGTCATTGCTAACACTACACCCTGGTATATGAGCTTTGACGATTTCTCCGTTTTGGAGACCTCGCTCAATCCATTGCCTCCCACCAATCCTGTTCCTGCGAATTTGGCGATTGACCAGCTGATTACCGGAGACCTGGCATGGGTTAACAATGGCGTCACCACCAAAGTTGATGTGTACTTCAGTACAAACCAGACATTGGTAGCCAACAAGGATGTCGCAGCCCGAGTTGCTTTTGAAGAGATAGCACCGCTGAACAGCTTTGTGCTGGGTACCCTGAACGATGCTTACAGCACCACCTATTACTGGAGAGTGGTTGCCAAGAACGATGTGGATGCATCAGCAGACAGCCCGGTCTGGTCATTTACCACCCAGGCAGACCCTGTAGTATATTCCTTCCCCTATACGGAAAGCTTTGACGGCACCACCTTTGCTCCGTTGAACTGGATAAACCTGAAGACAGCCGGAACCGGCACTCCCGGTATCTGGGACAGGCAAACTGCAGGGACATCTCCCACCTGCGCTCCTCATAGCGGAGCTGCCATGGCCCGTTACAACTGTTATTCTTACTCAGCAGGGACAACCGGAATCCTGGTTTCTCCTGCCCTTGCCCTGGGTGTGGATTCCTATCAGGTTAGTTTCTGGATGTACCGCGACAATGGTTATCCTACGGATGCAGACCGTGTGAATGTATATGCTAACACAACCCCGGATATGACCGGGGCCACCCTGCTTGGCACAATCAACAGAAGCACTACTTTGGCTCCTGTGGTTGCTGCCAACGGCTGGTATGAATACAAGTTCATGATTCCTTTCTCAGGTGTGAATACACATATGATCTGGGAAGCTGTGAGCGGATACGGCAACAACATCTTTATCGATGACGTCTCCGTAGCTCTTGCTCCGCCCGAGTTCGCAACCCTTGTCAGCCCTGCCGATGCCTCTGTCGGACTGGGCTATGCCGGACAAACCCTTACATGGGCAGCTGCCGTTACCGGCAACCCTGCCACCGGCTACAAGGTGTATTTCGGAACCGACAATCCTCCCGCCACCATGGTTTCCGATCAGGGTAGCACAACTTACCCCACGGGAGCTCTTGCCCAGGGTGCCACATACTTCTGGAAAGTGGTTCCGTACAATGCCAACGGCGATGCGGTAAACTGCCCTGTCTGGAGTTTCACAACACGGATGGAAATGAATCCCAATCCAGCCGAGAACCCCACACCGGCTGACCTGGCAATTGTTAACTATGATGGGTCTTTCCCATATATGCAAACCCTCAGTTGGTCTGCTCCTTCCGCAGGCGTTACACCCACCGGTTATAAACTGGTATGGGGTGCTAATCCTGTAGTGGACTTGGGCAATGTCCTGACTACTGCTGTTGAAATTCCTGCCTTCAATACCTACACCTGGCAGATTATTCCTTATTATATAGACGGTGGAATGAGACAGGACGGCAAGCCCGTCAATGTCTCTCTTGGAACAGGCCGTTCCTCTTCCAGCCGCGGAGATGCCACAGGATGCCCTGTCTGGCAGTTCACCGTTAACGCCTCACCTGTCTGGCCGGTGGAGATTACTTCAATACCTGTCGGTGCAGCAATTTATGTGAACGGTGCTTCCAGCGGACAGATTACACCCTGGACCTTCAACATGATAGAAGGCACCAGCGCTACTTACTCAGTGCAGTATGCCGGCTATACCTTCAGTCCTGCTGAATATGTTGTAACCAACATAATGGAAGCCTTGAGTTTCAACTTTGTCGGAACACCCACACCGCTGGCGATTCCCATTCTGACATCCCCTGCAAACGGAGCAACCGGGCTGGCCTATGCCGCCGGACAGAACCTTGTCTGGCAGGCAGTTTCCAGCGCGCTTCCCGTGCAGTATCAGGTCTATTTTGGCACTTCGAATCCGCCTACCTTGATTGCAACCATCAGTGCGACGACCTGGGCTACAGGAGCGCTTGTTGCTGGTACCACCTATTACTGGCAGATAGTGGCAGATAACGGGCTCACGACATCTGATAGTGCCATCTGGTCATTCACAACAGCTGCAGACCCGATGATAACCACATATCCTCATACCCAGGGCTTTAATGATGCAACCTTCCCGCCTTATGGCTGGTCGACAGTTATTGGCTCCGGAACTTATAACTGGGTGCGCCGCACCAGTTCAACCAACCCGACCCTGACACCTTACTCCGGTGCTGGCATGCTTTTCTATGAATCATATAATGCCACCTCCGGTTCCAATGCTTCGCTGATATCCCCTCCTCTCAGTACTCCAAATGCTCTTAATATGTATACTGTTAGCTTCTGGATGTATCGCGACAGCGCATACCTGACAACTGCTGACAGAGTGGAAGTGTATGTGAACAGCAATCCCACACCGACAGGTGCCACCCTACTCGGTACTGTTAACAGAAGCCGCAATCTGGCTCCTGTTGTGGCAACAGCCGGCTGGTATCAGTACACCTTCGAACTCGGCGTTGGCGCTGGTGACGTGAAATATGCAATTCTTAAAGCAATCAGCGCTTATGGCAACAACATGAACGTGGATGAAATCACGTTCAATACCCTATCCATAGCAGTCCCGCCCAATCCCGCCCACTCTCCTGTTCCTGCCAACCTGGCAACCAATGTGGCAGCAAATACTAACCTGAGTTGGACCAGTGGCGGTGGCGCTCCCACGGGTTATAAGGTCTATACCAGCTTGAATGGAGTAGACTTTACCGAAGTGGCAGATGTTGCCGTTCCCTTGTATGACCCTGCCGTGAACTTTGCCTACAGCACACAGTATTTCTGGAAAGTGGATCCATACAATTCATTTGGTTACGCTTCTGAGCTTGTTGCTCTTCCTGTCTGGAGCTTCACCACGATGGCAGACCCGGTTCGTCCGCTGCCTTATCTGGAGACATTCAATGCCAGCACTTCCTATCCTGCCAACTGGAGCGGAAACTTCTCCATCAGCAGTACGCATGGAAATGCCAGCAACGGTCTTTACAGGAATCTGTGGAGTTCTGCTACCACCGGATTTGCCATCACTGCACCGGTCGGTCCAATCACAGAAAACACAAGGCTCGATTTCGAATACCGCTATGTTGACTATGGCAGCTATCCGACTGTACCCACTACTTTGGGAGCAGGCGATAGGCTGGATATCCAGGTCTCTATCAATGACGGACCATACGAGACCTATTATACTATAAACAGCGCAAATCATACACCTACGACTGCCTTTACCACCTGCAGCGTATATCTCAGCCAGTTGAGGCTTGCCAACGCAGGTGACATCGTAAGAGTCAGATTCGATGCTGTCTGGTCTACCGGCGATTATTACCTGGATATTGATAACGTACACTTCAAACATATCTCCACCACTCCTTACATGGTGGTAACACCTGCGAGCAAGGACTTTGGAACTGTTAACGTCGGCTTCAGCGCTTCACAGGTGTTCTCCATAAAGAACGACGGTGGCGGAACCCTTGGTATTAATTCAGTCGCGTTTGAAGGTTCGGGAGTTGCTCAGTATTCGTTTGTTGATACAAACATTTACCCTGCTGCCTTGACTGCGGGTGAAGAAATCTTCGTTACTGTCAATTTCCACCCATCTACTGCCGGCACGTTTGCTGCACAAATTGTGGTTAATGACAATCTCACAAAGGCAACAACATTGGTTCCCATCACTGGTGACGGATTTGACCCGAACTTTGGTGGAGGTGATGAAACAACACCCTATGGCGGATATTACTTTGCCAATAACATCGCATCAGCCGCACCTACAGCTCCGTATTTTGACTGGGTTATCAACCAGGACAATGCGGTTGACCCTGCATTAGTGGTTGGTACTACTGACGATGGATACTGGGGTCCGATTCCCATCGGGTTCGAATTCCTGTATTATGGTAATATGTATAATACCGTATATATCGGAACCAATGGTCAGGTGACCTTTGGCGAAGGAAACTCGGCATATAGCAATGTGGGTATTCCAACTGCGGCAGCTCCAAATAACCTGCTTGCCCTGTTCTGGGATGACTTGAATTTCCTTCCCGCTACAGCCAATATATATTATGGCGGAAGCCCCGGCATCACTTTCGTGATTACATATGATAACGTCCAGAGATACGGCGACCCTGCTTCTACGCTTACTGCACAGGTTATCCTGTATGTTGACGGCAGAATCAGGATGCAGTACCTTGATGTTACCGGTAATGCCTGGACTCCGACCATCGGTATCGAAAACGCTGACGGTACCAAGGGCGTTCAATACCATTACAATGGTGTTGGCGGTCCCTGGGGAATTGAAGGCAGTAAGATTGGCGGCATTGCCATCGTGTTTGGCAACAATCCTATGACCCTGCCTATAGGACTTTCCAGCTTCACAGCCATTCTGACAGCAGATATGTTTGTCAAGGTTGACTGGGTCGTGGAATCCGAAACCAATCACCAAGGATACAACGTCCTGCGCAATACAGCCCAGGAACTTGAAACTGCCATCCAACTGAACCAGAACATCATTTCCGGCGGTGAGCAGAACAGCACCCAGATAAGCTACAGCTTCACAGATACTGAAGTTTACCAGAATACAGTATATTACTACTGGCTGCAGAGCATGGACCTGGATGGTGCAACTCAGTTCTTTGGACCTTTGACAGTTACTGTCGGAACCAGTCCCGAGAATCCTGAACTGCCCTATATTCCTCTGGTTACCAAGCTGATGGATGCTTATCCCAATCCGTTCAATCCCAGCACAAACCTGCGTTTCGAAATCAAAGACGCCGGTAAAGTGTCGATTGACATCTACAACACACGCGGCCAGAAAATCCGCACCCTGGAGAATGACTATGCCAAAGCAGGTTATTACCAGATGGTATGGGATGGCAAAGATGCCAACGGCATCTCGGTCGGAAGCGGTGTTTATTTCTATCGTATGAATACCGGCAAGTTTTCTGATATAAAGAAGATGTTGCTTACCAAGTAAAATAATCGCTCTATGTGACCTCTGGTCATTATAGAATAACCAAGTATAGCCCCGTTTCGACGGGGCTTTTTTTGTGTGCAGGAATAACAGGGGAAAACAACCTGTTTTGTTTTCGGTCTTGCAGTTCACCGCAAAGAAATCATTGACAATAAACATTTAGCTGGAGTTAATGAAATGCAATTTATACGTTATATTTAGCAGAGTGCAGTAAAAGGAGAATTAAATGCTGAAAAGAGTGCTAATCCTTTCGTTATTGGTTGTCATCATGTCTTGTTCACTAGTGGCGGAAACCCTGCAGGAAACGCTGGAATCCCTTTCCGGCAGCGCAGCCAGGGGATATGTAAATCCAATGGTTACTTCGTTTGGTTCAGATATGAACGGTGGCTGGTTTCACAAAGCTCCCTCCGATTCACTGTTTAGCTGGGATTTGGAATTTGGGGTTGTGATGATGGGGACCTTGTTTACCAGCAAAGACAAGAATTTTGATGTTTCAGGTTATTTCAGGTTTACGCGGGAACAAGCCATGGAGATGGCATCCCAATATCAAAGTGAAGCTTTTTTTGACGCTCTGGTTGAGCATATAGTGAACAAGAATTTTATCGTTAACATCTCCGGTCCCACCATTACCGGCGCAGCCTATGATGAATCAACTGAGGAAAATTCTGTTACTATCGAATTCCCCTCACAAGTAGTTGAGTTTACTTATAACAATGCAACAGAGCAGCGTACCCTGCCTGCATATATGAAGAAACTGGGAGTAGGCGGTCTGCTGGAAGATCTGCCATTTCTGCCTCTGGCGGCACCTCAGCTTTCAATCGGAACTGCTTATGGAACCATGTTCTCATTTCGCTATCTGCCTGAGGTGGAACTGACTCCAGAAATTGGAAAACTGAAGTATTTGGGATTCGGCATCCAGCACAATCCCGCTGTCTGGATACCCGTTGATATTCCTGTCAGTTTAGCTGCTTCCTTTTTTACCCAAAACATGGAAATCGGCACCATTGCGGAAGCTTCAGCCAGCACTTTCGGATTAAACGTTTCCAAAACTTTCGGGATGAATCTGCTCAGCATTACACCTTATGCCGGAGTTGCCTACGAGACATCACATATGAAGTTCCACTACGACTATCCCATCGAGTTTAACGAAAGCGGAATAGCAGTGGACACAGTACCGATTCGCTTCGAGGTGGATGGTAAAAATACCGGCAGATTCACTACCGGCCTCAGTTTCCGCATAGGTTTTTTCAATCTCAATGCTGATTACAACTTTGCCCAATATCCCTCTGCCAGCGCAGGCGTAATGTTTAACTTCAGCTTCTGATAATACTTAGTCAGAAGGATACAATTGTGTGAACCGCCTCAAAATATGGGGCGGTTCTTTTTTGCAGCAATAACCCTTGTTTTGGTTGAATGGAAGCATCCTGCTTAATGAGATGTCGCGAAGATGTCCCGAAGCCGACCGAAGAAAACCCGGTCATCTCCGCGACATCTTCGGGACATCTCAGTATGTAAGAATTGAAAGCAAAAAGCGAAAAAAAAGCCCTCATAAAGAGGGCTTAGCATTAGGGGTTTGGTTTTTGACTATTTTTTTACAACCGGCTTCGCAGCAGGTTTAGCCTTGGGTTTTGCAACCGGTTTGGCTTTTGGTTTAGCTGCGGGTTTCACTGCAGGTTTTGCAACCGGTTTGGCTTTGGGTTTCGCAACTGGCTTGGCCTTGGGTTTTGCAACCGGTTTGGCTTTTGGTTTTGCGACTGGTTTGGCCTTGGGTTTTGCGACCGGTTTGGCTTTTGGTTTTGCGACCGGTTTGGCTGCAGGTTTTGCAACCGGTTTAGCTGCAGGTTTTGCAACCGGTTTAGCTTTGGGTTTTACGACCGGTTTGGCTTTTGGTTTTACTGCGGGTTTGGCTGCAGGTTTTGCTGCAGGCTTTGCAACCGGTTTAGCTTTGGGTTTTGCTACGGGCTTTGCTGCAGGTTTTGCAACCGGTTTGGCTTTGGGTTTCGCTACGGGTTTAGCCTTGGGTTTTGCGACTGGTTTGGCTTTTGGTTTCACTGTCGGCTTCGCTTTTGGTTTAGCGTTCATAGTAACTCCTTTACCCCCATTGCTTTTTTAATGAGTTCTCCCTAAGTGATAACTCTTTATATAGTAATATTATTGAGACGTAAATACTTTGTCAATAAAAACTTTTATGCAGCTGTAACAATATGCAATACAGGGAGATAGTAAAACACAAAAAACGAATCAACATGATGATTATATAGCTGTGTAAGAACTGAAAATGTGAAAAAAAACTAGCACAGACTTTTTTTGCACAAATTAGTATCACGGAGCGAAATGATTTGACAGGTTGAGGTCAGTGTCTTGATTGGTCATAATGGAAATGATATTATTACAAAAACTAGATAGCCAATATGTTGGCAAAATGACTGAAGACACAGGCGTAATCGCCTTCTGGGAAGGGCAAAACCTGCTCTATGCTACAGATACGATTAACATCCGTTTTACAGCAGCCAAACTGCAGGCATTGAAAGATGAAGATGCAGGCATCAGTGAGATTTTTTATAAGGCAGATACAGTCTCTTTCCAAACATATTCCAATGGTATTGATGCTATCATAGCTAAAAAATTGCTGTTGGAAAAGCACAAAGCTGAAATGGGTCAAAGCATCAGCCTCTGGAAGGAATATGCTTACCTTGCAATCAACCCTGCAGAGCACCCTTTCATCAAAATCAGTGAATACACAGAAGAAGATTGGTTTTACATAGGTCCTTTTCGCAGCCGTTTCTTCCTGATAGACCTTGTAGAACTTATCAGCCGGCTTTTAAAACTGCCGCATTGTGAAGGAAAGACAGGTCCATGCGAAAAGTATGATGATGGCAGATGCCGCGGATGGTGTACGCTGATAAAGTCAGAAGCAGGAAAATCAGAAGAAGAAAACAACGAGCAACCTTATCTCCAAAAGCTGGATGCACTTCTGAAAGAAGCATTCGTACATCCGGACAACAGCCTGTTGGAGATGGTGCAAAACGAGAAACAGAAATATGAAGATAAGTTGGAATTCATAAAAGCAGAACTGCTGAAACCAGAATTAGAACTGCTGAAACGCTATAAGGAATGGCTGATATTTCTTTACAAAATAAAGAGCCTAAATTACGTGACAGACAAAGTAAGTGTGAAAAATGGGCAGTTGGTGATGTTCAAAGCCGAGGGTAAGGAGCATGCCAATCCCTATATTGAGATACCCTATCGGGCCAATGAAACACTGGCTATAAATAAAAACATGCTGGATGAAGCCAGAATACTATATCAGGAGAGAGTATAATGCACAAAAAGATAAGTGAACTAAACATAGTGAAACAGTCATGGCAGGGGAAAGTAAGAGATATTTACGACCTGGGTGATAAGCTTTTAATCGTAACTTCAGACCGTATATCAGCGTTTGACGTAGTTTTCCCCAACCTGATTCCGGACAAAGGCAAAGTATTGAACGGGATATCGGTTTATTTCTTTCAAACGACCAAACATATAATCGACAACCATTTTATTACTGATAAAATTGAGGAGTATCCGGCACCTCTACGCGAATTTAAAGATGAACTAAATGGTCGTAGCATGCTGGTCCGAAAGACCAGGGTAATACCGTTTGAATGCATTGTCAGGGGTTACATCACCGGTTCTGCCTGGAGTGAGTATAAGAAGACGGGAACCATTGGAAATATGATGATGCCCGGCGATTATCTGGAAAGCCAGAAGTTTTCCAATCCCCTCTTTACTCCTTCGACCAAGGAGGAAAGCGGTCACGATGTAAACATCAGTTATCGCGACATGCTGCAAAGAATGGATGAAAAAATCGCCTGCTATCTGAAAGACAAATCTTTGGAGCTATTCAACTATGCTCACGACAAATTGATAAAAGAGAATATAATTGTGGCTGATACCAAGTTTGAATTTGGCACTATTGGTCCGGAAATCCTGCTGATAGATGAAGTTTTGACACCTGATTCATCCCGTTTTTGGGATATGGACAGTTACGAGATTGGTAAGACACCGCTGAGCTATGACAAACAATTCATTCGGGATTTTGTTACTGATAGCGGTTGGGACAAGAACCCACCCGCACCATCACTTCCTGAAGATGTTATCAGCAAGACACGAGAGAAATATATCCAAGCTTATAAAGTGATTACTGGAGATACTGAGAGACAATGGTAAAGATTATTTGTCTCGTCGATGACGAGGAAGAATTAATAGATAACCTTTCGTTCGAAATCAAAGAAATGCGCCCGGAATGGGAGATATTGACCTTCAGGTCCGGGCTCAATGCTATCAAGGAAATCATGAAAGGACAAGTAAGCCTTGTGGTTACAGACATTGCCATGCCAGATATGGACGGCTACGAGTTGTATTGGAGAATCAAGGATTACGATGCCAATCTGCCAGTGATTATGATGACAGGATTTGGCTATGACCCCAACCATGTATTGGTCCGCTCCAAACAGGAAGGTCTGCACGAAATTCTATATAAACCGTTTGAGACAGAAAAACTAGTGGCTATAATCGAATCTAACCTGCAGTAACCTATGGCGCGCGCAAGCTGGATCGAGAAACACTGGTTAAAAAGGTCTCTTGTAAGTTATCTGCTCTATCCGTTCTCTTTATTATTCAGTTTTAGTGTCTCTCTGCGAAGATATATATTTCGTCATTTCCTGCCAAGCTTTCGTTCTCCGGTATTTATTATCAGTATAGGAAACATCATTGCAGGTGGTTCAGGAAAGACTCCTTTCACAATCTATCTGGCGGATTACCTGAAACAAAAAGGTCTCAAAGTGGCAGTTTCACACAGAGGCTATAAAGGTGAACTCGAGAACTCAAATATCCTGATATCGACCAGAGAAGGGCTTTTACCGCTGGCTGATAAAGCTGGCGATGAAGCCTGGCTGATTGCAAAAAGACTATCGGGCATTCCGGTGGCAGCAGGCAGGGACAGGGTAAAAGTGATTCAGCTCTTATACAAAACCTATCCTGACCTGGATTGCATCATTCTGGACGATTCCTTTCAACACCTCAAATTGAAGCACGACCTTGATATCGTTATTGTTAATGATATGCTCAGGTTTGGAAATGGCTTTGTTCTTCCAGCAGGCTATTTAAGGGAACCTGTCTCAGCTCTGGCTTATGCAGATGTTCTAATACTGAACAGGTTTAAGCGCAAAGAAGAGCTTAACGGCAAGTTTAACCGGCAACTTCACGATATAGGAAAACCAGTTGTTGAGGGAGCATATTGTCTGGACAAGATTTTCGATTTCCATGGACATGAAATCTCACTTGGCGGTGTGGTCGGCGAGAAAGCTGTTATAAATACAGGAATAGGCAATCCCTCAGGCTTTGAAGCGATGTTAAAAGATACCGGTATTGATGTAATCAAATCAAGTTATTTCCCAGACCATTTTAGCTATCAGGATAAATCATGCAGAGATAGAATAGTTAACGATTTCAGGAATAGTGGAGCGAAATGGATGGCTATTACAGAAAAGGATTATGCTAAACTGCGCTTTTATCCTGAGTTCAAGGATTTCACATTAGTTTTCAGCATCAGTTTCAATCCGGATAATAGAATCGAAAGTATGCTGGATAGTATTACAACAAAATTGTTAGAAAAACAAATCAAAGACTGATGCATACAATTCAAGTTGCTATTTTCTTTGTTATATCCTACCTGCTATCCAGGGTTTTTGTGGTTCTGAAGATTCCAGAGCTTGTTTTGTATTACCTGTTTGAAAAAAAGCATGTTTCGATTCAGAAACTTACTTTCATCCTGATACTGGGGTCAGCTTTGCTGTCCTCGGTCATAGCTAATGTTATTACAGTCTTAACATTGATGCCGTTGGTTTTGTTGCTTCAGAAAGAATTTGACAGGTTCGGAAAGGACCAGCTCAAGATAAATACCCTGTTTCTGCTGTCAGTAATCTGGGGTGCTAATATTGGTGGACTGGGAATGGTTACAGGTACTACCACAAATGGCATCCTGATTGGTCTTTACGAAGTGTTTAAGGTCCCGGTAGGCAGAGACTTCACTTTCCTGTCATGGATGAGCTGGGGCTTGCCACTCCAGGTTGTGTTAAGCTGTATCGGCTGGCTAATTCTGATGGCAGTGTTTCAGCCGGGTAAAATGATGCATCAGCATGATTTCAGGGCTAAGCTGGAGTCATATTCGATGTCACGCAAGCTTCAGAAAAAAGGATTCGCGCTCGCTGCTTTTTTTGTTCTGTCAGCATCCCTGTTATCAGCCGGCATGAATATCCTGCATGTTTACAGGCTTGAGATTATGATACTGACAGGCTTGTGGATGATTGTATTTATTTACTATCTGGTTTTACACTATTGGGAAACTGAGGATAAATCTAAGCTGAGATTGCTAATGCTGAAAGACACTTTGCACGATATCCCAAAGAAGGGAATTCTCTGGATCTCCATCGGTGTCATTATCACATTTGTATTCTGGTATTTTAAACTGCATAAGAGTGCCGGGTATTTGTTGCGTGATTTGTTTGAAGGCAAGTCCAACATGCTGATGTTCTATTGCCTGATAGGTCTTATTGCTACTTTTGCATCTGAATTGTTCAGCAATTCTGGGGTACAGATTACGATGTTCATGGTTTTGTTTCCGATGACCAAATACAATCCTAATCTTTCCTGGGAAGGGATGCTGATTATCACGCTTTGTTCAACCTGCGCTTTTATGTCCCCGATAGGAACACCTTCCAATGGTCTTGGGTTTGGGTCATCATCAAAGATATCAATCAGGCATATGCTGAGCGCGGGATTTGTTATGAACATTGCCAGCGCTCTGGTGATTAGCCTGTGGGTAACTCAAGTAGTTCCAGTTATAAATAAGTACCTTTTATAAAACCTTAGTCTGATTAATCCGTTATATAGTAAAACTCTCTCAAAGCAATATTCAGGTATTGTGCCTGTTTAGCATTGTAAATTGGGCAGCTGCTGTTATAGCTGCTGTTTCCGCCCTCAATACAAGCTTCGACAGTGAGATTTCTTTTGCTCCGGATTGTTTAATTATGGAAAATTCATCCGGACTAAAACCGCCTTCGGGACCTATGATAAAACAATAGGGGATGCCCTGTTTAAGACTGTCCATCCACAACTCCGGTCTATGCTCAGAAGCTAACACAGCGTGATATCCCTTCTGCTGTATCGATGATAGCAGAGCATCTAGCGAGACAATATCGTGAATTGTTGGTAAAAATGGGTTGTCACATTGTTTGATAGCTGCCAGAGAAGCTTGTCTGAACCTTTTCAGTGTGTTGGAAGAGGGGTTTCGGATAGAATACTGGCTTTGGAATGGGAACATGTCTAAAACTCCCAATTCGGTTGCCTTTTCCACCAGCCATTCATCATTCTTGTTTCTAAGCAGAGAGAAAGCTAAAGCATAAGCTGTTGGAGAAGGTTCAGTATAGACAGCATCAGTTACATCAATTGTAACTTGAGTTTTTGAGATAGAGTTAATAATTCCCTTCCCAAGCCATCCATCGCCACTGTTAAGCCTTATTTCATCACCCGGTTTGTGCCTGAGCACATGAGCCACGTGATGGTACTCATCACCGGTAAGCGTAATAGTATTCTGGCTTTTATTTAGTCCCGGACAGAAGAATGATGGCATACCACTTAAACAAAGTATTCTTTTAACTTGGAGATAAAGCTTTTACCTGGTTTGAGTTCTCGCTTTGCATCATGTTCCTTCAGTTTGTGGAAAAGCTCTGTTTCCTCTTTACTGAGACGGTGGGGAGTTATTATCATTATCTCTATCAACAGGTCTCCCATACCGTAAGACTGATGAAGTGACGGCAGACCCTGGCCTTTTAACCTGAAAATCCGACCGCTTTGGGTACCGGCGGGGACCTTCATCTTAACGGTTGAGTTCAGGGTGGGAACGATAATCTCATCACCCAGTGCAGCCTGCGAAAACGATATGGGGTATTTCAGATATAGATCGCGCCCATTCCTTTCAAACTGGTCATCCTGCTTTTCATGAATCAAAACCAGCACATCGCCTTTAGTTCCAACCCGGGGTCCTACATTGCCCTGCCCCCGCAGACGGATATACTGCCCTTCTTCGACTCCGGCAGGGATCTTAACATTGATTTCATTTACCTTGCCCATCCTGCCTTCACCGTAGCATTTGGAACAACGGTTCTTTATGATCTTACCTTCACCCCTACAGGAGGGACATTCGGAAACTGTCTGCATTTGACCAAACAGTGATTGTCTGACTTGTCTAACCTGGCCTGTTCCGCGGCATTGAGCACAGTTTTCGGTTTTTCCGTCAGCACTGCCTGTACCATTACATTTATCACAGGCGTCTTTGACGCTAAGCTTGATTTTCTTTTCAGTTCCCTGAGCAATGTCCTTCAATGTTAGTGAAAGCTCTATCTGCAGGTCTTCACCCCTGTTGGACTGCTGTCTGCCTCGTCCACCGCCAAAACCGCCACCAAAGAAGGTGTCAAAAATACTGCTGAATCCACCCCCGAAAATATCATTCAAATCATCAAAATGGGTGAAGTTGCCCCAGTCAAATCCTTGTCCGCCAAAAGCATTTTCCAGTCCGGCATGTCCGTATTGGTCATACAGCTTCTTTTTCTCTGGGTCTGACAGGACTTCATAAGCTTCGCTGGCTTCCTTAAATTTTTCTTCGGCTGCTTTGTTATCAGGATTCTTATCCGGGTGAAACTGCATTGCCAGCTTTCTATAAGATTTCTTTATGGTGGAGTCATCGGCATTTTTATCCACTCCCAATACTTCATAGTAATCGCGCTTATTCGCCACTCAAACTCCTTAAACATGATATGGAAGCAAAATCCGGAAAAAACAAGTCTCTCCGGACTTTGCTTCGTAAGTCAGATTTTTTATTTCTTGTCCTTATCGTCAACAACTTCAAAGTCAGCATCTATTGGACCATTGTCCTGCTTTGGCTCCTCTTGCTGGCCTTGAGCAAAATCCTCGGGATTGAAGCCGGGTGCATTTGGATCAAAGCCTGCTCCTCCTGTACCGCCCTGTTGCTGCTGTGCCTGGGCATAGATGATTTCGCCCAGTTTCTGGGCTTTCTTCATCAATTCTTCCTTTGTGGCATCAAGCTCTTCTTTTTCTGTGGCTTTCTCGTGTTTCTCTTTGGCTTCTTTGAGAGCTTCTTCAATAGTGCCTTTTTCTTCCGGAGACAATTTGTCACCATGTTCGGACAGGGCCTTTTCAGTCGAGAATATCAAGGTATCCAGTTCATTTCTGGCAGTGACGAATTCCTGACGTTTCTTATCTTCATCAGCATGCATCTCAGCATCTTTTATCATGCGGTCAATGTCATCCTTATTCAGGTTTCCGGCTCTGTCTATGACTATGGATTGTTCCTTGCCGGTTCCCTTGTCTTTGGCAGAAACGTGCAAAAGTCCGTTTGCATCAATATCGAAAGTTACTTCAATCTGAGGCATGCCTCTGGGAGCTGGTGGAATGCCCACAAGGTCAAATCTGCCCAAAGATTTATTGTCAGTAGCCATAGGTCTCTCTCCCTGAAGAACATGAATAGTCACGGCTGTCTGGTTATCAGCAGCAGTGGAGAATACCTGGCTTTTCTTGGTGGGAATAGTCGTATTTCTCTGAATCAATGATGTCATGACACTGCCTAGGGTTTCAATACCCAGGGACAAAGGTGTTACATCCAGAAGGAGGACATCGCTGACTTTTTCGTCACCGCTCAGGATTGCGCCTTGAATGGCAGCGCCGACTGCAACAACTTCGTCCGGGTTCAGGCTGTAATTTGGTTTCTTGCCAAAGAATTTCTCTACGGCTTCCTGAACGGCTGGAATGCGTGTGCTGCCGCCAACCATAAGAATCTCGCTGATGTCTGATTGAGATAGCTTGGCATCCTGCAAAGCCTTCTGGCAGGGTCCCATGGTCCTTTCGACCAAGTCTGCTGTCAGTCTGTTAAACTCACTAAGGGTCAAGTCCAGGCTCAAGTGTTTGGGACCGGTTGCATCGGCAGTGATAAAGGGTAGGTTAATATTGGTTGTCTGGGTTCCGGAAAGCTCGATTTTGGCTTTTTCAGCTGCTTCTTTGAGACGCTGCATAGCCATTGGGTCTTTGGATAAATCCATGCCTTCAGCTTTCTTGAATTGTTCCAGTATCCAATCTATAACGCGCTTGTCAAAGTCATCTCCGCCCAAATGTGTGTCTCCGTTTGTGGAAAGCACTTCCACCACTCCGTCTGAGATATCCAGGATTGAGATGTCAAATGTTCCACCACCCAAATCATAAACAGCCACTTTCTGCTCTTTCTTGTTTTCCATGCCATAAGCCAAAGCTGCTGCTGTTGGTTCATTTATTATACGTTTTACGTCCAGTCCGGCAATGCGTCCTGCGTCTTTGGTGGCTTGGCGCTGGTCATCATTGAAGTAAGCGGGAACAGTAATGACTGCTTCGGTGACTTTGGTGCCAAGGTATGCTTCTGCTGTTTCCTTCATTTTTGTCAGTACCATGGCGCTGATTTCCTGTGGCGTAAAATCCTTGTTATCAACGTCCACATGAACAGCTGCCTGTCCCTTGAGTCCTGACATTACTTTATAAGGGACCTGCTTGATTTCTTCGCTCACTTCGCTGTAAGCGCGTCCCATGAATCTTTTAATAGAATAGACTGTATTGTGGGGGTTTGTAACTGCCTGGCGTTTTGCCAGTTGTCCCACCAGTCTTTGTCCGTCTTTGCTGAATCCGACGACTGAGGGTGTTGTCCTGCCGCCTTCAGCATTTTGTATCACTACGGGTTTGCCGCCTTCTACGACAGCAACGCATGAGTTTGTGGTTCCAAGGTCTATACCGATAATCTTTCCCATGGTATTTCCTCCATTTATTCTTTATTATTTTCTTGTTTTTGGCTGGAAACCGCCACCCTGACGGGACGTATGAGCTTGTCATTCATCAGGTAGCCGTTTTGTATGATAGCGGCAACTTTACCTTCTTCATAATCAGAAGGCACGTGTGCCAGTGCTTCATGAAAATTAGGGTCAAAGTCCTTACCAAGTGCTTCTATCCTTTTAACGCCTTCTCTTTCAAGGGCATTCTTTAACTGCTGGTCTATCAGGATAATGCCTTTGACAAAGCTGTCTTCTTTCTGGTCTTCATTAAGCTGCATCAGAGCCCGGTCAAAGTTATCCAGAACATCGCAGATGGATAGAGCCAGCTTTTCAGAAGCGCGTTTTATCCAGTCTGATTTTTCTTCCTGGGAGCGTCTTCTGAAGTTATCAAAGTCTGCCATTGACCTCAGGTATTTGTCTTTCCATTCTTCCACATCTGTTTCCAGGGATGTAATCCGCTCGCGGATAATATCTATCTCATCCCGCTCGGTTTCTTCAGCTTCGATTTCTTCCCTGGCCAGTTGCTGTTCTGTGCCTTTCTCTTTATCCATCAGCTCTTCTTTGCTTTTCTTTTTTGACATCGGTTTCCCTCAATTCAGTTTTTTACCATCATGCCACGTTTAGTGGTGACCGTAATAGTTTTTGCAACATCGCGGATCAGCGGAATCAGCTTTCTGTATTCTGCCCGCACAGGTGCCACGATACCCAGGAAGCCCGGTATTTCATATATCTCGTAACGGGTAAAGATGATGGCAAATTGCTGCCAGCCAGGTTCCAGTAGTTGCTCACCCATGATTACGCTTACGCTATCGGGTTGTTCAAATTGTCTCATCAGATTGAGGATTTTATCCTGTCTCTGGATAAGATGCATGAAGTTCAGAACCTCAGATTTGGTATTGAATTCCGGTTGCTCAAGGAACTTTATGCTACCGTCAAAATGTATATAGAAACCCGATATTTCTATAAAAGCCTCATGCAATTCTCTCAGAAACTGCTTGAGCAGAGGGCTGTCATGTTCAATGTTTTCCCTCATTTCCACCAGGTATTTATTGGCTATGTCATAAATTCGGAGTCCGACCAGTTCGTCATTCAGATATCGGACCAGTTTTTTAAGCTGGACTTCAGTTATGTCATAATCGCATTTCATAATCACTGTTTTATCAAGTCCGCTGTCCAGACTCATCACAAACAAGAATTTATTAGGTTCAATCCGGAAAACTTCCAGCTTGCTCAGGTAACCGGAAGATACTTCCGGTTCCGCCACAAAGCTCAGTTGGTCTGTTTCCCTGGCCAGAAGCTGCATAATATAATGCAAAGCTCTGGGGGTATCTTTATAATGCCTTACCAGGAGTTCGCGCAGAAAATCCATGTCGCCAAAAGTAGTTTGCTTATGCTCCGATTCTATGCTTTGCAGGTATTGCCTGTAACCGTGTATCGTCGGAATCCTGCCCGCCGAAGTATGAGGTTGCTGGATCAAGTTCATCTCTTCCAGCTTGAATAAATCAATTCTCAGGGTAGCCGGACTGACCTGCGTCAGGTACTTTTCGTTCAGAATCCGGGACGAAACCGCTTCATTGGTCAGGATGTATTCATCAACCAGTGCACATAATGTTTCATTTAATCTGAGCTGATTCTTTTTCATGTTTACCTTGTCATATCTTAATTCTGTTTTAGCTGATAGGGTGGCCTAATCTTGTTATTAGCAATCCCAATCACTATTTGCTAATCCATTAGACAAGATATTCAGCTTGGTAAAATTGTCAATCAAAATCTTAGACTGCTAATTTGTTGGCTGTCAGAGAAGAAACGAAATTGAAAGCAAAAAAAAAATCAGGGAGTGAGGGGGAACACTCCCTGTTTAAACTTGTAAGACATAATCATGCAAAAACTTTTCCAAAAAAGCAGTTCATTCTTGACTCATGTTAATCATAGTGATGCAGACAGATACGTTGTTGAGTCTGTCCATGGTCTCCAGACCCGGTGATGTAAAAAAGCTACAGTTTGTTGATTTTAGTGTTGCTTTTCAACATCTCCAGGGTAGCCTTGGACTTGGAACCCTCCACCCAGATAAAGCTCCCTTTTTCACAAGGGAATGCATCGCATTCAGCACAGGTGGAAAATCCTTTGGCAAAAGCGCAGGACCGGATGCTGCAGACAGCACAGAAACCGATATGCCTATTGTCAGAAGCGCAACCGTCACAACGTAAAGTTTCCGGATCTATTTTCTTATCAAACTGCTTCTCATAATTCTCGGCAAGTTTTTGGAACAGGGCCGTATCATCGGTTTGAGTTGCCTTATAGGCGTCACAGACGCTGCAGTCAATTCCGCAGGGGGCATATAGAACGGCATTATTTGTCATTGGTTCTTATGCCAAAGCGGATGATTTCCCGCAGCTCGTTGGTTACAGATTCCAGATCTATCTTGTCCGGGTTTATCAGCCACTCTGTTAGGACTGTATCCATTACTCCCAAAATCAGATATGAGATGGTTTCCGGTTTGAAGGGTTTGGTGGTTCCTTCTTTAATAGAGTTGCGGACAAGTTCCTGGACATAGTCCTGGTAATCGTGGTAGGGATTGTAAGACGGGTGCAGCTTGTAAAATTCTTCACTCTGCCTCAGTTCAACTATTAAAAACCTCGCCATGCTGGGTTTCTGTGCAAAAACCTCAATGTGATGGTAAAAGAACATAAAAAGCTTGTCGATGGATTTTTCTTCCAGATCGGCTTTGGCTTTGATTTCTTCCAGATTGCTGTCCATCATCGTTTTCATGGCCTGCAGGAGAAGGTCGTCCTTGTTTTTAAAATACAGATACACAGTTCCGCTGGCTACTCCGGCTTTGGCGGCGACTTCTACGATATTGGCATTATTATATCCCTTCTGCGCAAAAACCTCAATGGCGGAATTGAGGATTTCCTTGCGTTTATCGGCAACCAATGAGCGTTTCTGCCTCTTAGCGTGAACCATTTCATCTCCTTTATTTATATATATTTAAGAAAAATCCAGAATAAGTATTCAGCAGCAATATCTACTTAGTTGTTTTTATTCTGATTAGGTGCATTTTGTCAAAGATTTTTTTGGATTGGGTATGAAAATTGTATCAAACATGAAGCATGGAGGCGGAATGTTTAGAAATCTGCTCTTAGTATTGATATTGATTATACTGACGTGCGGCATCATAGCTGCGCATAATTCTGATATTGAAGACCGAAACGGTTTTGATACTGCATTTCCCATGCTGGAAAGGTCGTTTGTGGAGACCCCGCCGCCGGCAGGTCCGGTTCGCCCCGTGGGTGAATTTGAGCCGGCATCGCATGTGCTGATTCGTTATCCTCTGGGCATTCCTTTGAGTCTGGTGGTTCATTTGTCAAATGCTTCCCAGGTCGTCTGCCTGGTTGGAAGCTCGACTACCCAGAGCCAGGCTGTCAGCGCTTTTCAGTCAGCCGGCGTGAACATGGCAAATGTCTCCTTTCTGATAGCCGCCACCAATTCATATTGGACGAGGGATTTTGGTCCCTGGTTTGTTATCGATGGCAACAATACCCTGGGGGTTGTGGATTTTCCATACAATCGCCCCAGACCCCTTGATGACGAGATTCCCCGCACTTTTGCCCAGACCTTTGATTATCCCCTGTTTGGTATGAATGTAATTCAGACCGGTGGAAACTATATGACCGACGGGATTAACACTGTTGCCCAGACCACCCTTGTCTATGATGAAAATCCCTCCCTGTCACAACAGCAGATACACCAGAAAATGAGCGATTATATGGGAGCAGTCAACTACTATGTGGTGAATGACCCCAATAACACTTACATTGACCATATTGACTGCTGGGGAAAATTTCTGGCTCCGGATAAAATCCTCATCCGTTCCGTGCCCACCAGCCATGCCCAGTACAATGCCATCGAAGCTGTGGCAAACTATTTTGCCGGGCTTAACTCTGCCTGGGGTTATCCTTACAGGGTTTTCCGGGTAAATACGCCCCAAAACCAACCCTACACAAATTCGCTGATTCTGAACAATAACGTTTATGTCCCGATTATGAACAGCACCTATGATGCCGCTGCCCTGCAGGCTTACCGTGATGCCCTGCCGGGATTTAACGTGGTGGGCATTACGGGAGCTTCCTCAACCCCCTGGGAATCCACAGATGCCCTGCATTGCAGAACCCATGAAATCCCCGATAAAGAGATGCTTTATATACATCACATACCATATTACGGGACTGCTCCGCTCCAGGATTTTTACGATTTCAACGCATATATCTACCCCCACAGCAACCAGCCCGTTTACAGCGATTCCCTGCTGGTGGTTTACAGGGTTAATTCCGGACAGTGGCAAAACGCAGTGCTGACCAATGTTTCCGGCAGCAACTACACTACCATGGTCAGTGGGCTTACCCCGGGAGACACCATCCGCTATTTTATCCATGCCGCCGACCAGAGCGGGCACTCTGTGAATCATCCTTTGACCGGTCCAGACGACCCGCATGTTTTCCGGCTGACTCCCGATAATGTACCGCCCGTAATAACCCATAACCCTATCACGGTTGTGGAGGAAGACCAGCTTCCCATCACCCTGCTGGCTCAGGTTACGGATAACTACGGGGTGGGGAATGTGCAGGCAGTTTACAGATTTGACGACGGAACGGAAACCACTGTGGAGATGGAATCTTCCATAGGCGACTTCTGGATGGCGATTTTCAGCCCCCAGATTCCGCAGAATGCCGCCTATTTCCAGTACAGGATTGCCGCCTATGACAATTCCAATCCCGCTAATGTAAGCTATTCTCCTGCGCAGGGCTGGCACGTTGCAGAGGTGCATACCACATCAAACAGTGACAGCGTCATACCGGCTATTGCCACCTCTTTGGATATGATTTACCCCAATCCCTTCCGAACCGGCGGCAGCGCAAACCTCACTATCGCCTACACCGCCAAAGCCAACCGTCAGGTAAAGTTTGACCTTTATAATGTGAAGGGACAGCTTTTGAAGAGCTTTGACGCTGTGACAAGGACATCCGGCAACCAATACCTGACGCTATCTGCGGCAAATCTGGCCGGATTGAATCTTACCAACGGCATATACTACCTCAGGATGGTAACCCCTGACAGGACTGAAACAGCCAAACTGCTAATCCTGAAATAAACCGCTTTTATCATTGACACCAGCCGGAATTCTCTCCTCCGGCTGGTTTTTTCTGCTTATTCACCCCTTTAATCCTGCACTCCCTTAAACTATTTAAACCCAATATCTTCCTTGCTCCCTCCCCAATACCATTACGGTAGCATTACGGTACCATTACGGTAGTAATACGGTCAATGACCGCAATGCTACCGTAATGGTACCGTAATGCTACCGTAATGCTCCTAAGGAAGAGGCAGGGGAAATGGCTGCAAGGGGAAGGAAAAAAGCAGTATTTCCGAAGGATTTTGGTCTGAACAAAGCGGTGAAGAAAAAAGATAAATAAAACGAAAAATAATTCTTGACAGAAAATCCGAAATGTCTATCAATGTAATCAGCCTACAGACCCTACATAGAATGCCCTCCGAGCAGTGGGGACATCGCCCGATGTTCCCCACTGTTTTTTTAATATCATGGTTCAAGGAGTTAGTAATGGTCCACAAAGTGTTTCTGGCAGCGTTGCTGGGTTTTCTCTGCCTCAGTTTGGCTGCTATTGATAAAGCAGTCGTAAGAATAGAAAATCCCACAAATCAAACCGTTGAATATTTCACACAATCAGGATATGATATAGCAGCCGTTTTTCCCGGACGCTGGCTGGACCTTGTGGTTCCCGTGGATGCGATAGAAGCTCTTAGGCAGGATTATCCGCAACTTCTGGTAACACAGATGGAAGGGGAGCTCAAAGCTAACCTCAGGTCATCAGACCGCGTGCTGCCCGGTTACAGGTCATATTCGCAGATGATGACAGAACTGAATACCCTGGCAACCCAGCACAGTGACATTATGACTTTGGTCACTCTGGGCACGGGCTGGGGCGCGCAGTATTATGCTGACGGCTACAATAACTATGCGGATTACAATCACGAAATCGTTGCTGTCAAAGTATCGGGCAATCCCACTCTGGACGAGGATGAGCCGGCGCTGTTCTTTTGCGGGGCGCATCATGCCCGTGAACCTCTCTCGGTGGAAACCACGATGTCCGTGCTTTTGGATGTCCTGACCAGTTACGGGAGCGATACGTTCATAACCGATATCGTGGATAACACTGCCATCTGGTTTGTCCCGATGCTGAATCCGGACGGGCACAAAGTGGTCTGGGACCAGCTTGACGTCTGGTGGCGCAAGAACATACGCGACAATAACAACAATCACACTTTCAGCACAGACGGCTATTACGGCTCCGGAAACGACGGGGTTGACCTCAACCGCAATTACGGCTTCAGTTGGGGATACATGAGTGCCAGCGATGCCATCAACTCCGTTACCTATCACGGTCCGGAGGCATTTTCCGAGCCGGAAACGCAGCTTTTCCGAGACCTGCTGACAGCACATCCTTTCGTAGCAGGCATTTCTTATCATACTTACAGCGAACTGGTACTTTACCCCTATGGCTACATCGGCAATATCTCTGCCCCGGACGTACAGGAACTCTCTGCCCTTGCTATAGAAATGGCGGAACTGATACAGGCGGATAATGGCGGGCATTACACCCCCCAACCTTCCTGGGCACTTTATCCTGCCAGCGGAGGTCTGGACGACTGGGCCTATGGCGCGCGCGGAATCTTCAGCTATACCGTGGAACTCGGCACTTCCTTTATCCCCAATGCCACCACCGCTGCCAGCATTGCCCAAAGAATCCGTCCCGCTGCCAGAAAAATGATGGAACGGGTCACAAAATCAATGCTGACCGGAAATGTCTATGATGCCGTCACCAGAACCCCGATTGTGGCTACGGTATATGTGGAGGGAATCGACAACAGTCCGGTAACCCGCGCACCCTACAGGTCACAAATGCCCTATGGCAGATATTACCGTCTGCTGCCTCCCGGCGACTGGAACGTGCGCATTTATGCAGAAGGCTATCTTCCGCTGGATGCCATGGTCACAATTTCCGATACGGAAGTCACAGTCCTCGATGCGGAACTTTTCTCCGTCGGGCAGGAAACTCTGACCGTAAGAATCACCACTTTCGGCGAAGTGCCGGTGCAAGGAGCCAGCCTGGAATTCCTGAATACCGATTATGAGGCAATGATTTCGGATGCAGACGGCTACATTGTCATCCCGGACTTTGACCTCGGATATTATGACATGCGTGTGTCCAAACCGGGCTTTGAGACTATTTTTACCAGCTATGCAATCACAGAACCCTATCTGGTATTCCTGTTTTCGGATTATCCTTATATAAGTTACGATTTTGAAGCCAGTCTATCAGGCTGGACCACCAACGGGGGCTGGGGACTTTCCACCCAGCAATCCTATAACGGCGCAAAAAGCCTGGCGGACAGCCCCACCGGAAACTACCTGAATAATGTGGATTCCTATGCCAAGCTGGCTGCACCTGTCAATCTCAGCAGTTTTGTAAATGTCAGCCTGAGCTTCTATGTAAAAAGCAGTATCTGGCAGGACGGGGATTACTGCGCGCTGGAGTTTTCAACGGACAATAATAACTGGAATACTCTGGATTACTATGACGGCAGCTTTGCCTGGACCCAGAAAACCTATAACCTGAACGGACTCATCGGACAGCAGTTATACCTGCGTTTCCATATGGTAACCAATAATTACCAGAGCATGGACGGCATTTATATAGACGATTTCAGGATTTATGGCAGCGGGGTGGTAAGCAATCCCGAAGAGTATCAGGCTCCCATAGTATCCTCTCTGTCAGTATATCCCAATCCGTTCAGTGACGTGGCAAAGCTGTCAGTATCCATAGACACTAAGAATTCTGCCAGGGCAGAGCTGGATATCTATAACATCAAAGGGCAAAAAGTGGCATCACTGCTTAATAAATACTTGACAAAGGGCAATCACGCAGTCGAGTGGAATGGTTGCGACAGCAGCGGGAACAAAGCCGGAAGCGGTGTTTACTATGCTGTGCTGAGATTAAACGGCGAAAAATCCCAAGCCCGTAAACTGATGCTGATAAAATAAACCTTAGGGGAGCAAGACTTTATTGGAAGAGATTCGCATTGAAAACCTGACCAAGAGTTTTGACGGTTTCATTGCCGTCAATGATGTGTCTTTTACCATAAAGACTGGCGAGTTGTTTTCCTTCCTGGGTCCCAGCGGCTGCGGCAAAACCACGCTGCTGAGGATGATAGCCGGGTTTGAGACTCCTCTAACCGGCAGGATAATGCTGGGAAACCAGGACATTACCCAATTACCTCCCTATAAAAGACAGGTCAATACTATCTTCCAGAACTATTCCCTTTTCCCGCACATGACAGTTTATGAGAACGTGGCTTTTGCGCTCAGGATAAAAAAGGTGCCGCATGCGGAGATAGACAGCAGGGTTAAAGAGATGCTGCAACTGGTGAAGATGGAAGACCAGGCAGCCAAATATCCTAACACCATCAGCGGCGGACAGAAGCAGAGGGTGGCAATAGCCAGGGCACTTATCAACAAACCCAAGGTGCTGCTTCTGGATGAGCCATTGGCAGCGCTGGACCTGAAGCTGCGCCAGCATATGCTGATTGAACTGATGAACATTCACGATGCTGTGGGCATCACATTTATCTATGTCACGCATGACCAGAGCGAAGCCATGAGTATCAGCGACAGGGCAGCAGTGATGAACCATGGCAACATAATCCAGTCCGGCCCTCCGGACGATATTTATGAACGTCCTGCCAGTATCTTCAGCGCTTATTTTATCGGAGAGACAAACCTGATACCTGCAGAAGTGACATCCATCGAAGAAGAATATGTAGATTTGAAATGCAACGCCGGCGATGGGGAATTTTTTGAGATAGACAGCACTTTCCATTTTCGTCCCGAAGTGGGGCAGAAGCTGACAGTATCCCTGCGTCCGGAGAAAATCGCCATATCAAGAACCAAACCCCGCGCCCAGGAAGACATTAACGTCATCAAGGGCATAATCGAAGATATACTGTATCTTGGTTCTCATACTCAATACATAGTAAAAGTGGGGAATCTGAAATTCAGGGTGTTTAGCCAGCACAAAAGGGTCTATTTTGACGACAAAGCACTGGACTGGGAAGAACCGGTCTGGCTGTTTTGGCATGATACCGATTCCTGGCTGATTGACGAGGTAACTCCTATGGGGATGGATGTGGGCGAGGTCAACGTGTTTGAACGTCCCTTCCAGACCTCCCGCGGTGTCAAAAGACTGCTTAAAAGCGAATGATCCATTCTCATCATAAACACAAAGCCAGTATCCTTGAACTTAAACAAAGCCAAAAACGTAACCTGCAAAGCTGGCTGCTGAGCGCTCCTTCGCTCATCTGGCTGACAATTTTCTTTTCCATTCCGTATCTTATCGTAATCATCTATAGTCTGCTCCTGCCTGATATTTATGAAGTGAAATTCCAGTTCACTCTCAGTGCCTACAGGGAAATCCTTAGTGGTACTTATTTCAAACCGTTTTTCCTGGCTTTCAGGCTAGCGCTGATGACCACCTTGCTTTGTCTGCTGCTGGGCTATCCCGTGGCTTACCTTATTGCCAGAAGCAGCGAAAAATGGAAAAACTTCCTGCTGGTGCTCATCATAATTCCGTTCTGGACCAACTTTATCATACGTATCTTTTCCTGGCGGATATTCCTGTCCTCCGGCGGCGTAATGAATGAAGCGCTAATAGCGTTAAACCTGGTTTCCAACCCGGTGGAAATCATCCGAACCGACTGGGCTGTAATCATTGTAATGGTCTATGTCTATCTGCCATATATGATTCTGCCGCTTTACAGCGCTATCGAAAAGCTGGATTTTACCCTCCTCAATGCTGCCATGGACCTGGGCGCTAACGAAAGAAAGGCTTTTTTCAAGGTGACTCTTCCGTTGTCCCGGGAAGGAATCTTTGCCGGCTCAATCCTTGTCTTTATTCCGGCTTTGGGAGCATACATTATCCCCCAATTGATGGGCAACCAGAATGCGCTTTACATCGGTCAGGTAATCACATACAAAATCAAAAACATCCCGCGTAACTGGCCTGTGGCTTCCGCATTATCCCTGGTCATGCTGGTAATCATAGCCGTGATTTTGCTCACAGCATATTCGCTGTACCAGAAACGGCAAATCAGGAAGACAGATGAAATCAGGTAAATTATATAAACGAATGAATCTGACTATCTTCACCCTGGTGATGGTTTTTTTGTACATACCGATCATAATACTGATTATCTTCAGTTTTAATGACAGCAAGATTGTGGCAGGCTGGCAGGGCTTTACCGTGAAGTATTACCTGCAGTTGTTCGAAAACCAGCAGATAAAACAGGCGTTCCAAAACACGATGCTGATTGCCATTTTATCAACCCTGTTTTCTACAATACTGGGGGTTTTGGCAGCTCTTGGGCTGGAAAACAAGAGATTTACCGGCAGGAAAGTGATGAATGCCCTGATTTATGTGCCTCTCATTATGCCGGATATCCTGATGGGTGTCTCACTGGCTCTGATGTTCAATTTCCTGCGGGTGGGGACAGGGATGGCTACCGTCTTGATTGCCCACATCACATTTTGCGTATCTTACACGACTATTGTTGTTCAGAGCAGATTGCAGGGATTTGATTACTCTTTGGTGGAAGCTGCCATGGATTTGGGAGCCAAGCCCTGGCTGATTTTCTGGAAAGTGAAGTTTCCCCTCATGATTCCCGGGATTATAGCTGGAGCGCTGCTGGCTTTTACCCTGTCCATAGATGATTTTATCATTACCTTTTTTACATCCGGCAGGGGATTTGACACTTTGCCGATTTATGTGGAAGGAGCCATCCGCAGAGGAACAATTACGACGATAAACGCGCTCAGCACCCTGATGATTGGTTTCACGCTGTTTCTGGTGGCTATTACTAAACGGGTCAGGAATTTGCTGCTGAGATAGCTTACAGCTTTATCTCGTTTACCGGTGAATAGTTTTTCACCCTGCAGGCATAAAAATAGGTCAGGTGTTCCAGTTCCTTCTCAAATCCCACATAGGTACAGCTATCAGTCAGTTTCTCTGCCTCGAGATAAGCATTTTCCAGAGCTGATTTATACAAATCCGGTGCATCAATGGTTTGAGTATGTACGAATTTGTCTTCGCTGAAAACCTTATTAATGTCCAGGTCTATCTCAGCATTGTCGGGAGAGTCCTGATGCTGCCACTCACCGGTTTTCATATCAAAAACATACATCGGCAGGAATTTATAACCGTGCTCGATGATAAACTTTACAGCAGCAAGCAGATAATCAAACTCATGTTCATCCAGTGAATAATGCAGATTCAGCCGCACCCAACCGGGCTTGATGCCGGAATATCCCGCATTGGTAATGGCGCACCTGTAAAAGTCAGAGAGCTTTTGCTCGATTTTCATCAGGTAATGGCCATAAGGTCCTGCGCAGGAACAGCCGGCCCTGGTCTGGATTCCGAACAGGTCATTAATTAAACGTGTGACAAACTTGGGATGCAGGATTTTATCTTTGTGGGCGATGTTAAAAGGAATGATGGGAAGCTTTCTCTCTGCTATGGTGGGTCCATAGGAGGCAATCCGCTCATCTCCCCTGAAAGCATCCATAAAACGGTTAAAGTAATACTCTTCAATCTCGTCCATCGTGTCATAGCCTACTTTCTGCTTTACCTGAAAGGCAAGCGCGATTCTGATTGCCTGCATGATTCCGGGAGTGCCGGCTTTCTCACGTGTCTCAATATCCCTGATGAATTCCTCCCTGAATGGCGAAACATAATCCACCGTACCGCCGGCGCTGACTGTGGGTGGGAGATTGGACTGATAGATGTCCTTGTTAAAAATCAGGACACCACTGGTCCCGGGACCTCCCAGAAACTTATGCGGTGATAGGAATATGGCATCAAAATAGCTCTCCGAATCCCTGTTCATATCAATCTTCACATATGGGGCGCAGGCAGCAAAGTCAAAGCAGGCAATAGCTCCGTGCCTGTGAAGGATGCGCGCTACCTCATAGACGTTTGTTTTGAGACCGCTGACATTGGAGGCTGCTGAAAAAGAACCTATCTTGGGACGGTTATTATATTTAGGATTAGCTATTGTTTCTTCCAGTTTGTCCAAATCAAGTTCGTCATTCTCATTCATGGGGATTTCCACAATATCGCACAAGGTCTGCCGCCACATCACCTCATTGGAATGATGCTCATAGGGCCCGACGAAAACTATGGGCTTGTGTTCATGGATGTAGTTATGCAGAGCAAGGTTACAAGCTTCGCGGTCGGGATTTCGTTCCAGGCAGCTTTTCAGGAAGCCGTTTACCCTTTCCCTTGTCGCAGGCGGCCAGTAAACACCCAGGATTTGCTGGAGTTTTACTATACCGCCGGTGGTGCCGGACTCTGTAAAAATAACTTTGCCTTTGGGGCCTGCATTGACTGCTTGTTTTATGATTCGCTCAGCTTCGTGCAAGAGCCGGGTCATCGTCTTGCCAGTGAAGTCGTCTTCTGTATGGGTATTGGCATAATATTGCAATATTCTCTGGACGTAATTTTCTATTGAATACAGCCCTCTTCCACTGGCGGTGTAATCAGCATAAACCAACGGTCTTGCTCCGTAAGGTGTCACAAACATCATGTTTCTGCCGATGATGTCTTCACGCAACCAATTCAGGCTTCTTATCCGATCTTTAACATCCATATCATTTTCCGTTATAGCATTTTAGATTTGTATACATTGTCTTAGAAATGAACTCTTACGAAGAGCCTTTCTCCGGGGGTTACGTATTTCAATGCTTCCTGCATGTCATCAAACTTGATTTCTATCTTGGAGAAAGTGCTGACTGTCTCAAAGGATGAACTGAGTGCACGGACTTTTTCCATTATAGGAGACACTGTTACAATCCTGCCGCTTATCTTTTTGTTGTTTCCCGCATAGATAATAACCTTCTGACCGACATCCACTTTGTGCCGGTTGGAAGAGGAACCGTAAGCAATAACCCACACGTTGCTCAGGTCAGCAATTTCTGCCACCACATCACCTTTGCTAATCCTTTCCCCGGGACTAAAATTAAGATCGGTGATAATGCCTGAAATGGGCGCGTAAATCTTCAGTTTATCCACAGATGCCTGCAAATCGCTGATATCGGCTTCCACTTTGTTTATGTCTATCAGATGTTTGGAGGCAAGGATATCTGCACTGCCTGAGAAGATTCTTTTCCTGGCCTGCAGCAGGTTTATGATGCTCTGGGTGGATATGATGGTTTGGGCTGCAACCAGTGAGTCGCTCTTCAGGTCAAAATAATCGTCCTGCACACTCCAGAAGTCTTTGCCGGCTTTTTCAAAGTCAGAATTATTCAGGATGCCGGCTTCGTGCATTCTTCTGCTGGCGTCATATTTCTTTTTGCTGCCTTCGTAATGTGGTTCCAACATCGCCAGTTTGGCAGTAATCTTCACAAGGTCAGACCTGGCTTCCTCAAGCTCAATCCGCTTTTTTTCAATATCACCGTCCAGTTCGTACAATTCGGATTTGAGGAGGTCCCCGGATTCGGCTGATTTTATCAGGTCTTCATATTTGCGTTTTTCGTTTTTCAGGTTTTCCAGCATCAGCGGCAGCTTGGTGTTTTCCAGTTCTGCAACCAGGCCGTTTTTCTCCACCGCCTGCATGGAAACCACGTGGTATTGTTTCAGGACAGACTCCACTTCAGAGCTAAGCGCTACTTTATCCGTAAAAACCACGGCAGGGAGCTTGACTGAGTTTGATTCGAGCAGATAAGACACTGCAACTGTAATAGCTATGAATACTAAAGATAAAACGAGTACTGACCGGATTTTTTTTTGTTTCATTTCCTGACCTCGCCGAGGTTGTTGATAAGAAAGATTTCCCTGGATAGTTTCATCCCGGCTATCATCATATCTGTCCGGGCTTTGTTTGCCCTGAGCGTATCCTTTTGCAGTTTCAGCTCTGGACTGGCTCCCAAAAGGGTTGGTTCTTCGTTGTATTTCAAAGTTTGAAGGTCCAGATATCGCTGGTATAAATCACTCAGGCGGGTTTTACGTACCAGTTCCTGCTCAGCAGCATGGTAGGATGCCATCCTTCCCGCTACCAGAGACTCCCAGGCATTCAGCAGGTCATTGCCCCTAAAGCGCAGTTCCCGTTCATATGCCTTGAGCAAACCCAGTTTTCCGCTGATATTGGAATACAGGTTGAAGGGCAGGGACACTTCTATCTCAGCTTCCGGAAATTCCTCATTCTGGTTGCGGAGCATTGTCTTGAAAACCCCGTTTCTTTCGATGTCCCAGTCCTGCCTTGTCTCACGTTTGTTATAGGAAAGCTTCATTGTCATTTCCGGCAGGTAAAAGTGGTAATAACTGCTCTTGATTCTACCGGAGAGTTTTCGGATGTCTTTTTTCAAAGCATCGGCTTCCTGCCCGGCTTGCCGGATGAAAGCCAGGATATCAGGTTCTGCGTCTGCATAGTTTTGCATGGCAACGACGAATTGGGGCAGGATATCGCCATATCTGGCGCGAAAACCGGCTGCCAGCTTTTTATAATCGTTAAGGTCATCTTCCTTATCGTCGATTTCTTCCAGGTTCAATATCAGCGTTTCAGGGCTGACCAGATTTTCCCTGTCCATATCTTCCAAAACCTGCATCTGATAATAGAGAATATCCAATCTGGACTGCAGGGACAGGATGCTCATTTCCGCTTCATACCAGTCTATCAGGTCGTCCATCACATCATCCGCAGCATTGCTGTAAGCCAGCTTCAGTTCCTGTTTGTAGCGGAGCAAATCCATGCGGCTGCCGAACATATCGCTGATATGGTCAAAATCCTTCGGGAAGAGCTGTTTTTCCAGCTCCACCCGCCAGCGGGTATCTATTTCATTTACCTCAGAATACTCATAGTCATCGTTTTCTTCCTTGCGGGTAAAGTCATTGTCATATTTCTTATATATGAAGTTCACGTCAAACCAGCTAAGTGAGCTCTCGATGGAGAGATTAGCCTTGGCTTTTTCATAGCGTGACAGTGCCTGCTGGTAATCCTTGTTTTTATCAAGCAGGGAATCTACCAGGTTTTTCAGGTCGCTGGTTTGCGCAAACATACAGCCTGCGACCAGCAAGAAGACCAGGACAAGTCTGGCTTTAGTCATTAAAATCGTTGTCAAGGGCTGCCAGCTCCGCTTCATCCCTGGCTTGCCTCGTTTTTTTAGTGTGTTCGTGAATCAGGTAAATCAAAGCCAGGACAAAGCACATGAAGACAGCGCCGATGATGGCTGCATAGTATTGGCTGAGCCCGCAGGACATGCCGATGATGATGGCAAAGAACACCTTGATGGTATTGGAGGGGTCACGCACAACAGTCCTGAACCTTATCAGGCTGAGTGCTCCCGCCAGACCAAAGGCGCGCACCAGATTGTCCGCCACCACTATCCAGATAAAAGCTCCCCCTATGGTCAGGAGCAGCAGGGTGTATTTGATGCTTTCCATCTCGTTTCTGCCGACTTTGTCCTTCTTGCTGCCGATATAAGTGAGTTTATAGACATAGGCATAAACAAAACCGAGCAGCATGGCAAGGGTGAGATTGAATACAATCTGCAGCGGTGAAAGGGCGACTCCCCCGGCAGCGCTGTCCTTGATGACCTGAAATAATTCCTGCATTTATACCTCTGTTTGGTTATTCTTCCAGTTTTAGGGCAGTTTTCAGCAGGTCAAAAGAGTCGGCGATTTTCTTGGGCATTTCCGGGATTTCCTGCTCTTTTTCACCATAGAAATAATACTTGCCCCGTTCCGGGAAGTAGATGGAATTGATGCCGGTGGCATACTTGGAAAAACGCTGCTGACGCAGAAGCGACAGGAGATTCACCATATTCTTGTGCCATTTGGGTGTCTTTCCCATGATTTTGGATTCCAGCACCACAGCGTCGAGGGTGGCGGTTTTGGGTTTCCCTGTCAATCCCTGATGATTGATGCCTTTGTCCACTGTTACGCGCACCCGTTTGGATACTTTCTGGAAGGCAATCCTGGTATAGGTGGTGCGCAGCACCGGAACAAATCCGTTGATGCTGATAAGTTTATGAATCAGCCGATAGGTCTTTTGCGCTCCCATCAGCCCGTTGTTGGCTTCTTTGACCACAGCGCGCAAATCCCCGTTGCTGATGAAGGTATTATAATACTCGGCAGGCAGGATAAAGCGCTTTTTGGAAGAGATGGAATTGTACTTTATTTTCAGTTCCACCAGATATTCCGGGGCAAACACTCCGTCATAACCATACCGGCGCAGGCGGATTTTATAGCGGAACTTGCGGTTAACGAGAAACTCATTGTAGAGCAGGAAATCATCTGTGTCCATATAGGTAGTTTCAATATTGACAATGCCCGGGTTGCCATTGTGCTGGTAGATGGGAATATGCGCCTGGATTTCCTCGATTATCTCATCGAAGGTATGCTCCAGTATGATATACTTCCGTTCTTTTCTTTGCAAAGAAAGCTCGCTTGCGCTCATGAATCCGCCTCAACAAAACTAATCTATCCCAAATATCTGAGATATGACTGCTTGTCAATAAAACCTTTACGCAAAGCAGAAACTGACGGGAACAACAAGGGTGAAAAATGAGAAATTGCCTGATGGGTGAAGCGGGACTTGGCGGGTAATAAGACTTTAGTGGTAAGGTATCTGTAATGGTGGAGGTGGCGGGAGTCGAACCCGCGTCCAAAAAACCGTTGCCCCGCAAATCTACAAGCTTAGTTGTCGTTGAGTCTCGGCTCCGGTTTAGACGACAATCAGACCATCCAAAGCCCAGCCTGTGGTCTTAGGCAGAAGTTACAGACATGGCTTCTGCAGCAACCTGACTGTTACGACGCCCATATCCATCCCGCAGGTACGGACGGTACAGACGTTAACTGCGATTAAGCAGCTAAGGCTAAGTTATTGTTTGCGTTTATGTTTTGCCACCATCTTTACGGGATAGATGACGTATCCGGCATGCATTGCGAAACACCTGATTCCCTGTCGAAACCAGATCACCCCCGTATATTACTGTAAAGATCTGCGTCCCATTTTGCACACCCCATTTCCCTGTCAATAAAGAATTTCCCTTTCCAGCCTGATACGGGAACTCAACGGGAACTTTCTTCCCGTATTGTTCCCGCTACCTTCCCGCTGCGAGCAGGGACAAGAAGTGCGGGAGGTACCAGCCATGCTGTTTTGAGTTTTTCTTTTTAATTCGTAATTCGTAATTCATAATTTGCTGTATTCATGGCTCCTGCACGTATTAAGGGAATCGTAGGCATCAATTAGCGGACGATCAAGGGACTTTAGTCCGCTGATTGTCCGCTGATTTTCCCTTGTGAGTCGGCTGAAACGTGCAGGGAGGATGTGGGCGGAAAGCCAAGTACCCAGAAAATGCTATTGTTTAGTAAATCATATTGATAAACCTTGTAAAGGGCACAGGCATCAAGGCTGTGCCCTGTTTGATTCACTGTAATCTGCTTGACATAAAGCATATGTGAATATTCTTAAGAAATCCAATCCGTAAGATCATGTAGGAGACATAATGAACAGATTTGTATTGTTAGTGTTCATAGTATTTGCTTATGCAGCTAGTTATGCTCAGATAGACAGCACATTCATCAGTTACTATTATCCCAATAATCAAACTAATCCTTTTTGGTCCTACTTTACGGATGGAGTTTATATTAAAGCAGCGAACTTATTCGAAACGTATGACAACGAATTGGTTCTGCAATCGACAGGCGACTTTCACTCTCCTCCTCCCGAACTCGTATTCCAGCAATCTCCGATGATAGTTTTTGACCGTCAGGGTGATAATCTCAGAACAATATTCGGACCAGCGAATGGAGAAGGCAATCTTCTCCAGGGACAATACAAAAGAATTGTTCAAGATGGATTAGGAGAGTATCTGGCTTTAAACGTATCTACTCTGCAAATAAACAGGTTGGATACTAACCTACACTTTTCTGAAGTGGTACAGCTTGAATACGAACCCGGAGTAAATATTACTGTCAGAGATATTTTGAGTGCATCTGATGGATTTATTATAATTGGTTCTGTCAATGGAATCACGCAAGGTAACACCATTTGTGCAAAGTTTAGGCGTAATCTTACTATTGAGTGGTTTCATTTAGCAAATTCTAATAACTCGCATAACCATATAGTGTCCTCAACATCTGATGGGGGATATATCTTCAGCTGGTGGCTTTCTCCCTCACAGTACTTTTTCAGAGTAAACTCTGAAGGTGATTCTTTATGGACTGAAAATAGTCAGACTTCGTTTGTAACAACAATTATGGAATCCAATAACAAATACTACGGGTTATATTACTCGGATTACGATATTACCAGTGGAAGACTATTTATATATAGTTTTGGAGAAGATTTCTCACTACCCAACCCAACTGAACCTATTCTTACAATAGTTACTTGCCGGCTTTTATCAGGAGATGAAGTCTTTTCACTACTGAGAACTGCGGATAATAATATAGTCTTAGCTGTTTCAACACCATATGGTGAGATATTTAAATACGATAGTGACTTCAACCTTATCTGGTCGGCAGATTACCTTGCAAATGATAGAATAGGTGCAGGTCAGACCCCTGTTATCGAACTAAGTAACGGAGATTTATTATACTGTGCCAGGATAATGGGACAAAGTTCCTTCACTGAGAGATTTGCTTTAGTACGGATAGATACCAATGGCCATGTGACTGGTGTAGAAGATAATAACCAGGATGCTCCGGCAGTAAATCATATATCTGTTTATCCAAACCCATTTTCGCATGATCTTAAGATTAGTCTTCAATCAGAGATTGAGCCAAATTCTGAAATAGCAATATATAATATTAAGGGTCAGTTATTAGATTCAGTCATTGTTAAAACTGAGACGATTATTTGGAAACCACATAATTTAGCATCAGGTATATATGTAATTACATACAAAAAAACTAATAAAAGCATTGCAAGTGTGAAAGTACTTTATAACAAGTAAGGAGTGACAAATGAAGAAATTACTTTTTTGTAATCGTCTCATGTATTTGGATATGCTCCCTATTATCTACGATAGATAGCACCTTTACTATTAATAGTCAGTTATTACAGCAATTGAGGTTGAACAATAATGAAACACCTAAAAAGAAAATTAGCATAACCGGATTCATTCATTGACAGGAGATACAGATAAAATATTAGATAAAATTGAAAGAATTAATCCATGTACGGGTCCGAATGGAGGAAAGCTTGAAAACAAAGATATTCTTACTTATGTTCACTTTTATCATAGTCTCTTTATTTGCCTTGGACAGCTATATAAGGAATATATCCATTAACATGCCATATCCAAGCTTATATGAATATCTGTATACACCTAAGCAGATTTTCCCTTGTCCAGATGGGGGTATTATAATTCTGGGTGATTGTTTAGCTCATTGGGGAGATCCTCTGGACCCTTATGAAAATAAAGATAGTGGTGCAATCAAACTTGATGATGACGGCAACTGCGAATGGCAATGGTGGAGTGGAAACTTTTTATCCTGGAACTATCCGACAACAATAATTGGCATTGATCAGGAACCGGATGGTAGGGTCAATTTTATTATCAACAATTTTCACTATGAACAAGGTATAATCTATAATAGATTGGGGTGGATTGATCCTCAAGGCAATTCCTCACTGCAGGATATTACAATGCCTTATTGTGAACTGAGCGCAGCTTGCAGATTACCTAATAATGATATATTTGCCATAGGACAAAAAGGTGTGCATATACCCACATATCATACAAATGCTTTTTTTCTTCGCTTGAGTGCGCAGGGAGATACCTTGAGTATAAGTAGTATCCCCCCAGACTCAATTTCTACCTGGCTTCCCGGTTTTGATTGGAGAGCTAAGGCTTTTGACTTGGAGTTAGACATTGATGGCATGCCAGTGGTTACATGTGAGTTTACTAATCGCGGAGCCAGCGTAGTAAAAACTGATTGGAATGGCACTGTTATCTGGCGAAGGGATACAAACTATCGGACACTTCAAATGCCCGTTCCTATAACTAAAATTTCTGAAACTAATGAGATTGTTTTTGGTTATCAGGCTTTCAACAATCAACTTTTTAATCATTACAGCATCTATCAGATAACCTCTACGGGAATAGATAGTCTTTATACAATACAGATGACAATCGGAGAATGTTTTGGTTTTTATGATTCTATGATAGGATATAGTCAAGGGATTTACTTGGCAGGATCATATGGAGATGGAGGTCCGGGAATAACTGGTCAAAATATTCACATTTCTGATTATTCCTTATCTGGACAGAATAATTGGGACTGGAGTTGGCAACCATACCCATATTTTGCTGAGAATTATTACCCATCCCCACCTACTGACTGTATCGCCATCCTTCCTGATAGTACGCTAATACATGCGTTTGGTTGTGATTGGGGAAATTATGGCTTAACTGTAGTAAAATTGCTCCCGAACGGTACATCGCTTGATGATAGTGTATTACCTAAACCCATTTTAGATGTAAGTGCCTATCCCAATCCCTTTAATTCCTCAACGACAGTGTCTTTCTCTATCCCGAAGACCTCGAAGTGTGAGCTGGTCGTTTACAACACAAAAGGGCAGGCAGTAAAGCATCTAGTGAAAGAGACAAAGGATAGGGGAATATATAACTTTATCTGGAATTCTGACGACGATAACGGGAAAAGAGTATCATCAGGTGTTTATTTCTTCAGACTCAATGTGGACGGAAAGCCAATTACCCAAAAAATGCTATTGTTAAAGTGAATCAAATAGATAAACCTTGTACAGGGCACAGTCATCAAGGCTGTGCCTTTTTTGATTCATTGTAATCTACTTGACATAAAAAGCAGGGATTAAAGCTTTGAACCAAATATCATTATATATTAGTTAGCTGGAGGATATGATGCTAATTCCTGACGAATTATACTACACAGAGTCTCACGAGTGGATAAGGGTTGACGGCGACGAAGCCTTTATGGGTATCACTGATTTTGCACAGCATGAACTGGGCGACATCGTTTATGTGGAACTGCCTGATGTAGGCAAAAAAGTTTCTTCAGGTGAACCCTGCGGGAGCATTGAAGCCGTGAAAGCCGTGGAAGATATCAATAGCCCCGTAAGCGGTAAAGTGGAAGCCAGGAATTCTGACCTGGAAGATACTCCCGACCTTATCAACAAGTCCCCTTATGATGAAGGCTGGCTGATAAAGATTAAGCTCAGCAATATGGACGAACTGGAAAACCTGCTGTCCGCCGCTGAATACAAGAAAATAGTAGAAGCATAGCAGACCTTGCAGTATCCTTTGTGATAAACAGTCAGATTGTTTGAATGGCTTTTAACAAGAGACCTTTCCTGATAATCCTGTCCTCTCCTTCCGGGGGAGGAAAGAGCACTATCCTGAATGAGATAATGGCTCAGACGGACAATATCGAGTACTCAGTCTCCTACACCACCCGGAACCCGCGTGGAGAAGAGAAAAACGGAGTGCACTACCACTTTGTCTCAGAGCCGGAATTCAGGGAAAGAATCAAAGCCGGGGACTTTCTGGAATATGCCGAGTTTTCCGGAAACTATTATGGCACTTCCATCAGCTATATCCTGGGCCGCCTGGAGCATGGCAAGCACGTAATCATGGACATTGAAGTCCAGGGCGCTGCTCAAATCAGCTGTACGGGGATTCCTTATGTCAAGATATTCATTTTGCCACCGACCCTGGAAGTCCTGAAGGAAAGACTGATAAACCGTAATACTGACTCGGCGGAAGAGATAGAAAAACGGCTGCAGATAGCCCGGCATGAAATCACCCAGATAGGTCTTTACAACTACCTGGTAATCAATGACAGACTGGAAGATGCGGTTGCCGACATCCGTTCCATAATCAGGGCGGAAGAAAATAGGGTTGACAGATATACGCAGCCGGAAACAGAGTTTCTGGGTTAAGATATAATAGTGAAAGAAATAAGACACTCCGGACCGACCAGTCCGCAACGCTTTTGAGGAGCAGAAAATGATTAATAAAAAAGTAGAGACCTTCCTTGAACATACAAACATGAACTATATGTTCTGCCTGCTGTCCAATCTGGAAGTAATCCGGCTCAATTCCCTGCCGACTTACGTTAAGCAGAAATTCGATAAAAAGATTACTGAATTCGCCATGGATAACGTTGCCGGCAACAGCATCCCGGACTTCATCATGGATATCGAAGAAGCCAAAGCCGAAATGGAAAGACTGGGCATAACCTCAGAAGAATTTGAGACAGGAATCAGAAGACCCGCCTATGACGATGAAGAAGATTATGAGCCGGAGCTGGAGATATCAGAAGAATTCCAGGGAGATTATACTCCCACCGAATCTGATGACGATTTTGGCGATGATTTTGATGATGACGAAGGTGCAGACAGCGACGACGATTAATTCCTTTCCCAATGAAGAAAGTAATAAAACAATACCTGGAGCAGCTGAAGTATTCGGGTATTAACGAAATATACACAGCTAAACAATCCTCCAAGCCAGGCATAGAACTGGTTCCCACTGCATCCGACAAAGCTGAACTGCTGGCTGCCCGCCAGGAGCAATACAAGGATTGCCAAAACTGCCAGCTCTGGCAAGGACGCAACCGTTTCGTCTATGGTGAAGGTAATCCGGATGCTATCTGTATGGTAATCGGCGAAGCTCCCGGCGCAGATGAAAACCTGCAGGGCAGACCATTTGTGGGTAAGGCAGGGCAACTTTTGGACAAGATGCTGCTGGCTATCAATATACCCAGGGAAGAAGTTTACATCGCCAACATAGTCAAGTGCCGTCCTCCCGACAACCGCAACCCGGAACAATCAGAACGCATCGCCTGCCTTCCCTATCTGAAAGAACAGATTGATATCATCCAACCCAAGCTCTTCCTGATGCTGGGACTGGTTTCTGCCCAGACATTGCTGGAAACCAACAAGTCCATGCAGGAGCTGAGAAACCACCCGCATACTTTTATGGACAGGCCTGCCTATGTCACTTACCATCCTTCCGCGCTATTACGCAATCCCAATTGGAAGCGTCCCGCCTGGGAGGATTTGCAGAAATTCCAGATAGAATACGAATCACAGAAAACCGGAGAGGACAAATGAGATTCGGCATCAGGGAAAAGCTCATTCTTGCTGTCCTGATAGCGCATACGCTTGCCTTATACTCCGTTTCGGCTTTTTTCAGCGACCCCCAATCCTTTTATAACAAAACCGCAGAAATCGTTCCTCATATCATAAAGTATCAGCCGGAGACTGTGTTCGTCAGCGGTGATATAACCAATTACGGCAACCGAACTGAGGATTTTGAGGAGTTCCTGCGGGTTATCCGTCCCCTGACAAAAACGGCGGAAATCTATCCTGCCCTGGGTAATCATGACAAGGATATTGAGATGTTTCTCAGGTATTTCCCGCAGGTGGATTCGCTTACCTATTATACGGTTGACAGGGATGGGGTGGTCTGGATTATCCTGAATAGCAACCTGAAACTTGCTCCCGGCTCAGTTCAGTATAACTGGCTGGTGGAGCGTCTGGAAGAGAACAGGGATAGGACTGTGGCAGTCATGATGCACCATCCTGTTTACAGTTCCGGACCCCGGGGAGATGAGAAAGGATTCAGGACGTTATTTCCTGCCTTGTTTTCGAAGTATTCCGTCGCAGCGGTGTTTTCCGGGCACGATCATTTCTACGAGCGCTCCGGTAAGGACGGGATTCATTATGTGGTATTTGGTGGCGGCGGGTATCCGCTTTATAAAAACGACACAGAGAATGATACTTCCATAGTTTATGTGCGTACGCACGGCTTTATCATCCTAAGACCGGAAAACGGAGAAATGCTGGTAAAGGCTTTTAATGACAAAGGCGAATTGATAGATGAATTCAGCTTTGCAATAAAACCAATGGCAGAAACGCCATCAGAATAAAGACAGTCATTATCAGATAATCAATTCCTGTCAGCTTCTGTTCCCCGTAATTTGTATGCCTGATTCCGTTTCTAAAACCCCGGATATCCAATGCAACCGCCAAAAACTTCAAATCCTTTAATGTCCATCCCAGCACCGGGATTATCAGCTTGCGGTAAAGACCTAACCTTGCCGGCAGAGATAGTTTGCGGATATCCAGACCTCTAGTTCGAAGCTGGAGAGCAGTTTTCCTGACTTTTTCCATAATCATTGGCAGGAAACGCAGAGAGAGGGATATCATAACGGAGAGAGTTTCCGGCAGGCGGGCTGTTCTGAATGCCTGTGTGAATTGCCGGGGAGTCAATTCCCAAAGCCAGGCTCCGGACAGCAGAATTATCAGCAGACGCAAGGAGACGGATATTGCTGTATTTAGTCCATTCCTCGTTACATTGATAATGCCCAGGGGTAGGATTACTTCGCCATTGCGGTTAAAAACCAACTGGATGACAAATATACTGAAGATTAGGGGTACCAGCCGGATAAGCAATTTGAACATCCTGCCGTTGCTTTTCACCGGTAAAACGAGGTGCAGCAAAATGCAGACGCTTAATCCGATCGTCATTACCGGCAGATTCTGATAAAGAACTGAAGCCGACGAAAGACACACCACAATGACAATCCTGGAAAGCGGATGTAGCTTCATAATGTGCTGAGGGTACCTTCGGGTCCAAGGATGAGAACCTCATCCGCCAATCCGCTAAAAAGCTCTGTTTGATGCGAAATTATCAGCATCCCGCGGCTGAAGTCCTGCTTGGCTTTCAGTGTGGATAGCAATCTCTGCATATGACACTCATCCAGTGAAGACAGGGGTTCGTCCAAAATCCAGTAGCGGTGGGGGTGAAGAGCTATCCCGGCAAATGCCAGGCATTTCAATTCTCCGGCGCTGAGTTCCCAAAGGGGGGTGTGCTGCTTATCCTCCAGATTCCATTCTACCAGTTTGTCCGATATCACAGAATCCGATTCAGAGTCTTTATATGCAGGGGGTATCAACCACAATGCCAGGTCTTCCCAAGGCGTGGCGCAGAGGAGATTGTCCTCAGTTTTCTGTCGCAAATAGGAAAGCTTCTGATAAACTTCCTCCTTTTTGCACAATTTCTGTCCGTTTGCATAATAAGCGACCTTACCTGATAAGGGTTTGAGCAACCCGGCAGCCAGGTAGGCAAGGGTGGATTTCCCGGTTCCGTTTTCTCCGGTCAGCAGGATAGTCTTGTCTGCCGGCATGATGAAGTTCAGGTTGTTTAATACTGCTTTGTCGCGTCTATATGAAAAGCAAACCTGTTGAAAGTCTATTGATATTGACATCGAGCTATTTATTCATTGTAAGTAAAATTGGATTCAGCTCATTCACTGCATCATTGTGCTCTGCACAAATTAGGATACCGCCTTGGGCCAGATAGCTCTTCAGCCATTCAATGACTCTGCGGATGCCGGCACTTGATAGTCCGTTCAAAGGTTCATCCAATAGAAGTATCTGCGGACAAATGGCAGCATGAACCGCCAGAGCAGTAAGCTTTTTCCACCCTTCGGACAACTGGTGGGATGCAAGGTCCAGCTTATCTTGTAGCTCAAAAGCAGAGCTGACAGATTCTATCCTTGCTTTTATGACCTCAGGATTGAGTCCGATGTTTTCCAGAGCGAAAACAAGCTCATCCAGTGGATTGGAAAAAAAAAGCTCCCAGTCGGGATTGGACAGCGCTATAGAAAGCATTGGCAACAGTCTGTTTAGAGGCAGGTCATTGATTTTGATGTTGTTGAGAGTGATATCGCCGGACCTGAAAGCCGGGATTTCCTGAGGTATGATATTGGAAAGTGAGTGCAGGAGAGTGGTCTTGCCGGAACCGTTAGAGCCTTTGAGCCACAACGCATTGCCTTTCTGCAGGGTAAAAGACAGGTCTCTGAAGATGGGTTCTGAGCTATCCTGATAGGTGACGGAAAGGTTGCTTACTTCCAGCATCTGCTCAGGGTAGCTCTATCCATTCTTCCGCAGAAAGAGGAATTGCGCCTGGTAAATAAAGGGATTCCAGCGCAACATCCTCTCTTCTGACACCGGCTTTTATGACAGAGCCTGTGATGCTGATGTCCTGCCAATCAAGTGTTTTAGCCAGAGCTGTTAAGCGGTAAATGAAATCATGTTTCAGGACTGCGTAAGGTCCGCATTGGATATAAACAATATCTTTCAGCCACATCCCGGCAGGGATGACCGGGCTTTTCAGGTTCAGCTCATTATCCGCTGTTTTCTCCAATACTGAACCTCTGAGATGGCGTGGGTATTCCAGACGGGATTTCAATCCGTCCCTGCTGGCGATTACTACGGAACCTTCGTCCATTCTGAAGATTTTTCGCATTATATCATCAAAGGTAAAACCCGATATTCTAGTGAAAGGAGGGGGATTTGAGATAAGTTGCAGTTTGCTTTCCAGGGAATCCCAGATAAAAATCTGGGCTGGAGGGGGGACCGGTTTGAAATCCTCCAGATAGATTCTGGCAACTCCCCTAACCCAATACATCTCCCTGTAAGCAGGGAAAATGACTCTGATTTCGGTGCTGTCCAGCAACGCGTTTTCTCTTTGCAGGGCAATAAAACCCTTCATCGTATCAAGTTCAGCTTTATGGATGCGAACCATATAATTGTCGCTGCTTTCAAATCGGATGCTCTGGTAACTGCCAAACTTATCATCATCAAGCCATTTGCGGAGGTTGATGCCCTGCCAGTTCTCAAGCAGTTCTTTGCCGTCTTTTTGCCTGATGGTTTGGAAACTTTCCAGTGGCAGGTCTTTGAGCTGAGAAATATCATAACTGCGGTTAGAGTTATCAGTTCCGTAGATATCAATTGCTGATAACCATGATGCCGCGGCAATCATGAGTAACACGGTGATTACAAGAATAGCTTTTTTCATAACAAAACCTATACCAGCTTGTGTTTGTGTAAATCTTTGTAAATCAGGAATGCCAGAGCACCCCCGATAATCCCGGAAATTACGGAAAGGATAAGAGCAAGCGCAAAAGGAGCTTTGGGCAGTCGCATGATCATGAGACCCACCAGCCAGGTCCCGGTCAGGTTTGCCAGCAGGCAGTAAAGCATCTGCCCGTCCAGTTTGTCATAACGTTTATAGAGCAGACCGAACACATCTATCACCAGTCCGGGGAAAGCATAGGTGAAAATGGATAACGCTCCGTGACTGCCGAACCAGCCGGTGATGAGAACGATAAATCCCTGCAGCAGACCGGTCAGGGTAGCCGCACCAAACCTTTTGGTCATAGCCATCGCCAGGGTGAGCCACATCATGTAGAATCCGCCTGCCAGTGTTCCTCCCGGAATACCAAGGGGTGTTGTCACAAAGTGCATGAGAGGTTTTATCAGCGGTTTGACTGCCAGTCCCACTGCTGCCAGAAGCGCAATCAGTATCAGGTCTTTGGTTGAATATCTCAGGTGTATTATCATTCTTTTCATCTCCAATAGCCCGGTTTGGAGATATTTCAGATAACACCAGCCTTTCCAAACACGGGAGGCAATTCCATTTCCGGGATTGCCCATAGACAGCAGTTCATAGCGGATTTACTCTGCCTTAGAATCTGCTGTTCGGCTGATACCTGTATAAAAATAGTTGGATTTATGTCAATCAGGAGATTTGCGGATTATCGTATCAGATGAGTATACTAATAGACCAGCTGCCAGCCGAAGACAATCTGGTTTGACCAGTCCTTGTCCGATTGTTTTTCCGCCATGTGGGAAAGAAACAGCCTGTGGTGCTTCATAATGCCGATACGCAGTGAATTCTCGATTCTGTAAGTATTCACTATTTTGCCCTGCAGCCACCTCGCGCGGTCATGATAAGATGTTTCTATCCAGGTATCAGAATTGGTTAAACAGCTGCTTCCTACGCTGTCTTGACCTTCCACAGGGTCTATCCCCTGTCTCATGAATGAAGTATATCCGCTGTAACTGCAATCCCAGGGGAGTGGTACTTCCAGCTTTGCAGCGTAATGCAGCAGGTTAGCTCCGTAGGGGAAACCCAGGCAACGGTTATCATGAGTATATTTGTCGTACATCAGGTAATGCGTATAAGTCCAGGGTCTTACAGCAGTGAATTCCACAGTGGTCCGGAGCGGTTTATCGATTACAATCTCCAGAGGCAGCTGATAAGAAACCCCGCCCTGATAGGCATATTTGTTGCCCCACCAGTCATGCAGCATTTTCTCCGGACGAAACTCATCCATCATATATGTGAAATAAAACAGCCACTTTTCTCTTAGCGTCCATTCAAAACCTGCGTACATAGTGGCATTGTCCCTGTCATGGTCACTGTCTGCAAGTACCCGATGGTAAGCTTGGGGGAGCAGGTAATTCAAGTTAAAAGAAGTATTGCCGTAAACCAGGGTTTCACCTGCAAAAAGAGCAACCTGAGGGACCGGCAGCCAGGTAAACTGGTGTGCTACGAAGTACTTATTCGGGTAGTTTTTTTTATTTAAAGCGGAGTTTTCATAAATTGCCAGAGTGCTATCTGCCACCAGTTGAGCATTCAGCAAAGAGACAACAAAATTGCCCACCTGGAACTCGGCGGTCAGGAAAGCGTAATCATTGACCCTGTCATTCAGCAGGATGCTTCCTGTGATGCTGTTGCCCATATTGAGACGGCCCCTGCCCATGGATGCTTTTATGATGTTGTTTTCGTAGTTTATTCCGGCTGTGACATTGCCAAATTCAAAGTGACGCCCATAGTATTTCCTGAAAGAATCAAGCATCGGACTGGCTGCCATTCTGACAGAATCACCCCGCAGAGAATTGTAGGTAAACTGGGAGTGAAATGACCATTCCCTGTTCAACCAGGCCTGTTGATTGAATCCAATGTAGAAAAGGTTATACTGCTTTCCCGGAAAGAAGGTGCCATCATATCCCATTAGGAAATTGGAGCGGTTGTAAAAATCCAATCCCTGATTCTTATACCTGTAACGAAAGATGGCATTATCATCAGTATATGGTGACCAAAGACTTCTGTTAAAACGCTTGAATGTGTCCCAGTTGCGGACGGGGATTTCCCACCAGATGGAGTCCTGAATTGCTGGCAATTCCCTGGCTTCCGGTTGGGTGTAATTATCTGCAATTATTGAAGCATAGGGTGTGTAGGAAAGTTCCGGGACAAAAGCTGAAAAAGCTATGCCGTTCAGGGTCGTGCAGACAAAACAAAAAGCTATGACAGTAAAAAACAGGGACTTGCGGTTATGGCTAATTCTTACGGCTCTTAGCGTCAATTTTCTTTCCAAGCTTAATGTATAGTTTGGCCTCTCTGTCTGACATCAAAAGTTCCCTGGCTATCTCAGGTGCTTTCCAGCCGTCAATGAGCAGTTTATTTACCATTATCTGTTTTGTGGAGTTATCAGCTTTTACTCTCTTGCGCTTAAATTGCCCCGGTCTTTCTTTTCTGAACCGGATTACATCAATAATGACCAAAGTTATAATCACCAGGACGACAACAAAAATCACCCAGAACCAGACCGGGAGTCTTGCCAGGTCATGGGTTGCCCTGCTGATGGCAACGTTAAGCTTGGCTATATTGATAAAATTCCCGGGGTTAAAGATGTTAAAACTGCTTCCGATGGTTCTTTTTCTCAAGGGAGGTAAAACTACAGAATCTGCAGCGGTTTTGCGAGCCAGAGAATCCTGTCCTGCATTAGCGTCCGGCACTTCCACCGCTGGAGCCGTTTCCCTTCCCTCCAGTATTGCCAGGCTTTTTTGCGCCGGCTGGAACAGTGAAGAACCCTGAGGAACAGCGTTAAGCTTCTCTATGGCAGCATCTTTCATGCCTTGTTGAATCAGCATCTGTCCCCAATAGTAATAAACATCGAGGTTTTGAGGGAAATCCTTGGTAATCTTGGTATACTGCTTGTTTGCTTCGGTAAACTTACCTACCTTGGTATAAAAATCCGCTTCAGCGAGAGATTCTTCGTATGTATATGACCTCTTGAATTTAAAGAGGTCCAGCACTATGCGATAGGGGTCTGTGAGTGATGATTTTTCTATCAGGAATGAACCGTCCAGAGTGAGGATTACGTTCGCATTTCCCTGGATTTTTTTGAGTTCGAGATTGGTAATCAGGTTGTTTTTATCCAGACCGGTAACAATCGGATTACCCACATCACTGCCATAAACAATCAGCTTCACCTGATGTGCCTTCGTATCCAGCGTATAAGTCCATTCTGCCTTTTCGGATAGGGTTAAAACCATCCTGGTAACAATCGGATTATCATGGCTGATATCAATCGTCTGGATAAACTTCTGAGCTCCCAGAAATGCAAATAAGCTCATTAGTACAAAGAGCAACATCCATCTTTTCATCGGATACATCCTTGTCCTGGTTGTCTTGACTTTATTAGAAAATTCATACTTGTTTCAAAATATGAGCCATTAAGCAAACAGTCAAGTATTTATTCAGATTTCCTTGCACGGGGTTCCATACCCTGATTCCCTCTGCATAAAACATCAGGAATAAATGCAGGATACCTTCCCGATAGATTAAGGCATTTTAGCGGGTTACTATGCCGGAACTATAGTCAGCGAACAGGGAGCCGGTTAGGCAGGATAACCCGGCAATGGCAGGCGGACAAGAGTTTGGAATAGGGAAGCTTACCAGCAAAAAGAGCCCTGCATGGAAAGCAAAAAGCACCGCATCATCTGCGGTGCTTTTTATATCTTACAAGATATCGTTTATCCCAGTTCAGGATAAAGCGGGAACTTAGCTGTAAGTTCTCTGACCTCTTTCTTGACGGAAGCCAGGACTTCTTCATTTTTGGCGTTGTCGGCAACCTTGCGGATAAAGCCCGCAATGGTCTTCATCTCGCCTTCCTTCATGCCACGGGTGGTGACGGAGGGGGTTCCCAACCGGATACCGGAAGCGATGAAAGGAGAGCGGGTGTCAAAGGGGACTGTGTTTTTATTGGCAGTGATACCTGCCAGGTCAAGCGCTTCTTCCATTTTCTTGCCGCTGGGTCCGCCACTTTCCTTGGTGCCGAGGTTTATCAGCATCAGATGGGTGTCTGTTCCGCCGGAAACGAGGTTAAAGCTGTTTTCTGTGAGCCCTTTAGCCAGTGCTTGGGCATTGTTGATAACCTGTTGCTGGTATGTCTTGAATTCCGGCTGCATAGCTTCCCTGAAAGCCACCGCTTTGGCGGCGATGATATGTTCCAGCGGTCCGCCCTGCAATCCCGGGAAAACCTTGCCGTCCACTTCCCTGGCATACTGCTCTTTGCACAAAATGAGACCTGAACGGGGACCGCGCAGGGTCTTGTGGGTGGTGCTGGTCACGATATCGGCATAAGGAACCGGGTTCATGTGCAACCCGGCTGCCACCAGACCGGCAATGTGCGCCATGTCCACCAGCAGTTTGGCACCGCAGGCATCGGCAATTTCCCTGAATTTTTCAAAGTCCATTGAGCGTGGATAAGCGCTCGCTCCTGCCAGAATCATCACCGGCTTGTGCTTCATTGCCATTTCGTACAGCTCGTTATAATCAAACTGCTCGGTTTCTTTGGTTACGTTGTAATGGATGATGTTATACAGCATTCCTGAAAAGCTGAGCGGGTGTCCGTGGGTCAGGTGTCCGCCATGTGCCAGTTCCAGCGACAGGACAGTGTCTCCGGGTTTGCAGAGGGTAAAATACGCTGCCATGTTTGCCTGTGAACCGGCATGGGGCTGCACGTTGGCATGCTCCGCGCCAAACAGCTCTTTAGCTCTTTCAATGGCAAGGCGTTCCACTTCGTCGATGTATTCACAGCCGCCATAATAGCGTCCGTACTGGCTGTAATCCAGCTTTCCGGTTTCCTTGTCCCAGCGGTAGGGATAGCCTTCCGCATACTTATTGGTCAGCACGGAACCCTGAGCTTCCAGTACTGCCAGGGAGGTAAAGTTCTCGCTGGCAATCAGCTCCAGGTTTTCCTGCTCCCGCTTCAGTTCCTTATGCATGAAAGCATAAAGTTCGGGGTCATTCTTTCTAATGTGTTCCATTATGAACCTCTATTTTCTTTATTTTTATTCTACACACAGAGTCACAGAGAAAAGAGAGTCTTAAATCTATAAAACAAATCTCTGTATTCCTTCTTTGAGAACAGGCACATTGAAGTTAATCAAAAGTCCTGTTTTGATTCCGCTTAACCTCATGTAGGTCAGCAACTGTGCTCCGTGTCAGCTGTTGAGAGCACTGACGCTTTTAAGTTCGATAATTACCAATTTGTCAACCAAAATATCAATCTTATATTCCAGGTCTATCCCTGAGTCCTTGTAAGTAAACTTTACCGGCTTTTCTGCTTCTACTTCATGCCCAGCTTTTTGAAGCTCAAAGATAAGACATTGTTTATAGACATTTTCCAGAAGACCGGGACCGCAAACCTTGTGAACTTCTATGGCACAGCCGATAACTTCTGCAGTAAGTGCATTAATATCCATATCTAATATCTCTCTTTTCTCTCTGTGCCTCTGTGTGTGGAAATATCAAATATCAATTTTATCGATACGATTCAGGTGTCTGCCGCATTCAAAAGGTGTTTCCAGCCAGGTTTTGACGATTTCCAAAGCCAGGGGAACCGGCGTAAACCTGCCTGCCAGCACCAGGACGTTTGCATCATTGTGCTGCCTGGACAATCTGGCGATTTCCGGCGTGTTGCACAGCGCAGCCCGGATGCCTTTGACCCGGTTGGCTACAATGCTCATACCGATACCGCTGCCGCAAATCAGGATGCCCTTTTCGCACTCGCCGTCTGCAACAGCTTTTGCAGCCGGTTTTCCGCTATCGGGATAATCCATGGAATCTACACTGTAGGCACCGAAGTCCTTCCACTCAATCTCCGGGAAGGCCTGCTTGATGTCTTCCTTCAGGCAGAAGCCGGCATGGTCAGATGCTATGGCAATGCTCATAAATTCAGGCCAGCATTGCTGCCAGAGCGATGGAATAGAGCTTGGTCTTTTCGCTGTCGCCGCGTGAAGAAAGCGCGCAGGGCACCCTGGCGCCCATCACGATGGCTGCGAGTTCCGCTCCGCACATCTTGGTCTGGGTCTTGTAGAATACGTTACCGGATTCAATATTGGGGAAGACGATACAGTCGGCATCACCGCAGACTTCGCTTTTCACGCCTTTGATTTCCGCGCTTTCTTTGTCCACGATAAGGTCCATGGCAAGTGGTCCTTCCACCATACCGCCTTTAATCTGGCCACGCTGAGCCATTTTGACGATTAAAGCCGCATCCACGCAGGAAGCAACCTTGGGAAGCACCTGTTCTGAGATTGCCAGGATACCGACCTTGGGAGTTTCTATCCCCAGAATCTGGGCTGTCTTGATTACATAGTTGGTGATGGCGATTTTCTGGCTGAGGTCCGGCAGCGGAATGATAGCCACGTCGCCGACAATCAAAAGTTTATGGTAATTCGGGGCTTCTATCACAGTAACATGGCTCAGGATAGCGCCGGGATTCATCAGCCCGGTTTCTTTGTGCAAAATGGCTTTCATGTATTTGTCAGACGTGACCAGACCCTTCATCAGGAAGTCTGCTTCGCCTTTGTTTATGATATCAACTGCCTTGGTGGCTGCTTTAATATCTGTGTCGGCATGGATAATGGTGAAAACGCTGCTGTCTATATTGTGGTCCTGGCAGGTCTTTTCAATCACGGCTTTGTCGCCGACCAGGATTCCGTCGATGATGCCGATTTTCACAGCTTCATAAGCTGCGGCGATGGTGTGGGCGTCATTTGCCCAGGCGGCTGCCATTCTTTTCTTGGGGCGTTCCTTGAGAACTTCAATAATCTGTTCCAGTTTTGTAATAGGCATGTAAATCTCCCTGTCTGTCTGAGTTTTTTTTATTACTAAGATTATAAAATGCGCCATTTGTCAAGCAGATAATCCGGACTTTGCCCTATCGCTTCGCTATTTCTCTGACTATATAGTTTATTCCTAATCTGGGCAGGCAGAGAAGGTGATACTTTGTCTGGTGTGTATGTGCAGGATGTCGACGTCAAAACCAGATAACTCAACATAGTGGCAAAACTGTGAAAATCAACCTTTCCGGAAGCTCATTCTTGCTGATTTAGTACTATGTTTTTCTGAGAAAATATCTCCTTTGTTATGGCATCAACATAATAACTAATATAAGGAAAGCTAATCCTCCAGCAAAGACGGTATGGCTGTGATATCCCATCTATCGTTCTTGATTTGTAAGCGATAACTTTCTTACTTGTTACGAGATATTTGTCATCATACGATACAGTTTGCTTATATAGGTTGAACGCCATCTGATAAGCTTCAGCTTCTGTTATTATTTCTCCTAAGGGTTCTGCTGGCAATTCCACAGTCCCGTTACTGATTCGAAACCTATTGCGCCCTACCTCATAAACAATTGTCAGCTTACCTGTTCCCTCGACTCGATAACCATTGACCTGTTGGATATACACGGCTCTTACATATCCCGTATCCTTTGATATCTTTGCTCTTGTCAGGTGTTCACGTTTTGCAAAAGTATAGGGCAGGACTTTATCAAGTATCAACTCAAATACTGCTCTGAAAGAAGCCGTATCAGCATCCGCCGTTATCTGGATATCGGCAAACTTGCCCTCATAAACGCCTAAGCACATCTTCTCTGTATGTAAGCTAATCTCTCCCCTAAATCCAGTCTCTGCTTTGAATTTCTCAGCTAACTGATCCAACTGACGAACTTTCGCTGTATGTTCTGTCTCTCCTGCAGTATTAGTTTCAGCATAACCATACGATATGGCAAGCAGTAGAATTATGATAGCTAATGAAATACGTCGCATCTTATTTCCGCCTTTCTGAGAAGTTTGGTGTTATCCAGCTTCGCAAGGTCTGCGCTTTCTTCTCTTGCATCAAGCAAATACAGGCAAACCTGCCTGTCAAGATATTCCTTGCCCTCAGAGGGTTACTTGTGCCGTCCTGCCGGACTGGTCTGGGTTGGGTCTCTCTACCCCGCACTTGCGTACGGGGTTACATTTTTGCATCCTGCCGGACTGGCAGTGTATCCATAACCAGTATTTTCGCACGGACATTGATACGCTGTGCCAAAGTACCTATCCCTCCCTTGTCCTTCCTTAACAAAACAGGGCTTTGGAGAGAGAGAATCATCGGGTAATCAGCGGACTGAAATCCCTTGATTGTCCGCGGATTTTCCCTCCCGGGTCGTTTGATTTGTGCAGGGAGGCAGTAAGAAGATTATGAATTATAACTATATGTGCGCTTGCTTGCCACGTGGGGTCCACCTGGGGTCCTCCTGGGGTAAGCCCAGGTGGATGTCAGGTGGATGGCAGGGGGGTAGCAAGGAGTGTAACGGCTCAGTGGATGAAGTCAGGAACCATCAAAATGAAGTTTTCTGAGAAAGCAGGGATGTTTTAGGTATTACTGCAGATGCCAGCTTTCCAGGAAATTGAGGGATTTATCGCTGATGCTGACGGTGCCTTTGTTATCCTGATAGAGCAGATAACCGCGGTGGTCATAGTATTCCACAGAAATGTCATAGGTGCCGGGTGAGAGGGGGATATCCGCCACCAGCACGGCATTGGGGAAGAAACGGCTGGTGCGCAAATCGGCATTTTCAGAGGCATAAACCGCAACGTCCGTTGCCAGGGACATCAGAGAGCCGGCAAGACCGGGATTCTGCTTCTTCATTTCCTTTTTGGCAAGCTCCGCGCCGATGCCTTTGACGACAGACCTGGTGATGCTTTTCAGGTAGATGATGGGTTCCCTGACTTTAAAGGTCTGAGAGGCAACTTTGCCGATGTCTTCCAGCTTTACCAGCTCATGGGCTTCTCCATTGATGCGGACCTTGACCTGACCGACGGCGGAAGGGTCATTTACAATGTAGGGAAGGGAAAACTTGAAGTAGTAACCGGAACTGATTCCGGGCCAGAAGATGGGAGCGATGTCCAATTCCTCATCCACAGCCGCGATGGTCAGCATGTCCCCGCCTGTGGCGATGTGGAGTTCCTTATCCCTTTTGTAAGGGGAAGTGCCGATAAGGGACACCACGTGCAATACCGGCTCGGGAGTCATCAGCAGGGAATCCGGTAAGGCGGGAGGGCTAAAGGGGTAGATATCCGGCTGGGTATCAAAGGCTTCGCGGATTTTCTGCAGGTCTATCCTGACATCGTCATATTTGCCTTCCTGCTTGTAGATTATCAGGCTGAGGTAACGTCCCAGGGCAGAATTGATAAACTTGTTTGAGCCTGCCGCAGCTTTGGCTTTGGCGTCTTTGGAAGTATTAATGGTGTCAGCCATCTTGCCGTGCTTGTCTTCCAGAACACTGAGCTTGAGGTTGATGCGGCGGATTTCCACAAAGGCGGCGTCAAAATTGTCCTGATGCAGGTAATTCAGGGCTTTGAAGACATTGGTATAGATATCCTCATAATCCTCGCCGAAATAATCCAGGGCATTGTCGTTTAGCAAAACTGAGATGGCTGCTTTGGAGACGCTTTTGGTGTAGAGCTCTTCCATTGCCTGCTCGGCTTTTTCCAGCAGCAGGTTGCTCTTTACATAATCGCCCTGGTAATGGTAGAGAAGACCAAGGTCCAGGTATTGCAGGACACGGTCTTTTTTAGCGTAATTGCGTGACTTTTTGGTTTCCAGTTTCCTGATGACGGCGGGGATATCGCGCTTGGCGATAAGCTCCTGAGTCCCCCGGTAATGGGAAGTTTTGGTCGCCAGGCTGGCGCACCCGGACAGGACAAGGACAACGCTGATGATGATCAGAGACGCTATGGTTCTAAGCACAATCATTACCTGTATTCCTTTGAGGGTTAAGAACTTTTATTGATAAAAAGCCAATCCTGTCCTGCCGGTTAACAATCCTGCATTTCATGTTTGCAGGACAGGAATGACAAACTGGATATGATTAGCCGCCGAGCTTGCTGCGGGTGACTATTTTCTTGATTTTGTTGGTGCCTATCCAGGCTTTCTCGCTGCTTTCCAGATTGATAAGCTGCAGGTCTGTCTGGTAATACTTGGCAGTGACATTGTCAACTTTGTCTATGATGGTTTTGATGCTGCCCTGGAGCACGAAATCCGCCCCTGTTTCCATCGCCAGTTTCTTGGCTGTCTCAGCGGAAGCATAAGTCTGCTGGTCCAGCTTCTCTTCACGGATTTCCAGTCTCTCACCTTTGGAAGCGACAAATTTTACCCTGCCGCTGTTGATAAGCTCGCGCTCCATATCTTTGATAAAAGTCTCAGTTTCGATATGCTCAGAGCTGAGGTTTCTGACAGTTCCGACGATGATAACGGGATTGCGCTGGTATTTTTTCAGGAATTCGTCATACCAGGGCCGGTTCACGACGTCCTTTATCATCTCAGCGGCAACGAGATTGGCATCTGTATCATTCCAACGTCCGCTCAGGTCAGTCACTTCATCCGGGCTGGTGCGCTGAACTTTGACACTGGGCCCGCAGGCAAGCGTGAACAGCATAGTCAAGGTTAGCATTATTAAAATCATCCGATTCATAATTACCTCCAAGTATATAATATGGTAGTTTTTATCACAAAGGCAATAAGTTTTTTGCGGCAGGTTTTTGTCAATCTCTTTTGGACAGGTTTGTGGGGGGCAACACAGGCGGGGTTATTTATCTTGACTGATAAGGGAAGTGAATGTAATTTACATTAAGGAGTTAAATATGGAACCTTTAAGAACTTACACTCTGGGAGAGATGATAAATGCCACCTGCAATGCATTTCCCCATAAACCAGCTTTATCAATGGTTGACGAGCAGCCGCTCACCTATGCCGATATCAGATTCCATGTCCAGGAACTAATAGAATTCATGCAGTCAGAAGGAATCGGCAAAGGCGATAAAGTAGCCATCCTGAGCCAGAACATGCCGCAATGGGGGATTGCCTATCTGGCAATTACCAGCATGGGCGCAATCGTAGTGCCTATTCTGACTGACTTTCACAACAATGAGATTCTGCAGATAATCAAGCATTCCGGGTCCAAGATGGTCTTTGTTTCGGGAAACATGTATGATAAAATCGGTTATGCGGACTTTGAAAACAGGCCTATGATGGTAATGATAGAAAGCTTTAAGCCGATTAAGACCGAAATACCCAAAGACAGTCTCAAGGACTTTATTGAGGAAGGTAAAAAGAGTTTTAACCTGCTGAAAACCAAAGCCATGCAGGCAATCGGACTGATTAAGTCAGAAGTGGGCGAAGACGATATTGCCGCCATAATCTACACTTCCGGCACTACAGGCAATTCCAAGGGTGTGATGCTTACCCACAAAAACCTGGTCTATGACGCATATATTACCATTACCCATATCCAGAGAGTTGATGAGCATGACCGGCTGATATCCATCCTGCCGCTATCGCATACCTATGAGTGTACCATCGGTTTCATAATTCCCATGATGACGGGAGCTTGTGTCTATTATCTTGATAAACCGCCTACAGCCAAGGTTTTGGTGCCTGCCATGCAGAAAATCCAGCCCACTATGATACTATCCGTTCCTCTGGTGATTGAGAAGATTTTTAAACTGCAGGTTCATCCTCAGCTCACAGGAAACCTCGTCTTCAGGGAGCTCTATAAACTGCCGCCGACCCGTAAACTGCTGCATAAAGTGGCAGGGAAAAAGCTGATGAAAACCTTTGGAGGCAAGATTCACTTCTTCGGAATCGGTGGAGCGCTTTTATCGGCAGAAGTGGAGAGATTCCTGCTGGAAGCCGGTTTCCCTTATGCCATAGGGTATGGTCTCACAGAGACTTCGCCCCTGATAGCCGGCAGCAGTCCTGCCAAAGTGAAGTTCCGGGCAACAGGTATTACTATTCCCGGCATTGAAGTGCGGATTGATAATCCCGACCGTAAGACCGGTGAAGGCGAAATTCAGGTTCGTGGCGCTACGGTGATGAAAGGTTATTACAGGGACAAGGAACGCACCGAGCAGGCTTTGACACCTGATGGCTGGTTCAAAACAGGCGACTTGGGAATACTTAAAAAGAACAACTACCTCTACATCAAAGGCAGAATCAAGAACGTTATCGTTGGTCCCAGCGGAGAAAACATCTATCCTGAAGAGATTGAAGCTGTGATAAACGAGCAGGAGTGCGTCCTGGAGTCCATGGTCTATGAATCCCAGGGCAAGATTGTTGCCAGGGTGTTTCTGAATTATGAATTCTTGGAAAGAACCATGGGGATGGACAAAATGAGCAATTCTGTGGTTGAGAAAGAAATCAAGAGCCTTTTGGATAGTATCAGGTCAACCGTAAACCGGAATGTGTCGGCTTTTTCTGCCGTGCATAAGATGATAGAGCAGAAAGAACCTTTCGAAAAGACTCCTACCCAGAAAATCAAGCGCTTCCTGTATCAGGATTAATCAGTCGGGTTTCTTTTTCAGCAGCCTGTAAATCTGCATCCGGTCGAGCTTGCCCAGCTTGCTGGCAGCTGCGATGTTGTCATTGGTTTCATCCAGCAGCAGTTTGATGTAGCGTTTGTCCAGTTCGTCCTCTATCCGCTTTTTGTAATCTTTGAATTGCGACCATTGCATAGGCAGATTGCGGAAGATGGAACCCGCTGCAGTATCCGCTTCTGCATTGAAATCCTCTAATGTCAGGTATTCACCGTTGCACAGCAGCAGGGCTCTTTCCATCTCGTTCTCCAGTTCGCGGACGTTGCCTTTCCATTCCCTGTTTTGCAGGTATCGGATTGCTTCGGGGTGGAATCCGATGACTTTCTTCCGGAACTTTTCATTGAACTTCTTCATAAAGGATATGGCAAGCATGGGGATATCCTCTTTGCGTTCAGCTAGAGACGGCAACTCTATAGTCATAACCTTCAGACGGTAAAACAAATCGGCGCGGAACTGGTTTCTCGAGACCATTTCCTCAAGGTTCTGGTTGGACGCTGCAATGATTCTGACATTGACAGGAATGTCCTGTTCACTGCCCAATGGCGTGATAACCCTTTCCTGGATAACTCTGAGCAGCTTGGACTGTAGAAGTATGGGCATTTCACCTATTTCATCCAGAAAAATCGTGCCGTTATCAGCGGCAAGCAGCTTGCCCTTCTTATCTCCGGTCGCTCCCGTGAAAGCGCCCTTTTTATACCCGAATAGCTCTGACTCAAGCAGAGACTCGGGAATAGCTGCGCAGTTAACTGCAATGAAGGGAGATCTCACACTGTTTTGGAACGAGGTATTGTACTTCCTGTGTATTTCCCTGGCGACCAGCTCTTTGCCACTACCGGTGGGGCCTGTAATCAATACGTTTACATTGTGTCCACCCACCAGGGAAATCTTGTAAAGCACATCCAGCATAGCGCTGCTTTTACCGATTATGGTTTCAGAAGTCCCTTCCATGTCTTCTGGCTCAGCGCAGTCAGGTCTGTTGTTCCGGTCATCCCGGGCATTGAGGTTTTCAACTTTGTTCTGAATGAGGTTGGCGAGGATTTTAAACATTGCATGCTGGTTGTCGTCAATGGTCAGTTCCTGGGATGAATCGCAATAGAATATACCCTGCGTGCTGCCGTTTTTCGTAACAGTGAAACCGGCAACCGTAGTAATGCCCAATCCCAAAAGGCTGGAATGCCCTTCACTGACTATGTGCTGAGTGACGGGGGACAGGTAAAAGTATCCTTCTGCTTTTGCGACATGGTGAAACACCGTCTCGCTGAGCAAAAGTTTGTCAATTCCGATAGTATTCCCGCCTGCGTTTATTGCCCTCACCGGCTTGAATCCGGACGGATGGGTCTCCACATAAACATACTTATCGGTTTTCGCGATTTTACGCATTACATTCAAAGCCAGTTCCATCAGGCTTTCCATGCTTTCCGCGACACCTATACCTACAATGATGTCTGACCAGAAAACTGCCTGCCTGCTTTGTATGCCGTAATGCTCTGCCAGGAAGTTTACAGGTTTGTATGTGTACAAACTCTGCGCTTCCTGGATGCTATCTGATAGTCTGGAATACGCAAGGTCTGGAAATATCATTATGAACTGAGTGAGGTAATATAGGTAAAGGTCAATTTCTGACTGATTGCGGATTTCATTCAGTCTCTCAATGATATATTCAATATCAGAATTGAAGAAGGCTTTCAGAATAGCCGTTTCAGATACATCCTGCAGATAGCTGTTGGCTTTCAGGTAACGCTTGCGTGAGAAGTTGTTAAAGAAAAGCTCCCGTTTGAGGATTTCATGCAGCGAAACATCATTTAGTCCTGTATTATCTGCCAATTCAAAGGCTTTTTCCCGATTGGTTACTGTCAGGAAATACAGCAGCCAAGCCAGGATTTCCTGATACTGCAGCAGGTTCTCTCTTATCTTGGGATTGTCCTTCAATTCATTCAGGATTTTGATAGCTTCATCAAAATTGCCCAAGGCAAAAAGAGCCCTGGATTTGATAACATTTCCGTTTGAATATAGATTCCACTTCTGATTACTGAAGGTAATGGATATTGCCTTGTCTGTGTAATACAGCACTCTTTTCCACTCGCCCCGCTTGAGTTGGATATCGCTGAGGTTTAGATATGAGATAGCCTCAAACTGTATATTATTGTTCTGTTTAGCCTCTTCCAGCACGTCGTAAAAGAGCTGTTCCGCATCAGTATAGCGCTGTAAACCGAAATACACTACCCCCAGGTTGTTCATAGCCCTAAACAGGCTTTTCTGGTCTTTATGCAGCCTGAACAGGTCAATGGCGTTCTTATACAAATCAATTGCTTCATTAAAACGTTTCAATGCCTGTAAAACGATTGCCTGGTCGACCGACAGGACAGCTTTCATAATGCCTTCGCTTTGCGAAATCAGTTTTTCATACATCTTGTTTGAGAGTTCAAAATGTCCGCAGATCCTTGCCAGGAATGCTTCCTTTTTTTGTAGTTCAAAGGGAAAGCTTTTCACTTTTTTCCTGAGCTGCCGGGTGAATTCATAAGCTGACAGAAAGTATTCCTTCTTTATCAGGTCATCCACATAACTTGTCCAGAATTCCAGTGCTTTGTCCGGTTCTTCGATTTGATAATAAATGTCTCCGGTGATGTTATTGAATCCTGTTTTGACTGAAAGACCAATAATCCTTTCCACCAGAGCCATATCCGGGGCATCGGCAGTTGTGCTGTGTGTGTCTGTCCGGATTACGTTGTTGTCTATGATAATCTTGCGGTTCAGCATTCCATCCTGAACCAGTTGATACCAGTTTTCCCAGGTTTTTTCCACCAGGACAAGCGGTAGGGATATCTGCATCCATGACAGGAAGCGGGTCAATTCATTATCCGGCAATGCGGTTATCTTACTCTTAATCAATTCTATGAGCAACAATCTGACATAAAAGGGTTTAGCCTGTTTCAGCCGTTGTTTCAGCTTGCCTTGGTCTGTCTGTCTGATGGGCAGTTTTGCTGCTATATCAGAAATCTCTGCGTTACTGACTTCTTTCAATTCGCTTTCTGTGCCAATCCAGATTTGCATGGCATCTGTCTTCGCTTTAATGTCGTCAAAGAAACTGGTGGGGTCCAGTTGCTTGTTTCTTCTTAGTAACACTGCTATCGGCTGTTCCTGCAGCCATTCTGTGAAATGTGTCTGATAAGCGTTGATATCCCTGTAGCCGATGGGAAATGACTTGAAGAAGACATCCGGCTGCGAGACAAACAAGCTTTCATCCAATATCAGAAGCTTCTTTCCTTTGGCTTCTGCCCACAGTGACAGTAGATTCTCAATAATCTGGGGTTCATCGGAGTAGTCTATGGTAAGGTTCTTTTTTTTCCATAATCTTTCCACGGCTGCATACTGGGGTTTGAAAACATAACTTTCAATGAAGGATTGGTCAATAGCGTCGAGTTTCAACCCGTGATTCTCAGCAAGCCTGACGGCAAGATCATGGGCTTTGGGCCTGTTGGCAGGATTGTAGCTGAGCAGCGATAAAATAAGCTCGTTGTCTTCCAGCAGTTCCAGTTGCTTTTGCCAAAGCTCTTCTTTGGCTATAATCTTCTGGAATTCCTCACTGCCCACCAAATCCATCACAGTCTGGTTGTGCTTGCAATAGAATAGCACCATACCCAGTGAGAACATATCTGAAGCAAAGCTGTTGGAAAAGCGGAGAAACTTTTCCGGGGCTGCGTAGGATGGTGTGCCCCGGAAACTTCCCTCAAAGAAAAGGTTAGCTGTCGCCAGTCCCAGGTCAGTTATATATGCAATGCCATCTTTGATGACCAGGTTTTCCGGTTTGATGTCGTTCAGGCAGATACCCCGCGAATGCAGAATGGATATTGTGCGGGCAAGCCGTGCCAGGCAAATCTCATAGTCTTTCCACTCTGCGTAGGAATGCTTTGTAAGAGTCTGCCCCTCTATGTAGTCCAGTACAATGACCGGCTGTTCAGCAGCAAGATATGCCACGGCTTTGACCACATAATCTGTTTGTGCTGTTTGCAGATAGAGGTATTCGGTCCTTGCTTCAGCCGTTCTGTCACTATCAAACTTCTTGATGATGTATCTGGTATCATTATCCAATTGTATCAAAGATGTTACAGCTATAGGTCCCTGTTTCAGTATTGACAGGGTCTTCGCTTTACTGATGAGCTCTTCGGTTAGTTTCATATTTGTTACATCCGAACATTTCATTTATGTACTTCGCTATGTTTATTCTGCAGTTCATAAAGTGTCAATATAAAAAAACTCCTTCTTCCGAGTGTTAATCAGAAAGAAGGAGTTACAGACGAGAGAGATTTATTTCATCAATGTCATTTTGCGGTTCTGGTAAAATCCGTTTCCTTGCAGCTTAACCATATAGATGCCGCTGGAAACCTTATTACCCTTATTATCAGTGCCGTCCCAGGTCAGGGAGTGGCTGCCTGCTTTCAGGTTGTCATTCAGCAAGTTTTTGATGCACTGGCCCCTTACATTGTATATCTTCACACTGACATGTGAATCTTTGGGAGCAGTGAACAGGATGTTGGTGTTGGGATTGAACGGATTGGGATAGTTGGTAATCATTGCAGGGATGGCCGGAATGACCGAGTCATCGTTTGAAGTGGGTGCCTGCAGGACGAAATCTGCTATCTGGGTTCCGTTCAGTGAAACCTGTTGTGTCACAGTAGCGTACCCGATTTTGGTGGCAATTATTGTGTAACTGTCGGTGGGTACGTTTGCGATGGCATAGCTTCCGGTTTCATCGGTTCTGGAAAATCCGATTATCTGGTTTTGGGAATTGGTCAGCAATACCATTGCATTGTCAATTATAGCGCCGTTATTATTGGATATCTGTCCGTTCAGGCTATTGGGACCATCCACATCCGTACTTACCAGATCAAAGTTAATTCCTGTAATCTGTCCGTCAACCACTACCACATCAGCATCGTCCCAGGTAAGCTGGTTGTTGTAATACATAGGAGGCGTGTACAGGGAATATGCCACCACAAAGTAGCTGCCGGGAAGCAGGTGATTGATGGTATAGCTTCCGCCGGGATTGGTTATGGTTGATTCTTCCCAATCCTCGTCACTGGAAACTGCCACTACTCTGACAGGATATGTTATGGGTTCTCCGTTTTCAGTGATTACACCGCTGATGCTGTATTGCAGGGAATCGCAATGCGGAATCAGGTCAAAATCAATGTCAGTATAATCATGGTCAAGGAAGATGATTGTGGCGCTGAAAGGATTGTTGGCATGGTAATAGAACTGGTGACGATATACATGGGTGGTGTCAATGGCTACCACAGTGTATCTGCCCACCGGTGCGCTGAAGCTGTAAAAGCCCGTTGCATCGGTCAAAGCAGAAAATTCATTGTTAAACATCGGGTCATGAATCGGGAAATGATGGAATCCCATTCTGTCTGTCTTGACCCTGATGCCTGCAATGGGCGCTTCAGTAATGGCATCCAGCACATAACCGCTGATTACGTAATTCTGTACCACAGGGATAGTGATGTCAAGACCGGCAAGGTCAGCATCCACTACATTTATGGGAACTGCCTGCTGAATATCAAAGGTGGAAGGATAGTACACCACCGGAGTCATCATGGTCCAAACTGAAAGTATGTATTCACCTTCGGGAACGTTGGTGAAAAGGTAGGTTCCGTTTGCGTTAAGATGGACTGAACGTGACATGTGGTTCATATTGGGAGGCATGTTGTTCTGGGCAGAGCGCAGCACGACCACACCCTGCTGGACCGGTTCATTGTCCGCATTATATACTGTACCGGAAACGCTGAAACCGACAATGGTTCCGACTATGATGTCAACATTCTGGGTCATCTGGCCGACCACCACAGTGAAAGCTTCTGAATATGCCACGGGAGTCATATTGGGTCCGATAACGCATGCCTTGTAATCTCCGGCAGGGACGCCGCCTATCATGTAATAGCCCATATGTCCGGCATGTCCGATTAAACCGGGAAGCACCGTATCAAGGTCATCCAGAGCGACCAGGCCGACCGGTATCATCTGGCCGGGCTGGACCTGCGCGCCGATTACGTGTCCGGATACTGCGCCAAATTCGCATACAGGGGGTTCAAGGTCTGCGATTATATTGACACTATCTGTAACAGAACCTGCAACTATGGTGAACTCATCTGACCAGGCAACGATTGCCATGTCCAGGTCAATCACGCAGGTTTTGTAGGCACCGGGCAGAAGGTTGTGGATGGCATAAAAGCCATTGTTGTTCGTCAGGGTGCCGATATTGGGCAGGGGCTGGTTCTGGTTGTCAAGGGTTACGATACCGACTCTGACGCGGGTTAAGGGTTCATTGTCAAGGTTAAAAACCCTGCCGGTAACTCCGGTCATGTTAGGCGGGGGAGGGTCATTCACAGGCATCAGTTGAATATTGATACCGACTATTTCCTCGTCATCAGCATCCACTTCCACCACCAGGATTTGGCCGTCGGGAGAAGTGTAAAAAGTTCTCATGTAATCCGGTGCAACTGCGGCCACACGGTATTGTCCTACCGGTACATTGTTAAACACAAAGGTGCCGGTATTGCTGGTCATGGTGTTTCTGTAAATCCAGTCACCATTATTCATGGGGTTTGTTCTCAGCAGCTGGACATTAGCGTGGTCAAAGGGCTGTTCCAGCTCATCTGTCACCAGACCGCTGATGGTTCCTGCCGTCAATACCGTAAAGGACATGACAAACATGAACAGTACGAACAGCAAGTTTAGCTTGTTACGTGAATTCGGTTTCATTCGAACCTCCTAAGATTCTTTATTTTTAAATCTCACTCTATTCTGTTATTGATGCAAATTCATAACGCAACTCCTGTGCCAATCATCAAACTTATTGTAAGTAACTGTTAAAAATAGAGTTATACATAGTATGCCCGAATTCGTAGTTTTGCGTATGTAACATAATTGTTGCGGCTTTTCCGGGTATATTGACTTAAACCATTGATAATATAGCGTTTATACCAATGAACGTTATTGTATCGTTATTGTTGCGATGTAACAGTAATGTTGCGGTGCCGAACTTCCCCTGTGCTAAATCTCGTTATCCCATTGACCATATCCTTTCAAAGCCGGCAGCAAGCCATACTCTATGGCATCCTTCAGCGTTTTGCAGGGCAGGTTCTGGTCAAATATCTGCTGCCGTGTGATGGTTTTGAGGTCAACCTGTCCAGACATCGCCTTTTGCAGGGCGTGCATCATCCTCATAAAGGCATTGGTCCAGGCGAGCAGTGGTTTTTCCCCCAATACCCTGTCGGCATTGTAAGCCAGGAGATAGTTCCTGAAATCGGCTTTATAGGCCTCCGAGGGCTCCAGCAGCTTCAGGTTTGCCATAATGGACCTGGTGCGGTCAGTATTGGCTTTGTTCTGCGGAATCACATATTCACGCACCAGACATTTTTTCAGCCTGGGGTGGTAATAATAGACAGCGCCATCCGAAGTCCCGGAGTATCCGCTCAGACCTTTTTTAAATTGAACCTTCATTCTTCCTCCTTGTGAAGCATTCCCGCTTCCTAATTGCAACTTAATATCCAGCCGGAATCCTGTCAATATCCAGTTGGATTTCACCCGACTGGATACCGACTGGATACTGACAGGACATCGTTAGGATATTGACATTGAAGCAGGGGAGAGCTGAGGTGGATATAAGGAGGGTCAAAAAGCGGTACGAGGGAGCAGTGCTTTCAGTGAATACACCTGTACAGGCAGGGGATAGGTTACCCTGAGGAATGTCATAAAACTGTCACTTACTTGTGCAATGGCTGGTCAATCGCCACCAGTCCCGCCTCCATAAAGACTTCCGATACGGTGGGGTGAGCATGGATGATGTGGGCAATTTCGTAGGCAGTTCCCTCAAGCTCCATGATAGCGGTGGCTTCGGCAATCATATCAGTGGCATCGGGCGCAATAATCAGCACACCCAGGACCTGCTTGTATTTCGTTTCGGACAGCACCCGCAGCACACCCTCCGCATTGCCTTCTATCAAAGCTTTGCCGTTCGCCAGAAGGTTGTATTCGCTTACCTGATAATCAATCCCGCTCTTTTTGAGTTGCTGCTCGGTTTTACCCACCTGGGCAATTTCGGGTTCGGAATAAATATTGATGGGATAAATGCCGGTCAGGTGTTCCGGCTGTACTCCCAGAATGCGGTTTATCACATATAAACCCTGGGCGGAAGCCACGTGCGCCAGATTGCTGATGCCATTCACATCGCCAATGGCATAAATATCCGCGATGGAAGTGCGGAAATCCTCATCCACTTTGATGAATCCCTCTTCCAGGACAGGGGTTTCATCCATGGGGGGCAAGACGGCCTGACGCAGGCTGCAATTCACGATTCCGTCTATTTCATACTTACTGTCGCCGACGCTGAGGGTCTTACCCTTCAAAGTCCACTGCTTGTCGTAGATGACGTTCTGCTTTTCCTTGCGCGTTCTTTTGAGGACAAAGTCGTTGGCATAATCGTCGAGACCGGGCAGGACTGGTGACCGGGGAATGAGCCAAACGGGCTGGCTGTCTGTGAGGGAAAAGAAATTGAACATTTCCCATGCGACCGGACCATTGCCGTAAACCAGGGGACGGGAAGGCACGCTGTGCATCTGCATCATTCCTTCCAGCTCAAAAACCGGGACTTTGGTGTCGATGGTCAAGCGCTCAGGTTTGGAGCCGGTGGCGATAATCACATGCTCAGTGTTTATAATCTGGCGGTTGACTTCCACTTCATGCGCGGAATGGATGATTGCTTCACCGGTGATAACCTGCACCGCATGCTTTTTCCACAGGTACTCGATACCCTTGACCAGACGGTCACGGATGGACATGGCACGTTGCCTTGCCTGTTCCCAGTCAAAGGACAGCTCTTCTGTCCTGATGCCATTGACGCCAAAAGATGCGGCAGATTTTATCCTGTGGTAGAATTTGGCAGATTCGAGCAAGGCCTTGGTGGGGATGCATCCCCAGTTCAGGCACATCCCGCCTGTGTAACGCTTCTCAATGACCAGAGTTTTCAATCCTGCCTGTCCCGCCCTGATGGCAGCTACATATCCGGCAGGTCCTGCCCCGATAATGACAACATCATATTTCATGCTGGCTCCTTTCCTATTCCAGGAACATGGTCAAGGGGTCTTTCAGGAAACCCAAAAAGTCATTCATAAACCTGGCAACCTCAGCCCCGTCCACAATTCTGTGGTCCACGGACATCGAGATAGGCAGCATTTTGCCGATGACTATCTGTCCATCCCTGACAATGGGTTTCTCTGAGAGTCTTCCGATGCCTAAAATCGCAACCTGGGGATAATTGATGACAGGCACGCCAAAATAACCGCCGATGGAACCGTAACTGGTGATGGTAAAACTGCCTGTCCTGAGCTCTTCCAGTGTCAGCTTGCGTTCCTGCGCCCTGGCGGAAAGGTCGGCAAGCTCGTTGGCAAGCTCTATAACGCTTTTGCTTTCCGCATGCTTGATAACTGGTACAATCAGGCCCTCGGGAGTGTCCACTGCAATGCCGATGTTGTAATACTTTTTATACACGATTTGCTCGTTTTCCATATCAAGTTCGGCATTGAGCACGGGATGAAGCTTCAGGGAAAGGATTGCAGCCCTGATGATGAAAGGCAGGTAGCTGAGCTTGATACCCTGCTCCGCGTATTTTGCCTTGTACTTGTCCCGGAGGGCAACCAACTCACCCACTTCCACCTCGTCCATCACAGACATATGGGCAGTGCTTTGCTTGGAGAGCAGCATATTTTTGGCTATGGTTTTGCGCATCTGGGTAAGGGGGACTGCCTCTATCAGGGTGGTCGGGTGGAAATCCGGCAGGGGTGCTTTGTGCGATGCTGCAAAGATTGCTCCTGCGCCCCGGTGCTGTTCTACGTCTTTTTTTGTCACTCTGCCGGCAGGACCGGTACCTTTTATCTGGTTGATATCCAGACCTCTATCCTTTGCCATGGCACGCGCCACGGGGGTAGATAACACTTTTCTCGGGGCAGGAGCGCCGGTTTCAGGCATGGACTGCAGACCTTCATTGGATGAAGGCAGGTAGGCACCTTCTCCGGCAGATTCGATTGTGCCCACAACACCAAAGTTCTTTTCCTCGACCTGGTGTTCCGTTTTCCCGGCAGGTTTTTCCTGCGCAACCGCTTGGGCAGCTTCACCATCGACGCCTGCAATCTCCAGTTCTATAATTACGCTTCCCACCTGAACGGTGTCGCCAATATTGCCATAGGTCTTGATAACAGTCCCGCTTTTGGGTGAAGGGATATCAGCCACAACCTTGTCGGTTTCCATCTCCACCAAGGGGTCACCGGCCTTGACATCCTGGCCTTTTTCCACATACCACTTGAAGATTTTACCTTCGGTCAGGCCTTCTCCGATATCGGGAAATTTAAACAGATACTTCATTTTACACCTCTTAATATGAGACTAATTTCTCAATCTCATACAAAATCCGCTCAGGAGTAATCATATAAAAATGCTCTCCCAAAGGCAGCGGAATTACTGTATCAAAACCGGTAAGCCTGGTGGGGGGCGCTTCCAGATGAAGGAAAGCTTCCTCTGTGATGATGGAAATCAATTCTGCCCCTGCGCCAAAACTTTGCGGTGCTTCAGTAACTATCAAAGCCCTGCCTGTTTTGCGGACAGACTGGGCAATGGTTTCGCGGTCTATCGGCCAGATGGTCCGCAAGTCTATCAGTTCCACGGAAATGCCTTTGCTTTTGGCGGTAACAATGGCCTTCTGCACTTCCCGCACCATCGCCCCGTAGGCAATCACGGTGATATCTTCACCGGGGGAAAGAACCTTGGCTTTGCCAATGGGGATGGAGAATTTTTCCTCCGGCACTTCCTGCTTGATGGCACGGTAAATACGCTTGGGTTCCATGTAAATGACGGGGTCATTGTCTTCAATGGCAGCAATCAGCAAACCCTTGGCATCATAAGGAGTGGAAGGGATTACGACTTTTATGCCGGGAGCGTGCCCAAAGAAAGCTTCGGGGCTTTCAGAGTGGTGCTCCAGGGCATTGATGCCTCCGCCATAAGGTATCCTGATAACCAGGGGTGCAGTGAATTTTCCTCTGGTGCGGTTCCTGTACCTGCCGATGTGGGAAAAAATCTGGTCCATGGCAGGATAGGAAAATCCGTCGAACTGCATTTCAACAACGGGTCTCAAACCGTTGATAGCCATCCCAAGGGCAGTGCCGGCAATACCGGATTCTGCCAAAGGGCTGTCAAACACCCGGTCGGCTCCATACTTCGCTTGAAGACCTTCAGTAATACGGAAAACTCCACCCTCCACACCAACGTCTTCTCCGTAAATGACGATGTTTTTATCATCCCCCAGTTTAATATCCAGGGCATTGTTGATAGCCTGTACAATATTCATCACACTCATTTCTGTCTCTCCTTGCCGGCAAGATAGCTCTCGTAAGCATGCTTTTGCCTTTTCAGCTCATCCGGCATCTGCTCAAACATGGTGGCAAAGACTTCATCCGGCTTGTATTCCGGAGCAGCCTCTGCGGCTTCAAACTCTTTAGTTATCTTTAGTTTATATTCTTCTTCCAGAGACTTATCATCCAGAGTTTTGAGCAGTCCTTTCTTGTTCAGGAATGACTTGAACCTGTTCAACGGGTCTCCGGTCAGCCAGGTATTTTCTTCTTCCTTCGTCCGGTAACGGGTTGGGTCATCACTGGTGGTATGCGCGCCTCTGCGGAAGGTCAAAGCTTCAACCAGGAAGGGTCCATTGCCTGCTGAAGCCTGCTTCTTGGCATAACTCAGGACATCATACATGGCAAGGAAGTCATTACCGTCCGCTTTGACAGAAGGAATGCCGTATGCAATTCCTTTCACAGCCATGTTTATAGACCTGGTCTGTTGCCTGACCGGCATTGAAATGGCATATTGGTTGTTCTGGATGATGAAGATGACCGGAGCTTGCCATACAGCGGCAAAATTGAGCGCTTCATGAAAATCGCCTTCGCTGGTACCGCCATCGCCAACATAAGCAAAGACCACACCCTTTTCTTTTTTGTACTTGAGGCTAAAGCCCAGCCCGGAAGCATGTAAAAGCTGGGTTGCGATAGGAACCGAGATAGGCAGCAGATGAGGTGCCCCGGCAAACTTTGAAGCATTCTCGTTCCCCTTGTAATACCAGAATATTTCCATCAGGCTTGCTCCCGCCGCCAGATAAACACCAAGTTCGCGAAAAGCCGGCACTACCCAATCATCTTTGGCAATAACCTTGGCAGAAGCAATGTGAATTGCCTCCTGTCCCAGATTAGGCGGATAAGTTCCCATTCTGCCCTGGCGCTGGAAATTGACAGCCATGGTATCAGCCGTTCTTTCATATAGCATATCCCTGTAAGCCTGGATTAATTCCTTGTCAGTCAGGGGATTGTTCCAGCCCTTGAGGACGACTTTGCCGGCATTGTCAATCACCTTGTATAATTTATCATCTATTGGATTGTATGTTTCAAACATTATTACCTCTTTTTCATTTTCTATCAGATTCACCGACAGATTATAGTAAAATTCAAGTATTTCAGATTTACTTAATAATATAGGTGATATCATCTGAGATACAACTAACAAGTTTTATCATTTGAATCCCAACCCTGCCGGCTTGTCTGTACCAAACCCCCAAAATATGAATTAGCGTTAAATTCGGTCGCAATATTTGTAATTGACAATAATATCGTAATTTGATACATGTATCCCGGATGATATTCAGTATATCAAACATGTAATGATTGGATTGGAACAAGCACTGTAGAAGCGGAATGTTTTACTTTGCCTCCTGACTGTGTCTGTCTCGGCAATTCAAAAAAGCAGTTGAATCAGCTCCGGAGATTGGTTTTTCCTCTGTCTGGTTCTATGTTGATAATTCATTTGATATGAAAGAAAGGTATTTATGATAAACGTTTTACCTCCATTAAAAATAGGTGAACTGACCGCCAGGCTTCCCATCATCCAGGGTGGTATGGGAGTGGGGATTTCGCTATCCGGACTCGCTGCTGCTGTGGCAAATGAAGGTGGAATCGGAGTTCTCTCGTCTGTAGGATTGGGTCTGCTCCACCCTGAACTTGGTAAAAATTATGCCGAAGCCAACATAAACGCTCTGAGGGCGGAAATCCGCGCAGCCAGAAAACTTACCAAAGGCATTCTGGGAATCAATATTATGCTGGCAGTGACAGATTTTGACCAGATGCTGAGGACAGCTTTTGAAGAGGAAATCGATGTTGTCTTTATGGGAGCTGGACTTTTCCTGAAACTTCCCACCACAATGACTCTGGAGTATCTGCAGAACGTGAAAACCAAGGTCGGGATTATTGTATCATCGGAAAGGGCGGCTACGCTTATTCTGAACCATTGGGCAAAACACTTCCAACTGACTCCTGACATAGTTGTAGTGGAAGGTCCGCTGGCTGGGGGCCATCTTGGCTTTAAAAAAGACCAGCTGGATAACCCCGAGTTTGCCCTTGAGTCTGTTTTGCCAAAGGTCAAATCAGTAGTTAAGGCAGTCGAGGAACAAGCAGGGAAGCACATCCCTGTCATAGCTGCAGGCGGAATCTATACCGGGGAAGATGTTTTCAGGATTATGCAGCTGGGAGCTGACGGAGTTCAATTGGGAACTCGGTTTGTCGCCACAGTGGAATGCGATGCGGATATTGCCTTCAAGGAGCAGTTTATCAATTGCAGCAAAGACGATATCGTGATTATCGAAAGCCCGGTCGGAATGCCAGGAAGAGCGATTAACAACCAGTTCCTGAAAGATGTCGCCAGCGGTTATAAACATCCGTTCAATTGCGCCTGGAAATGCCTCAAGACCTGTGATTATCATAGCGCGCCTTATTGCATTGCCCTGGCTTTGCGTAACGCCAGAAACGGTCTGTTCAAGGAGGGCTTTGCCTTTTCAGGAGCGAATGGCTACAAAGTGGACAAAATCGTCACTGTGAAAGAGCTGATGACTGAGCTGGTTCAGGAGTATCAAGCAGCAGAAAAGACAGGAGTTTAGCTTTTCGCTGTCAGGTAAGCTGAAAGTATTTTGATAGCTGCTGCAGTTTGGTCCTGATAGGATAAGCGGGCGTGCTGGGTCAAGGCAAAGATGATTTTCAGATTCGCTGTTGTTTCAAACCTGACAGGTTCTTTCACAACTTCGAGAAAGCTAAGTATCTTGTTCTTGGAGGGAGGTGTGTTTGACTTGAATTCCATAATCAATTCTCCGTTCCTGACATGGCAATTCTGCAAACCGGCTTTCTGGGTCAATATCTTCAGCTTAAAATAGGTCAGCAGCCATTTTGCCTTATCAGGCAGTTTGCCAAACCGGTCGGTAAGCTCCGCAGTAAAATCATCAATCAGACCGATATCATCGCATTCATTCAGTCGTCTGTAAATACGCAGCCGTTCCTTATCATCGGAAATGTAATCAGGAGGGAAATACAAATCTATATCTGTTTTGAGCTTTTGCCTGGTTTCCGGGTATTCTTCCTGGTAAAACTCCTCAGGATGTTCGGACTGGATGCCATCAATGGCTTTCTCCAGCAAGCGGTTATAATAGTTGTAACCGATTGACTGAATTACTCCGCTTTGCTTTGTTCCAAGCACCGTACCGGCTCCCCTGATTTCCAGGTCACGCATTGCCACCTGAAACCCTGCTCCCAGGTAGTCGTATTGGGTGAGGGCATCTAAACGGTGACGGGCTTCAACCGTGATTCCTTTGGGAACCAGCAGGTAGGCATACGCCCTGCGGTTGCTTCTGCCAACTCTGCCCCGCATCTGGTAAAGCTGCGCCAGGCCAAAGGTGTCAGCGCGGTCAATCAGGATGGTATTGGCATTGGGGATATCAATGCCGTTTTCCACAATCGTGGTGGAAATCAGGACATCAAACTGGTGTTCAATGAAAGAGTCCATTACGTTTTCCAGCATGTGTTCGCTCATCTGGGCGTGTCCTACAACAAATCTGATGTGGGGGAGAGCCGTCTTTAGTTCTGTAGCAACTGATTCTATGCTCTGCACCCTGTTATGGATGAAAAAGACCTGTCCTCCGCGGTCAACTTCACGCTGGATGGCATCTTTGACAATCTGCAAGTCACGGTTCGTGACAATGGTGCGTATGGGCAATCTTTCCTTGGGGGAGGTCTGTATCAGCGAAATATCCTTTAGCTTGCTGAGCGCCATATTCAAGGTGCGGGGAATGGGGGTTGCCGACATATAGAGCGTATCCACATTGGACTGCAATTTACGCAGCTTTTCCTTGTGACGCACTCCAAAGCGATGCTCTTCATCTATGATAAGCAACCCTAGATGCCTGAACCTGACATCAGTGGAAATCAATCTGTGCGTGCCAATTGCAATGTCAATCTGTCCCAGGGCGATAGCCACCAGGTCTTTCTTAATCTGAGCGGTTGCACGGAAGCGGCTGAACATGGCTATGCGGATGGGATACTGAGCCACCCGTTCCCGGAAAACCCTGTAATGCTGTTCTGCCAGAAGGGTGGTGGGAACGAGCACTGCCACCTGGTAACCGCTGATAACTGCCTTGAAAGCGGCTCTGATTGCAACTTCAGTCTTACCAAAACCCACGTCTCCACAGAGCAGGCGTTCCATCGGATTGGGATTTTCCATATCCTGCTTAATGTCTTTGGTAGCGGTAACCTGGTCCGGCGTGTCCTCATAAATAAAAGAATCCTCCAGTTCGCCCTGCCACTGGGAATCCTGCTCGTGGGAAATTCCTTTGCGTTTATTGCGTTCTGCATATAGTTTTAAAATGTCTGCGGCGACCAGCTCTATCTGGCTTTTAGCTTTGCGCTTGGTGCTTTCCCACTTTTTGCCGCCCAGTTTGTGGATGGTTGGGGCAAAGCCTTCTTCTGCAATATATCGGGATACAAGCTGCAGTTGGAAAGTGGGAACGTAGATTTTATCGTCTCCGGCGTATTTCAGGCAGAGGCATTCGATGTCCTGACCGTCAATCTTAACAATTTTAAGTCCTTCAAAGATACCGATACCGTGGTCAATATGAACAATATAATCTCCCGGTTTCAAGCTCTCATAATCCACCAGGGCTTCACCCGGGGAAAAACGGGGAGCATATCTTTTCATTTTGTAGCGGTTAAATATCTCGTGGTCAGTATAAACAGACAAGCCGCAATCGGCCAGACTAAAACCGAAATGCAGACAACCGATAAAGTGTTCCACTTTTAGTTCAAAATCATCCAACAGGATTTTCATGCGGTTTGACTGGCTTTCATTGTCAAACTGGATGTAAATGGAAAAGTCTTGTCCCTGCTTTTGCCTGATTTCCCGGCTGAGAGCATCCAGGTCACCATTCAGGCTTTCCATCCCGGAGACCGGTGAGATGAAATTTTGTTCGATTTCCGGCAGGAGGAATTCTGTTTGTGAAAGAAAAATGCTCTGGTACCTGTGCAGCGCTTGATAAAGCTTTTCCTCTCCAGCAAAAAGCTGTTCCGGCTTGGGCAGTACTACCTTGCTTCGCCCTTGCTTGGCGCGTTCATAACTTGATAACACCTGCTCAGTTAATGCAAGCTCTTCGTCCTTTACGTACGGATAATCTATCCAAAAGATCTGGGTCGTGTCTGCAGAAAAATAATCGGCAAAGGTTTGCACCTTTGGGAGGAGGAGGCTTACGTAGTTTTCGATTCCCTCAAACAAGCCATGCTCGTGCACTCTCTTCAGAATTGGGGAATCAACATCAATGTCATGCAGGGAAATCTCACGGGCCGGGATGATTGTCACATCATTTATCTCAGGAGATTCTGACCTTTGGGTGGCAAGAGAAAAGGTTCTCAAAGAGATTATCTCATCCCCGAAAAACTCTATGCGGACTGGTTTGTGCTGGGGAGGTGAAAATACGTCAAGGATGCCACCCCTCCTGGCAACCTGGTAAACCTTGCCCACCTGATATTCTATTTCATATCCCATGCCGACCAGATTGGAGATTAGGACGCTAGGGTCATATTCCTGGCCCTTTTTCAGCCGGATAATGTTCTTGTTCAGGAATTCCAGTGGCTGAATCAAGCGCAGAAAAGTACGCAGCGATAAAACGTAGATTTGCGGAATTCCGGAGACCACCCGGGAGATGGTTTCCAGTCGGGTAGCGCGGATAGAATAATGCGGGGAACGCTCTTCATAGGGCAGAACCTCAAAATCAGGCAGATAATGCGCGTTTTCCTTGCCAAGCAGAACGCATAAGTCGTCCCAGATTTCCTCTGCCTGGGTGTCATCTGCAGAGACTACCAGGATGTTCTTCTTCGTATTTATCCATGCATGAGCTATCAGTAGCGCTCTGGCGGACTGGTTCAGATGGCTGTATTGAAAACGGGAAACCCCCTTGTCCAAAAGAGCAAGGTAGTTATTCAGAAACTCTGATGCCAGCAGTCTGCTTTGAATCTTCTCGTAAAACTTCATACTCGTACTCAGAAATCTGTATTGACAAAAGAACCGATTATGCGAGCCAGCTTGCCATTCTTGAAGGAAATGGTCAGTTTGGCGGTAATACCCTCGCCATCTACGCTTAAAATGACTCCCTCGCCATATTCCGGGTGGATTACTTTCTGCCCGATGCGGTAGGATTTCATACTTTCGGTGATGACAGGTTTTTTCTTTTTTGTAGAAGAACGGGGATGAGTTAGCAATCCCGCAGCCGCATCATCACGAACAAAGCAATCCGGATTCAGCTCATGGATAAACATGCTGGGTTGGGTGAAATAATAGGTGTCATACATTCTGCGGAACTTGGCATAACTCATATGCAGATGACGCTTTGCACGGGTAACCGCCACATAAAACAGCCGGCGTTCCTCTTCAATCTCGTCCGGAGTTTCCATGGACATCCTGTGGGGCAAAAGCTCCTGCTCCAATCCCACAATGAATACTTGCTCGAATTCCAGTCCTTTGGCATTGTGCATAGTCATCAAGCGGACTGTATTTTTATCACTGGAAAGCTGGTCAAGATCTGTCTGCAAAGCAACAAACGGAAGATACTCCTCCAGCAACGGCGGTTTCTCATTATCCTGCAGATATTTCTCTGTGAACTCGCTGACTGCGGAGACAAATTCTGCCAGGTTTTCCGCCCGAGACACTTCTTTGGGGTCGTGGCTGTTCTGGTAAAGCTCTATCCATTTCAGGTCCTCCAGGATGGTTTTTACAAGAGTCAGAACAGGTTTCTTAAGGCTGACAGCTCTCCAGCGTTCCAGCATTGACGAAAAGTCCTCAATTCTTTTCTGGGCTGACGTTTGCAGAGTCTGAATCCTTGAAGCAATACCTATAGCTTTGGAGAGGATGATGTTGTGCTCTGCAGCATAACTGATAACTTTGTACAAAGAGGTTTGTCCGATACCTCGCGGCGGTTCGTTTATTATCCTGAGCAGACTTTCATTATCACGGGGATTGGCAATAGCTTTCAGGTATGCCAGCAGGTCCTTGATTTCTTTTCGCTGGTAGAAATATAAGCTGCCCACAATGCTGTAAGGCACCTTCTTTTCTACACAGGCATATTCAAACACACGGGACTGGGCATTGGTTCTGTATAGCACCGCAAAATCCTGCCAGGGAATCCCTTTCTTGTTTAATTTGATTATCTTTTCAATGGTTTTCTGGGCTTCGTCATTTTCATCTTCGTACACATACAGACGGGGTGTCTCTCCGACTCCAAGTTCAGACCACAAATCCTTGGGATGCCGTCTGCGGTTGTTTCTGATGAGTGAATTAGCCAGATCTAAAATTGAGGTGGTGGAGCGGTAGTTCTGTTCCAGGCGTATTGTTTTGACACTCTGGTAATCTCTTTCAAATTCCAGGATGTTTCTGATAGTGGCTCCGCGCCAGGAATAAATCGCTTGGTCGTCATCACCCACAACACAGATATTCTGGTGTGCAGAGGCTATCAAGTGGATAATCCTGAACTGGGCATAATTGGTATCCTGATACTCATCTATCATCACATAGCGGAATTGGTTCTGATACTTTTCCCGGATGGCGGCATTGCTTTCCAGCAGCTTGGCAGTCCAGAGCAGGATATCATCAAAATCCATTGCCTGATTGAGCATCAACCGCTGCTGATAAGCTGTGTACACATTCAGGAAAACACTGTAATAATCACCATAGCCTCCCAGCTCTTCCTTTTGTTGTTCCAGGTCTTCAGGCAGCATGAGCTTGTTCTTATAACGGCTGATGGTGTTCAGTACCCTGGCAACCGGGTATTTCTGGCTATCAATGTTAAGTTGCTTGTATATCTTTTTTACCAGCGCTTTCTGGTCGTCATCATCATAAATGGAAAAGTTACTGCCGAACTGCAGATGCTTGCTTTCAAAGCGCAGGATTCTGGTGCAGATAGAATGAAAGGTGCCCACCCAAAGTGACCTGACCGGGAAATTTAGCAGGTTCTCCAGACGTTCTTTGAGTTCGCCGGCAGCTTTGTTTGTAAAAGTGACGATGAGCAGGTTCCAGGGTGGAACTTTCTTTTCAATAATGAGCCAGGCAGCCCGATATATGACGCTTCTCGTCTTACCGCTGCCAGCTCCAGCCAGTACAAGCAGGGGGCCTTCAGCAGTGGTTACTACTTGTTTCTGTGGTTCATTTAGTTGATTTAGCAAATCAGTTATCTACACGGGCAATTGCCCACTCCGACAGTGAACCTTCCAATCTTCCGGACGGGTAATCCTTATAGGCAGAAACCTTGAAATAATAAAACCCCGGAGAAATGATGGGAACGATTTTGGTAACTATAGCATCTGGCGAGACGTTACCAATGGAATCCACGCGGGCGTATTCGGCATTATAGGCAAGCCCTCTGTAGATGTAATATCCGTCTGTATGAGTCTGGTTTTTTGTCCACCGGAGCTCCACGAATTTATTAGCAACACCCGGTCCGGAACCTGTAGCTGTCAGACCGGTTACACGGGGGGGAGCATAAATATCGGAATGGCTTTCCGGGTCCAGGGGATTGCTTCTTTTCAAATCACAGGAAAGAATCAGCATGAGACTGAGAAGTGTCATGACAATGATAACTACAAAGACCGCTTTCATAATAATCCTCCTCAAAACTTGACTTCTATCCCGTTTGGAGTGACCTGGACAGGTGTCTTATAATGCCTTCTTACCGTATTCTGCCATACTTCGGCATTATATTTCTCCGTTGTCTGCACCACATCAAAGACGTTATAAATCCAGACGACAGATGCGAAGGTCAAAAATACCACCGAATACTGGTATGGCACCAGGGCATCATGATAGTATGCATTCATTTCATCAATCTGGGTGGCATTTCTGTATTTTTCATAATTATCACGCGATTTGTCGTAAAAGAAATAGGAAGCGCCCAACATAGCAAGCTCTATGGCGAGAAAGACCTGTCCCTTAGTGTAGTATTTGGCGTTGAATTGACCCCATCCGGGAAAAACAGAAGACTTGAAGACATTTCCTGAGATAGATTGTGCTTCAATCTCGTAAATCTGTAAGAGCTTTTGCCTTTCAGACAGGTCATACCTGTAATTCATCCTGTCTTCCCAGGTTTTCCAGCCATACTTTTCCGGATTTGTAAATTCTTCTATGTTGAATGAACCCTGAGCAGTCAAAGCACTCAGCATCAGCAGTGATATCAGGGCAAGAATTAGTTTTTTCATTGGGGTATCCTGTTACATCAGCTTTTCAGATAATTTGTTCAGGGGAGTAATAGTTCTTTCCCTCAGATTGACCTGCCAGACAAAATAGAGGTTTTCCGCCGGCGTGAGCAAATCATATCTTGCCTCATACTTGAACTGACCGGTTGACCGTAATATCTTCCAGCCGGTGTCCTTGATTTCTTCCAGTTTGAACTTTTTCAGCAACTGCTGCTTTTGAGCCTGGATTCGTCTGTACAAAACTCCGTTGCCGTAATCATTGATAATTGCCTGGGCAAAGGCTACAGGGTCTTTCTCTGCTTCAATCATATTAGCCATAATAAGAGATTTTTCATTATATACAGGTATTTTATCCAATTGGTATGCCTGGTTATAAAGCCTGCGGGCTTCTGCAAAATTCCTGCCAGCTTCCAGTCTTTCTGCTTCTGATGCCAGTTCTGCTGCCTGGCGGATGTTTTGCCGCACATTGTTCAGGTTTCTGATTGCCTGTTTTGCCAGCTCAAAGTCCGGTATGATTTCAAATGTTTTTTCATAGTAAACCATAGCGTTGTTAAAATCTCTTATCTTGAGGTAATCATTACCTTTATCAACATAGAGATAGGCAATATCCTGAAGTCTTTTATTGATAACTGCCTGCTTGGTCGGATAATACTGGATTGCTTTCAGGAACAGACGGTTGGCTTCAAAATAGTCAGTTGACTGGATTGCATTCTCGGCAAGCTCCTGGTAAATGTTTGATATCTCATAATCCACTCTGTTGGGGTCGGCAACCGGATATAACCTGATCAGGAACAAATCATCCAGGGCTGCATCATAATTCTTTTGCCCGGCTTTGGCAACTGCAGCAAGGATGTTATCATTTATAAAGCTCTGGATATAGGGACGAGCCATTATTTCATATCTGTCTTCCGGATAACGCTCGTACAAAAACGTATAGTCGTTCCAGGCGGAAACCCTGTCGTTGTATTGTTCCAGCTGCAGCTTGATCTTTATCATCATTACCTCGGGCATGAGTTCTGAGCCTGAAATTTCATAGGTAATCAGATTCAGATACGACATTGCCCGCTCATAATCATTACCTTCAATAGCGGTAAAGGCAAGGGTACGATAGACCTTTGCCAGGGCTGCATCAGACTGCTCGGAATTTGACAATTTAAAAAGCCTGATGGCGAGGTTCCAGTTTTCCCTGTCCGCGGCTGCGACACCCAGCTCATAGTAACTGGCAGACCTGATGAGTTCTGCCCTCGTGATAAAAGCGCCATTCTCACCGGTTCGGATAAAATAATCCAATTGCTCGATTGCTGCTGCGTAACGTCTTGCTGAAAACAGTTTTTCAGCATCTTTGATTTTATTGTACTCACAACCGGCAAGCAGCATCAATGCTGCTACCAGAAGCCCTGCCCTTGCCAGTGTCATTACCTTCAAGCGAAGTTCTCCTCAAAGCTGTCGGATTTGGTTTTCTGCTGCGAATGACACATTATCGCGTTGTTTCTCATTGACCCATTCCCTGAGGGTATCTGAAATGCCGTGGGTTAATATCAATTGTTTGGTCTGGTCTTCAGCCAGCCTGATAATCATACCGGCATCGGGATGCAGGGCATCGGTGATAATCACATCCGCCTTTTCCAGAAGATGACCGATATTGCTGTAAGTGCTTACATCCGAAGTGTACAAAAGGGTTTTGCCATCCTCTGTGACAGCTATGCAATAGGAATTCATCGGATTGGGGTAATCGTGCTTCTGCAGAAAATCGGCATATCCGTTCAGATGGTCGGTCCGGGCAATATTGATTTGCGGGTAGATCTTTTCTGCTTCAGTCATTTCATAGACTTTCAGTTCAAAGGGGAGACGCTGTTCAAACGTATAAAACAGGTGCATGGATTCCATGAAAGCAGCCTGTCTCTCTGGCAGGAACAGGTTTAGGGGCTTAGTCCGGTTTTCCAGATACATCATCTGGATAAGCATATAAAGACCGGTTACGTGGTCTGGATGGAAATGGCTGATAAGAACTGCGTCCAGAAAGCTGTTGCTGAATCCGTGCCTGATAAGCTGCTTGGAAATGCCTTCTCCGCAGTCCAGAAGGAAGTTATGCTCCCCTGTCTGCACTACAAGGCTCGATAAGTGAAAGTCGGGATGAGGCAAACCCGAGCCTGCTCCCAAAATGGTGTACTTCATTCGGTTTCCTTATTTTTGAGTTGGTTTTGGGGCACCACTATCGGTACCTGGTCTAGTTTCACGCCGAATATGATGAAAATTATGGCAAACAACCCCGTAGTTATCAGCAGCAGAGGGCGTGAGCCGATGCGGAAAACAACAATAGAGGTGAGAACAATTATAATGTTGATTACATAAATCATTACAGCCGTTACTTTGGCAGAACCCAGAACTGTATGAATCCTGTGGGTGGAATGGTCTTTACCGCCTTGCATCACATGACGGCCGTCCCGTTTTCTGGTGACGCTGACCAGGGCTATGTCAAAGATGGCATAGCTCAGCAGCAGGACAGGCAGGAGGTAAAACCATTTGTCATTCTTCTGGTTGCCTGCGAATTGCGCCATCAGGATACCCATGGAAGACAGGAAATATCCGATAAACATGCTTCCCGCATCTCCCAGGAAAATCCTCGCAGGATTGAAATTATAAGGCAAAAAGCCCAGGGTCGCACCTGAAAAGCTTAGTGAAATGAGGGCTATTAGCGCCATCACACCTGCGTTAGCCGTGGTATTCATCAGGCTGAAGGCAAAGAAACCCAGTCCCAGGATTGCCGCCATGCCTGTGATGATTCCATCCATGTTGTCCAGGAAGTTCAGGGCGTTCATAAGCCCCACCATCCACAGAACCAGCAGCGGCAGTGTAATATAGACCGAGCCAAACATCATGAACAGCTCATTTATGTTATAATTGGAAAATATGAATATCAAGCTTACGAAGATTTGCCCGAATAGCTTCAGGATAGGTTTCATTCCATATCTGTCGTCCCAGAGACCGATGAGAACAATCACCACCGAGCCTGCCAGATAGCCTACGATGCCCCGGTCAAAAGTGCGGGAGGAAGTGATGGCAACGTCATACAGGCAGAGCAGGAAAAATCCTATGAATACGCTGAGGCCTCCCATCAGAGGGATGGCTTTCTGGTGGATTTTCCTGGCTTCGGGTTTATCTACGAAATTGGTTGCGTTGGCAAACTTGATGATAAACGGCGTCAGCCCGTACACAAACAGCCATGACATGATAAACACGCTGATATACTCGTATATCTGATAGTTCATTAACTACTCCCGAACCTTTGCTATCATTTCCTTATTTGGGATTTGGTCAATTTTGTCAAAGCTTTTTCTTGCCAAGCTGTTTTTCCACCTGTCTTACCATTACATCCAGGATAAGGTCACCGGTATAATCAATGTCAAAAGGCTTAAACATCAGATATTTATCCGCCTGGCCCGTCAGATAGTCATGCGAAACGACCCGATACACCCTGTCAGCAATCACAGGTTCGCCTTTGACCCGGATGTCCCAAATCTCGGTGCCTGCCTGTCCTTCCCTGGTTTGCCACGCAAGGTTATGTGTCTGGACAATGTCGTGTTCCTTAGTCTGCATCAGTTCCAGATTTTTTTCTATTAGTTTGCTCAGGTCACTGCCATAGCAGGAAAATAGGGTGATATAGTTTGTGAAGGGAAGCATTTCCGTCATATCCCGCAACGTGATTTCACCTGCCGGGATTGCTTTGCGGATGCCTCCGCAGTTCAGCATTGCCATATCGGGCTTGAATCTTTCGTAATATTCCCTGTAAAGCGCTTCCGCCTGCCATCTGGAAACCTCACTTTCGCGAAACTTGTCGGGAATCCAGTCCACTTCTGTATAGCCGATAACCCTGCTGAGGTTTGCATCTATTGAACCGACGGTTTTATGGAAAAACCTGGAAAAAGCCGTCTCCGGACGCGGTTCGGTTTGCATTACGGGAAACAGGCAGACGGTTTCCGAGAGGTTGTTGCTTATCCTGTCGTTGGTTACTTCCAGGTCTATCCTTCCGTAGTAGAGCAGGAAAGCTCCGGACTGAACTATGTAAATACCGTTCACCAGCTTCGGTTTTTCCGTGAAAGTGTGGGTGTGGCCTCCCACGATCAGGTCTATCCTGTCATCCAGTTGGGTGGCAAGCAAACTGTCTGCCTCAAAGCCATTATGTGTCAGCAGGATAATCAAATCCGTCTTCCTGTCCAGCTCGTCTATGTATCTGTCTATGGCTTGCTTATAGGGCAGGACGTCTATTTCTCTTACATTCTCAATCTTTACTTTTTCAGGTAAATCTGTCAGGGTAAGCCCCATCACTCCAATCCGCAGATTACCCCTCCTGAAGACTTTATAGGGTGTTTTCGTGATGGGTTTTCCGGTTCGCTTAAAGGTCAGGTTGGTGCTGATAAAGGGATACTTTGCCAGCTTTGCCAGTCTCAGCGTGTTTTCCAGCGACTGGTCAAACTCGTGATTGCCAAAGGTTGCAGCGTCCAGGCCCATCAGGTTAAACGCTTCCACCACCGCTCCTCCAATGGCTTTCTTATGTATCAGCGAGGAGAATACGCTGCCGGTCTGCTGATCTCCGGCGTCCAGCCACAATGAATTGGCAAGTGTATCCCTCTGACTTGAAATCAGGTTGTAAAGATTTTCATACCCTCCCAGGGAAAGATGCCCTTCCTCTGTCCGGTAGGTAGTAGGCAGATACGCCCCGTGTGTGTCATTGGTAAAGAACAGGGTAAGGGGTTCGGCGAAAACTGATATGCTAAACGTTAATATCAGTATTACAATGAAATATCTATACATAATTAAACCTCTTTCTAACCGTTTTTCCATGGCTGTTTGTCTCAAATCCCACTCTGCCGCATAGCCGTTTTTTTAGCAAGAAAAACTCCACCGCCATCCCTCTTTTCAGCTTTTCCTTTTACCGCTCCTAACTCCTATACGATATTTAGTCAATATCCTGTCGATATCCTCTCGGGTTTCACCCGACTGGATACCGACTGGATACCGTTAGGATATTGACAGGAATTCGACCTTAAAGCAAGGAGGGAAAAGGGGATGGGCAGGCAAGGAATCGGGGGTAAGGAATTACGAATCAGCAGTTCGTTTTGGGTAGTGCGGGTCTTAATGATGGATGGGTTGCTTGTTGAGGGTCAGTCGGAGAGGAGTTTGTCCACGTTTATCAGGTCTTCCGGTGTGTCGATACCGATGCCCTGATAAGGTGTGGTGACCATGCGGATGGGGATGCCGTTTACCAGGAAGCGGAGCTGTTCCAGTTTTTCTATTTGTTCCAGTTTTCCCTGGGGCAGATTCACGAAATCGAGCAGGGTCTGCTTTCTGTAGGCATAGACCCCGATGTGCCGGAAATACTCAACCCCGGTCAGGTTGTCACGGTTGCAGGGGATGGGAGAGCGGGAAAAGTAGAGAGCGTTCATATTGTTGTCGGTAATAACTTTAACGATATTGATATTAAGTAATGCTTTATCATCATTTAGGGGCGTCATCAGGGAGGCGACTCTGACTGAAGGGTCGGAAAAAACCTGCTTAAGACGGGATAAAGTGTCCGCATCAATCATCGGTTCATCGCCCTGGACATTGAAGACGACATCGCAGTCCATCCCGTTTATCGCTTCCGCAATCCTGTCGCTGCCGCTGGGATGGCTGTCTGAAGTCATAGTGACCTTTCCGCCGAAGGATGCTACCGCTTCCCTGATTCTGTCGTCATCGGTGGCAACTATCACATCCTCAAAGAGTTGGCTGTTCCAGACCCTCTCATAGACGTGCCGGATTATGGGCTTACCCTGCAGCATAGCCAGAGGCTTGCCGGGAAACCGGACGGAGGCAAAACGGGCGGGTATGACTGCTATGAATTTCATGTGTGATTTATCTGATGCGGGGTGCCTTGAGCATTATGAATACGCTGTAATCGGCATTACCGTCCACCTGCTTGTGAAACAGCCAGGTTTTGGCGAAAGATGCCTGCGGATTTTGGGAAGCTTTTTCTATGATACCCATTTTATCCCTTTCGCTGACGGCTTGGCTGATATCAGGCAAAGCTTTGAATATGCGGTATTTACCCAGCTTTTGCATGGCAATTTCCTGTGCCGCTTGCCAAGCATCGGCTAAAAGAGGATTTATCGCTGTGCCAACCACATAGACGAAGTCATCGTCTTCCGTGGTCTCCTGAGTCTTGCACCACTTGGGGGTGCGGTCAACGGAAGCCCGGACGATATCGTGGTTAATCTCGGGATTTCCGGTTCCCATCAGGTACAGCTTGTAACCTGGCAGTTCAGTCTCCGCCAGGGTCGTGAGCGGTTCCTGTCCTGCCGGAACAAAACCGGTGTCCGGAATTAAAGAAAGTTTAATATCAGAGGGGGTAATTGCCGGATTGAGCTCTTCTGCCAAGCGGATAATCTCCTGAGGGTCAACAGCGAAAGCGCTGTTATTCAAGGCAAAAGAACCTCTGGCAAACTCAGCGGCTACGTCCTGGACTGAGGGTTTTCTCTTATTCGTTTCCAGCGCAATGACAATAGCAGTTTCGCCTGCCGGGGGGAACAGCAGCCAGGCCGGAACCTGCAGAACAGTGTACACCGTTTTGGAGACAACTGCAAGCTTATAGCCGTCTTGTTTGGTTTCCACGGGTATGTTCCGGCTGCATCCGGTCAAAGCCAAAACTGCCAGAATCAGGATTACGGTTATGCTGAAATATCTTTGCTTCATTCTTTATCCTCTTTCATAATATCGGTTTTATCGGGGTTATATTTCCTGAGCCAAATCATCAGGGCGGACGCATCTGTGTAATTGACCCCGGGAATGCGCATTGCCTGTCCGATGTTGTGGGGCCTGATGCGCGCCAGCTTTTCCCTTGCCTCCCAGGCAATCGTATTTATCTGCATGAAGTCCAGTCCGTCCGGTATGGCTATTTCCTCAGCTTTTCTGAATCTGAGGAGTTCCTCTTCCTGCCTTTTGAGATAGCCTTCATACTTTATTTCCAGCTCTATACGGGTGGCAATATCGGTATTCATATCCTCCGGAGTTGTGTATCCGAACCTTGCCAAATCGTCAACACTAATTTCCGGACGCTTGAGCAGGACTGCGTATTTGACGGGCTCGGGCAGGTCGCCGGGAACGGCGCAGTTTTCCGAGAACAAGCGCTGTTTTTCACGTTCTTTGACAGCCAGCATTGCCTGGAATCTCTGCCAGCGGACATCCGAGACTAACCCTAGTTTGTAGCCGACCGGCATCAGGCGTTCGTCTGCATTGTCCTGTCTCAGCCACAGCCGGTATTCCGCCCGCGAAGTAAACATCCGGTATGGTTCATTGGTGCCTTTGGTGACAAGGTCGTCAATCAGCACACCGATGTATCCGTCCGTGCGGGTCAGAATCAGGGAGTCCTTTCGGTCCAGCGACAGAACTGCATTTATGCCTGCCATCAGGCCCTGAGCCGCCGCTTCCTCATATCCTGAGGTGCCGTTGATTTGTCCCGCCAGGTAAAGACCGCGGATTTTGCGGGTTTCCAGGGTGGGCAGGATTTCCTCCGGCTCCACATAATCATACTCGATAGCGTAGCCATAACGCATTATTTCAGCGGTTTCCAGACCCGGGATGGAATGGACTATGGCTTCCTGGATTTCCGGCGGTAAACTGGTGGAAATGCCGTTCACATAGCCCTCATGAGTTTTGGTGCCTTCCGGCTCGATGAATATGTGATGAGTCTCCTTGTCCGGAAACTTGACAATCTTGTCTTCAATGGATGGGCAATAGCGGGGTCCGATGCCTTTGATGTAACCGCCGTAAAGGGATGAGAGCTTTATGTTGTCCTTGATAATCTGTTGCGTGTGATGGGTGGTGCGGGTGATGTAACAGCAAACACTGTTTTGCAGGGTCACATCACGGTAATAGGAGAATCCGGAAGGGTTTTCGTCTCCGGGCTGTTCTTCCAGATGGTTGTAATTAAGGGTTCGCATATCCACCCGGGGCGGGGTTCCCGTCTTGAAACGGTTCAGCTTAAGCCCGGCTTTCTGCAGGGATTCAGTCAATCCTTCTGATGCCGGCTCTCCGCTTCTGCCTCCGGGGTAGGAAACTGCACCCACATGGATTAACCCGTTCAGGAAAGTGCCGTTACAGAGGATGACCTTTTGCCCATAAAAGCTTTTGCCAAGCGAAGTCACCACACCCCTGACCTCTCCATTTTCTATGATCAGGTCTGTGACGCTGGCTTCAATGATGTGAAGTCCGGATTGCTGTTCCAGGTGTTCACGCATGACGAGGGAATAAAGCTGGCGGTCATTCTGCGCCCTGGGAGCCCAGACGGCAGGACCTTTCTTTTTGTTGAGCATGCGGAAGTGGATTCCCGTGATGTCCGCCACATAACCAATCTCACCGCCCAGGGCGTCTATTTCCCTTGCCAGATGTCCTTTGGCGGGACCTCCTACAGAAGGGTTGCAGCTCATCCTGCCGATGGATTCCAGCTTGATGACAAAGACAGCGGTTCTGGCTCCCATCCTGGCGCAGGCAAGTCCTGCTTCCACTCCGGCATGACCGGCTCCTACCACCAGGATATCAAATTTCGGGGAGTTCATCGGTGCAAGCAGAAAGTCAGGTTAAGCGTGATTCAATCCAGGCAAGCACATCTTCGATGCCGACATTCTTTTCAGAAGAGGTGGCAATCAGTGGCTTGTCGCCGAGGTTGAGCTGTTTTGCCAGTTGCAGGGCGGTGGCTTTTACCTTGGTTTTGGGGATTTTATCAGCTTTGGTGGCTATGACGCAGTGGTCTATGTTGCGCAGTCGGAGCATCTCCAGCATGGTCTTGTCTTTGGGGTCTGCCGGGTGGCGGATATCGACCAGGACGAGGATTCCCTTCAGTTGCTGTCGCATTTTCAGGTATTTGTCAATCATGATGCGCCACTTTTCCTGTTCTGCCAGTCCGATTTCTGCAAATCCGTAACCGGGAAAGTCGGTGAACTGCATGAAGCCCTGTTCCTGCATATCATCGTTTTTCCAGCGGATTAGGAAGAAGTTCAGCGTTCTGGTCTTACCCGGGGTACGGCTGATTTTTGCCAGGAGATGCTTATTGGTCAGTACGTTTATCAGGGAGCTTTTGCCCACATTGGAGCGTCCTGCAAAGGCAAATTCCGCATAGGCTGAGGCTGGGTAGTCTCCCGGCTCAACGGCGCTTTTTACGTAAAAGGATTCCACAATGCGTATCATAAGCCGTAAATCACAGATGCCTTTTCGGATTCCCAGACCTCTACTTCCACCACTTCGCAGGGGCATTGGGTGAGCTTGGCGCCCATCTGCTCAAAGATGTAGCGGGCAAGGTTTTCCGAGGTGGGGTTCATTTCGCTGAAAGCAGGCAGGTCATTCAGGAACCGGTGGTCCAGCTCTTCCAGAAGTTCATTGAGCTTGCTTTTGATGATACCAAAGTCCATAGCCATGCCGATTTCGTCCAGTTTGTCGCACATTACGCAGAGGCGGACCTTCCAGTTGTGCCCGTGCAGGTTGCGGCAGAGTCCCTCATAGCCATTCAGCTTGTGGGCGGATGAGAAGCTGCTGATAACGTTCAATTTATACATAGGTTGTTCTCTCTCAGAAGTACTTTTTTCGCACGAAAATGATGATGGCGACGACAGACAGAATGAGCGAAACTGCCATAATAATGAGGAATGCCCAGGGGTTTGCCTCCAGGGGCAGGTGCACATTCATTCCATACATACTGAAAATCATGGTGGGTAAGGCGATGATAATCGTGATGGTGGTCAAAAACTTCATGACGATATTCAGGTTATTTGAAATGACGGAGGCAAAGGCATCCATCATACCGCTGAGGATGTTGCTATAGATATTTGCCATGTCGATTGCCTGCTTGTTTTCGATGATAACGTCGTCAATCATATCCTCGCCTTCGGGGTCGTTCTGCAGCCAGCGTGAACGCTGTATCCGCTCCAGTATCAATTCATTGGCTTTGAGCGAGGTGGCAAAATAGACCAGTGACTTTTCCAATCTGAGCAGGCGGATAAGCTCTTTGTTTTTCATGGAGATATGCAGCTCCTGCTCGATGTTGTTAGTCCTGCGGTTGATTTCTTTCAGGAAACGCAGGTAATAGATGGATGTCCTGAGGTTTATATTGAGGATAAAGCTTTGAGGCGTAATGGTGAAGGGACGGTGTTTGCCTTCCAGGAAGGTGGTGAGGATTTCCTGGTCAAAGAAAGAGACGGTGATGATTTTTTCCGGAACTATTATCAACCCTAGCGGTACAGTGGCAAAGGGCAGCTTGGAAGTGGCATGCTTGTAGAAAACAGGCACCCTCATAATGATGAGGATGGCTCCGCTTTCATATTCCAGGCGGGAGTTTTCATCTGCGTCCTGCAGGTCTGTTATGAAATCTTCGGGCAGCTCATATTTAGTGATGACCTGCTCCATTTCAGAGGTATCAGGTTCTTCCAGATGTATCCAGAAGGCCTCATCCAGGTTTGTAGTAGGAGTGAACTTAGTTCCGCTGTTTGTGTAAGCGTTTATCATTGCGACCTCCTTTCCGTTGCGAAGAAGCTCCAGAGTATTATTTCTTATTCTTTTGAGCCATTTTTTCACACCCCCCAAAGCTGGCAACAGATTTGTTCTGAGATCTAGCCAATATACTGCCAAACATGCAGTTAACCAATATGCACCGTTTCAGGTTTCGTAATTCATGGTATAAAACTCAGTCCTTGCTTCGCTCCTGCACATATAAGCCCATACGCAGGAAATATTTAGCGGACATTCAAGGGATAAAAGTCCGCTGATTGTCCGTTGATTATTCCTCTCCATTGCCCTGTTTTGTTAAGGAAGGATAAGGGATGATGATATGCGGAATGAATTGTACAAATAAGCATATGCTTTTACCCCGGAACAGGAGAAAAAGACAAACCAGTCCGTCAGGATAGCCGCCGTAAAACTGCTGTTGCTAAAATAGTATGGACAAGCATATAATGATAAAGATATAGGCGATTAAACATATGTCCGGTTGTTTTCGCAGGAACGGAGTCCTGCGCT
>DIKQ01000001.1 GCA_002424605.1 Cloacimonetes bacterium UBA5614 | reverse complement strand
TGTTTGACAATACCTATGATTACGGTATGACCTTTGCAGTGATAGGCGGAGTCATATATTCTCTGTCTAATCCCGGCATGTGGGCTATCGGAGCTAACGTAGGTACTGGTATGTCCATGGCTCTTGATACTCCTGAGGTCACCATCTCTCAGACCGGCGGTGTGGTCTCGCTTAGCTGGGATGCCATCACCGGCGCCAGCAGCTACATGGTATTTGCATCTGATGATGCTTATGCCGCAGACCCCTGGACTATGCTTGCCTCAACCAACCAGCTGACTTATACCTACGGTGGTATCGAGGCATACAAGTTCTTCAAGGTCGTAGCCAGTTCCGAAGCACCTCCCATTCGCGCCACCCTGAGAACTGCTCCCCTCACCCTGAGCAACAATGCCATCCGTGCAATCCAAACCATCAAGGCACCGGTGACCGGACTCAGGAAATAACCTCTAAATAATCGTGCCGGATTATTCCGGTACTACAAATATAAGCCCCTGCTTTTACCGCGGGGGCTTTTTTTTATCCATTGGTGAAAATATTCCTTGACAAGCTATTAGAATATCCTGCAAATGTTTTTTGGATTCGTGAATACGCCAAAGTGCTTTGGTGCATTCATTTCATTGGTTATCAGGTTTTAACGGGAAGCATTGATTTCTGTTCACCCCGTTGAGATAAAGAATGGTGAAGGTGGTTTGATGAGAGTAACCTTACCCTTGAATAGTTTCTATATCTTGCATAGAGCTCCAAGCGTCTCTATCCGCAAAAGCAATCTGTTTACAGCATACAATCAGCAAAAGAATATATCCACGTCTTGCCTTACCCCAATCCTGAAGAATGACTCAGGCATAGATACAGCCAAAAGTGGCTGTATATATACTGCAGGAACAGGCAAGCTTACCCCCATCTTTTATGGTGTCAATATCAGGCAAAAAGGGGATACCCTCCCCCGATTACAAATTTCCAATTAACAATACATAAGGAGAGACGATGAAAAAGTTACTCTTTGTTTTGATGCTGGCTGTTATGGTTGGCATCGGTTTTGCGCAGGTGGCTAACTATACATTCAGCTACACTGCCGGCACTTATAATGAAATTACCGGCGGTACCGTTATTGCTACTGCCGAAGTAGGGGGCTCGGGAGCCACATCCCTGGACGACGTTCTCTATCCCAATACTCCCATTCCCTTTCTGTTTGGTTTTAACGGGAGGCGCTACAATCAGGTTACTGTCACCACGAACGGTTACCTGATAATCGGTGGAACAGCCACGTTGTCATATACACCTGTCAGCAGTACAACGGTTGCAGATGGTTCCATTGCCATCCTCGGCCGTGACCTGCAGGGCAATGTGACCGATGGCACTCTGGGTCAAATCAGATATGAAACCCTGGGTTCCGCTCCCAACCGCATTTATGTGGTTCAATGGAAAAACTTCAGAAGATATAGTGGAACCGGTGAAAGCTACAATTTCCAGATACGCTTGAAAGAAGCTGATAATTCGATTGATATGGTTTTTGGCACTATGGTGGTTAACTTCACCAGCACCACTCACCCTCAGCTTGGACTGAGAGGATTGACCAGTGCTGATTATATCAACCGTGCTGTGACAACCGATTGGACTGCCTCTACGGCAGGAACCATTAATACTGCGGTCGTCACATTATCTACCACGGTTTATCCTGCCAGCGGTACTACATACAGCTTTGCGGCACCTGCTGCATCCGGCATTCCCAACCTGGCAACCGCAGTGTCTCCTGCCAACGCGGCTACCGGTGTTTTTACCTCTTCAAATCTGGTTTGGGCAGATGGAGGCGGTTGGACGGATGGGTTTAAGCTCTATTTCGGAACAGACAATCCTCCCACCAACCTGGTGAACGGGACGAACCTGGGATACGTAACCTCCTATGACCCCCCGGTTGACATGGCCTTTAACACTACGCATTATTGGAAAATCGTACCCTACAACACCTTCGGTGACAATGACACGGGCGCTGTCTGGTCCTTTACCACCGCGGATATGCCTTTAACCGGAACCAAGACCATCGGTGGCGGGGGCGACTATGCCACATTCACAGCCGCCATCAATGCTCTCAATGGCGCCGGCGTCGGTACCGGGGGCGTGACCTTTGTCGTGGCAGATGGCACCTATAATGAGAGCCCTCCTGCCATCAATGTATCCGGCACAGCTGCCAGTCCCATTGTGTTCCAGTCGGCAGTTGGAGCCAATCCGGTCGTCACTCCAGCTGGTGGAGCAAGCACCTTCGGTTTCAAGCTGAATGGCGCTTCCTACATCACATTTGACAATATCGACATCAACGGACCCAATACCCTGATTTACGGTTACTGGCTGGCTGGCCTGGCAACAGGCGGTGCCAGCTACAATACCATCCAGAACTGCACCGTTACAGTCCCTTACGGCACTTCCACCAACTATGGCATCTATTCCCTGGGTGTCACCGGGGGGGCTAACAGCTATAACACATTCTATAATAATACCATAAACTCCTCCTATCACGGAATCTATTTCACAGGCAGCAGCACTGCCGGCAGCGAAGCAATCAATACTTTCATGACTGCCAATACGATTACGGGAGCCAGGAGTTATGGCATCTATCACGGCTATGCCATAGGCTCGCAGATTCAGAACAACCAGATAAGCTTTTTCGCCGGCGGTACGACAGCTTATTACGGTATAAACAGTGTGGGCTCCACGACGACTGCCACTATCCAGGGCAACACCATCAGCGGCGGTTACACCAGCAGCACAGTTTACGCCCTGTACAACGCTTCGGGAACCGCCCTGTTTTATAACAACACCATAAGCAACCTGTACAACACCTCCAGCTCAGGCTGGTATGGTTTCTATGGAGCTGGCGGTGAAGCGGATTTCTTCCAGAATACCATCACAGGTATCACCAATACAGGTACTGCTGCGGTATATTCCGCTTATATAACGACCGGCAACCACAAGGTGAGAAACTGCACCATCCGGAACATCACCACAGGTGGTACAGCACTTTACGGTATCTATATCATAGGCGGGACCACACATTATGTCCACAGCAACAAAATTCACAACCTTACTTACTCCGGTACCGGAGCCGGTGTAATATATGGTATTCATGTTGCTTCCGGTACTACCAACTATGTATACAACAATATGTTGTATGATTTTAACAATGCCGGCGGCACCACAGCCCCGCAGGTTCGAGCGTTCAGTATCACCAGCGGAACCACGGATTACATCTGGCACAACACTGTTTTCCTGAATTCTGCCGGCACCAACACCAACTATTCCACTGCTGCGCTCTACGTTACTGCCAGCACCAATACGATTGACCTGAAGAACAATATCTTCATCAATCACAGTATTCCGGGCACAACCGGCAAATCAGTAGCTTTCTGGAAGACTACAACCGGCTATACTAACATATCCACAAGTACTGATAAGAACATCTATCATGCCGGCGACCCGGATGCCACTCATCTGATTGCCTTTAATAACGCGACTGCATACCCCACCCTGGCTGAATATAAACTTGCGATATCAGTTGACCAGGGTTCTTATGCTGAGAACGTGCCTTTTGTAAGCAATACTCTTCCCTATGACCTGCACATCAACCCTGCCATTGCCACCCGCGTGGAAAGCAATGCCCTGGTTATAGCGCAAGTTGTTAATGACATCGATGGCAACCTCCGCGATGAGTTTACTCCGGATATCGGCGCTGATGAAGGCGACTTCACAGCCATAGCCGGTCCCCCGATTGCTCCTGCTCACGTGGTTCTGGTTTCTCCTGCCAACAACCTCACAAATGTACCCCCGGACAATGTAACTCTTATCTGGAACTCTGTAGAAACAGCAGGTATTCCACAGTATTATGAAGTGTATGTCAGCAATGACCTGGATCAGCTTTATGACCAGCACTTCTTTGAATCTATCGGAACCACTTTCAATCTGACTGCGCAGGCAGGAGTTGATTTGGGGTTTGACAATACCTGGTATTGGGCAATCCTGCCGGTGAACGATTACGGCTCACCTGAGTTGGATGACCCTGATTATATGATTTGGAGATTCACCACAAAGTCACAGATTCAGGCTCCAACAACCCTCAATCTTGGCAATGTCTGGCCCGGTAATGACAAGGAAGGAACCATTACAATCCAGAATATTGGAGACGATGCCCTTACCTTTGACGCAACCGGCTCGCCGGAGTTTGCATTTGGCACTATCGGCAGATATTCCATTCCTGCCAATAGTTCTGTCAACCTTCCTTACACCTTTACTGCCCCTGCCACTGCTGGACCCTATACCGGGTATGTCACTCTTACTGAAACCAGTCCGGGTTCTGCAGTGATAAACATTGTCGTCTCAGGCATGATATCCACTGATGTAGCTTTCGGTGACGGCAGCGTGAATATCTACCAGCCCGTCTATCCCTATTACGGATACACCTTCAGCCAGACCATCTACCCTGCCTCCTGGTTCAACTATCCGGATGGCTACAGGATTGAAAGGCTCAGGTTCTACTGGAACCCTGCACTGGCTCCCCTGAATACTGAAGCATTCAAGGTCTGGCTGGGTCACACTACCCAGGAAAGTTTCCCCTCCACCGGGGCAACCTGGCTACCGGTAAACCAGATGACCCTGGTCTTTGACGGTACCTGGAATATTACAGCTGAACCCGGCTGGAAAGAGCTGGTTCTGCAGACTCCCTTCGTCTATAACCGCAATGACAACCTGGTGCTTGCCATGGATGAAAACACTCCCGGGTACGATACATCAGGTCAGACCACAAATTCTTTCTTCCGCGGTACTGCCACTACCGGCGTTTACAGAGGTATCTCTTATTACAGCGACAGTGTAAACCCCAATCCGGACAATCCGGTGGAAACGCCCACTTCCAGAGCGGGATATCCCAATACAATGTTTATACTTGGTGAGATACCGAATACGCCTGTGATAACCGTTACTCCCGAAAGCTGGGATTTCGGTAATGTGATAATCCAAACATACGTATCAAAGCAGTTCACAATATCCAATAGCGGGGTAGGCACGCTTACCGTTAGCGATATATCCATACCCCTCGGCAGCAGCTATTTTTCTGTGCAAAACCTGCCGACCCTTCCGGTAAGCCTTACTGCAGGCCAGTCCACAACCTTCACGGTTCGCTTTGCCCCCACTGTTGCCGGACTTCAATCCGCTACAATAACCATAACGGATAACCGGGCAATAACTGAAGTTGTGGTCAGCGGCACCTGTACCGACCCCACTATCACTGCTTATCCTCATCAGGAGAACTTTGACGGGGTCACCACTCCCAACCTGCCCTACGGTTGGAGCAAGATACTGAGCTATACTACTGGAACGCCCAATGTAACTACCACCACCACCACTCCCGTTTCTTCGCCCAATCTGGTCTACATGACCAACTCAACAGATGCCAACGCCACAGTGATGCTGGTAACGCCACCTCACGGAATTGATATCAGCTCGCTGAAAACCAGATTCTATGCCCGTTCCGGAACGGCTGGACAAACCCTGCTCATCGGTACGGTTGACAACCTTGCTCCTGATGCCGTATTCACCCAGATCGGCTCCGTAGCGCTCACAACAACCAACACGCAATATACAGTGGAATTGAACACCTATGCCGGAGACGATGTCTTCATCGCCTTCAAGCATGGTTTGGGCGCAACCTCGCGCACCATTTACATGGATAACATTGAGTTCATAGAAATGGTTAGTAACGACCTTTCCGCCCAGTCTCTTACCGGACCGGACTTTGCTTATGCCGGAGTGCCGGCAGACTTCATCATCACAGTCAAGAATGAAGGCCTGCTGGCCCAGAACAGCTATACCGTTCATCTGGTACAGGCTGATGTCCCGATAGCCACTCTGAACGTTAACTCCCAAATACTGCCCGGAGCTACTGCCCAGCATACGCTCCAGTGGACACCCGCCCTGCCCAACATGTATGAAGTGTATGGTAGAGTTGTCCTGACGGGAGACCAGACACCAAGTAATGACGAAACCCTGGCAAAAAGAATCTATGTCCTGCCTAATACAACTACAGTGTTCCCCTTCGGAGACCCTGCATCAACCGTATCCGTAAACTATCTGCCGTTGTCTTTCTATTATAAGAATAGTGTAACGGAAACCATTTACTTTGAAGATGAGATGCGCCTGGAATCCGGCATCATCAACGCTGTAGTTTATAAGAACAATTTCACTCAGGAACTGCTGCAAAAGCCGGTGCAGATTTACATGGCTCATACTACTGCTGCAAATCTCACAGGCGGATGGCTGCCGGACACTTATACCCTGGTGTTCAATGGTCTGGTGGATTTCCCGTTGGGAGCTAATTATATCATAATCCCGCTCACCACTCCTTACGTATTCAACGGCGGCAACCTGGCAGTGCGTGCCTATCGTCCACTCGATACTACTGCCTTTGCCAGCACAAACAACTTCTATTATACGAATTCTTCTGCGGTTCATCCTACACGTTCCCGCTATCTGAGAAGCGATACAGTGACCTATGACCCGCTGGCCCCGTCCGCTGCAGGTACCACCTCCAGTTATGTTCCGCTTACCTGGCTGGTGGTAAATGATGCCGTCCTGCAGCAGGAAGCCGTCATGAACGGATTCGTCTATATTTCCGGAACTAACCCGCCTGAACCGATTCAGGGTGCCACAGTTACCCTTACCGACGAAAGATACTCCACCACGACAGATGAAACCGGTTTCTATGAATTCCGCTTCTGGGAAGCGCACACCGTGTCTGTCAATGTCTCCAAGTTCGGTTACTATAACCAGATTGATTCAGGCATTCTGCTGGAATCAGGCGAAACCTATGAGCAGGATTATTACATGGTGCCCAGACCCCGCGTCACAGTCAGCGGTATCGTAACCGCCAATGATGCACCTGCCGGTCTGGAAGGTGCTCTGGTAAAACTGCTGGGTATTGAGAACAAGCAGATGGTCACAGGAGCCGGTGGTGCTTTCTCCTTTACAGATGTGATTGGTCATGCCGATACTGGCGAGAATTATACACTCACAATCAGCAAGGAGAATTACGAGTCCTATTCTGCTCCTGTAGCAGTCTGGGATTCGCCTGTCAACCTTGGCACCATCAGCATCAACGAAATCGCCTGGCCTGCCTATGACCTCGTAGCAGCATTCCAGGGCAATAATGTCCAGCTTAACTGGGATCCCGCCGGCCCTCCGCCCTTCTATTTCAATGATTTTGAAACGGACAACGGCGGTTGGGTGCCATCATCCAACTGGTCAAACCCCTTGGGTGACTGGGAATGGGGGACCAACTACAACGTTGCCAACTTTGTTGATATATATGGCAGCACGTCCGTCATACCACCCCCTGCCGCTTATTCCGGAACAGGTATGTGGGCTACTAAGTTGCACACTAACCATACCAATGCCAATGGATTCAGCTATCTTACCCAGACGCTGGACTTCACCGGCTTCACCAATACCCAGATGAGGTTCAGAAGCTGGGAGAACCTGTTTGGTAACTACGACTATGCGCAGGTCAGAGTCAACGGTACTTTGGTCTGGGGTCCCTCCTGGGATTACTCCGGTACTCAGTGGCGTGAAAGAATCATAAACCTTTCCGCTTATGATGGACTGGCAGCAGTTACCATTGTGTTTGAGATGTATTCCACTTCCTCGGTAAACTATGCAGGATGGTATTTCGACGACCTCTACATAGGACCCGCCGCCAGGATGGATGCTCCCACTCAGCTTGCTTCCGCAGGTAGAGACCGCGTCCTGCTCAGCTACAATGTCTATCGCCTGCTGGCTGCCGATGAAGGCACTCCCGCAAACTGGACACTTGTAGCCCAAAACGTTACTGAAACCAGCTACCTTGATACCGGCCTGACTGAAGCCGGAACTTACAAGTGGGCTGTTAAAGCTGTTTACAGCGGCAGTCTCATATCCGAAGCCATCCTGTCCAATTCCCTCACCTATGTGGCTTCCATCGATGCTCCGCTCAATGTCGTAATCGCACGCACCGGTGATGATATCACCCTTTCATGGGGTGCCGTCACCGGAGCTACCACCTACAAGGTCTATGCCTCCGATGACCCGTATTCAGGCTGGACCTTCCTCGGCTCTGCAGCCACCAACACCTATCTTATCACTGCCCCGGCTGCAGCCCATAAGTTCTATTATGTAACGGCGGCAAATGAATAATCAGCCGCTATAAAGAGGTTGGCGGGGAAACCCGCCGACGTGGAAAAACCCTGACCTATAGCACAAACCCCCGCTCACCGGCGGGGGTTTTTTTCGTTTGAGGTTCCCTGCTTGATACGGGAACGATACGGGAAGGATACGAGGAGATTGCCCACGATACCCTCCCGTATCATGAGGGATGGAGATATATCAGAAATTACTCCCGGCTATGTCTGCGCACCGGGTCAGCTCTATGTTAAGAGGCGTTGTTGCAGGTAATCCGCCGTAAAATTATGCGGAAAAGCGAGATAACCTTTTTGCTTGACAAAATACGGCTTTAAAAAATGATGATAAATAGGGATATATTGGTAATTAATAAATATTATAGATAGTTAGCGTCCCGGTTGGACAAAGTTCAATATAGTGAAAACGAAGTATAAATGACATATATGACAAGGAGTTAAAATGGCAGTACCGAAAAAGAGAACCTCAAGTACACGTCGTGACAAACGCAGAACTCACGACCATGCCGAAATGCCTGCAATCAGCAAATGCAGCCATTGCGGCGAGCCGGTTCGCCCACACCGCGTCTGCGGTAAGTGCGGTTACTATGACGGCAAGCAAATCAAAGTAATAAAGGAATAATGTGCGCATAGCGGTCGATGCTTTTGGCACGGACAACGCTCCCTATCCCGAAATCGAGGGTGCCGTCCTTGCCATCAAAGAAGACCTTTGCCAACAGGTTATCCTGACCGGCAGCGAAGACATCATCAGAGCGGAACTGGACAAGTTTATCTATCCCAGGGAACGTATTCTGATAGTCAACGCTCCGGACCGGATTGCCATGGACGACAGCGCAACCCAGTCCGTGCGCCACAAGCCGGAATCCTCCATGGTCAAGGCTATTGCTTTGCACCACAGCGGAGAAGCGGACGCAGCAGTCAGCGCCGGGAATACCGGGGCTGCGATGGCTGCCTCGCTGTTCGTTTACGGCAGGATAAACAATGTCCAGCGGCCGGCCATAGCCGGCACCTTTCCCACTCAGCAAAACCACGAGATTATTCTGGATATAGGAGCCAATGTGGACTGCACTGCGGAGCACCTTGTACAGTTTGCCCGGCTGGGCAGCCTGTATGCGGAGTTCCTGCTGCATGTGCAAAATCCCAGGGTCTCCCTCCTGAACATCGGTGAAGAAAGCGCCAAGGGCAATCAACTGGTCAAGGAAGTTTACAAAACCCTGTCGGAAGCGAAAGACCTCAATTTCATCGGCAATATCGAAGGCAAGGACGTGCTCAAAGGCATCACGGATGTGATAGTCTGTGACGGTTTTGTGGGCAATGTCATGCTCAAGACCATCGAAGGAGCCGCGATTTCGATATTTGAACTGCTGAAAGAACAATTCAACAAAGACTGGATAGCCAAGCTGGGAGCCATGCTTTCCTATCCCGTATTCACTTATCTGAAAAAGAAGCTGGACCACACTGAATACGGGGGAGCAATGCTCATCGGGCTGAATGGTCTTACCGTAATTTCTCACGGGCGTTCCAATGCCAAGGCGATGAAAAATGCCATCAAGTTTGCAGTCCGTTCCGCTGAGAGCGGATTTGTATCGCACGCCCAGGAGTATTTTACCAAAGCGGGAGCATAAATGAATAAGTACTACGCAAAATTTACTGCTTTCGGGAGTTGCACTCCCAAGAAAGTCCTGAATAACTTTGACCTGGAAAAGATAGTGGATACCACCGATGAATGGATACGCAGCCGCACTGGTATGTTTGAACGCCACATAGCCTCGGAAGACGAGGCTGCCAGCGATTTGGCATACCCTGCAGCGAAAATGGCAATCGAGTCCTCACCGGTCAAGTACCGCGATATAGACATGATAATCGTTGCCACCATCTCCGGTGACCACGCGTTTCCCTCCACAGCCTGCCTGGTCCAGCACAAACTGGGGCTTAAGGATATCCCTGCGATGGATATCTCTGCCGGATGCACCGGCTTTATCTTTGCCGTGGATATGGCAAGGCAGTACATCGAAAACGGCATCTATAAAAACATCCTGGTCATCGGGGTGGAAATCCTCACAAAAATCACCAATTGGACGGACCGCAACACCTGTGTCCTGTTCGGAGACGGGGCAGGGGCTGCCATTGTGTCAAGGGCGGAACCTTCTGACATCTCAAAGATAATCGACACCATGATGTGGTCAGATGGAAGCCAGAGCGAATTTCTGTGTCTGCCTGCCGGCGGGTCCCGTATGCCGGCATCCCACAAAACTGTCGATGAGAACCTCCACACCCTGTATATGGAAGGCAACAAGATTTACAAGCTGGCTGTACGCTCCATGAGCTCAGCCGTTGATGAAATAATCAAAAAGAACAAGCTTACTGCCAAGGATGTGGACTGGATTATCCCGCACCAGGCCAATCTCAGAATCATCGAAGGTGTGGCGGATAAGCTCAAAGTTCCCATGTCCAAGGTAATCGTCAACATAGAAAAATATGCCAATATGTCCTCAGCCACAGTGCCCATCGCAACCGACGAAGCCATCCGCTCCAAGAAAATCCGCCGGGGCGATATTATGGTGATGGTAGCTTTTGGGGCAGGGCTCACCTGGGGCAGCGTTCTGGCCAGATACTAACCTTAACTGACAAAGATAAGGAAAACTATATGATAAAGACTGCATTCGTATTTCCCGGACAGGGTGCCCAGTATATCGGAATGGCGATGGATATCGTTGGCTGGAATATTGAGCTTCGCAACACTTTGGAAGATTTTGACCGCAAGCACAACACCAACCTGTACGAACTGATGCAAAACGGACCGGAGGAATTGCTCAAGGAAACACGCTTCACCCAGCCGGCAATCCTCTTTCATTCCATTGCAGCCCTGACCGCTTTTTCCAAGGAAGTGCAACTGAAACCGGACTTCGTGGCAGGACACTCTTTGGGGGAATTTACAGCGCTGGTGGCAAACGGCGTGCTTTCCTTTGCCGATGCCATGCACCTGGTGCACAAACGTGGTGAATTTATGATAAGGGCAAATGACGGAACTCCTTTTGCCATGTCTGCCATTATCGGTCTTTCATCCGCAGACGTTATCGAGGTTTGCAGGGAAGCTGAAACGGCTGGACTGGTGAAGGCAGTGAACTTTAACACGCCCATCCAGACAGTGATTTCAGGAACCCAAACCGGAGTGGATGCCGCAGGCGAAATCGCCAAGGCAAAAGGCGCTAAACGGGTGGTTCCACTGATAGTAGGCGGTCCATTCCACACTCCTCTGATAGAAAAAGCAGCTCAATGGCTAAACGAGGAAATGCAGAACAATATCTTCAATACTACAGACATACCGGTAATCTCCAATGTTGATGCCTTGCCCTCCACAGACGGAGCAGCCATCAGGGACAAGCTGGTTAAGCAGATTGTCTCCCCGGTGCGCTGGGTGGAATGCGTGGAATATATGCTGGCACAGGGAGTTCGCAGGTTTATAGAATTTGGTCCGCAGAAAGTTTTGAGCGGAATGATAAAGAGTATTGACAAAGAAGCGGAAGTCCTGAATGTTGATAAATTGATTGATGTTGCTGCCGTGAAAGAAGTTATCCAGTCCAATCAGTAAGGATTAATGAGTTTATTATGAACAGAATCAAAGATAAAGTAGCAGTTATCACGGGTTCTGCCCGCGGTATCGGATATGCCATAGCCGAGTATTTTGCCTCTGAAGGGGCTATGGTCATTATCCTGGATTTGTTTCCGGAAGCAGTGGATGCTGCTGTGCAGAAACTTGTGAGCCAGGGCTATAAAGCTGATGGTTTTACCGGAAACGTAACCAGTTCCGGGGAAATGGAAACCGTATTCAGCGCTGTCGTGGAAAAGCATAAGACCATCGACATCCTGGTCAACAACGCCGGTATTACCAAGGATAACCTTATCCTGCGCATGAAAGAGGAAGAATGGGATGCTGTGATTGCAGTGAACCTGAAAGGCTCTTTTGTCTGCACCCAGAAAGCATTCAAGATAATGATGCGCCAGCGTTTCGGTTCCATCATCAACATTGCCTCAGTCATCGGGCTGATGGGCAATGCGGGACAGGCAAACTATGCCGCCACCAAAGGCGGATTGATTGCTTTCACAAAGTCCTGCGCCAAGGAATTTGCCTCACGCAATATCAGGGTAAACGCCGTGGCTCCAGGATTCATCCAGACCGAAATGACCGCCAAGCTACCGCCCGAAGTGGTGGAAAGCTATGCCAAGGCAATCCCTCTGGGCAAGATGGGTTTGCCGGAAGACGTGGCGAAGCTTTGCCTGTTCTTTGCCTCTGATGACAGCGAATATGTCACGGGGCAGACCATCGCCGTGGACGGCGGATTAACAATGTATTGATAGGATTGCATCGCATCCTGCAATAAATAAAAAAAGAAACCAAAATAACATGGAGGAATCATGGATATTGAATCCAAAGTCAAACAGATCGTAATGGACAAACTTGGTGTTGATGAAGCCCAGGTTACACCCGAAGCTAATTTCATCGATGACCTCAGAGCAGATTCTCTGGACACAGTGGAACTGGTCATGGCATTCGAAGAAGAATTCGGCATCGAAATTCCTGATGAAGACCAGGAAAAGATAACCACTGTCAGCAGTGCTATCGAATACTTGAAGAGCAAGGTTAAATAACTCTCACTGTTTAATCAGAAACCGGAAAAGACCGGGATAAGGTGGCAATACTACCGGTTGCTAAATCTTTGGCTTGTAGCGTAGATAATAATCCTGCGTTACCAGCTCTGTGGATTATATATGACATGAAACCGCCATGCTTACCTGAAACCCGGTCTTTCCCTGCTTGCAGCCCTGCTGACAGATACATTGCAGGGCATGCATTCATCTAAAGAACAAAGAGGTAAAAGTTATGAAAAGAAGAGTAGTCATAACCGGTTTGGGAGCCATCACTCCCGTCGGTCATAATGTCAATGAAACCTGGGACAACCTGCTGAAGGGAGTCTCCGGTTTTGATATGATTACCCGCTTTGACGCAAGTAATTTTAGCACGAAATTTGCTGCAGAGGTGAAAAACTTCAATCCGGAAGAGCATTTTGACCTCAAGGAATCCCGCAAGCTGGATTTATACACCCAGTTTGCCCTGGTGGCTTCCCGGGAGGCTGTTGCCGATGCCGGACTGAAAGATGCCAATCTTGACCCCGATATGGTGGGAGTCATCACCGGCGCAGGAATCGGCGGAATCCTGACCCTGGAAGAGGAAATCGGCAAGTATATTGCCCAGGGTCCCCGCAGAATCAGTCCCTTTTTCATCCCCAAAATGATATCCAATATTGCTGCCGCCCATATCGCAATTGAAAACTGCTTTAAGGGTGTGAACTTCAATATCACCAGTGCCTGCGCCAGCGCTAATCATGCGATTGGAACTGCTTTCCGCACGATTCAGTACGGCGATGCCGACGTCATGATTTCAGGCGGAACCGAAGCTGCTGTTACTCCGGTAGCTGTGGCAGGATTCGGAGCTCTCAGGGCTCTGAGCACAAGGAATGACGACCCCAGGACGGCGTCCCGTCCCTTTGATAAAGAAAGGGATGGATTCGTAATGTCAGAAGGTGCAGCCATTCTGGTGCTGGAAGAATTGGAACATGCCAAGGCACGCGGCGCAAAGATTTATGCGGAAATCGTCGGGTATGGCGCATCAGATGACGCCTATCACATCACAGCTCCGCTGGAAGACGGCTCAGGCAGCACAAAATGTATGCAGATGGCTCTGAGGGATGCAGGACTGCAGCCGCAGGACATCCAATACATCAATGCCCACGGCACCTCAACGCCGCTGAATGACAAAGGTGAGACGATGTCCATCCGCAATGCCTTCGGCGAGCACGCCTACAAGCTGAAAGTCAATTCCACCAAATCTATGGTGGGGCATATGCTGGGTGCTGCTGCAGGAATCGAAGCCATTGTCTGCTGCAAGACCATTCAGACAGGCTGGATTCATCCCACGATGAACCTGGTAAATTCCGATCCGGACTGCGATCTGGATTATGTGCCGAACAAGGCGATACAGATGGATGTGAATACCGCTCTGTCCAATTCTCTCGGATTCGGCGGTCACAACTCCGCCATTATCATCAAGAAATACAACGCATAGCATTATGCATGATATAGTCGACCTGTCTTTGCACGGGTCGGCTTTTTTTACTTTTATGCTATTGAGGAAGATGTGAAAGCTATTATTCGTAAAATTATCGAATACTTTGGAACGCGTTCTCTTCCGGTGCAGGTGGAATTTCCCAAATGGGAAAAAAGTCTTTCCACCCTCCAGAAAAAAACCGGCTACAGCTTCCATGACCTGACTCTGCTCAAGGCTGCCCTCACCCACAAATCCTATCTCCGCAAGAAGTTCAATGACCACAAGGTCCCTTCTCCCTTTGAGCGGATGGAGTTTTTGGGTGATTCCATCCTGGGCTTTGTCGTGTCCAAGGAACTGTTTACCCGTTATCCTGACGAGCAGGAAGGCAACCTTTCCAAGTTCAAGTCCAAAATCGTTTCCGAAACCTATCTGACCATCAAAGCCAACGCCCTTGATTTGGGTAAATACATTCTTCTCAGCTCAGAGGAACTGCAGTCCGGCGGACAAAACAAACCTTCCATTCTCAGCGATACGATGGAAGCTTTGATTTGTGCCGTTTACCTGGACGGGGGCATCTCTGCCGCATCCCGTTTTGTGAAAAATTATGTCCTGAAAGGCTATGAAGACCTGGTCAACCGAATTGAACTGGTAAATTACAAGAGCATCCTTCAGGAATATCTGCAAGCCCGCAACATGCCTGCCCCGGACTATGAAACCCTTGCCGAGGAAGGTCCGCAGCACCAGAAAACCTTTCTTGTGGAGGTCATGGTAGGCGGTAAAAACATGGGGAAGGGAAGGGGCACCACCAAGAAAGCTGCCCATCAGGAAGCTGCCAGGGCTGCCTGCCAGAAACTCGGAATCTAATTCCGATGCTGATTTTCCCCGTTTTCATTCCCCTGAAGGGATGCCCCTTTCAATGCGTCTATTGTGACCAGTCCAGCTTCGGCTCCGTGGAGGAGACACCCTTGGAGCTTTTATCCGGGCAAATCCGCGCTTTTTGCCTGAAACACCGAACCACCCAAAAGCAAATTGCATTTTACGGCGGGACATTCACCGGCTTAAGCATCCCGGAACGCGACAAGTATTACCGTCTGGCAGAACCGTTTCTGGATGAAAAGACATCCCTGCGCATCTCCACCCGTCCCGACCAGGTTGGTGAAGAACAATTGGACTGGTGCCAATCACATGGGGTAACCACCATTGAACTGGGCATCCAGGACCTGGACGACAAGGTGCTGAGAGCTTCCCAAAGGGGATATGACAGCCAAACCGCCCTTGATGCCTGCCTTCGGGTTAAGGCGCGAGGCTTTGAGCTGGGTGTTCAGCTTCTGCCGGGTCTTCCCGGATTTTCCCCTGCTTCTTTCCTGCTTGCTGCGAGGAGGATGCGAGGGGATATCGTGGATATTCTCCGCGTATACCCCTTGGTGATATTAAGGGGGACGCCTCTGTGGGAGATGTGGGAAAAAGGGGAAATCACTCCTTTGACCCTGGAGGAGGCAATCGGGATTTGCGCTGATTGGTGCGACTGGGCGGATGCTAATAACGTTCAGGTTATCAAAATAGGAATCCCCTCTCTGGCAAAGGGCGTGGAATATGCTGGACCTTATCATCCCGCCTTGGGCGAACTGGTCAGGGGAGAGAGGCTTATCCGCAAAATAGAAAGCGGATATCAGCCCGGAATGAGCGTCCGCATATCCGCGGGAGAGATTTCTTTATTGACAGGACACAGGGGTTATAATCTAAGAAAGTTATCGCAGAGAACCGGTGAGAAACAGGTGAAACTGGTGCCGGATGAATCCCTGCCCAAAGGTGAAATAGGCTTTATTGCCGGCTCATAAAGGATAATATGCTAGCATATATAATCGCAGGAATTGCCTCCCTTGCCGTAGCGCTGGTCTTTTACCACCGTACCAGCCCGGAACTGTCACATCGCCAGAGAATCGGACTCACTGCCATGCGGGCGGTCGTTATCGGACTGCTCTTCCTTTTCCTGCTGACCCCCATTATCTATTACATCCGGCACTACCGTGAAAAGCCGGAAATCATCCTGCTGAAAGATGTCTCCGCCAGTATGCAGATAAAGCATCCTGAAAAGCCCAAATCAGCCCGGCTGAGCGAAGCATACGAAAAACTGAGGTCAGAATACCAAAGTGCCGGTTACGGCGTTAAAGAGATGGTTTTTGCGGACGGACTGAACGGCAAACCGGACAACACGTATTTCATCCCCGCCCTGGAGCAGATAAAGCAGTGGCAGGGCAAAGCACTGCTCAGCGGAATAATCCTGTTCAGCGACGGCTGGTTCAGGGATACCGACCAGCGCATCCTGAAGAGCTATGACGTGCCCGTTATTGCAGTTGCGGATACAGCAAGGGTGCTTACAGCAGACCTTCTGGTGAGTGACCTGAGGCACAACCGGCAGGGTTACCGCAATGAACTGAGCCTGTTTGAGACAGTGCTGCAGGCAGGCAACTACAAAGGAAGCGCCAAAGTCAGCTTCCTGGTCAATGACAAAGTCATCAAAGAAAAGACTGTCTCCTTCCAGAGAGAGCAAAGCATCACTGAGACCTTTGACCACCGCTTTTCGCAGACCGGACTCCAGAAGCTGGAAATCCGGATTTCCGCGCAGGGACTGAATGAAATCTCCCTATCCAATAACAATTTCTTCAGCGCCATTGATATACTGAACGAAAAGGAAAAAATCCTGCTGTTTACGGATGCTCCCAACTGGGATACCAAGTTCTTTCTGGATACAATCAGGGACAATAACCGCCTGGAAGCCAACAGCTATACGCTGAAATCAGGTGTGCTGTTCAGCGGTGAAGAAAGGGCGAATATCAAAAGCTGGGACAACATCAATACCGTGATAATCGTGAACCAGGGTGGCCTGCAGATTGATAATGCGCTGGCAGGCAATATCATAAACCTGGTGAAAAGAGGTACGGGCCTGCTTTACATCGGGCAACCCATCACCCAGCTTGCCGAAGTGCTTCCGCTCGGGCTTTCCAATATCCGGAGCATTTACAAGGGGTTGATTCGTCCGCTGCCTGCTGCAGCGACCTATTCCGCTTTTAATATACCCGTGGATGAACTGAACCAGATTCCGCCGGTTGACTATTACTACCTTGCTACAAAGGCGCAGGCAGAGGTCCTGGCTATAATGGACAATGTACAGAAAAGCCCTGCCATCGCAGTATCTTCAGTCAGCGGAGGCAAGGTTGCCGCCTTTGCTTTCCTCAATCTCTGGCGCTGGCAGCTGCAAAGTAAGACGCAGGCGTACAAATCATTTGCGTCAGACGTCCTCACCTGGCTCAGCAACAGGCAGACAGGGCAATTGAATGCGCTCTATGAACCGGGTTACTATCTGGATGAACCGATAGAGATCAAGCTTACCGCCATTGACGATGTGCGCCGCACCCGGCAAAACCTCTCGCCCCGGCTGTCGGTTTATAATGCCAAGAACGACAGTGTATTCAGCGACTTCATGCTGCAGGACAAGGATGAATACAGGATAAAGTTCAGGCTGAACACTCCCGGTGAATACCGTTTTCGCATAGCCGACCTGACTACAAATCAGTCCACTTCCGGCAGGTTTATGGTCAGCCGGCAAAACCTGGAAGCCAGGGATTTGGGTTATAACCTGCCCCTGCTGGGCTGGATATCGGTGCAGACCGGAGGCAGGTTGCTAAGCGTCGATGATGCGCTTTCCTATAAGCCGGTCAAGGCAACTGAAGCTGAAAGAATCGAGAAAAGAGAATTTCCGCTTTACAAAAAGTGGTATCTGATATGTTTATTTATTCTTGTGTTTTGCCTTGAATTGTTCTTCAGAAGAAGATGGGGACTGCTGTGATGGCCGGTTTTGATTTCAGAACCCAAAACCCGGCAGGATAGGACTATGCTGAAAATAGACAGGATGGAGTTTCCCCGTAAATACCCGATACCGGGCTGGGTAAAATTTGTGGTCCTGGCGCTGGTAATCGCTGGTATATGGATGCATAACTGCTCCCAGGACCAGTTAGCCAGGGAAATTGTCATCAGCGATGTCGTTATCAGCGCTTATTCCAGGGTTCACATAGAAGTGGAGTATTCCATCCATAACAGGTCAAGGATTGACCGCGATGCCTGGCTGTTGCTGAGAGTTTTGGACGACAGGAACGAGGAGCTGGCCAGTTCAATGTTCGTAGTAAGCCTGAAAGCAGGGGAAAAGAAGGATATGGTAAAAGTATTGGATAAGTTGTCCAGACCTTTGGAAGATAATGAGAAGCCAAAGGCTGCCAAACTGGAAATCTTCAAAAGGAAGGTGCTTTCATGACAAATCATGAAGCAGGAATCATCTCTGTCGCCAGCACCCTTTTCCTGATGGAACAGCTGAGCTCTGCCATCCATCTGGGCATAATGGTCTCAAACCTGAACGGCGAAGTGTTTTACCGTAATAACGCCTTTGAGAAATGGCTTCCGGATTATCCAGTGGAAAACAGGCTTTGGCTGAGCCAGATGCAGCAGTATGTGGAAATCGGTCATGCTACGGGTTTTGACCTGAAGGATGTCTCCGTCCAGTGGTTGTTGCAGAATAAAACCGGGGTGGAAACAGAGCTGGAAATTATCCGTCTACGGCAAAAATACTTTTTCAGCCTCAGGTATTTCCCTCTCCTTGATGACGAAAACAAGGTAAGCGGCATCATTGAAGTGAGCGAAAACATTACAGAAAAGAAAGAAACGGAGAAGTCCCTGCAGCAATCCAGAAGATTTGAAACTGTGGGCAGACTGGCAAGCGGTATTGCGCATGACTTCAATAACATCCTGCAGGTAATCAACGGCCACTCTGAAATGCTGATGGAACTGCGCAAAGATGACCCCAGGCTGATAAAGAGCCTGGACATAATCTTCTCTTCAGGTCAAAAGGCATCTTCGCTCACGCGCCAGCTGCTGCTCTTCAGCCGCCGGCAGCAGAAAGAATTGCGTCTCATCAATCTGGGAGAACTGCTGAACGGGATGGAGAAAATCCTGACCCGCATGCTGGGGGAAGACATTGCCCTGGTCTTTAACTGCAACGATGCAGAGCTATTTTTTGAAGGCGATGAAACGCAGGTGGTGCAGATTGTGATGAACCTCGCCATCAATGCCAGGGATGCCATGCCGGAAGGCGGCAAAATCACCATCAACGTTGACCTCTGCGAAGTCGATGCAGCCACGCAGCGCGATTTTCCTTATGTCCCGGTGGGCAAGTATGTTTCCATGCAGGTTTCGGACACCGGTTGCGGTATTCCGGATGAACTGCTGGACCACATCTTTGAACCGTTTTTCACCACAAAGGAAGCAGGACGGGGCACCGGACTGGGTCTGGCTACCATCTATGGCATTATCAAACAACATCAAGGCTATATCAACGTCAGCAGCAAAGTAAACGAAGGCACGACAATAGATATCTATTTTCCGCTGTCTCAGTATAAACGATTGGCAGAAACGGCTCCTGTAACGGTGAAACCTCCCGAACCGGGATTCAAAAAGAAAGTACTGGTCGTGGAAGATGACGAAAGCGTGAGGGATCTGGCATTTCAGGTTTTATCACAGTATGGCTATCAGGTCAAATGTGCCGTTAATGTTACTCAGGCAAGCCAGATGGCAGCCACAGAGCAGTTTGACCTCTTTCTGGTTGATATCGTATTGCCGGATGGGAACGGGGTGAACTTCATAGAGTCTTTGGGCGGGGTGAATACAGGCTCCGCTTTTATCCTGTCCAGCGGTTACACGGAAGATAAGCAACAGATTAAAAACACCTTGAGCAAAGGCTATTCCTTTCTTCAGAAACCCTTCACTATAAACTCGCTGCTGTTCTCCTGCACTGAAGCTCTTAAACAAAAATCCGATAAACTTATGCGATAAAAAGAAAACGGATACCGTTTGGTATCCGTTCCTAATGACTGTACCGCTACTGTGTTATGGGGTAGTGGTTGTTGTTTCGGTAGTAGTAGTGGTCGTTTCGATTAAAGTGTCGACAACTTCAACTGTATCAACAGATATAGTTTCGGTAGTGTCTTCCTGGACTTTAGCTTTGCAACCGAAAAAGACAACACTGCTAACCAGCATCACAACGATAAGCGCGATTAAAGCAATTTTCTTTAAGCTCATTGATTCCTCCATATTATTTTTTTGCGTTACCAAAAGGGCTTAAAACTTCATTCATTATTTGGGGTATGTTTTTTCTGGCAAGGAAAATCTTTTAAATTCTAAAAATTTCTTCCTGAATGCCAGCCCTTTACTGACACAATTTCTTTACACAACTATAAGTTACGTTAATTGGGTGACACTTAATAGTGCTTCAGAAATTTGGCAAGATATTTTTTAGAATGAACTCGCCAATCCCATGTGAAGCATGCCGGAACCCCAGTCTGCCAAACGTTTCTCGCTTATTGACAAGGCATAGCTGACGCTGATAATCCCGATTCTGGTCCGGTTGGAAATACCCAATCCAATACCAGAAATATCCGTTTTTACTGTCTGCGGAGACGTCTGCAAAAAGCCACTGTCAAACAGGACAAATATTCTGGAATCCCGAGTCATAAGATAGCGTATTTCACTATTTATCCAACCCAGACGCCAACTGCTGAACGAATCTTCATTATAGCCCCGCAGCGATTTGAAACCGCCCATTTTGTATTGTTCATAGACCCGGGCATTTTTATCGGATATTTCCCGGAAGTGAACTCCTGCCGCTAAAACCAGCCTTTTCCTCAAAGGGATGTAACTGCTGGCATCAATCTCGTTCACAGGGATTGTTTTGGATGCCGTATCTGACTGTTTGAACAGCCATCCGGACTTTATTTTTACACGGCTGCCATAGCTTGGATTGGGCGGGTAATCAGTCTTGTCATAATCCCAGAACAGCGAAGCATTGACGTATCTTGTCTTTTCGTATTCCAAAGAGTTCTGCTTTTCCGGATACAGGTTTTCTGAGTATATATCTATACCGAATTTATGGCTGAGGTAACGGTAAAACAGGTCAGACTGCAACTTTATGCGAACCCAGGCAGAATCCTGGCGTGACCTGTGAAACAGCAGGTTACCTGCCACAGGGTACTGCATAAAACCTGATTCATGGTAGGACAATTCCAGCAATTGATACTCAGATTTCAGGCTTTTCCAGTACAAGGTAACCGCTCTGTCTGTTCCCCAAAGATTGAGGAACTGCAGGTTCACAAAGCCATTCAGGTTTCTTTTCCTGGTAACCGGGTCGGTAGTCAGCCCAAAGATGCCTTCGGCTTTGGTCATCTTGTCTTCCTCGATTTCTATGGCGAGGGTATTGCTGTCCAGTGGTAGGATTCGGCATTCCCTGATGTATTCCTTTTTCAGGATATTGGCTTCTGCTGCTTCCAGGATATCAGGCGTAATCTGAGATGCCTGGCTCAATCCTGATATCTTCAACAGGGTTGCCGGTTTGGTAATCTTGTTACCGCTGAACAGGTAATTGGCAGCCCTGAACAGCGGGCCTTCGTCAATCTTCACCACAGCAGCCAGATGGTCGTCCACCACCAGCAAAGTATCCAGGTTTACCTGCGCAAACAGGTATCCCCTGGAAGTGTATAAACCCAGGGTTTTGCCCATAAGTCCCGGCAGAGTTTTCAGCGGTATCTCCCTGCCCGGTCTGATATCCAGCAGTTGTCTCAGTTTTTCCCCGGAAAAATACCTGTTGCCGGAAAACCTGATATCGGAAACAAATCCGCTAAAACCCTCTTCAACACTGAATACAAGATTGACTTTGGAACTATTGACTGGAATGATATCTGTCTGCCTGACAGTGGCAAAGTAATAGCCTTTCAGCACCAGGTATGCCTGCAGTTTTTCTGCGATTACAGCACTTAATTCCGGCTCAAAAATCTGGTCTTTGGGCAGGTTCAGAGACTTTATCATCTCGTCCGCAGAGAGAGATTGCACTCCGTTTAATGTGATTTTATCAAGCAGCAGGGGTTCTGCGGACAGCGCAAAGCAACCCAGCAGTAAAATGATCATGGTTAGAGGAATCCGGACTGAATGCCTATACAGCATAATCTGCCACGCAAGTTTTAAGGTGCCGTCTGCCGGGCGTCGGCTACTCCCTGTCTGCCTTGAGCACTGCCAGGAAAGCTTCCTGGGGAACCTGCACGTTGCCGATATCTTTCATGCGCTTTTTGCCTTCTTTCTGCTTTTCCAGCAGTTTGCGCTTACGTGTGATATCACCGCCATAGCATTTGGCGGTTACGTCTTTGCGCATGGCGTTGATAGTACTGCGCGCCACGATTTTCCCGCCGATGGCAGCCTGCAGGGCAATCTTGAACAGGTGTTTGGGAATCACTTCCGAAAGCGTTTCTGTAACGCTTTTGCCCCAGTTATGAGCTTTATCCACATGGCAGATGAAGCTCATTGCATCGACCTTTTCCCCGTTTATCAGGATATCTACCTTGACCACGTCAGAAGACCTGTTTTCCAGAAAGAGATAATCCATGGAGGCATAACCTCGGCTTACAGTCTTCAGCTTGTCATAAAAATCAAAGATAATCTCAATCAGCGGCATTTCATAATGCAGGGCAACCCTCTTTTCATCTATGTACTGGATGTTTTTCTGGATTCCGCGCCTTTCCTGCGCCAGCTTCATAATGTTGCCGATATAATCAGTGGGTACGATGATTTCCGTCTCCATAATCGGTTCCATCACGTCATCAATTCTCGTGGGGTCGGGGAAATCGATGGGATTGTAAACGATGATATCCTTGCCGTCTTTCAGCTTTATCAGAAACCGCACACTGGGTGTGGTGGCGATAATGGGGACGTTGTACTCACGGTAAAGGCGTTCCTTGACAATCTCCAGATGGAGCATGCCCAGGAATCCGCAGCGGAAGCCATAACCCAGAGCTGCCGAAGCTTCCTTTTCATACACCAGCGAAGCATCGTTCAGCTTCAGCTTGGCAATGGCTTCGGTCAGGTTTTCATAGTCTTCCCCGTTAATGGGGAAGATACCGCTATACACCATCGGCTTGGGTTCCTGGAATCCACCCAGGGCTTCGGGGCATCCGCCCCTAGCCAGAGTGATTGTATCGCCTACGCGGGCGTCTGCCACTTCCTTGATATTGGCAATGATGTAACCGGCTTCACCGGAGGTCAATCCCTTCTGGGGTATGAACTTAATGCCCAGGTAGCCGATTTCTTCTATCTCATATTCGTGGTTATTGGAAAATAGCTTGATTTTGTCGCCTTTTTTGAGTGAGCCGTCAAACATCCTGACCAGCACCACCACGCCTCTATAGACATCGTAATAGGAATCAAAAATCAGGGCTTTGGGGGGGTGGCTGTCAACTCCTTTGGGAGCGGGCAGATATTCGCAAATGGCGTCCAGCAGGAGTTCCACATTTTGGCCTGTCTTGGCGCTTACCTTGATGATTTCCTCAGGGAGAACCCCGATGATATCCATCAGGTCGTGCTCTGTGCCCTCGATATCGGCTTTGGGCAAATCTATCTTGTTGATGACCGGCAGGACGTCCAGATTGTTGTCCAGGGCAAGGTAAAGATTGCTCATCGTCTGGGCTTCAATGCCCTGCGCAGCGTCCACCAGAAGGACAGCGCCTTCGCAGGAAGCCAAAGCGCGCGAAACCTCATAGCTGAAATCCACGTGCCCGGGCGTGTCAATCAGGTTGAGCACATAAGTCTCGCCCTTATAATCCCAGGTCATGCGGATGGCATGGCTCTTGATAGTGATGCCTTTTTCGCGCTCCAAGTCCATATCGTCCAAAACCTGTGCCACACCGCCGTTGATGTCGATGACATGCGTCAGTTCCAGCAACCGGTCTGCCAGGGTGGATTTCCCATGGTCGATATGGGCTATAATGCAAAAGTTCCTGATATAGTTCTGTCTCACTTATATTACCTCTGTTCCACTGAACCTTGCGCGGAAACAGCCTTTATTTGTCAACAGCAATGTCTTTTGCCTATATGATACGTGAACAATACGGGAGCTTTGTTCCCGTATTGCTCACGATAAGCTCCCCTATCAGGCAGGGAAGAAAATATCATGGAGTTTGCAGGAAATACGATTTCCGCTTGATATCCCTGAGGTTGATGATTTTGGAACGCACTGCTCGTTCGATAACGACGTTATCTTGATAAGTGCGGTAATAGATAGTTATCTCATATTCTGCCGTATCTCTGTCCAGAACGAACAGGCAGGGCTGGTCGGAAGGAGTGAATCTCTCTCCTGTGTCGGGGTCGGTATAGGTCCGGGTAACCGGAAAGCGGGCATTGGGCTCATAAACTGCAGGTCTGCCATAGGATATGAGATATGAGGCGTCGGTTGCAGCGACCGTCAGCAAATCAACGCTTACCTTGTCCAGGTCTGGCGCTGCGACTATCACATTCACGGACATATTGATTGTCATGCTGTCCGCCTTTTCCTCCTGGTAGGGGAAGCGGTAGGTGACCAGCAGCTTGATATCCGGAGAGTTGCTGTTCATTACTATGAATTCCGAATCCATCGGATACCCGCCGAACTGGTCAAAATAAGTATTGGCGCAGCCGGCCAGAAGCAGGGCAACAGCCAGGATATACAGAAGGCGTCTCATATCATTTTATCTCAATGATGCGTTCCACCACCGGCTGCAGTTGATAGGCGATGCGCAGGAAACCATTTTCATAAGAGACAATGGGGTTATCGCGGTTTATGGCTGACATGGGGAAATAGATACGCCGTTCAAACTTGCCTGTTTCGATTTCCATATTCAGGTAGGATATCCGGCATCCGGCAGCGGGCAGGATGCGCTCTCCGGCAATGCGGATATACTCATCGGTGGTGATGATGCTGATGTCTTTTTTGTCCATTCCTGCCAGTTCCACGATGATTATCCATTCCGTATCGGTCTGGTACACGTCGCAGTGAGGGTGCCAGACATCATCCAGGGCGTTTTCCAGCGCATCGGGATTGTTGGTGAGGGAATTCACCTCACCGATAATCTTCAGCATCTCACGCTGGATTCCGCGCAGGTTGTTAAATATCTTGTCACGCATAGGCTTTGCCTCGCTTAATAATTGAACCTCTCGGTAAAGGTGAGCACAAACTCAGTATCGGGTTGCAGGGTCTTTTCCCAGACGTAAAGGTTGTCTTCGGTCTGCTCGTGCGCCAGGTTTTCGCCGGTTTTCAGGATGGTGGACTGCGGACTGCGCGGATGCACGATGCGGATGGCCTTTTCCTCTTTGCTGTTGTTGCGCAGGGTAATCTGCATATCGTTTTCGGAGGAGCGGTTACCCAGGCTGCGGGTATTTTTGATGAGGGTGATGCCCACCAGGTCAAATGCTTTGCCGGTGGTCAGGAAAACTTCCTCGTTCTTGCTGGTGTGGTTGATATTGTCTTCACCGATGAATTCCAGGTTTTTATCCGTGTCTTCCCTGTAAATCTTGAAAACGCCTTTGGGCAGGGGGATGCCCAGTCCGTTGGCTTCGGTATTGCGGAACTTTATCTTGCTCAACACGCCGTCGGTGTGGGTCCTGTATTCATAGACGGTGGATGCTGAGACATTTTTGAAGGGGAAAAGCTGAAGTTGCTTGATTTGCCTGTCTGCAAAAGAGACCGGTTCGGACAGGGTGTACATGTGGAAATCGTGGAAGGCCTTTTCCTCAAAGGAAGGAGCTGCAAGGGTTTTAGCGTAGTACATTTCTTCATCAAACATCATGTTTCCTCTGCCGGTCATAGCATCCCTGACCCGGTTTATCTCGCCGGCGATAAGCTTCAGGTCCACGTTTTCAAAGCCCCTTCCGGATTGGTTATTCAGCGTAACCCAGCTGTTCAGCCCCAGAACCTTGCCGTCCCAGGTGGCGTTGTAAGTCACATACCAGCTGAGTCCGCCGGTCAGGTAGCTGATTTGCAGAGGGTATTTGTCTTTCTTATTGGCCAGCAGTTTCCAGCGCAGGGTCGGCTTGGTGTAAAAATTGGAGGGAAGCTCCGCCAGCAGGATTTGCTGGATTTCTGCCCGGTTAACCAGGATTAGTTTTTTGGTGCCGGACTCAATCAATCCCACGGTGCTGCCATCGTAGAACTTCATGGTGCCAAGATACAATGAGTTGTTCTTGGTGGTGAGGCTTACTTCCTTTTCAATGTATTTTCTAAGGATTTGCTCCGTTCCTGCCAGGTCGTATTCATAATTCTGCTCTGCAACGGTAATGCCTCCTTTGAGAGCCTTGACGATGACAGACTCTGTGTTAATGCGGGAGGTTATCTGGTCAAAGTTGTAAAACTGTGAGCCTTTGTCGAGCTGAAGCTCAAACTGGCTGCGAACCAGTGCCAGGTCATCGTTGTAAACTGTTAGCCAGTCTTTGGCGTAAAGGCCTGCCAGGCCAAGCATCAGAATGCAGATGGTGATGGTTACGGACCGTTTCATCGGTCACCTCCTGATATAGTTTTGTATGTAATATTTACACAGCGGTTTCCAAAGTGCTGCAATATTCTTTTTGTTTATACACAATCAGCTTTAAAGCTTATATGTGTCAAGCATAATTCCTGACTGCAAGGAAACAGGTTGACAAAATCAGTAATTGCCAAAAGCTTCATTAATCATAATGGGAAGTGAAGATGACACAGTTTGACAACACAAGACGCCCAACCCGCCAAATCAGGCTCGGAAAGGTTTGGGTCGGAGGCGGAGCGCCCGTTTCCATCCAGTCGATGACCAATACCGTCACAGCCGATGTTCCCTCCACCCTGAGTCAAATCTCAGCATTGCAGGCTGCCGGCTGCGAAATTGTCCGTGTAGCGGTGCTGGACGAGACGGACGCCAAAGCAATCAAGCAAATCAGGAAAAGTTGCAGCATCCCTCTGGTGGCAGACATCCACTTTGATCATAAACTAGCTCTGCTGGCAATCAAGGGAGGTGTGGACGGCTTGCGCATAAACCCCGGCAATATCGGCTCGCAGGATAAGGTACGGCAGGTGGTTTCAGCTGCAAAAGACAGGGGAATACCCATCCGTATTGGGGTGAACAGCGGTTCATTGCCCCGGGACATACTGAAAAAGCAGGGAGTAACGCCTGAAGGCCTGGTGCAAGCTGCCCTTTCCCATGTCCGTATCCTGGAAAAGCTGAAGTTTTATGAGCTCAAGATATCCGTAAAAGCCTCTTCCGTTCCCCTGATGATTGAAAGCTACCGCTTACTATCAGCCAGGGTGGATTATCCCCTCCACCTGGGCGTTACGGAAGCGGGAACGGAATATGCCGGTATCATAAAGTCCGCCGCAGGCATCGGGACTCTGTTATCAGAAGGCATCGGTGATACAATCAGGGTTTCGCTGACTGCCGACCCCGTCCGGGAAGTGATTGCTGCCAGGGAAATCCTCAAAGCTCTGGAACTGTGCAAGGGTTTGAACATCGTATCCTGTCCCACTTGCGGCAGGACAAAGATAGATTTGATAGACCTCACCCGCAGGGTGGAAAAAGCATTGCAGCCGTGGGCAGAGACGGATATCACGGTTGCAGTGATGGGATGCGCCGTGAATGGCCCCGGAGAAGCCAGGGAAGCCGATTTCGGGATTGCCGGAGGCAGCGGCGAAGGACTGCTGTTTGCCGGGGGTGAAATCGTCCGCAAAGTGCCGGAGAAAGCTTTGGTCAGGGAACTTGTAAAACTTATCAGGCAGCAGTATCCCATATGAGCAGACCCGGACTGCTATCGATATTTACCACTTTCTTCAAGATAGGACTTTTCACCATCGGAGGCGGTTATGCCATGCTGCCCCTGATTCACAGGGAGGTGGTGCACCGCAAGGGTTGGATGGATGATGAGACCTTTGTGGACGGGCTTTCCGCTTCTCAGGCGTGTCCCGGACCCATCGCCGTTAATCTCAGTGTTTACGCGGGTTATCATATCCGGGGCTGGAAAGGGACTGCGGTGGCTATCCTGGGCACTATCCTGCCGTCTTTCATGATTATCCTGCTGGTGGCCCTTACTTTCAGCAACTGGTCGCAACTGCCTCTGGTGCAGAAGGCATTCAACGGTTTACGTCCGGCTGTGACTGCTTTGATTGCCGTTCCCGTTATCCAGCTTACCAAAAAGTCCAAAACACCCTGGCACGGCTTCTGGCTGCCGGTGCTGGCGGTAATCCTGATAGTGCACTTTCATATATCGCCGGTTTACCTGATTGTCTTTGCCATTCTGCTCTCCTGGGCAAAGTACCTGCGCAAGGCAATCCGTGAGCAAAAGGATACCGTCTGATGCTGTGGCAGATGTTCACAACGTTCTTTAAGATAGGGCTGTTCAGCATCGGCGGGGGTTATCCGATGCTCAGCATGATTCAGCAGGAAGTAGTGGTAAAAAACCAGTGGCTGTCCAGCCAGCAGGTAACGGATATGATTGCCATTTCACAGATGACTCCGGGACCCATAGCCATCAATGTCGCCACCTTTATCGGTTACAGGCAGGCAGGTGTTCTCGGCTCTGTGGTCACTACCCTGGGAGTGGTGTTTCCTTCCATTATCCTGATGCTGCTGATAACGCTTTTCTACCTGAAGCTGCGTGGCAAGGGCTGGTTTGACGCCATCCTGAAAGGACTGCGTCCGCTGGTCATCGGACTGATAGTCGCCGCTGCCTGGCTTACGGCAAAAAGCGCTTTCGTGGACTGGTTTGGAGTAGCTGTCTTTGCCGTCTGTTTCATACTTTCTCTTCGCTATAAGACCAATCCCGTCCTCCTGATGCTGATTGCCGGCATCGCCGGCATAGCTTTCGGGTAAACCGGTTATATAATAGAATACTGCTAACCCATTTTTTACCAAGGAGTAATAGAATGAAACAAAGCTTTCTAACCCTTCTGATGCTTGTTTTCCTGGCTGCCGTTGCACACTCTGGCACCATATCTCCCGAGACAGGAGAGACCATCCCTCAGCATGTTTTGAATGACCCTTACTACAGTATGCAAGCTGCACCCGGGGACAGCCAGACCCGTGACGTGGGAAGCTGGACCGGTTCCGGTCCCTGGGGCGGGAATGTGCGCTCCATAATTGCAGACCCTGCCAATCCCATGCATATGTTTGCCGCCTGCGGCTTTAACCTTGCTACGGTTGTCGGAGGTGTTTATGCCAGCAATGACGGTGGGGTGAATTGGCAAGCAACCACTCTGCAGGGCAAGCCCTACTATGCCCTGGCTGCTTCGGCTGCTCAGCAGGGAACCTTTTATGCCGGAGCCCGTAACGGTCTGTACAAATCCGTTGATAACGGTCTTAACTGGACGCCGGCAGGGCTTTCCACCATCTTTATCCTTAGCCTGGGTGTCAAAGCCAACGACGGCAATACCATCATAGTGGGCAAATCCAGCAATGTCGGGATTGTCGTATCCACAGATGGCGGAACAAACTTTAACCAGGTGGGTGTAAATGCCGGCTTTATGAGGCAATTCGCCTATTCGGATGCCAATCCGGAGCGGATGTTTATCGTGATGGGAAGCTCAACAAGCTCTGTTTTGACCAGCATAGATAACGGTCAGTCCTGGAGTTCTTACGGTCCTGCCGGCGATGGGTGGGGGATGTGGGTTTCACCCACGGACAGCCTATTTAGCCTGGTTGCCCATGCCAACGGAATTTACCGTTCTACAGACGGAGGAGCTAACTGGACAATGACTGCCGGTGGCACCTTCCGCAGTGTAACAGAATATAACGGTACCTTCTTTGCCACTTCCAATACCGGCGGTGTCTATCAAAGCAACGACCTGGGCGTTAGCTGGCAACCTTACAACGTCGGAGTAGTGCAATCCACCTGGCAGGCTGCCGCTTCGGGAGGAGCCGGTGCCCTGCTTGGTTTTTGGGGAGGAATCTTCCGCGCCACAGGATACCAGGTACCGCTGACCGCTTCCCACACAGGGATGAATGCCGCTTTCGTGCATGGCCTTGCCTATTTCTCTGATACCAACGAACTTTGGGCTGGCACAGAAGGCAGTGGCATCTATAAAAGCACGGACAACGGTGCGACCTGGACCCAGATGGTGAACGGGTTAAACAGTTGGATGGTCTATGCCATGGCTCCTTCCAACCATCAGTTTTACCAGTCTGGCAGGATGCTGGCAGGCACCCTGAACGGTGTCTATACTTCTCTTGATAACGGCAATACCTGGACCTTTGTGGATTATCCCGCCAATCAATGCTCCGCCCTGGAAGTGCATCCCACCGATCCTGACCAGTTCTGGATAGGAACCTCAGCCGGGGAAATCAAATATACTGACGATGGCGGGCAGACCTGGACCGTTGCCACAGGTGGCATGTTTGGCTTTGCCCCCAGCCTGAAACTGGGCAGGAACGGCTTTGGAGGCCTGCGCCTGTTTTTGTCCTACCAGGGCAGTGCTACGGCTGTCTGGTATTCCGATGACAACGGCGCTACGTTTACTGCCTCCACAGGTATGGCAGGAACCACCTACCAGACAATGGTTGCCCCCAGACCCGCACTGGGTATGCAGCAGCAGATTGTCTATGCATCCAGCGATTTGGGGATATTCAGGTCATTGGACAACGGCCAGACCTACACCCAGTCCGGCATGACCGGCTTCTGCTGGAGCGTGATGTGCAGTTCCGGACAGCAGGTGATTTCCGGCAAGGAAAACGGTCTTGATTACAGCACCAATGAAGCGCAATCCTCCTCTTCCCTGACCCAGAACCTGACCAGCACCACCGTCTGGCAGCTTGCCTGGGGCAGCAGCACCAATCAGGTGTTTATCGCCACCCGCGGAAAAGGGGTGATGGAGTATAGGTTCAATGACCTGGAGTACGGAATTCCGGCCGGACTGACAGCCATCCCCGGCCACCAGCAGGTTACGCTGGATTGGACCCAGGTTACCACCCAACCGGAGCCCACCCATTACATCCTCTGGCGCGATGGTTATCCCCTAACTGAACTTGCATCCAATGTTTCAGCCTACACCGATATCAATCTGGTGAACGGCCAGACCTACCATTACTTTGTGTCGGCTGTCTATGAGGGCAACATCGAGACCCTGCCCGTCCAAATCATCGCTGCAACTCCCGTGGAAACCCAGCTTTTGCCTCCTACAGACCTGGTAGCCAGCTATATGGCACCTGACACCATAAATTTGAGCTGGAACCATCCGGAGCCCATGTCGCCGGACCTGACCAGTTACAGGATTTACCGGGACGGGGAGCACATCTTCACCCATCCTGCCGAATACAATCCTGCCATAGGATTTTCCGGCTATACGGCCGGTACTTACAGCTTTTATGTTACTGCGGTTTACACCCAGGGTGAATCCGAGCCCTCCAATACCTCCACTGTCACCATTACAGGCAATGAGGATGAAACGCAAGTCATCCTGCCGGTCGGGATTGCTTCTGTCAGTCCCAATCCTTTCAGGACTGCCGTAACCATATCCTACCAAAACAAAACCAGCCAGGATGTGCAGATAGAGATCTATAACGCCAGGGGACAGCTAATCACCCGCCTTTCCGGATGGCAGAACACGGCAGGAATGCATAATGCTGTCTGGAATGGCTGCGACCGGCAGGGAAATTCCGTCTCCAACGGCGTCTATTACTTCCGTCTGGTCTCACCGGATGGGGTTTCTGTCCGTAAGGCTTTGCTGCTGAAATAAAAAAAGGGGATTGCATTTGAATCTGCAATCCCCATATATTCTTTTGTCGGGTTATTCTCTCATCAGGTCATCTTTTGGTCTGGGGGGAATGCCTGCGCTCAAATCCCGCGCCAGTTCCGCCAGGGTCATAAATTCCTTGCGGTAGCCCTCTTTGTCTATGCCTTGCGAGCTACGCGCCAGTTCTATCACCTGCTTCCAATCCGCAGTGCCTTTGTATTCAGAATCCTTGAGCAGGAGACCATACTCCGCCACTGCTGCGGAGAAGCGGAAGTTCTCGCTCAACTGGGCATCCGGGACGAGCTTGTACTTCACCGGCTTTTCCATCAGGATGCTCTTGTCCTCATCCGGCTTTTTATAGCGAAGCTTCACAGTCAGCAAGTCCTGGCTCTGGGTGGCGGTGTCGGTGAGCTGTACCGTCTGGTATTTGAGCGGGTCCACATCCTTGATGCTTTCCTCCGAACCGGCGGGAATGATTTCATAAAGCGCCGTGACGGTATGCCCTGAGCCCAGTTCGCCGGCGTCCTTGGTATCGTCGTTGAAGTCCTCTTTATTCAGGATGCGGTTTTCATAGCCAATCAGGCGGTATGCCTTGACTTTAGCGGGATTAAACTCCAGCTGGAACTTCACGTCCTTGGCGATGGTATAGAGCGTTCCGCCCATCTGACGGACCAGCACCTTGTTGGCTTCCAGCAGGTTATCAATGTAGGCATAGTTACCGTTGCCCTTGTCTGCCAGGATTTCCATCTTGCTGTCCTTGTAGTTGCCCATGCCATAGCCCAGCACGGTCAGGAAGATGCCTTCCTTGCGCTTTTCCACGATAAGCTCTTCCATGGCGGCATTGGAGGAAACGCCCGTATTAAAATCCCCGTCCGTGCAGAGGATGACCCGGTTGTTGCCTTTGGGCAGGAAGTTTTCCTTGGCGGTCTTATAGGCAAGCTGAATGCCTGCTCCGCCGGCAGTGGAGCCACCGGCGCGCAATTTGTCCAGGGCATCCAGAATGGCGGCCTTATTGTTGCCGGAAGTGGAAGGCAATACCAGACCTGCAGCGCCGGCATAGACCACGATGGCTACCCTGTCCTCCGGACGCATCTGCTTCACCAGCAGTTTCATTGATTCCTGCACCAGCGGAAGTCTGTTGGGCGGACTCATAGAGCCGGATACGTCTATCAGGAACACCAGGTTGCTGGGCGGTGCATCCTTCAAGTCAATGGTTTTGCCCTGCAGACCGATGTGCAAAAGCTGGTGTTTGCTGTTCCAGGGGCATTTGCCCAGTTCCGTGTAAACGGAGAAGGGATGCCCGTCTTTGGGCTGAGGGTAGTCATAATCAAAATAGTTGAGCAGTTCCTCGATGCGGACATAGGACTTCAGCGGAAGCTGACGGCTTTCTATCAGCCGTCTCAGTGTGGTGTAGCAGGCGGTGTCCACGTCAATGGAAAAGGTGCTGAGCGGTTCTGCCAGAGCGTATTTATAGTTGTTCTCCACCACTGAGGCAAAGTCGTCCGTCGTGTATATCGGAGGGGGAGGAGGGGGCGGGCAGTTGCGGACGTAGATGCAGTACATTTCCAGAGGTTTTTCAGGTCGTGTGCCGGGAGGCAAAGCATGCAGTTCACCTCCAACAACAGAAAGACTTACGGATTGCAATGCCGTTGTGCCATTCATGTCAGATACTGCCATATCAATCTTGCGTTCAGAACCCGTACTTGCATTATCCTTGTAGGCTTGTACTTTTACCGCCTCCAACACAACATCCTTTTTAGTAAGAGTCGCATTCTGGGTGGTGGTCTGGTCTGCTTTTATCACCACTCCTTTGACGGTGAGCTCTCCAAACCCCTGCAACTGGAACTTAAGGTCGTAGGTCCCGGGAGGGAGGTTGATGATAATGAAACTGCCGTTATCCTTGGTTTGGATTCCCGTAATGCGTTTGCCGTCCTGAAGAACCAATACATTTACATAGGCCATGCCTTTTCCGCTTTCATCTTTGACCCTGCCTGCCAGCTTGCCGGTGGTGCCGGCACTGCCGACTGTAACCATTATCAGCAGCAGGATTACAATCCAAAATCTTTTCATGTCCGCCTCCATTTAATCAGAGTAATGACTCATAAAAGTTAATTATATTTGAATTACAATCGTGTCAAGCATAACCTTTGCCTTATTTTTCGCCTGCCTTTTCCTCAATAGCATTGCTTTAGCATTACGGTACCATTACGGTAGTAATACGGTCAATGACCGCAATGCTACCGTAATGGTACCGTAATGCTACCGTAATGCACCCAAGGAAGGAGAGGGAAAGGGGCAGGGGGAAATGGTGTTTCGGATTAGAGTCCGGGGTCGGGTCAGCCGGCAATTACTGACCCTGCCAAGATTTTCCTTGACGAAAGAGGTGCGCTCCGATTCTGATTTAATCCTTGTCTATCACAGAGAAAGGAGCCCGCAGCTTTATGGCGATTATTCTGAAAACAACCAAGCTGATAGAAGCGCAGCTGGACCAGTTCCTGGACATCCTCAGCGACACTGCCATGCTTTATCTCAAAGGGATTGAGGACTATCTGCACGAACGTAACGACCAGTTTGAGGAAAGACTGGCGCGCATCCGGGATAACGAGCACAAAGCGGATGATTTGCGCGTCCACATTGAAAGGTTTCTGTATGAGCACACCCTGATTCCTGAAAACAGGGGAGATGTGCTGGCAATCCTGGAAAATACGGACGAGGTCATAGACAACCTGAAGGATTCCTTTCTGCAGTTTTCCATAGAGATGCCCAAAATCCCGCACGAACTGGACGACCTTTTCATGCAGACAGCCAAGGCTTCTGTGGAATCGGTGGACAACCTCGCCATGGCAATACGTTCCTTCTTCCGTGATTTGGCGGCAGTCAACAACTATATCCACAAGGTATATTTCTTTGAACGGGAAGCAGACCAGCTGGGAGAAAAGCTGCGCCGCCTCATCTTCTCGCTGGATATAGATTTGGCACAAAAGAACCAGCTGAAGTGGTTCGGCGTCCATCTGGAAAGGATATCGGACTATGCCCAGGCGGTTTGCGATAGATTAGCCATCTATACCATCAAGCGCCAGCTTTGATGCTATCTTATTGAAAACAGCATAAAATTGCCGATATTTCCATTGACGTGAAATGAAACATAATAAAGACTGGAACCGTAGGAAATAAATGAGCTCGGAGGCATCATGAGAACACCTATCATACTTCTTTCCATCATTCTGCTGTTAAGCATCACGTCCTGCTGTAAAAAGACCACTGAAGTCAATCTGGACCTGGTGTCAACCCCGGTCTTCAGTCCCGGACCGTATATGTTCAATCCCGGAGTGCAGGTCGCAATATCATGCGCTACGCCTGGTGCGGATATCCGCTATACGACAAACGGTCAATATACGCATGCCGCTTCCCTCACTTATACTGGACCAATCACGGTGGATTCCACGATGACCATCAAGGCAGTTGCTTATTACCGCACTCACCACAGCGAAATTGCAACCGCCACCTTTGTGATTTACCAGAACAGCTTGAGCGAGTATCAGTTTTTGACAAATATGTCTGCAACACCTGATACTATCTTTGCAGACAACGGATTGACCTCCTCCACTGTAAGCGTCAAAGTGGTAGATGCCATGGCTTTTGGCATTCCCGGGCAACTGGTGGAGTTTCATACCACCCTGGGACACATCCGGGCAGGCGCGGTTACAGACAGCACCGGCGTTGCCAGGGCGGTTCTCACGGCTGACAATGTCTCAGGCATAGCGCGCGTTACTGCCATCACGAGGAAACACCATCCCGACTATCCTGATTTCGTTATCAGCGCAGATACAGCCACTGTTGACGTGACCATCCAGTCACCCCCTCCCGAACCTGTAAGCGTACACTACCTGCGGTTTACCCAGAGCGGACAGATAGACCTTAACGTGATGAACACAGGCGGTATGGATGCTGCCTATCTCAGGGTAAAGCTTTATGACTCTGACGGCAACCTGTTTACGGAACCCCGCAACGTCTGGTTCCGAATCCTCAATCCCGGCGCTTCCGGGGGAGCTAACCTCAATAACCAGTCACCCGCTGACTCGGTCATGGCTGTCTCCAACAACGGTATTGCACAGGTTTTGCTATACAGCGGAACAGCTAATGGCAACATTGTGGTGAAGGCATCCTGCACGGACAATGGCCGTTATCACGAGACCGTGAAGGATAACATCGTCGTGCATGCCGGTCCGGCATACCGGATAGAGGTGTTTGGTGGCGGCTACAATACAGGGGAAAACATGGGCGGCGGAATGTGGCGCATCGTAGTGGGAGCGCGCTGTTATGACCTCTATGATAATCCCGTCAGCTACGGTACCAGCGTCTGGTTTCAGATAATTGACAATGAATACAACTGCCAGATAGGAGCGGCTGCCTATATCGGCAACAATAGCGTTTACGGAGACAACGATGAAGGCACTGCCTACACCTACCTGATTTACAGCGGTGTCTATTCAGGCCTTCCTGTTACAATCAGGGCAAGTTCAGGCGGGTATAACGGAAGCATTGTATCCGGCGAAGCCACTATTATCCTGCCGGTTAACCAGCCACAACTGGAATTGCTGATGGTCCCCGGCAATCTGGTTTTCCGCGGTAACACTAATCCAAATCCGCCCTCTGCCACAGCAGAACCGCAAGCCGTTGTCTATGATGGCCAGGGATGTCCGATTCCCTATACCAATGTAACGCTTGTATCTACCAGAGGAGTGTTTGAATACACAACTGGCTCAAACACCAACCCAGAACATTACAATCCTCAAGGTAACCCCAACATCATTGTAACCAATCCGAACGGATACGCAGAGGGGCTTATCAGGTTTTATGCCTATGAAATACCTTATGCCGACCCCATGACAGGTAACGCGTCAATCACTATTGCCACAGTTACCGCTTACCTTTTGGGGAGCAATGTTTCCGCCAGTTCTTCAATATATCTGATCAGATACCCGACTTAAGGATTAATATGGATGCTTTTTTCCTCAAGATTATCCCGCTGATTGCGGCTTTTTTCTTCGGCTGGTTCATCAAGAAAGTTAAGCTGATGAAGGCAGACGACGCCGGGATTATCCTGCGTCTGGTGCTTTCCGCCACGTTGCCTGCCCTGTCGCTGTTGTCTATCCTGAAGGTGGAGCTAAAGCCCGAGCTGCTTTATCTGCCGTTCACGGCGATGGCGGTGGTCTTTATCATCTACGGCATTGCCTGGTGGGTGGGGAACGCCATGAAGCTGCCCAAGACCACCTTCGGCAGTTTTCTGGTCGGCTGCATGATAATGAACACCGGTTTTTCCCTGCCGTTCTTTATGGCAAAGTTCGGGGTGGAGGGCTTTGCCCGGGCGTCTTTGTTTGATATCGGCAACAGCTTTCTTATCTTTACTTTCATCTATTACAATGCCGTCAAATATGGCGACAACTGCAAGTTCTGCAAGTTTGACTGGATGAAGTTCGTGAAGCTGCCGCCGCTCTGGGGGCTGCTGATAGGGTTCACCATCCGCGCTTTTAACTGGCAGGTGCCGGAAATGGGAATAAACTTCCTGAACCTGGTGGGACAGCCCACGATTCCTTTGATAATGATTGCTTTAGGGCTCATATTCGAACCCCGTCTGAAGCGTCCCGGAGCTGTCTTCACGGCAATCTTCATCCGCATGGGACTGGGGCTATTCTTCGGCTGGCTGCTGACTTATCTGCTGGGGATTACCGGCATGACGCGCACGATTATCATCGCCAGTTCCAGCACGCCGATTGGTTTTAATACCTTGATTTTTGCCAATCTGGAGAATATGGACAGGGAATTTGCCGCCAGCATGGTATCATATTCCATCCTGATTGCCCTGGGCTACCTGCCGCTGGTCATCTGGCTGTTTTCATAGTTATCAGTATGGTAATGGGGTTCTAACTCATGACCCAAAAGCTTAGGTATAACTTATTCCTGTTTGTGCTTACATTATTGACTAATCCTGTAATCCTGTCTGGACAGGTCTCTTTGGAGGAGGTATTGAGATTTGACGTTCCGTATGGAAGCCATTTCTTACATCCTATCGAAGCAAATGGGGACATCAATGGGGACGGTAATAACGACCTGATATATATCTGTTGTGAATCCCCAGATGGTTCAGGTTATCCCTCCCATGTGTACATATACCACGAATTACCAGAGATAAATACGCCACCTGACCAGATAATCGGAACTCCACAGATTGCCTGGATCGGAGGATTCGGATGTTCAGCATCGTATTCAGGGGATATAAATGGGGACGGCATTGATGACCTGATAATCGGGTCGAAGTATACGGGAGCTTATAATACTGGCGCAGTCCATATCTATTTAGGAGGAGCAACATTATCAGAACAACCGGATGTTACATTGTATGGAGAGGACTATGCGAGCCAGGTCTATTTCTTGTTGTTTGGGGAGAGGATTATATCCGGATGTGATTTAAATGGCGATGGATTTGATGATTTAATCATATATGGTCCAGATGTCCAGGATAACAACGATGGTGAAGTGTTTGTTTTCTTGGGTGGTGAACCCTTCAATTCGACCTGTGATTTACATATTACGGGCACTCTAGACTTCGAGTTTTTAGGGGAAGGAATGGCAACCGGCGATATCAATGGAGATGGCTATGATGATATTGTTGTCACTAAAGAAATCCATAACATTGAACCGGAATACGATGCTGTAATTCAAATCTATGCCGGCGGAACTACTCTAAGCAATACTCCCGTTTTTGAAAGTGTTGTTGGCCATTCCCCGGATTCAGGTATTGGCAGGGATATACTTGCAGATGGAGACTTGAATGGTGACGGGTATGATGATATTATCATGTCATATTATGATAATGAGGGTTCGAAATCAAGGGTAATATATGGCCATTCCCAATTCAACACCTTATCTATAGTTGATTTTGCATACAATAATGAGGATGAAAAGAAACTGCTGTTTTACTGCAACTTGGATAATGATGCCTATTCCGATTTCTGCACCAGACAGGTCTCTTCTCCTGATTTCTTTGGTACATTCAATGTATACAAACAAACTGGTTCATTGCTGGACTTAAACTGTGACTATACCAATGTCGGGGAATTTGTTCACGGCATCTATGGTTATGGTTATCTGCTTGGTGACATGAACCACGATGGTTATCAAGACTTTTTTACAATGTCAAATACATTATCGAATCAAAATGTAAATTATGCAAAGATTCTGACTGAGCATTATACTGGCATTTCTGAAGAAAACATCCACAGACCTGCTTGCAGTATTTCATGCTTTCCCAATCCGTTTCAAGACCAGACAAGTATAGAGTATGCGCTCAAAGAAACAGGTTTTGTAAAACTGGAAATCTTTAATCCGAGAGGGCAGAAGGTCAGAGCGCTATGGAACGGATACAAGTCAGCAGGCAAACATACAGCAAAATGGGATGGAGGGGATAACAATGGTAGGGATTCCGGTAATGGAATATACCTGATCATGATACAGTCGGGCAGTCAGCAGCAAGTTTCCAAAGTGCTGCACTTCAAATAGCATAACTAAAGTCCCGAATGGGACGGCAGCATGTAACCCCTTCCGAATGTGCGGGGTTAGAAGGTAAAATAGTATTAAGTCCGTGAGGACGGCGCTATAAAAGGTGATTGATGGGTTGATAGTGTCGTCCTGCGGAACATCAATTCTTATTAATTCTTAATTGTTAATTCTTAATTTAGCTTAATCCCCATGCATTCCAGCAGGGAAACTGCATCCGGCAGGGAAAACTTTGCCCCTTTCACCAGGCAGGTGAGGGGGTTTATCAGATAACCCGACGCATCTGTGAAATCCGCTTTCTGCAGGTCTGTCTCGTGGAAGGTGACATTGCGGAAGACGGCTTTGGCAAAGCTGCTTTCCTTCAGTTTGCTGCCGATGAAGTCCGTGTCGGCGATTTCGCATTCTTGAAATGAGGTGCCTTTCAATTCCAAAAAGCTGAAGTTGCAGTTGCGGATGAGGCATGCGGTGAAGCTGATTGCCAGCCCCAGGGTGTTTACCCGCGTAAAATCCACTCCCTCCAGCTTGCACCGGATGAACTTCACATCCTGCAGTTTGGCGCTTTCAAAGGAGGCAAGGGACAGGTTGCAGTCCGTGAAACTGCAGCTTTCCAGGATGCCCTTGAAGTGAACGCCCGTCAGGTCACATTCCGTGAAGGTGCATCCGCTGATGTCCGCTTCCGTCTGCTCAAAGCCATGCAGTCCCGTAAACTGCTGATTGTAAAGCTCCTGCGTCTCTGCTATCGCCATGTGTTTTCCGCCTTTTATATCGATGCTTCCATTCACAGTGAGAGCCCGCTTTTGTCAAGCCGGTAACAGCTTTGGTTGATTTTCTACAGTAAACCCGGCTTATTTCCTGATGTCTTCCCTGCTCGCCACCCGGAGTCCACCTGGCATCCACCTGGGCTTAGCCCACGAGGACCCCAGGTGGACCCCACGTGGCAAGCAGGGTGGTTTAATATTACTTGACACAGATAACGAGTTTATGCATGTAGTAGATACAATAGTTGTATGCATATTAAAAATCAGATTTATAGGTAAAAATTGGGGGATAGATGAAGAAGACTATTCTGATACCTCTTTTGATTCTGGTTGCCATATCATGTCTGGAGTCGAAGCACACCTTGGCTGTTAAACTGATAAACAGCTTTGATGCACCTGTTTCTGACCCTCGAACGTCCAGTATTATATACGGGACAACTGATTCAGCTTTAATTATGGTTAATATGCAGGACACACTTTCTAACCGGATATATTGCTATGATTTTATGGGGAATCCAGTTGATTACATCAAGCTGCCGGCAGACAGCATTTCCGGCTCAACCTATGGGATTCATTACCTGCCCGAATCAAAGTTGCTTACCTACAGTGATGGAGATATTAACCTACATTATATGAACTTTGACGGTCATGATAAGGGGAAAAGGAAGTTTACTGGAAGCATTATATCGCTGTTTGTCAAAGTATTGGAGTTTCAAGGCAAGCAATATTTGATGTCTTGGAATCCTTATGAGGCATGGGATTTTAATTCTCTTGTAACTCAATCCACAACCCTATACCGGGTTGAGAGCGACTCCCTGTTTCCCATGAGAAAACGTGTTTTCGAGAAAGACCTGAAAGAAGTGATGAAGGGAGGCAGTTTTTCACCAGGAATAATGACGTGGGGACTACTGCTGGACAGCAACCTGGACCATAATATGGTTCTTGTGGATGAAAAGGATAAATACTACAAAGTGACCTTCAGTACGCCGGACAGCGTTTATGCTTTTCGGATTAAACGGAGCAAAGAAGAGCTCATGTACAGTGTTTATGCCGGATATGATTTTCTGTACCTGAGTATTTTCAAGCCAAATGGAAAAGTGGCTCGCGCTTCAGGTGTATATGACTTACGCGGCAAGCGGATTTGCTCATCCGAGCAGTTCCATAAACTAACCGATAATGCGTTTATCATTGATATAGTCGGCAACAAAATACTGGTACACAACGGCAAGGAAAAGAAGATACAGGTTTACGAAATCAGTTTGATAAATCCGTAACCGCACACATACATTCAACTGCGACATTTCCCTTGACATCATGGCTCTTTAGAAAACAATGTTAAAATACAGTAATTATGTATTAAAATTCAGACAAATAGAGGAGACCGGATGTCGATATTTGATTTTTTCGGAATGATGGCAAACGACATCGCAATTGACTTGGGGACTGCCAATACCCTAGTTTACAAGAAAGGCATCGGCATCGTGATAGACGAGCCGTCCGTGGTTGCAGTTTCCACCGATAACAAGAAAATCATAGCCATCGGGCAGAGCGCCAAGGTCATGCTGGGCAAGAACCCTGACGAAGTGCGCGTCATCAAACCGCTGAAAGATGGCGTGATTGCCGACTTTCAGGTGACGGAGCTGATGCTGCGCAACCTGATACTGCGCGCCCAGAAGAAACGCCTGCTGGTGCGTCCCAGGGTAATAGTCTGCGTGCCATCCGGCATCACAGAAGTGGAAAAGCGCGCCGTGCGTGACAGCGCCCTGCATGCCGGAGCCAGGGAAGTTTTCCTGATATCCGAGCCGGTGGCGGCTGCCATCGGGGCAGACCTGCCGATTGACCAGGCCTGGGGTAATATGATTATGGACATCGGGGGCGGAACCAGTGAGATTGCCGTGATATCCCTTTCCCACATTGTAGTGCACAATTCCATCCGCGTAGGCGGAGACAAGCTGGATACAGACATCATCAACTACCTGAAAAAGAAAAACAATCTCTTTGTCGGTCAGCAGACCGCAGAAAAGATAAAGTGCGCCATCGGCAGCGCTTATCCGCTCAAACAGGAACTCGCCATGGATGTGCGCGGACGTGACATCGTGTCCGGCTATCCGGTTACCATAAAGATAACATCCGAAGAAATCAGGGAAGCCATCTCGGAAACAGTCAGCGCCATGATTGACGCTATCAAGAGGCTGTTCGAGAGAACCGCTCCGGAATTGAGCGCAGACATTGCCGAACGTGGCATCTTCCTCACCGGTGGCGGAGCTTTGCTGAAAGGGCTGGACGAGAAAATCCGCAAGACGGTTGATTTGCCCGTGCACGTAGTTCCCGATGCCCTGGAATGCGTAGTGAAAGGCGCTGGCAAGGTGCTGGACGACGTGGACAGATATCGCGAAGTCCTGATAAAAAGGATTGAGGATTAAGCAATAGTCTAGTGAAGTGTATAAGCGTTTTATAATTCCCGGGATATTCTTTCTGATAGCACTGCTGCTTTTCGCGGGCAATTCGGACGCACGCTCACTCAAGGCGCAATGGCTCTCCCGCACGATATTCATGCCTTTCGTCAAGACCATCCAGGCCTATGTGACCAATCAGTCACTCAAGCAGGAAAACTATGTGCTGCAAAACAAGCTCGCCCTCCAGGTGCTGGAAAACCTGGAGCTGAAAAACTATCTCAAGGCATTGCAGCGGACAGAGACCTTTCACCTGGAATTCAGCGAAGTTCCCTTTACCATGGCGGAAGTAATCGGTTATTCCGGACAGTTCAATGACCGCAACCTGATTATCAACAAAGGTTCCGCCGACGGGGTGGAATTTGACAGCCCTGTGGTCTCGACCGAAGGAATCATCGGCAAAGTGGTGGTGGTAAACCGCCTGAACAGCATCATCCTGCCGCTCAATAACTCCCAGTTCCAGCTGGCAGTGATGGATAAATCCACAAACGTGCAGGGCATCCTGCAGTCAGATATCAAGGGCAATACCTCCATGAACCTGATAAAACTCGGTTCGCAAATCAGCATCGGCGACACGGTGGTAACTTCCAACCTTTCCAGGCTTTTCCCCAAAGGCTATCCGGTGGGTAAAATCAGCCGTATCAAGGAATCGCAGGACAATCTCTTTCTCAGCGCCCAGATACTGCCCTTTACCCTAGTGGAAAACCTGGAGCACGTATTTATCCTGAAGAAAAGCTTTGTGAGCAAGCTCTATGAAACCCCCAAAATCACAACAGAACCAGACACGACGAGGTCATAAATGAAACAGGAACGCAATCCCATCATCGAAGTACTGAGCGTCAAATTTGAACGGATTCCGGTGAAAACCAGGATTCTGACCAAAGAGGACGATATGCTGGAGATAGTAAAGGAATATGCCCTTCCGCAGATGCAGGAAGGCGATATCGTTACCATCAGCGAAAGTCCGCTTGCCATCACGCAGGGCAGGGCAGTGCCGGTTTCCGAACTGAAGATAGGCCTGCTGGCAAAGATTCTGTGGCGGTTTGTGGCAAAGGTGCCGTATGGCATCGGTTTGCGGTCTCCTTCCAGTATGCAGTGCGCTATCGACGAATGCGGCTGGTTCCGGATAATCCTGGCAGCCAAGCTGGGCTTTTTTGGCAAGCTGGTGGGCATCAAAGGCGTGTTCTACAGAGTGGCTGGTATGCAGGCGGCACTGATTGACGCTGCGAATACCTCTCCGGTTCCGCCCTACAATGAGACAGTCATCAAAGGGCCTCTGCACCCGGAAAAGGAAGCGCAGAAAATAGCCGACGCCATCGGCTATCCTGTCGCAGTGATGGATATAAACGATATCGGCGGGTGCTGGATGATAGGCGGGAGCAAAGGGCTTTCCAGGAATTTTATGGAAATGGTGATGAAAGACAATCCCCAGGGGCAGTCCGATGAACTGACTCCCCTTTGCATTATCAGGCGCGTTGTATGACCTTTTGGCTGGTGGTGCGGACTCTGGTAAGCGGAATAGTCATCCTGTATCTGCAGGTGCTGCTGGTTCCGAACATTGCTGTCGGAGGCGTAACCCCCAATCTTTTCCTGGGCTGGATAGTTTATCAGGTGTGGCGCAAGCCGGCGTCTATGCTGATACCGATGATATTCCTGCTGGGCATCTGCTATGACCTGACCATGCCTGCCATGCTGGGACTGCAGACCACTTTGTTTATCCTGCTGGCAGTGGGAGTGGACGAGTTTCACCGCCCCCTGGAAAAGGACAGTTATATCACGATGGGTATCTCGCTCGGGCTTGCCTGTGTGCTGTATTCGCTCTTTATATACATAGTTTATGGGATATTGACAGGCTTTACCCTCAGCCTTTTCTTCACTTTCTGGGGTATGATTTTTTACAATCTCATCGCATCGGCAGTAATGACAGCCCTGCTGATTTCCATATCTCATCTCAAGCTTGATTTCCGGCATGGATAAGCTCTCCTTTTACCACTACTTCAGGATAGTGATGGGTCTGCTGTTCGGACTGCTGTTTTTCTCACTGTTCCGCCTGCAGGTGGTTCAGGGCAGTTATTACAAGCAGATAGCGGAAAGCAATTTCGTGCGTTTGCGCAGGATAACCGCCACCCGTGGTGAAATCTATGACCACAAGTACCGCCCCATCGTGGAAAACATCCCTTCCCAGAATCTCTATCTGATAACGGGCAGAATCAAGGACTTCAAGGCTCTATCGGATTTCCTGCTTAGGGAATTCGGGATGGGTAATGATGAACTGAGGAAACTGATAGTGAGCTTGCGTTTCCGCTCCTATGAGGATATCATAATTGCAGAAAATGTCCCGCATGAGAAAGTGATAACCCTGTCCGAGCAGTTGAATTACTTTCCGGAGTTGTTCTTCAAGACGGAAACCACGCGCAATTACCTTTATCCAAATCACTTTACGGGTTATGTCGGCAGGATAAACGAGCAGGAATACCAGCGGTACCGGGATGAGGATTACACGATAAACAGCGTGATAGGCAAGACGGGGCTGGAGAAATATTATGAAGTGCTGGTCAAAGGCAGGGACGGACGCGAAATTGTCCAGGTCGATGCCAGCGGTCGCAGCCTTAACCTGTTCAGGGCGGAAAGCACAGTATATCCCGAAAACGGACTGGGGTTGGTGCTGACCCTTGATAACGACATTCAGGAATTTGCGGAGTCAGTCTTCCCTGCAGGATTGCGGGGAGCCATTGTTGTGATGGATGTACGGACCGGTGGAATCCTTGCCTATGTCAGCAAGCCAAGTTACGACCAAAACCTGTTTATGTCCAAAATCAGCGAGGAAGACTGGAAAGTTCTGAATGAGAACATCTCCAAGCCAATGATGGACAGGGTGATTCACGCCGCCTATCCCCCCGGCTCTGTCTTTAAAACAATTACTGCCGGACTGGGACTGGAGAAGGGATATGTAAACCAGCATACCCTGCTGGCGCCTTGTGTCGGCGGAATGCAGGTAGGGAACCGCTTCTTCAAGTGCTGGACTCCCTATGGACATGGCAGGAGCAACGTTGTTGAAGCCCTCAAGGTTTCCTGCGACGTATATTTCTATGACCTTTCCATGAAGATGAAGCTGGAAGACTTCAAGGATTACGTGCACAAATGCATGCTGGGGCACAAAACCGGCATAGACCTTCCGAATGAAAGGAACGGGCTGTTTCCTGACACGGAATGGTATCACAAGAATTACGGTAAGAGGATAAGCATTCTCGGGCATAAGGTCAATCTCGCCATTGGCCAGGGAGAGGTGCTCACCACTCCCCTGCAGATCTGCGCCTATTACTCCGCTATAGCCAATGACGGTATCTGGATACAACCCCATCTGCTGCAGAAAACTGTGGGTAAGAATTCTTACACCCGGCAGCAGATTAGTCCTCTACAACAAGTGAAACTGCCCTATAGTCCAACCAATCTTAAGCTTATCCAGCAGGGGCTTTACAGCGTTACCAATGTTCCGGGGGGAACGGCGAACAGCGTCAGAGTCAAGGGCGCCACCACCTACGGCAAGACCGGCTCGGCTGAAAACGTGCACGGCAGGACAACCCATGCCTGGTTTAGCTGCTATATCGTTACAGACAAGCCGGAGATAGCTGTCACTGTCTTCCTGGAGAACGCAGGTCACGGCGGAGGAGTCGCAGCACCCCTAGCAACCAGGATTCTCAACTATTACATGGGCAATATTGAGGCAATTAAAGCTCCGGCGCGGGTTCCGGTGCAGTTCAGGGACCCGGATGACATGTCCGGCAACGGCAATGAATACCAGCCGTCCGAGCTATACCCAAACGGCGCGAATGCCAATGAGGAAACCCATAATGATTAACCGCAAGAAGTTTGACTTTACGATGCTCGTGCTGCTGCTGCTGTTAATCATTACAGGCATTGTTGCCATCTACACGGCTTCCACCAGCAAGATTGGAGAGCAGATAGCCGTTAAGGATTTCTGGTGGCGGCAGTTAATCTTTGCGGTAATCCTGCTGGGAACGCTTTTCCTGCTTTTAAAACTGCCAATGCCGGTATTTGACTTGGTCATAGCTCCCCTGTATGGATTGAACCTGATATTCCTTGTGCTTGTATTGTTTACGCCCGCCATAAATGGCTCTCACAGATGGTTTAACATCTTCGGGTTTTCTTATCAGCCATCCGAGAGTGCAAAGTTGTTGACTATTTTATTCGCTGCCAGAATATTGTCAAAAGAGCATTTGAGCGAATTGAAGCAGCTATTGTATGGGATACTTATAGTTGTGACACCGGTCATTCTGATCATGGTGGAACCGGATTTTGGGACTACCCTGACTTACTGGTTTGCACTGATGGCGATGTTTTTGGCGGCAGGAGTGCCGGCATTTTATCTGTTGCTGCTGGCGAGTCCCGTGATAAGTATTGTTGCTTCGTTTCACTGGGCTTTTATAGTTCTTTGGCTGGCGGTTCTGGTCATATTATTGCTATGGTTCAGATTGTCCTGGGTTACGGTTACCGTAGCTGCGATAGCCAATACATTCCTGGCAGTGATAATGCCTGTGTTCTGGAGCGGACTAAAAGAGTATCAGCAGAACCGGATTCTGACGTTTATGGACCCGATGCGGGACCCCTTGGGAGCAGGATACCAGATAATCCAGGCAAAGATTGCGGTCGGCAGTGGAGGCACTGTCGGCAAAGGCTGGCTGGAAGGAACCCAGAAGAATATGAATTTCCTGCCGGAGCATCATACGGATTTTATTTACTCCATAATAGGAGAAGAATTTGGCTTCCTGGGGAGCATTTTTCTTCTGTTGCTGTTCTTTTTATTGTTCTGGCGTCTTACGATTGCCATCCGGGAAATCCGGGTAAAGGAACGCAGGATAGCCGCTTCCGGCATCTTCGGCTATCTGATGTTCCAGACTTTTATAAACATCGGCATGAACATCGGTCTGGTGCCGGCGACCGGTATTCCGTTGCCGTTTATTAGTTATGGCGGCTCAAACCTGCTGATTAACGGTTTGGCCATTGGTGTTGTCCTGAAATACCTCAATGAGCGGGGATTTATGAAATGAGACAGTTGATACTTGCCTTATGTTTTGCATGTTTGCTGCTTAGCAGCTGTTTTTATGGATCCACGCTGCTATATCTTGATTCGGACAGCCAGGGGAAAACCAATATCCTGAGAAACCATGATTTTGAAAGGTCTGCAAAGGATAACAGACAGCTTCCGGAAGGCTGGTACATCGTCAGCAGCATCAAGGATGAAACAGTCCCGATGAATCTCGATTCGCTGATGGTCCGCAGCGGCAGGAAATCCATCCGCATCAGGAACAGCAGCAAAAATCTCTATCTGGTCTCGGAAGCTTTCAAGATTAACTACACAGGCGGATACTACGCCAGGGGATACTTCAGGGCGGAGAAGCGGACAAGAAAGCCCCTACGCTTGTATTTCTGGGCATATAATGATGCGGGAGACAAGGTAAACAGTTTCCGCAAAAGCATCAAAGCAAGGCCGGAGTGGAGAAGGGCCGGCATCAGCGCCGGATTCATGAAAAACTCAGCCTCCTTTGCCCGCATAGCCATTTTCGTCCCCAAGGATTCGGATAATACTATCTGGATTGACGACGCCGGCTGTTTCCTCGTTCACCAGTTCACCAGGGAATAGTCCCCGCCCGATATGCGTCTGCTGATTCAGAGGGCAAGCTCTGCCGAAGTCCGGATTGACGGTAAAGTCCATGCATCCATCGGCCAGGGACTGCTTGTCTTTATCGGCATCACCCATTCTGATACTCCGGAGCTAATCCCCCGGCTAACCCAAAAGCTTGCCGAACTCCGCATCTTCAGCGATTCCAACGGCAAAATTAACCTTTCTGTACAGGACATCAGCGGTGGAATCCTGCTCGTTTCCCAATTCACTTTATATGCAGATTGCCGCAGGGGCAGAAGGCCTGATTTCATCAGCGCTGCAGAGCCCGTTAAAGCTGAAATGCTTTACAATCTTTTCATATCCGAGCTGTACAGGTATGACGTCAATCTCCAGACAGGCGTGTTTGCAGCCGACATGCAGGTGCATCTGGTCAATGACGGCCCTGTGACGATTATGCTTGACTCGGATACCCTTTAGAAATTCCTCTGCTCCGATAAGACTAATCAGCAGGAGTTTATGAATAAAGTTCACAACCTGGCATATATCAAGGCGGTTCTGGCGATGCTGTTCTGGGCACTTACCTTTGTCTGGATAAAGATTGCTTTCCGCTGGTACACTCCCATTGAAATCGTGTTTCTGCGTCTGGTGCTTGCCAGCTTTCTCCTGTTCGCTGCCTCGTTATTGCTCAGGCACAAGGAAATCCCCGAGAAGAAGGATATTTTCCGCTTTATGATGGTGGCTTTTTTTGAACCCTTCTGCTACTTTATGGGTGAGGCAAACGGCATGCAATATGTGTCGCCGACCCTGGGCTCCCTGATTATCTCCACCATACCGCTGTTTACCGTGATTGCCGCCTGGCTGTTCCTGAAAGAAAAAGTGACCGGCTGGATATTCCTGGGATTGTTTATCTCTTTACTGGGAGTGGGTTTACTCGCTTTTGAATCGGAGGAAATCTGGGCGACTGCCAAAGGAATCGGGCTGATGATGGTAGCGGTGTTCGGAGGTATGTTTTACGGCATTACGGTGCGAAAGCTCACCCTCAAGTATGAGACAATCACCATTGTAAGCTGGCAGAGCCTGTTTGGCATGATTTACTTCCTGCCGGTGTTCCTGGCTCTGGATGCCCGGCACTTTTTCTCCATGCAGCATTCCGGATTGGGACTGCTGACCATTTCCGCCATGTCTGTGTTTGCCTCTGTGGGAGCTTTCATGCTTTATACAGGCGTAATCCGCGAACTGGGCATCATCAAATCCAACCTCTTTACAAACCTGATTCCTGTCCTTACTGCCATTACTGCCTTCCTGATTTTGGGTGATACTCCCACTCTCAAAGCCGTGACAGGGATTGCCCTGGTCATTCTTGGTCTGCTGATTTCCCAGAAGAAAGACATCAAGACCGAAATCATCCCATTCGACTGATTTTTGCATCTTCCCTGCTTGCCACCTGGGGTCCTCCTGGGGTCCTCCCGGGCTCAGCCCAGGAGGACCCCAGGTGGAATTCAGGGAGAAAGAGTGTTTTTCTTGACGGATTAGTTAGGTTATATGGAATAAAATCTGCATAATTACAATTGAATGAATGTAATTAGAACAGAGAAAAATAGAATTGCTGGAAGGTAATGTGAACAAAGCGAAGAAACTATTACTGGTAACGGTTCTGCTGCTGATGGCTGCTGCAGTGTTTGCGGCGGCGACAGTTAATATCATTATAACGCCGAATGCCCTGCTTCCCGGAGAAAAAGGTGCCATCAGGGCTGTCCTGACGATTCCGGATGGTATGAAGCAGAGCTTCAGCCCCAGCGACCCCAGCTATTTCTACCTGCAGGCGTCGCATCCCGAATTAATCTTTGACAGGGTGGTCTATCCCAAAGCGGACAAGGAAGACGGTCCCGACGAATGGCATTATTACAAAAAGGTAACCCTTACCCTGCCCTTTACGGTTAAGGAGAATGCCCGTCCCGGAACCCTGCAGGTAAAAGCCCTGCTTGCCTATAACCTCTGCTTTGAATCCGGCATGTGCGAACCTCCGGAAGAAGTGGAGAAAACCCTTGTCCTGGATATCGTCAAGACCGAAGCCGATGGAGAGGAAATTCCGGCTTTGGTAATAAGAGACAGCACGGAAGAAATCATCGAAACGGAACCGGTTACAGAGCAGGAACCGGAACCGCAGCCGGAAACTACCCGGCCTCCCTGGACCGAAATCCTCAAATACCTGGTCTTTGCCTTCCTGGGCGGTCTAATCCTCAATGCCACACCCTGCGTATTGCCCATCCTGCCCATCAGGGTAATGAAGATTATCAACCAGGCAAAATCTGACGACAGCAAGGTTGTGGGGCACATCTTTCTCTATACTATGGGCGTTTTGATATCTTTCGGAGTCCTGGCAGGGATATTCATTGCCTTGCAGCAGGCTGGCGAATCAGTCGGCTGGGGTCTGCAAAACCAGAACCCGGGATTTGTCATAGCCCTGATGAGCATTATCTTTGCTTTTGCCCTGTCTTTGCTGGGCATATTTGAAATTCAGCTTCCCGGCATGAACGCCGTATCGCAGGCAACCTCCAAAAGCGGTTACAGCGGTTCCTTTTTCGGCGGCGTCTTTGCTTTCCTGATGGCGATTGCCTGCACAGGGCCTTTCCTGGGGCTGGCACTGCCTTTTGCTTTAAAACTGCCACCCGCACTGATGCTGGTCTTTTTCCTGATAATCGGGCTGGGATTTGCCTTCCCCTTCATCCTGATAGGCTTCTTCAAGGGAGCTTTGAAACTGATTCCCAAACCCGGTGACTGGATGGTGCTTTTCAAGCAGTTCATGGGATTTGTCCTGCTGTGGCTGGTCTATACCCAGCTGAAAACCCTCAATATGCTGACCGACAGCGACTATTTCATGAAAGTAGTGTGGTTTATGTTCATACTGGGCTTTTCCATCTGGCTGTACGGACGCTTTGTCAGGTTTGAGCACAGCAAGGCAACCCAGTGGATTTTTACGGTAATCCCGATAGTGCTGATTGTCAGCGCTGCATTGGTCTATCTTCCGATGGATGAGCAGAAAACGCAATCGCAGGAAGTGGTGATAGAAGGGCTGGTTCCCGCCCCGCATGCGCCTCAGGGCTGGTATGTCTTCAGCGAGGAGCTTCTGAACAAGACGCTGGAAGAGGGCAGACCCGTATTCCTGGATATCGGCGCCGAGTGGTGCAAGAACTGCAAGACCAATGAAAAGACCGTGCTGTTTACCGATGCGGTGATGCAGGAGTTTGCAGCTAAGAATGTGCTGTTGCTGCGGGGTGATTTTACCCGGAAAGACGCAAAACTTTTTGCCTGGATTAAAAAGCATGAGCGCGCCGGAGTTCCCTTTAATGCACTCTACATACCCGGGCAGGAACCAATCCTGTTCAACGAGCTGATTTCCAAAGGCGAAGTCAGCAGCGCTCTCAACAGAATACCGGAGTAAATAATGAAATACATTGCCTATATAATGCTTGCCCTCACAGTCCTGACAGTGATGTCCTGCGACAGATTCAAGCATACCTTTGAACCGGCGGATACCATCGACTTTGAAGCAGAACTTTTCACACCGCTGGCAAACGCTTTCCAGAATATTACCGCTTCAGATGCATCGGCTGTGATGGCGTTTTATGTGGAGGATTATCTTCACAACGGGCAGTATAAATCAGATAGGGAAACCTGGTTCCTGGACATCCTGACCCAGTATCCGTCTGCAGAGTTCACGGTGGAGCTGCTTCAGAGCCAGTTAGTCAACGATTCACTGGCTGTCACAAACTGGCAGTTCACGGCGCTGGACGTTTCCAAAGGCATCGTGGCGGACAGCACCTTCCTGGGAGAGCGCCTGCTCAAAAGGAACGGCAGTTGGCTGCTTTACGGCAACGGCGATGACTGCGGTTGCAATCCTGCCGTTAACCAGCGGGCAATAATTGAGTATTTTACCTTCAAGACCTGTCCAAATTGCCCGATTGTGGAAGAACTGCTGGATAACCTTTATCTCTCTTATGCCAACCAGATGACCTATCTGGAGTATCATCTTAATGACCCTATGGCTATACCAGCCAACTATAACCTGTTCCAGTATTACGGACTGACTAATATGCCCGTCACCATTTTCCAGGGCCAGACTATCATTTACGGAAATAATGAAGATAACGAAGCGGTCTTTACCCAACTGGTGCAAAACCTTTCCTCCCAGCCGGCTAAGATTGGGCTTACTGAACTGCAGCATGCTGTGGTCGGCAACAACCTGAGCGGAACTGTCAGGGTGGAACTGAAAGATACGGAAGTCACCCAGGAAAATCTGCGGCTCAAATATGTTATCATGGAAAAAGTCTCGGATATTCACACCAATGCCGCAGGCCACCCCTGCAAGAATGTCGTCCTGGCTTCCGGATTCACGGCTTTGTCTGAAGCAGACCTGCAGCAGCCGGTAAGTTTCAGCCTGGATTTTACGGGGACCCTGCCCTCAGATGCCTTCATTTTAGTCTGGGCGCAGAAGGTTCCGGCAACTTTTGATTTTAATGCTACCATATACCACGCTTTGGAAACTCAGGTGGTTTTACCCCAAGTAAAGTAAGAGGTTATTATGAAAAAGATATTATTCATCCTTGCCCTGATACTGCTCGGGTCACTGCTCTTTGCAGAACCTATGCACGATTTCCGGCTTCCGGACATTAACAATAAAGAAGTAAAACTTGCCGACCTGCTTGGCAAGGGACCCGTCCTGATAGACTTTTGGGCAACCTGGTGCGTGCCGTGTAAGAAAGCGATGCCTGCCCTTCATAAACTGGCTGAGAAATACGATACGCTTACAGTGGTGGCGATTTCCATAGACGCGCCCAAAGATGTTCCCAAGGCAAAGACCTTCCTGAAAAGCGGTGGATTCAAGTTTATCGCTCTGTTTGACAGTGAGAAGAACCTCGCCAAAAGACTGAATGTAACCAGTCCGCCCCGAACCTATATAATAGACAGCAAAGGCGAAATCGTCTATTCGCATGAAGGTTACGAAGCAGGAACGGAAAAGGAATATGAGGCGATAATCAGGGAAATGCTGAATCTGGGAGAGGAAACGGTTGCTCCTAAAGTGGAAGCGGACCCGGTGGAGAAGACAGAAACTCCAGGTAAAAACCCTGAAGAGCATTGCGGCGGGTGCCAATGAAGAGAATGCTTCTTATCCTGCTTGTCTTTATGATGGCTTCAGGTCTGACAGCAGCGGACAATCTGTACCTGAATGGTCTTAACGAAATGACTTACATCTATAGGACTGCCAAGGACTCCTTGAATACTTATTTCAGGGATGCCTTCAGCTTTTCCCTGGGATACGGGGACTTTTCCCTGGGAGTCAAGTTTCTGGCAGATTTGCCCAAATACTCCACAGACCAGACCCAGCTTATGGAAGAGCTGAATCCCAATAAACTATCCGTGCAATGGGCTGAACGCTATCTGGAGTTTGAGCGAGACGGCCTGATTCTGCATGGCGGCACTACATCCGAGAGCTTTGGGAGCGGCATGGTTTTTCGTGCCTGGGAAGACCTGGAATTTGATACAGATACCCGTCTGGACGGCTTCCTGGTAAAGTATAATAGGAAGGCAAAGCTCAAAGCACTGTATGGTGCACTTCCCAACCGTAACCAGCCGACAAAACTTGACCTGGTCTATGGTGCAGACGGCGAATACCCGGTTCTGGACAACTTTGGAATCGGAGCTTCTGCTCTTACGATGAGAACCCTGACAGCTTTTAACACCTACAACCAGCAAGATGTCTTTGGCGGAAGAGTGAACTGGACCTTCGACAAGCTGGACGGGGCAGTGGAATATGCCGCAACCTCCCTGTTCAGGAACAGCGGAGCAAATCATGAAGGCAAGGCAGTCAACGCCTATACGAACGTCTATCTGAACCCGGGCTTTGTGAGATCTCTCACTATGGGAGCCAGCTATAAATATTATGACAAGTTCCAATACAGAACGCAGGACCTCAAAACCAACACCTATCACAGCGAAACCCTTGCTGATAACCAGACTACAGGTGTTGATGAAGAAGGACTGCAGGGCAATGTCTCTGCCATCCTATCTGAATATGTCACCTGGAACCTGAACTACGCCGAGGCCTGGAACTCCTCTTTCAAAAAGCGCATGAGCGACCTTTATACTGGTTTGGAGTGGCAACTGGGCGACAAGCTTTTGCTGGTTGAATACGGCCAGATAGAAAAACTGGATAAGTCCATTGACCACTGGCAGCAGGATATAAAGCCGTCTGTAGGACTGGGCATGCCTTGGGGCAGTTACTCCTTCACAGCCAAGGCAGAATACCAGTATATAGAAAAGGTAAGCCACGACATCACTGACTGGCATTATGAACCCCTGCTGCAGCTTGATCTGGGCATGGGCAAGCTTTCAGTTTCTGTTGCTGCAGAATCCCAATGGAAGTATGCTGAAGACGTTACCAAGGGAAGATACTGGGTAAACAGCGAGATTAAGTATGCCCTGTTTGATCACACAGGTCTTACCCTTTTCGCCGGAAAGGAAGCAGGCGGTAAGGTATGCCGCAACGGCATGTGCCGCTATGTGGCTCCTTTCCAGGGCGTAAAGCTGGAAGCTGTTACCCGTTTCTGATGATATTATGATATACAAGGAGTATAAGATGTTCAGATATTTGATATTGGCATTGCTCGTTTTACTTAGCGCAGCTTTATGGGCTACGCCTGATTTCTATCCCCAGACCCTGATAGGGGAGAGCTTCAATTCCACCTTTTGCCCCGGTTACATTGATGCCATAGACGGGCTTGGTGTGCTTGACGGCATGTTTAATCCCGGCGAGTTCTTTAGTTTTCAGTATTACATGGATTCTGGTCCGCTCAGCAATCCCTTTTCTGATGCAAGGGCAGCTTATTACGGCATTTCGCTGTATCCGACGGTCATGTTTAATGGAACCCAGTCCGTTCTGGGTGTCGGAGATGAAATAGCAAACGGTAGTCTTTATCTGGCAGCCCTGCAGTCAAAGCTGTTCAGCCCTTCTCCCGTCAAGGTCAGCATCTCTGATTTTAACCCCTCCCAGGGACGGGTTACCGGGACCATAACCATGATTTCCGACACCTATTCCCTGACGGACCAGTATGTCCGTTATGTCCTGGTGGAAAGCAGTGTAGGGACTGATGGAGTCAACGTGGTCAGGGAAGTCGTAACTCAGTCACTAACGCTATCCGGGCAGAACAATACAATCAATTTTGACGTGGTTTTCACCACTTCGACGGCAGGCAATCCCACTGGTTTCTGGCCGGCGGTATTTGTGCAACTGGACAACCAGACCATCATCCAGGCAGATGCCTATCTGGCAGGACCGCAATTTCAGGTGCGCGCTGCCTATGACTTTTCACCACACATCATCGGCGATGCCAATGTCGATTACAGTTCAGAACCTATCTGGATTTTCAATACAGGAGAGACGGAAAACTTTACCCTGCGCCTTTTGAAAGACGACGGTCCGGATGACTGGTACTTCAATTACTGCAGCGAAGACGGCAACTGCTATCCCGGTTTTCTTTACAATCCCTTCACCCTCGAAGCAGGGCAATATGCCGGTTATCACCTGAACCTGATTATCGGCTCCAGCGGTATTGCAAACTTCCATTTTGAAGTTGACTCCGACAACATCGAGCCCTACAACATTCCCTTTGTTTACCAGACATCAGACACATCCGCCGATGATTACGCGCTTCCTGCCGCTACCGTCGGACTGCTGCAGAACTATCCCAATCCCTTCAGCGGTAGTACCACCCTGCAGCTTTACAGCAAGCAAAACGCGGGTTCTGCTGTGATAGAAATCTTCAATGTCCGCGGTCAGAAGGTGAGTTCCATTACCACTCCGGAACTGAAAACCGGCACTACACTGCTCACCTGGGACGGCGCAGGCACAGATGGAAACCCCCTGCCGCAGGGCGTCTATTATTCCCGTTTACAAGGAAAAGACATTGCCTCTGTCCGCAAGATGCTGATTATGCATAAATAACTACTTCAGAGAGATAAAATGAAAAAACTAATGCTGATTACAATGTTATGCCTGTTGCTGGCGTCCCTGACCGCAGTTCCGGTCAGCCGGGACGAAGCGCTGTCTGTCGCTACCGGTTGGATACGGCACTTAAGTCCTGTAAACACGAATGCAGAAATCACTGCTATAACAAACCCCATTCAGGATAACCTTACTGACTGGTTTCTGGTTTCCTTTGAAGACGGCGGCTACATCCTGGTCAGCGCGGATGATGCCATCCACCCGATTCTGGGTTACAGCCAAACCGGCTCTATGAACTATTCCGCCCTGCCTGATTACATCAGAGGTTACTTCAACCAGTACCACGAGGAAATAGCAGCCATAAGGAACTCGCAATCCATATCCGCCCATCCCGGCTGGAACGCATTACGCAATGGCGATTATAGCGGTTTTCTGCCTGACAGGCCTGTATCGCCTCTGTTAACCACCACCTGGGACCAGGACTGGCCTTATAATTCCATGTGTCCCGCAGATGCTCAGGGTCCCGGAGGCAGAGTCTATGCCGGTTGCGGAGCATCCGCCCTGGCGCAGATAATGAAGTTCTGGGCATACCCCACCCAGGGAACAGGTTCAAACACCTACTACCATGCCACTTATGGTTCCATCACCGCCAACTTCGGCGCCACCACCTATAATTACTCCTCAATGCCCAATGTGCTTTACTATACTCCCAACACCGCCCTCAGCACCCTGATGTTCCACGCGGGAGTCGCCATCAATATGGATTACGGTCCCAACGGTTCCGGCTCCTATGCTTCTGCAGTCAGGCCTGCCCTGGTTAATTTCTTTAACTATGAGTCCACAGCCCAGCTTGTTTACAAGAGTTCTTACACGACTACCAATTGGGAAGCTGCCATGAGAACAGAACTGGATGCTGGACGCCCGGTTTATTACTTTGGACAGGACACCGTTAACGGAGGCCATGCCTTTGTCTGCGACGGTTATCAGGGTACCAACTATTTCCACTTCAATTGGGGCTGGAACGGCTGGGCAGACGGCTATTTCTATCTCTCAAACCTGAATCCCGGGCAATACCAGTTCAATTCCTCCCAGGGAGCCATCATCGGAATCCGTCCCACCGCTCCTGTTGCGCCTGCCACCAATCTTACCGCCACCGTGGATGCCGGCAACAACATCTTCCTGGAATGGCAGAGCCCCCTCAACCGCGCTCTGCTGGGATTCACCCTGTACAGAAACGGCGTTATCCACGGCTCTACTGCCGACCCCTTTACCACTTATTATTATGACATCAATCCCCAAGCAGGGACTTATACCTATTACGTGGTTGCCAATTTCTCCCAAGGCGATTCCGCCCCTTCCAACACTGTGGTTGCCACCATTTATCCGGCTCCTGTCATCAACTATCAGGAAAGCTTTGCCAATTTCAGCGATTTCGCCACTGATTTGACGCCCTGGTTCACATATGACCTGGATGCCGCCAACACGGTGGAATCTGATTATTCAGACTTTCCGGGCGAGGGCGAGCCTTTGTCATACATGGTGTTTAATCCTGCCTCTGCAGTACCGCCCATGCCGGAATATACTCCGCTGAACGGAGACAGGGTGCTGATTTGCTTCCCCTCCGCCGAAGGCGCAAATAACGACTGGTTCTGCTCCCCCAAGTGGAATACAGGCAGCCAGGCAAGATTGCGGTTTTGGGCAAAATCCGTTCATCCGGACAATCTGCCTGCCAAAATCCGGGTCGGCTACAACCTGCCCAATCCCCAGCCGGACCAGATGACCATTATCAGCGGAGATACACCCGTTGAGGTGCCCTCCGAATGGACCCGGTTTGAATATATCATCACCGGCAACACCCATACCAACCTGTTCATCGGCGTGAACTGCGTTACGGACAATGGCAGCGTCCTGCTGCTGGACCAGTTCCAGTTATGGACCAGTTATGTGGGCAACGATGATGAGAACATCGTCCCGACGGCAGACCTTGCCCTGAAAGCAGGTCCCAACCCCTTCAGCTCAACTGCTGTTTTATCCTGGCAGCAAAAGGAAAGCGGCAATGCCAGCCTCCGTATCTATGACCTGAAAGGACGGCTGGTCAGGACTCTGGACTCCGGTTTCAAATCTGCCGGCAGTCAATCCCTGAGCTGGGATGCAACGGATTTCCAGGGCAGAAAAGTGAGCCCGGGCATCTACTTTATCCGTCTTAACGACTCACACGGCAACACTGCCACCCAAAAAGTGATGTATATCAGATAATTAACAGACAACATATACTTTAACAAAGCAAAAACCGCCATCATTGCATGGCGGTTTCTTTTTCCCTGCCTGCTGAGATGTCCCGAAGATGTCCCGAAGATAGCCGGGTTTTCTTCGGGAGGCTTCGGGGCATCTCCGCGACATCTCATAGAGGAAGGAGAGGGGAAGGGGCAAGAAAAAAAGAAGTCCGAATCCGCCTTGAATCAATATCTGAACAGATAACAACCCAGGCGGACCCGAACTTCTGAGGAGATGAGCTTACTTTACGATTTTGGCATACATCACGCCGCCGGAAACGGAGCCGAAGCAGCCCAGCCCGTTTTGCACTCCGCCGTGGTAGTATCCTTCCGGCATGAATTTGTATTTGTAATAATTATCATCCATCACATACGCTGTCACCTTGTAGCGCCCGTAAAAGATATATGCCTGTCGGTAATCCGAAAGGGAGACATACCAGTTGCCGTCCGTATGCTGGCGTGAAACGAAACGGGACATGATATTGATGCGGCGGATGGTCTCTCCCGATGCCTGGTAGTAATTTGACTCCATCTCCGCAGGCGGATGCTCCTGCCCGAAAAAGACGGTGGTAAACTCCAGGTCGGTGGAAAATTCTTCCAGGCAGAAAAGCTCTACCATGTAATTTACTACCTGGTCGCCATCCACCCTTACCGTAACGGGATAATGCAGGTCCACAAGGGTGTAGGGAATGCTGGTGAGCGTGTCTGACGGGTCTGTGGTATAACCCTGTCCCGGGGGCGGGGTATAATTGAAGTTTGGCACCAGCTCGGCAACCTTGGGCACGCTCGTTTCAGCGGAAATCAATCTGTCATAACCGGGGACGGTAACTTCAGCCCTGTAAGTGTGTTCCGGCTGGATGACGTGCATTTCCGGGTCGATGTAAAAGGTTACCTGCCTGTCGCTGTCCGGAATCGGGAAGGTGACCGGCGTCAGGTAAAAACTCAGTGTGTCGCCGTTGGGGGTGGTCTGCAGGATTCTTACTGTGGCATCGTGGACAAACAGCTCGGAGGAATTGAGCTCGTCCAGGGACGCGCTTTTGCCTATCCAGACCGGATTCTCAAACCCGATGGTCTCGCCTGCTTTCAGGATGCCGTTCAGGGTGTATTGGGGAGCGGTGTAACGCTCCGGGGAGACGAAATCGGAACATCCTGCCAGCAGCAATGCTGTCAGCAGTATCATCAGCAGACGTGCAGTCCGCTTTCCGATTATTGTTTTCCTGGTATGTATCATTTTGTTTCTCATGCTGTCACCTTACCATTTTACGTTGACACCGACAAAGGGCACAAAGGGAAATTGCCCGCTGTCAGAGGATTTGAGCTCGGCATTGCCTTCATCGTTAAAGGCGATGTAATAGTTGCGGCTGCCGATGTTTTTGCGGTTGAATACGTTGATTACTTCGATGTAGGGCTCGATGCTTCCCCAGCTTTTGCTCCACTCGTTCTTGATGCTTAGGTCCAGGCGCACATAATCAGGCAGGCGGACACGGTCCTTGTAGCTGTAAAGAATCTGAAACTGCTCTCCGTCAAAGAATACGCCTTCCGGCACCTGGGTAGGCTGTCCGGAAGACCAGGCGAAGTTCAGTCCGAACTTCAGGTCTCCGCCCCAGAGCTGGCGTCCGGTGTTCTCGGTAAATTTGTAGGTCTCCACGATGTTCATCTGGTGGGTCTTGTCGTAGAGCGGGTAAAAGTACTGGGGTTCATGGGTTTCGGGGTCTATATTGGTTCCTGCCATTTTGCGCCTGGTATTGCTCAGGGTGTAGCCAATGAAGCCCTCCAGCCCGTTCCAGTCAGTGCGAAGCTGGGTGTCGATTCCATAAGTGAAGCCCTTTCCGACGTAGAATACGTCCTTGAGCTGGCCCGTCTCGTTGTTCCAGGAAAAATCGGTGGCGGGATTGTATTCCAGCAGGTTCTGGTTGTGTTTGTAATAAAGCTCCACGTCCAAGGCAAAGTCCGGCGAAAGCTCGTTTTTGTAACCCAGTATATAGTGGTCTGAGATGCCGGGTTTCAAACTGCCGTCCAGCGGGAACCAGAGGTCAAAGGGAGTGCTCACGCCCATGGACATCAGGGTAAGGTATTGGTAATAGCGTCCGTAGGTGACAAAGACGTTTTCTGCGATGTCCAGCTTGCGGCGCAGGGAGATACGAGGCTCCAGATTGGAATAATTGGCATTCCTGCAACTGGGCAGGTTTATATCGATGGAGTTGTAAGTAGAGAATCTCAGTCCAGGCTGCAGGGTCCACAGTTCATCAATGTCCCAGATATTCTGTATGTAAGCAGCACCCGTCACCGAAGAGGCCTTCACGTCCGGAAGCGAGTTCGGGTCCATCTGGTAGGCGGTATCCACCAGCAGCTTCACACGGTTCCACTTCACTTCCATGCCAAAGTCCACCTGGTTGTTGTTGTTGGGAAGCCAGGAGTAGATGCCTTTGAGGGTTACGTCATCTATAGAGTTATGCCGGCTGAAGGTTTCACCTTTCTGGGAGAACTGCTTCATATTGCTTTCAAAACGGCTGCCTGCCAGAACGAAGTGCGAGAACAGACGCGGGTTAAAGATATGCACCCACTGGGAGGAAAACGTCTGGTTTCCCCAATCGATGTGCAAGCCAACCCCGACGTCCATATCCAGGTTGTCCTTTCCGAAGTACATGCTGGCGCTCACCTTGTCCTTGTTATTGATATCCCAGTTCATTTTCCAGTGTCCGTCGTAGAAGTAGTAATCCGGTAAATCAAAGGCTTGTTTCAGGACGTCCAGATAGGTGCGCCGGAAAGAAGCCATATAAGAGCCTTTCTCGCCCCCGGCTTTCCACGGACCCTCCACTGTGACGCTGGCGGAAATCAGGCTGAGGCGCTTCACACCCTGGTGGTGATGCCGGTTACCCTGGCGGTTGGTGACATCCAGAACTGAGGAAAGCCTTCCGCCGTATTTGGCGGGATAACCGCCTTTGATGAGTTCGACGCTTTCCACGGCGTCTGTATTGAAAGTGCTGAAGACACCGCCAAAGTGGTTGGGGTTATAGACATCGATGTCGTCTATCAGGATGAGGTTTTGGTCGGGACTGCCTCCCCGGACATATAATCCGCTGGAGAAGTCTGAGATTGGGGTCACGCCCGGCAGGGTAAGGATACTGCGAAAGACGTCCGCTTCCGCTACGGAGACGGTATTGAGAATGTCTTCCGTGGTCTGGGTGATGGTACTTACCTTGATATGCGGGGTATTGACATCGTCCTTGCCGTTCTGGGAGGCGGTGACGACCACCTTTTGCATTTCCACCGACGCCTTTTCCATGGAGATATCCAGGGAGATGTCCTGTCCGGTCTCCTTCACCGTAAAAGTCTGCTCCACTTTTAAATAGGATATCATTGTAGCAACCAGTTTATAGGTGCCCGGCGACTTTATATCGATAACGTAATAGCCCTTTTTATTGGACTGGGTGCCGCCTTTGGTTTCAACAATGCGGAGATTCACGTACTGCAAGGGTTCACCGCTGTCAGCTCTGGTGATGAATCCGCTGACGGTGGCGGCGGAAAGCATTCCTGCCATTGCCAGCAGTATCAGTATTAAAGAGAGTATTCGTGGCATTTTTCTTCTATCCTTTGTTTAGTTTATTGCTCTGTACTGGGATATTGCTGCTTCCCAGAGGTTGCGCAGCATCTTTTCATAATCCAGGGTGCTCATTTGAGCCAGATAGCTATCCTGCTCGATGTACCCGGCAAAGTCCTCTTTCCGGTGCGTGCTGTCAACATGGCTCATCAGGTTTAGGATGCCGTTGCTGGCGCCCCAGAGGGTAAGGGCAAGCTCGATGGCGTTGGTGTCCGCTCTCAGGTAACCTGCCTGCACTGCTTCGATGATGGGCTCGCAGATTAGCTGCCACAGGCGGTTTGATTTCTGCAGGACCTCGCTGTAGAATTCATACTTGGAATAGTCCACATGGGTGGCGGAATCCTGTGAATTGAACAGCACATACTGCCCATAATTCTCACGGTAAAAGCGTAGATAAGCCTCTCCGATGCCCCGCATCTTTTCCTGGACGCTGTTTGCTCCGGCATATTCGTTTTCGATGTAAGCCGTAAAGTTCTCAATCACGCAGCCGATTGCCTGGAAGACAATCTCGTCCTTGCTCTTAAAATAAAGGTAAAGAGTGGCTTTACTGAGTTCGGCGCACTCTGCGATTTCGTCCATGGTGGCGGTAGCGATGCCCTTGTGCATGAAAATCCTCATAGAGCAGTCCAGGATGGTTTTCTTTCTCTGTTCCCGTTCGCGTTCCTTGCGTTCATGGATACCCATTATTAACTCCTTCAACAACTTATGTTGCTTTATTAAACTTATGGTAGCATTATGACCGACGGTCAGTAAATTGTCAAGCAGTTTTTTCTTATGCTGGTGTTTATAAAGTCATCCGACAGCTTTCCTGCCTGCTTGCCACCTGGGGTCCTCCTGGGGTCCACCTGGGGTAAGCCCACGAGGATGCCGGGTGGATTCCGGGCTGGATGCGGGGGAAAAGAAAAAGCCCTGCGCTAAAGGCAGGGCAGGGGGGAGTTACTATAATGAAAGATGTGATTATTGCGGACTGAGCTGGATTTGCTGAGAACCCATCTTGGGGGCAGGCAGTTCAAAGTATTCCTTGCGGTTGTCCTCTATGGTCATTTTCTGCCGTTGCTGGTAATACCAGGTGTTCATATGGTTTGACTTCAGCTTGTCACTGGCATCGGCAATCAGCTTGTTCTTATCCCTATCCCATTTCTTCATGTCCGCTTTGTTGCGGTTGGTGACCAGGGCGAGGAAAGCATTCTGCTCGTTTTCCACGACAGGCGTGTACTGACCCTGCTCAGTAGTAAAGAGGGCTTCGGTAAGAGACTTGACCATTCCGATTTCCGGGATGGAAGCGCCGTCCTTGATGCCGTTGGCATCCACGATTTTCATGGAGTCGCGCTCTGCGACGGCAATATAATCCTCACCCGCGTGCATATCAAAGAAATCGCGGGCGCGCTGTTTATTGGCGGCAATGCGTTTCTCGCGTTCCAGCAGGCGGACGATGTTGTTCTTTTCCTTTTCCAAGGGGGCATAGTGCACGCCGAGGCTGTCTGACAGCTCACAGACGAAAACTTCACCGCTTCTACCTGTCACGGTGGCAGGGACGTAACCCAGATGGTTGGAGAATGCGCCGGAAATCAGTTCGGGGTATTGTCCGATTTCGCGGATAGCCCTGTCCTTTTCATAAAAGTCATTGGTTTCTTCCACCTTAAGGTCCATGGCTATGGCAGCCCTGACAAGTCCTTTTTCCTTCACGGCAATACTGAAGAGGTCTGCCTGTTCCTGCAGGATGCTTTTCATTTCATCTGTGGCGTCTGTCTTGACCAGGATATGGCGGGCATGGACTTCTGGTTCTCCGGCGTCGGTTGTCCTTTTCTCCAAGGCTTGGATGATGTGCCAGCCGAACTGGCTTTGAACAGGCTCGGAGACCTGGTTGATATCAAGGGCAAAAGCCGCATCTTCAAAGGGTTTGACCATTCTGCCCTTTCCGAACCAGCCGAGGTCGCCTCCGTTTTGTCCGGAACCGGGGTCATCGGAAAACTGGATGGCAAGCTGGGCAAAATCAGCGCCTTGCTTGATTGCGTTGTAGATGGAATCTGCCTTGGGCTTGAACATTACCGCAGCAGTAAGCTTGACGAACCGGTATTTGCGGGCGGGTTCGCGTCTGTAGTTTTCGCGGTTCTGGTTGTAGTAAGAGATGGTTTCGGAATTCTGGACCGGCATTTCGGGGAGCTTTGACCAGTCAAACATGATGATTCTGGCATCGGCGGTGTTATTTTCCTTGACCCAGGCATCGCGGACGCTGTCCGGCTTGGCTTTCACCTGGGCGCGGATGGTGTCAAACAGCTTGTCATATATCATGCCTTCCTTGACCAGTTCCAGCACGCTGTTCTTGAAATTGGCGTCCATTTCCAGGGCCTGCTTGAACTTTTCCATGTCAAATTTGCCATCTGTCTTCAGGGCTTCAATCTGCTGCACCTGAACGGGAGGAGTCTTGAGCACGAGGTTCATGGCTTCCTGGTCTGAAACGGAGAGGCGGCGGCGGCGGATTTCGCCGTCATAAATCGCCCTGCCAATCAGCTCTTCCCAGCAGCGGTCGTTGAGCTCTTTCTTCCGCTCTGCGCTGAGCCTGCCTTCACGGCTTTCGTAGTACCTGTAATAGTTATCCAGAATCTCTTTGTATTCTGCCAGGGTATATGTTTTATTTCCAATCTTGCCGACCACCCCTTTGGGATTGGTCTTGAGCTGCGCAGAGAGCGCAACAGCGGCAGAAACGATAATCGCAATGACGAGAGCAGTACGAAAAGTTTTGAACATTTAAATCTCCTGCTTTTGATTTTTATCCTGAAATGCAATGTCCTGAGATAAGCGTTTTCGTCAACTTTCTTTTACAAAAAAAGCCCGGCACAAGTACCGGGCTTTGATGGTTATGTTACTGGGAGCGTTTTATTTGCTCAGCAGCATCTTCTTTGTAATGGTCTTGTTATCACTGGTCAGACGGTAGAAATAAACACCGCTGGCAACAGCAATACCTTTATCATCGGTTCCGTTCCAGGAAACGCTGTAATTTCCGGCTTTGACGCTGGAATTAAGCAGAGTGCGGACAACCTGGCCCTTCATATTGTATATGGCGAGGGTTGCCTGTCCGTCCTTGGGAACACTGTAACTGATGGAAGTGACAGGATTGAAGGGGTTGGGGTAGTTGCTGGCGGCAAACACGATGGGTGCTACTACGTTGTCATCAGCGTCAGCAGCGCCGTTCTGCACGATGGCATGAATCATCAGTTCGCCCAAAGTCAGCGGAGCCCAACCGGCAGTAGTCCTGGTGTAGCTTTGGCCGTTGTTGTTGGTGTCCAGTCCGATGGTGGAGGCATTGGAATATTCATACAGAGCTATGTAGAAAGAGCCATCCATAATTGTGATGTCAGAACCGGTCGGTACAGGGATGTAGTTCCAGCCCTGAACTATTGATGTGGCGGCATAGGTGAACTGGGTCAGGTGGTTTGCACCTGGCAGTCCGCCGGGTCCGTTGTCGTCAAATATCCTGATAATCATTGGTGAATTGCCGACGCTGGCCACATAAATCTTTACGAACTTGATGGTTGCTTCGTAGTTATGCACGAATTTGACAGCCATGGAGTTGGAAGAACCAACAGTGTAACCCTGCTCGGGAGTGCCGTCATTGTACTCAATTTCGGCATAGCCGGTGGGCAGGACATAAACGGTGGCAACGTTGGAAGCAAGGGATTCGTTAGTGCCGTACATGGCGGTCACGTAGTAAGTGTGCAGTCCGCCTGCAACGTTGGTGTCTGTATAAGTGAAGACATCCTGGGCCACTGTGGCAAGATAGGCGTTGTCTTTGTAAATCTTGAACGCAGTGATGTCACGGTCCCTGAGGTTGGCGGGAGCTATCTGGACAGGATTTCCGGCAGCGTCAGCGACGTATGCCTGGATATTCCAGTTGGCATCGATTGCTCCGGCGGAAGCATCATACAGTGAGCTCCAGCCTGAACCGACACGGTACAAATCGCCAAATCCGACCACGGCAGGACTGTCATCGTTACCGGCAGGATACTGGCTGGCAGTGTGGGGGCAGAGGTATCCGACCCAGACATAAGTTCCGGAAGGAATTTCAAAAGGAGTGTTGAGGGTAACCGTGTTCCAGGCACCGATGGTGGGATTGGTCACAGCCTGTGAATAAACTTCGTTTCCGGAAGCGCCGGTGTAAATCTTGACTGTGTAATTTACGCCAGCCTGGTTGGGCCAGAATTTGATCTGGGTGATGTTCATGCCGACATAGGGCAGGATGCTGTTGGGACCGGACGGTGCCCATTTGGCAGCCACTTCCAGGTTTCCGCCTGCTGTGAGGCCGATACCGTCAGCATTGGTGCCTGAATCATAATGCAGCCAGCCTTCAGTTCCGCCGCCGCCGGGATTGCTCCAGCTAAGCTCAACATTGGAGCCCATTACCACGGCAGCCATGTTTGAAGGTTCTGCCAGGAAGATATCATTGTAGATCTTGAAATCGTCAATCATGATGCCGGTTCCTTGGGGTGTGTCCTCATCTGAGCGGAAATACCATCTGAAAATGGCGGTTTGGCCGGCGTAATCAGAGATGTAACCGTCCAATGAATAACTTTCGCACATGGATGACCAGGTTGCCGGAGCATCGGAATAGACATAGTTGCTGCCGGTGGGGGAATTATAGGGATTGCTCATGGCAAACCAGGTGATACCATTATTAACAGAGATTTCCCAGCCGAAATAATCAACCGCGGGGAAGGTATTAGGGTCAGTAAAATTGCCTTTAATCATAAAGTCAGCCCTGATGTCTCCTGATGCAGGCAAATCAATCGCTGGTGAAACAAGATAGTTCATCATATTGGCATTGTAAGTGCCTTGTGCGTTCTGGTTGACGTAGGCGTGAGTAGGTGACGGGGCGTCTGCAACAGTGGTCAGATGCCAGAGGTCTCCACCCAATGGTACGAGACTGGTCCAGGTCATCTGTCCGTCGTTAACGCCGTTATTGGTGTATGAACCAAGGGCAATGTCATCCACCATCATACCAAACATGGCAGGAGCGTCGCCGGTAGAATAAGCAGGGTCAGAAGCAAAGGCAAAACGGATTTTAACGTTCTGGCCTGCATAAGAAGCCAAGCTGAAAGAAGCATTCTGCCAGCCGTTGGAGCTGCCGCCCCAACCGGGGATGTTCGGACCTTCGCCGTGTTCAAAACCGAAAGCATAGGATGAAGTCATATTGTAAGCAGGAGTTCCGCTGATGGGAGTCCAGGTAGCTCCGTTATTGGTGGAAATCCTGACGTTGCAGGCGTCCCAACCGTTGTAGGGAGCGGTTGCTCCGGCGGTTGCTTCCACGTTGTACTTAAGTTTAAAGGTTAAGGTAGGGGTTGCGGTAGGTACCAAAATCTGGGGGGTGTCAAGCACCAGGTACTGATGGTCATAATAACCGCCGATGTTGGCTCCGACTGCGAGAGCCGGGTCACCCATCCACCAGACGTTACCCTGTGCCGGAGCACTCACGTCATTGTAGATGTGCCAGTTGTTGGGAGACTCTGCTCCGTCATAGTGGGTCCAGCCTGTGCCGCCACTTTCAAAGTCTTCGTGATATGCTACGACTTCGTAGCGTGATGCCTTAGCCTGTGATGCATTCTGCCTGGAAAGTATTCCATTGGCGAACAGTGCTGAGACGACTAAAAGAGTTAGGACAACGATCATTATTTTCTTCATTGTTCCTCCTTATTTTTTTCTCCGTATTGATACTAATATATACAACTATCTCATATGTATGAATAGCTATATTTTGTCAAAGATTTTTTTGTATCTCGTGATAAAAGTTTACAATTATACAGGCTGCTTTGCCTGTCCGAAGGCCTTTCAAGACTTGATTAAAGAGCAATTAACGGCTCCGGCAATATTCTGCTTGACCTAATCTGAATGCCCGATAATAGTAGTTGCGAGCACTATCAAGCATAGTCTTCAAAGCTGGGAGAACAAGAACAATGAGCTTATGGAAAACAATCTTTGCTACAGGCAAACCAATTATTGGCATGGTTCATGTGCAGGCACTGCCGGGAACACCAAAATCCACCCTGCGCCAGGAAGAAATTACAGAGATAGCCGTCAGGGAAGCATTGCTGTATGAAAAATGCGGTCTGGACGCCATCCTGCTGGAAAATATGCACGATGTGCCATACCTGAATAGGGATGCAGGTCCGGAAATTATTGCAGCAATGACGGCTGTAAGTGTTGCAGTCCGTAAGGCAGTTAAGTTTCCTATCGGCATCCAGATACTGGCAGGAGCAAACAGGGAAGCGTTGGCTGTGGCTCTGGCAGCCGGTTTGCAGTTCATCAGGGCAGAGGGTTTCGTTTATGGTCATATTGCTGATGAGGGTTATATGGACAGTTGCGCCGGAGAGCTGCTTCGCTACAGGAAATCCATCGGAGCAGAGCATATCGCGTTGTTGACCGATATCAAGAAAAAGCACTCGGCGCATAGCATCACCAGCGATGTTTCCCTTGGCGAGACTGCCTCGGCAGCAGAGTTTTTCCTCTCTGACGGACTGATTATCACAGGTACTGCCACCGGGAAAGAAGTGCGGTTGGATGACCTGACTGAGACGAAGCAACATACTGCCCTGCCTGTACTACTAGGCTCGGGGATTACTGCTGAAAATATCGCGAAGTATTGGTCTCTGGCTGACGGCTTCATCATTGGTTCCCATTTCAAGAAAGAAGGCATCTGGTCCAATCCGCTTAGCGAATTGCTCATTAGTAAGTTTATGAAGAAAGTTACACAGCTTTAGGAACGGCAAAGGGCAAGTAAATATCCTGCCTCGCAACCATCAAAATGTCCTTTCTAGATTCTACAGGTCTATATCCAATCCCACGGTTAGCATATGGAACATCGCCTTGTTGTAAAAGGAACTGCTGTCCACGCTTCTCTGCACCAGACGGTATCCTGCTTTCACTTTTGACGATTCCTTTATCAAATGAGTCGCTCCCAGATACAAATCCAGAGAGGGATTCTGGGCATCAATCAGAATGTCGGCTTCTGCCAGGAAACTCGTTTTAGCATTGTAAACCCGATTCAGTCCCACGCTTGCCAGTGCTACGATGTTGTTATCCGCCCTTTTGCCATAGTAATCACCACTCTTTAGAGTCACCGCTTCGTCCCTGATTTCGGCTGCTACGCCAAAACTGATACCCATCCCGGAGATATTTGCCACATCAAACACATATGCCTGGCGATACGAATCCAGACGGTATTCACCATCAAAATCCAGTGTGGAAGCTAGTCCGGAGGGGATTTCCATCCCCGCAAAAGTGAAGAACTCCCCGGCGGTATCCGGAGCAAATCTGCCGCTGGAACTTATCTTCATCGGCGCATAGGTAAAGACCAGCCGGTGCTTTTCAGCCAGGGGCTGGGTCAGCTTGAACCTGAAGTGAAAGCCCGTTTCCGCTTTGAGGTCATCCTTATAGGAAATCAGGTCTCCTGAGTCTCCCGGTACCTTGATATCGTTCAAACCGGTCACTATCAATCCGGTTTCAATCTCATACCTCTGGTTAGCCAGAAAACCCAGGTTAAAAGTCGAGAAGAAGGTTCCCAATCCTTTGAGTATGGAAGTGTCATCCACTTCTTCCGCCGCGGCGGACAGGTTTGCCGTACCGCAGGACAGCAAAACGGCAAGCAATGCAATCAAAAGCATTCTATATTTCATACTATCTCCCCTTTTGCCTGGCTACTGGTTGATTTCCACACCCAGCATGATATAGTTTATCCAGGCAAAGTTATACACCTCGTCATTATCGGCTCCGCCTTCCAGCATGCGGTAGCCCAGCTTGAACTTCCAGTGCCGGGAATACTTGTAAATGCCTGCCAACTGGACATCCTCAGCCCTGCCCTGAGGCGCTGCCAGAGCATCTCCTTCCAGCAGAACGCCAAATCTTTCGTCTATGTCATGATACAGCCGGAAGTTGATTATCGGCACAAAGCCCGTATTGGTCTTCCTGCCGGAAAGTCCGTCGCTTTTCATATAAATCCCGGCATCCCTGATTTTTGCCGTGAAACCCATCCCGAAGACCAGGTCCGGCTTCTTAACAAAATCATACCGGTAGGTCAGGCGGTATGAATCGAATCTGTATTTAGCGCTGACATCCGTTCCGGCGGGAAAGTCCGTCCCGGCAAAGTTGACAGCTTCATCCAGAGTACCGCGTGAGCGGATGGACAGCGGTGCGTAGAGCAGGGAAAGATTGTGCTTTTCGCCCAGCGGTTGGAGTATTTTGATGCGCATATAGGGCCTTGCCCTGGCTTCCAGGTCTTCCGACAGGGAAAACAGGTCTCCTGTGTCTCCGGGAATACGTACATCGCTGTAACCCTTGAAAACATACCCTGATTCAAATTCCACTCCGGTCTGCTTGTAAAACTGCGCCGGAAGGTTCATGACCATCAGGATTGCTGCTAACATTAACAAATATCTGTATTTCATATGTTCTCCTTTTTTCTTCCTTTTAGGTTTGCCAATCTTGAGTTTAGGTCTGCTTCAAACTCCTCATCCGAAGCATCGGGATTCCTTGTATCATACCACACCTGACAGGGTGCCAGTCTGCAGTCCCCGCAGGAGGTAAAACCTTTTTCCAGTGCGCAGGCGTATATCGGACAGCGTTCCATGCCATAAAACACAGCCCAGGAAACGTGCCCCTGCAGTTCATTACAGCCATCGCATTCTACTTTGAATGCCCTGCAGTCGGTATGGCAATTGACTCCGCAAACGCTTAACATAAATCTATCCTTTTATTTGTAAAAGCCAAATCCTTATTGTGCCCATCCTTCCTGGCAGGAACGACGAGCCATTGTGCCTTTTATATTCTCTGTGTCTCTTTGTAACAAAAGACTTATTTCTTATACTTTTCCTGCCATTTCAGTTCCGGTTTTTCCAACCGGGACTGATAGAGGTAGGACTCAATCTTTTCTCTCAGCGAGTCGTCGATGGCTTTGGTAACGGGGAAAATCCTGGCGTTCAGCACGCGGTCGAGAATAGCGACCGCTGCCTTGTATGGCCCTTCCAGTCCTTTCTGGGTAACGTATTTTGCCTTGTCGTCCTCCGTATGGATATAGAAGAGGGCTTTGCCTCCCATCCTGGCGATGTTCAGGGAGGGGATTTCCAGCGGTGAAAACGGCATGCAGTCACTGCTGTAGATTCCCAGAATTTCACTGAAGAGTAGGCCTTCCTCTTTCAGGATACCGCCGGCATAACCCATCAGCTCTTTGGTGCCCAGAGTGAACAGCGTATTTTTCCCAATCGGGTCGCCTGCCAGGTCCACATTGACCACCAGCCGGCACCGTTTTGCCAGCTCTTCCTCGTGGGCTTTGGCATAGGCAAAGCTTCCCAGCAGTCCCAGTTCTTCGCCTGAGAAACAGATAATCCGCAAATCCCGCTCCGGCCTGTGTTTGGCAAAATACTCCGCCGCTTTCAGGATGCAGACCGTGCCGCCAGCATTATCGCTGGCTCCGTGCGAACGCGCCACACTGTCATAGTGCCCCACGAGCAGGACAAGGTTTTCGTCCAGCCCTTTGCCCTTGATGTCAATGACGATATTGTGCGCCGTCTTTTTGGAGGTTTTCTGCTTAATGGTAAGTTTAATCTTTTTACCGTCCAGCTTCATCAGCTGTTCCGCATAGTCATAGCGCAGCATGGCGGATGGGATGATATGCTCCTCGGCACGTTTCTGCCGGTGCGAATAGGAATATGCTTTTTTGAAGGGTGAACTGATGCCGATGAATGCCTTGACCTTAGTGTGCTCGTAAAGGTCATACAGCCGTTTGGTATTATGGAAATAGAGGACGATTTTATCCTTGTAAAGCCCGGGATTGTGCAGCAGGACATCGGCGTTTTCCAGAAAGACCAGCTCGCCTTCCACAGTGGCGTTTCCGCACAGACCAAAGGGCGTTGCCTCCCAGCTCTTTTTACCGGCTGATATCAAGGCGGTACCGCTTTCAAAGCCCTGCAGTTCAAACGGCTCAATCTTCGGCTTCAGCCCGATGCCTTTCAGATAGTCCGTGATTATCTCAATCGCCCTGGCTTCGCCTTTGCTGCCCGCAACACGCTCAAAATCAAGTGATTTCAAAAGTGAATACAACGTCATCTCTTCTCCCCGAACTGAATTTTTACATTTAAGTAAAGCGTTCACGATTGCGTCTATTTAGTCAAGTTTTATCTCCGTTTTTTCCTGATATGGCGGGTTATGCCTGAAACGGCTTTTTTCTCTTCCATAACCCTTCTCCTACATATATTGGCTATGTGTCAGATTTAGGAAGGGACATCCATCCCTTGACCATTACGCTATCATTACGGAGTTAATGCGTATTGATAGCGTAATGATAGCGTAATGCTTCCAAGGAGGAAGCATGAAATGGATATGCAGGAACATGGCAGAAAAAAGGTGTCAAAGCAAACGGAATTAAGGGAAAGGTTAACTGTAACGCTGTCTTACTTATCCGTCCAGGTCAGTCCGGTTTCGTTTATGTGCATGCCTTTAGATTTATTGTTTAAGTGAAGGGTGATGATGAAGCTCTGGCTGGTGGTTTCTATTGTAACTTTACAATCTCGTGTATCCCAATTTGGCCAGGTAAAAGGTTCTGCCTGCAGTTCCTCCAGTGTTTTGGCATATTTCTGGTGGTCAAACCAGTATTGCTTCTGCTTGTAGAATAACTGATACAGGTATTCTTTCGCCGGCAAAATCCAAGAGGGGTCCATAACCACACCAGGCGCTAGATCATATTTTGCTCCAGGTCTGTTAAGAAATTGCACAATTCCCCAGCGTTCGGGATAATGCATGGCAATCAGCCCCTGGGGTGACCACACCCAGTTGGATTCCGGCACGCCCTCCTTCTTCACATATTTGCCGTCGATGATGTCGGTTTGCCACTGTACGCGGGAAAAATTGATGCGCCAACAGTCGAATACTTTGGGAGGCACATCCGTGTGCGCCTGGTCCTTGATGTCAGACCAGGGAATCAGCATTTCCAGGGTCCACTTTGTATCAATGTCTTTGGGGTCATTAATTGTGCCGTCTATATCGATGGCATACCTGATATTGCGTGCGTCCCAACTGTATAGGGCGGGCCATTCCCTGGCACGGTAATAGGGAGCAGTGATGAAGAGGTCCCACAAAGTGCCGAGGGCATTGATTTCCAGTTCATAGTAGTTATGCGTGTCCCCGTTGGGGTCGATGAAAATCTCAAAATCATTGTCATAGAATACAATCGCATCGCGTTCTGTAAGCTTTGCCCAGATGTGCTTTTCCTCCAGCTCTGCTCCGATATACAAGCCGTTTTGGTCCCAGAGCATTTTAACACGCGTACGCTGGTCGGGCAGGGGTTTCAGTTCCCCTTCGATATCCACGAAATCGGCAGTCCAGGGGACTTGAAGCCAATCAGGAAGATTGCTATCGTATTGCCAGTCCTTATCGTCCAGCTTGCCATCAATCCTGATGGTGTCCTGGACCTGATAACAATAGTATCTTAGCGGATTGAAAGGCAATTTGGGAACGGGATAAACCTCTCTGGGGCTGATTCGTAAAGCGGTAATAACGAGCAGGATAAGAAACACATATTTACGCATAAACGTCCTCCAAAAGTTCTTTAATCGATGTTATGGCAAGGCAGACACAGGTATCGGCAGAGCCATAGTAAACATAGATGGCGCAATCCTCCGTGGCAAAGCCGTCCGAATCCACCTGCAGGGCAATGGCTCCGCTGGGGAAGACCACGTTGGGCACCTGTCCGGTCAGTTCATAGCTTTCCCTCGGTTCCAATATGTTGTAACGTCCGCGGGCAGTGACTTCCCAGGGTTTTTCCAAAGGATGCAAGCTCACTCCCGCCTGGTAGATATTACTGCTGGCAAAGTGGGTCGCCACTCCGTGGTAAAGGTGCAGCCAGCCCTGCCTGGTTTTGATGGGCGGCGGTCCGGAGCCGATGAGTTCGTCCCAGTAATGGGGCCTGCCCTGCATGACCACGCTCTGATGCGTCCAGTCAGCCAGGTTTTCCGAAGCAGAACAGCAGATGGCATTGCCGGTGGTGACGCCGTTGTCTAAGAGTGTGGCATTGGGGCGGTCAAAACGGTAGTAATTACCATTGATTTTCTCGGGGAAGAGCACTCCATTGCGGTTTTCCGTGGTGGAAACGAGCTGCTGGAAATGCAGGTTGAGAAAGTCCTGAGTGACAAACCAGCCAAGGAAACAGCCCTTGTCGGTGTCAATGGCGGTGATGACATGGTAAACGCCGTCCAGACGGGTAATCCTGGGGTCGTAGATATGGTAAAAAGTCAGCTCTCCCGGCTCCAGACCATGGAACTTTACTTCCTGTGGAATGACCTCAAACCGCTTGCCATCGGCGCTTACGGCTTTCAGCAGCATGGTCTCACGGGCGCGGTTTTGCACCCTGAGAAGCAGGATAAATTCATTGCCGACCCTGATGGCGCCGGGGTTGAAGACAGAGGAGACGTCCCTGAAGCGGTTGTTTATTGCCGGGATGTCCATTCTGGTGATGATGGGATTGTTTTCAAAGCGTATCACAGCATTTCTCCCAATGTTTTCAAACGGGTCTGGAAACTGCTCCAGTCCTTTTGTTCAGTGCTGCACCACAGCGTTTCGGACAGAGCCCAGGCACGGGGCAGGACCATGTATTTCACGCGGGCAAAATCCGGCATCTGCTCTGTCCAGACATTTGCCTGAGCGCCTAAAAGCAGTTCGGGATGCCCAAAAGCATAATCAGACGGATTGAAGCTATAGACCATTTCCAGAGTGGTAACTCCGAAAGCCCCGGGCTCTCCCTGCTTGTCAGATTGCCGCCAGTCAAAATAGGTGATGCTGTTGGGGCTGAGGATATAGCGGTTTCCCTGCCGGGATGCTTTGCGGGCAGCGTCTTTCCCGTCTCCGCGCCAGACCATGACGATGGGCTCTTGGTCTATGTTGCCGTCCAGGATTTCGTCCCAGCCGACTACTGTTTTGCCGGACTTTTTCAGGTGCTCCACCAGTTCAAGCACCAGCCGGCTTTGCAGTTCCTCTTCATTGGCGAGGTTTTCCGCTTTTATCCTGCTTTGGCAATGCGGGCACTTTTTCCAGTTCTCCTTGGGCGCTTCGTCTCCGCCCAGATGGAACCAGCGTCCCGGAAACAGCTCTGCCGTCTCGGTAAACAGCTCTTTCAGGAAAGCGGTTACCTCCGGTTTGCCGGCGCAAAGGATATTATCGGAAATGCCCCAGCAGGAGAGGGGTTCAAACTTTTGCGGGAAGCAGGCAAACTCCGGATAAGCGGAAAGAATGGCCTGGGAATGCCCCGGGATGTCTATTTCGGGAATTATCTCAATGGCGAGGTCTGAGGCATAACGGACCACTTCCTTTATCTCGTCCCTTGTGTAAAAGCCTCCGTATACAGAGCCGTCGGATTCCTTACGCCAGGCGCCGACATCCGTCAGTAAGGGGAACTTCTTGCTCTCAATCCTGAAGCCCTGGTCATCGGTCAGGTGCCAGTGGAAACGGTTTAGCTTAAGCAGCGCCATCCAGTCCAGGCAGGTTTTCACTTCTTCCACAGAGAAGAAATGCCGGCTTACGTCCAGATGCAGTCCGCGCCATTCATATTGCGGAGTATCAGTAATATCAAGGCAAGGGAGCGCTTTGGACTCCTGCTGATACGCCTGCCAGACAAGCTGCAGCAGGGTCTGCAATCCATGCACAATACCTGCGGCTGAACTGGACTCGAGGGATATGCCCTGCTGCGTTACTTCCAGCCGGTATTGTTCTTCCTCAGTATTACCGCTGTCTGTGATGGCAAGTTTCAGGAATATACAGCCGTTTTGCCGCAAGGTGAAAACCGGTTCTGTCCTGGCTGAGAGGAGGTCTGCCCTCAGCCCGATACCCAGCCGGGTGAATTGCTTCCGCAAATAGGCTAGCCAGGAATTCACTTCCTGCGGGTTGCAGTTTCCCAAGGTTACGACTATATCGTTCAGAGGCAGATAACCCGGCTTCATTTGAAGCCTTTTTGGCACTGGAATAATGGATGGAAAGTTGTTGGAAGTCATATTCAGCTACCTCAGCAGCAGGGTCTTTATCTCAAAGGGACCAAAGTCAAGCCCAATAATGCTTTTTCCATCTTTGACGGAGCAGATGGGTTTAGCTGTATCGGGAGTGATTTCTTCTTCCATACTGCAGGTGAGCGCTTCAGCAAATGGCAGGCTGGTTTTCAGTTCAATCCGGGCATGCCCGCCGGTGTATTCATAAAGGCGCAGGACGATGCCCTGCCCGGTTTCGCAGGGTTTGACCGTTTCCAGTTTCACTGTGCCTCCGGAGACGGAAAAGAATGACTTCATTTCTCCCAATCGGTCTGGGGATACGGGGAGAACGGACATTCTACTGTTGAAACAATGAGCCGTTTTCACCACATCGCTCTGCTCGAAGCATCCCGTGTGTGGGTAAAAAGCATAGCCATATGCGTGCTGATGGATATCCGCTTCGGGGTCCACATCTGCGGGACTGCGCAGGAGATTGAGTTCCATTTCATTGCCCACGATGCGGTAACCATATTTGCAGTCATTAATCAGGGCAACGCCATAATCCGGCTCGGATAAGTCAGCAAAGCGATGAGCCGGCACTTCGAACAGCGCTTTTTCCCAGGATGTATTGTGCCGGGTGGGACGCTTTACGCAACCGAACTGGATTTCGTAAGTTGCCTCGGAAGCCCGGATAGCAGGATAGAAATGTGTCCTCAGCATTTTATGATGCTCGCGCCAGTCCGCTTCATGCCGGAAACGCAGCAACTTGTCTCCCTCATAGAGCTCAATTGTCTGTTTTACGATACTTTTACCAAACTTTATCTGATACACAGCGCGATAAACCGAGCCCGGAATCAGGAAGCTCTCTTCAGCCAGCAGGATAACTTCATCCGGCGGGGAAGCAACGGTTTCCCTGTAAAAATGATTGATGTCCCAAGCACCCCAGTTGTTGGGTTCATCTTCCCAGAGTTTCAGCAGGTTGGACGGCGCAGTCAGGGTTTCCCGCTGCATATCCTTATCAAAGATGCTGAGCACTTCACCGGAGGGAGACAGCTCCACTCTGAGCAGGTCGTTTTCCAGAATGCCTGAGAACGGCTCCGGTGCCTCGTTCAGGTTAGTTGGGAGTGAAATCACCGCATAGCCATAGGACGGAACCTTTACCCTTGCCCAGTTGTTCAGCTTCGCATCTGTCAGGCGCACCCACTCATCCCTGTCCCAACTCTGGGTATTAAACACGAGGAACGCTTTTTCCTGTACTGATTCAGCAGTATCCATTCCGGCAAGTTTTTCCATCCTCTCGCTGAGGTACTGCTTCAGGATGGCATGATTCTTTTCTGACATTGCTTTGGCATCTTTATAGACCCAGCCGATGGAGGAACCGGGAATGATGTCGTGAAACTGCATGAGCAGGATGTCTTCCCAGGCGGCGGTAAGCTTCGCGGGATAGCCGGTTTCGGTCAGCGCTGCCGCAAACTCCGCATCGTGAAGCAATCTTTCACTGGTGCGGTTGTTTTTCTTCATCAGTGCCTGGGTGGTATAGGTGCCCCGGTGATACTGCAGATAAAGCTCTCCGCTCCATTGCGGGAGAGTGTTTTTATCCGTTTTTGCCAGATTGTCAAAAAAGTTCTGTGCGTGTGAAAAGCGGAAACAGGACACGCCTTCCAGGTTCTGCTGGCGCAGTCCGTATTCGATGTGTTCCCTGCCGGGTCCGCCTCCGCCGTCGCCGATTCCGTAGAGATTGAGAAATTCCTCGCAACACTCGCTTTGGGCAAAGCGTTTTTCTGTTTCCAAAAAGGCGGAGGGGCTGTTTGAAAAGTTATAGTCATTGGTGGGCAGTTGGTGAGCCGGCACTTCGCTTCCGTCAATGCCCTGCCACCTGAAGGTATGATGTGGAAAAGTATCGGACTCGTTCCAGCTCAGCTTCTGGGTCATGAAGAAGTTCACCCCGCAGCCACGCATAAGTTGGGGAAGATTGGCATTGAATCCGAAGCAGTCGGGCAGCCAGAGCACTTCCGGACTGATGCCAAAATCCTGCCTGAAAAATCTCCTGCCGTAATACATCTGGCGGATGATGGATTCGCCTCCGGTCAGGTTAGTGTCAAATTCCACCCAACCCGCACCCTGCACTTCCCATCTGCCGGATTTCACAGCTTGTTGAATCTCTGCATACTGAGCCGGATAAATCTCCTTAATCCACTTGTAGAGCTGTGCCTGGGAAGCCCCGAAAACGTAATCCGGATAGGTCTCCAGCATCCGCAGGGCGGTGGCAAATGTCCTGCCTCCCTTGCGTTTGGTCTCGCGCACCGGCCAGAGCCAGGCAAGGTCAATATGGGCGTGCCCTACGCTGACGGCAGTAAGCGCGCTGGCATTGGCTGGTCTGGACAAAAGTTCCTGCGTGATTGCGCGTGCCTGAACGATTCCCTTACCCTCCTGCCAGAGGTTGCAGACGGCGTTCAGTCCGTAGAGGATTTTCTGCCGGCGCGCTGTTTTATCGGGCAGGTGCTCCGCCAGGTTAAACAGCACTTCCAAATCCATTACCAGATGGAAAATCTCTCTGCTGAAGCAGACCAGAGACGCTTCCACCAGCTTGTAATCTGTCTTACCGCCTCCGAACAGTTCATTGGCTGCAGCTTCCGCCAGCAGTGTGATTTCCTCTCCGCTGACCGCTTTTTCACTGATTGGCACATAATATTTTCCTGCATTGTGATACCAGTCCACCTTATTGGTGAGTCCCAGCCAGGGCGAGCCGTTTTTCCAGATACATGCCTCTCCGTCCACATCAATCCAGGCACCGATTTCCCTGCCGGCAAGGGTAGGCGGGACTACTGCCCTGAAGCGGAACCAGCCGCTTCCCCAGGTGTTTCCCCAGACCTCGCCTTTTTGGATGGGCTGGAAGGATGCCTTGTCAATTTCGTTAAACGGGATAGGCTCATCCTGATTGTAGATAAAGTCAACCTGCATATCAACTTTGTCAGTATAGACCTGCGTTTTGAGCCGGGCAATGAATTTCCTGATGCGTTCCAAATGTATTTTTTCCAGGTGCATGGCTGCTCCTATTTTTCCATCGGCACTACGATGCCTTTGATGATGATATTCTGGAAGAAGACAAAGACCGCCAATGTCGGGATGGCGGCGATTACCAGCGCGGCATAGCCCACATTCTGGCTGGCGCGCTGCATAAGCTGGTAGATATGTACCATGAGCGTCCACATGCTCTGGTCCTGGCAGACGATGAAGGCAAACAGGAAATTGCGGTAGGCGGCATTAAAGGCGCTGAGCGCAATCACCGCCAGGATGGGTTTGGAAAGATACAGCGTGAACTGCCAGAACATACGGAATTCTCCTGCGCCGTCCAGGCGGGCGCTTTCGTACAGCTCTTTCGGCAAGCTGTCAAAGAAGCCCTTGAGCAGAAAGATGAAGTACCCGTCCGCTGCCGCAGGCAGAATCAGCGCCCAAAAGGTATTGAGCATATTCAACCGCTTCAGCATCAGGAAGTTCGGGATGCCCATCACCATGGCGGGGAAAGCCATCGTCAGCATAAAGAGCATTATCATCTGGTAGGTGAGTTTGGGCTTGAACCGGCTCAGAGCATAGGCAGCCAGCGGATTGACCGTGATTGCCACCAGGATGGACAGCAGACAGTAAATCAGCGTATTGCGCAGAGAGCGCGCATCGTTGAACATCTGGTCCAGCACCATGGCATAGTTGCGCTTCACGAATTCCCATTTTATCTCGTTCTTATGCTCCAGCATGGTGAAGTATTCTATCTGTTCCACCGGCAGGGGAAACTCGTCATAACTGTCATAAACCAGCCCCAACCCTTCGTTCAGCCCATCCAGCGTCTGATACTTTTTCTGCAGGTGTTCCTGCCAGATGCGCTCCAGATCAGGGGTTACTTCCAGAGCCAGATGGATGGGTCCCGCCTCCTGCAGAAAAGCAATCCATACCTCTCTGTAAGCAGGCTGGGTAGGTATCTTCCGTGACGGATAGATATTCAGTTCGCTGTCAAAACCGGTGCCAAAATCCCTGTTCACGGCATTTACATCTACAGTGCCGTCCGGCAGCTGATATATTCGCTTCAGGAAAGCAATGTAATCCGTTTGGGAAGAGGGTTTCAGGATGAGCATCTCCCGGGCGGTGCTCCTGGCAAATTCCAGCCAGTCATCCTGCAGGAAGATGTTGTCCTGCGGGTAGCTTTCCGGCAGCTTGCATTCCTGCCACGTGGGAACCACCTGGGGTCCACGTGGGCTTACCCCAGGAGGACCCCAGGAGGACCCCAGGAGCCATTTGCGGAAGGAGAGATTGAAGCTGCGGACGGACAGGTCTTCCGGACTGGCAAGGTTTTCCACGATATAGGTCTTGTCGCTGCCGCTCTGTTTGGAACGCTGTTCCTCCGGGATGCGGCTGAGGGCGCTCTGCACCTTTTCCGGGGGTATTTCCACATGGTTGATGTTCAGATAGGTCTGCACATAGCGAACCCAGAAAGGACGCAGTTTGCTGCCAACGGGCGGAACGGTTTCAGGCAGGACCACATCGCTCCAGGAGGCATACCGGGTGCCCATGTCCCGGTTGAAGGCGCGCAGGTCGCCGTGATAGGCGGGAATCAGTTCCACTACTGCAAAATTGCCGTCCACATTGATATAGTTGCGGTGCCAAAAAGGGATTTGCTGTTTAAAGCGCTCGTACCTGCCCAGATATCCCTCGCTGCTGCTGTGGTAGTTGCGCGTGATGATGTCCTTTTCCTCTATAACAATCTGTTCCCAGGTCTGCACTCCCAGCCCGTATTTGTTGTTGAAAGCGGTCAGGTCGTTATCGTTTTCCTTGCGCAGGGTGCCGCGTATCAGCCGTTGGTTGCGGGGATAGACACCGCGTCCGTATTGCTCTGAAACATAGTAGTCATAGACCCCGAATTCATCTCCCTTTTCCTGCAGGAAACGCTTCCAGAGTTCATAAATAGCGGGATTGGGATGCACTGGAAGGCGGACTTCGCGGAAAGAGGCATATCTGCCTGCATAGTTGTCGGCAAGACGGATGCTTTCCTCGTTGTAACGGGCTTCCAGATATTTCTGGAACAGCACTTCGTCCTTGAACAGATACTCCGGCAGGATGGACATCTTGTAGCTGTCGGCAGCGCTTTTCACAGAGGAGGAAATCATCAGCAGGAAGGGGTAAATCATCGTAACTGCGCCCAACAGCAGGACAAGGTGGATTGCCGTGTTCAGCGTCTTTACCTTCAAGGATTTTTGACCGACTTTGCCGATTATGCTCATCCGGCATCCCTCATTTTGGCTACGGATAAATGTGGTTTATTCATCATCGCGCTTTGCTGCCTTAAATTCCATTTTGCTGAGGTATTTAATCTGAATGACGGTGAAACCCATCAGCAGTAAACTGAGAATCCACGCCATTGTGGTGGCAAGTCCGAAACGGAGATAGAGATATGCCTTTTCAAAGATAAGCAGGTCCGCCACCCGGGTGGCTTCGTTGGGACCTCCGAAGGTCATTACAAGGATAAAGTCGCTGCTCTGGGCTGCCACGATAAAGGCGGCGATGAACTGGATGATTATCAGGGCTTTGAGGCGGGGCAGAACGATGAAGCGGATTTTGCCGAGGAAGCCCGCACCGTCGATGTCGGCAGCTTCATACAGCTCGTTAGGGATGTTCTTTAGCGCTGCCAGATAGATTAGACTTCCGGGTCCCATCCCTGCCCAGACTGTGGGCAATATCACGCAGAGCATTGCCAGTTTCTCGTCTTTTATCCACATGCTTTTGGGCAGTCCCAGCGAGGTCAGAATCTGGTTGAAACCGCCGATGTCAGAAGGATTGTAGAGCAGTTTCCAGAGATAAATCACAATAATGCCGCTGATAACGGCAGGCAGGTAGTAAATCACGCGGTAGATTACTTTGCCGCGGGAGACCTCCTGCAGGAGGATTGCAAGAAGGATGGGCGGTATGAATCCCAGCGAAAGGGCCAGGAACATATAATAGAGCGTTCTGCCGACGCTTGCCCACCAGGTGGAGTCAAACAGCACTTCCGCAAAGTTGCTGAAGCCAATCCAGGGGCTGGCTCCCACAATGTGGTAATCCCGGAATGCCATCAGGCTGCCTGTCACCATCGGCAGGTATTTCCAGATAACGATGGTCAGCACTGCCGGCGCCAGCAGCAGAATCACCCACATCCGGTAATTGGTGCTCATCTGTGTCTGCACCATGTATTGAGGGGTCAGCAGTTTCCAGACCTTCCAGATTGTGAAGCTGAAAGCCAGCAGGATAAGCGCGGCAGCCAGCATGGCAAAGCGTTCGCGGAAAGCCCTGACCTTGGGGTCCAGCCGGCCTATCATCTGTTCGTTGGTGCGTTTTTCTCCCGCCTGCAGGATGGCTCGGATTTTTGTCCGGCGCTCCTCGTCTGTGCTGCCGAGCTTGCCTGCCAAATCCAGCGTCAGCAGTTGCTCCAGCGGATAGGTCATGAATTCATATACTTTCTGGCAGTTGTTGCCGAAGGGCTCTGGCTTGCCATACTTCAGGGCATGCTCAAAGGTCTCCATCCAGCCCACCGGGGCGAACTTCAGGTATTCCTCATAGCCGTATCTCTTTAGCAGAACCGGATTCTGCATCCTGCCATAACCGGCATCCACCATGATTTTCATCCGTATCTGGCGCGCTTCCTCGCTGTCGTAAAACCAGATGAAGTCCCAGGCGGCCTGCTTCACGGCTTGCGGGTCACGGTTTCCCAGGCCGGAGTTGTTGGTCTCCCCGGCTCCGGAAAAGATGCCCATCATACGGCAGTTGATTTCACTGCCTCCATGCCCGCTGGGACCATCAGGACTGGGAGCAAAGCCGAAAAGGTTGGGGTCATAGTTACCGCCCATGTTCTGCTGGCTGAGGTAGTCCATTCTCATCCCGATTTTGCCTTCCTGCCACATGTATCCCCATTCGCCCTCGCGTATGGCAAAGCCGGTCTGGGGTTTCCCCTCGCTGTCTTTCCATTTGGTAGCGGCAAGCTTCAGGTAAAACTCCATCGCCTGGACGCCTGCCTCGTCAGCAAAGCTGGCATACCATTCCTCCGTTTCGGGATTGAAGCGAACGGCATCTCCGCCCGCAGCCCAGAGAAACTGTATCCAGTCATAGGCTGCTTGCGGACCTGAAGCCAGGATGGTTCCATAAGCGCCCTCAGAGGGGACTGTCAGCCGTCTGGCATACTCGTAATATTCCTGCCAGTTACGGGGAGGGCGTTCCGGGTCCAGACCTGCCCTGCGGAAGACATCCTTGCGGTACATCAGCACCCGCACAAGCGTTTCGTAGGGAAGCGCCCATACCTGCTCGCTTGCTTCACCTATCTTTTTACGCCGGATTACCTGCCAAACGGGCTGTTCCACCCGCAGGCCGATTTCCTCTGCATCCTGCTTTGCCAGAAAACTGTCCAAGGGATAGAGGAAGTTGTTCTGGATATAGGTATCGGACTGGCGGAAGTTCACATACAGGATATCGGGAGCAACACCCCCGGCGATTGCCATGAGAGGACCGGCATCGAGGTCCATGCCTTCAATCATGATACCGCTGTAAGCCCTGAGCTCAATATAGGGATGTTTCTGACGAAAGGCATCTATTACAGCCAGGTTGGCTTTTGTATAGGCATCGGTCTTGCGAACGTCCGGCAGCTCAAAAACTTTCAGGATGACCTTGTCATCAGCTGCTTCCAGGGGGTCTGAACAGCTGAATCCAAGGAGGAGCAATACTGCCAAAAGCTTAGCAAATAACCTTATATGCATTTTCAAATAACGCTTGCAGTTGTCTGATTTTGTCAAGTCAATATTGCAGAACAATCGAACCTGAATAAACCTAAAACCTTGCTTGACAGAAATACGGGAATAAGGAAAATAACAAAAAGGGTCACGGGAGCGCAAGATGGACAACAAAGGCGTAAGGATTCACATCAAACATGGCGAAGGCAGCAGGAGATACCTGGTAAGCGGCTTCGGAGAAGCGATTTCAGGCAAAACCCTTGATTACCACTCACATCATCCCGGGGCGGGTGAAGCACTTATAGCCAGGGCAGATAAATCATGCAGCCAAATAAGCTGGAAGTCCGGACCCTTGCCGATGCATCGTTCCGGCGAGCTTACCTTTGTATTCCTGGCAGCCATGGCAGGCAGCAAAGGCGGAAATCACACCTTCAGATTATCTGCAGAGAACGAGGAACTGCTCAGCTTCACGACGCCAGCAGAGGGTGAAATACCCTTCTTCCAGATAAGGGGTCACGAAGGCACCCGCATGAAGTTTGAGCGTCAATGGAGTGACCAGTTTAACGACCACTTCGGATTCATATATCTTACCCTGCAGGACAGATTGTCCTATCCCCGCACCGGAATCACCCTTTCCATAGCAGGAGAAGACGCTGACAGCGAAGACTGGTTTATGGTATTCTGTTATCCTATCTCCCAGTTCCCTTCCGTAGTGCCGGAGCCCGTGTTAAAAACCATAAACGGACAGCCGGCGCAAATCCTGAAAATCACTTATGACAACTTGTTTGGCAATTGCGGTCTGCTGTTGGAAAGCAGAATGGAAAAACTTACCATGAATGACCTGAAATCAGGCGCAAATACCTTCCGGCTGGGAGTTCCGGCCGTTGAGACGGAATCCTCCCTCAAGGTGGATTTCATTATGAATGGAGAGCAGGTCCGTTCCCTGGAAGTAAGCCTGACACCCGTGAAGCCCCGCAGCGTCTACATTTTGCCTTTTTCTCACAATGACATCGGCTACACAGACCTGCAGGAAAACGTCCGCGCCAGGCAGTGTGCCAATATAGATGCTGCAATCAGTGAAACGCAGAGAACCCTGCCCTTTCCTTATGAATCTCAGGCGCGCTGGAACCTGGAGGTAATCTGGGCTTTGGAAACCTGGCTGGAGCAGGCATCTGCCATGCAAAAACAAGATTTCACAGATACATTAAAATCAGGGCACTTAGGACTGAACGCCCTGCACAACAATTTGCTTTCGGGGCTCTGCAACGATGCCGAACTGGCTCACCATCTGGATTTTGCCAGGAAAGTAACGGAAAAAACAGGCGTAGTGATTGATACTGCGGCTGTGACCGACATACCCGGCTTCGTCTGGGGATTGGTCAAAGCCATGCATGACGCGGGAGTGCGCTATTTTGCGATAGCCCCGAACAACGGAGACCGGGTGGGGCACATCTACAAGCTGGGGGATAAGCCCTTTTACTGGGAATCCCCGTCAGGCGCGGAAAAGGTGCTCACCTGGATTTTCAAGGCTGGCTACGCCATGTTTCACCGCGAGAGATTGTCAGCTCATGGCTTGAAAAAAGCCCTCAGATATGTTCAGCAACTGCAGGATGACGATTATCCCTATGATATGGTTCCACTTGCCTATACGATAGGCGGAGACAATGGCACCCCGGATGAATCCCTGCCGGACTTTGTCAGAAGCTGGAACTCTGATTTCACCTCACCCAGATTCATCATAGCCACCCATCAGATGTTTTTCCATGCCTTTGAAGAGAAATATGGAACCCAGCTACCCACGCTCAAAGGCGACCTCACGGGCTACTGGGAGGACGGTGCAGCTTCCACAGCCCTGGAAACCAGGCTGAACCGCAATGCCGCCGACCGGCTGATACTAGCAGAAAAACTCTTCATAAAGCTCCGTCCCGATTCGCGGCAAAATGACAAGCTCAGCGCTGCCTGGCAAAAGGTGATTCTGTTTGACGAGCATACCTGGGGCGCCTGGAACAGCGTCAGCGAGCCAGACCTGCCGGAGGTGATTTCCCAATGGGAGTTCAAGCGGCAGCTTGCTGTGGATGCAGACAGGCTTTCCCGCGAGCTTCTGGCTGAGTTTCCCGCTTCCGGAAAACCGTCGATGACGCCTCCGGTAGCGTCTGCTGATTTGTCCCCTTTGTCCGAAGGCTTTGCCACCTATGAAAATGACTGGCTCCGTATGACCTTTACTGAAAACGACTGTGCGGTCAGCGGTCTTTTCCACAAAGGCCTGAATACTGATTTGCTCGTGCCGGGGTCAAAGCTGATGCAGTACCTATATATGCAGGGCACGGACCGGGAAAACCTGCTGACTGTAACTGCCAGGACTTCTGCCCGGCACAGTTCCGGAAATTCCTTTGAGGAGATTGTCCTCGCAGGCGAGGCGGTGGGGCTTAACGGCATGGAAATCACCTACAGGATTTACCATAACATAGAGCGGATGGAAATCAGCGTAAAACTGGATAAAATAGCTGTCCGGAGCAAGGAAAGCGTTCACCTTGCCTTTCCTTTTACTGTGGAAAATGGAGTACTGCGTTATGACTGCGCAGGGGTGATGCTTGAGCCGGAAAAAGACCAGTTGCCGGGTGCCTGCAAAAACTTCTTCTGTCCCACCGGAGTGGTTGATATCTCCAGCTCCGCGTGGGGCGTTTCCGTCTGCCTGATTGACAATCCATTGGTAGAAATCGGCGGTATCACGGCAGAACTGCCCTGGCTGGAGCATCTGGAGCCGTCCACCCGTTTTTACGCATATGTAATGAACAACTACTGGCATACCAATTACAAGGCAGACCAGTCCGGCGAAGTGACTTTCCGCTTTGTCCTGAACTTCCACAAAGGATACAACCCTGCTGAGATAATCCGCTTTTCCCGTCAAATGCGGGAGACATTCTCCGTCTGACTTTCCCTCTTGTTCCCTGCCAACCACCCGGGGTCCTCGTGGGCTTACCCCAGGTGGACCCCAGGAGGACCCCAGGTGGCAAGCAAGGAAGATTTCAGGGATGGGTTGGTATCAGTTGGATGCCGGCACTCCCAGATATTTGCAGATAAAGGCATAGGAGTCGGCAAATAGCTTGAGACTTTTATTCAGGTTGCTGGGTCCGTGGGAGGACTGGAACTCTGTATATAACAGCACGGGATTGTCCTGATTCACCTTATCCTGCATAGCTGCCGCAAATTTAAAGGAATGGGCCGGAACCACCCTGTCGTCATGGTCAGCGGTGGTAATCAGGTTGGCAGGATAGCGAACCCCTTCTTTTATGTTATGCAAAGGAGAATATTTCAGGATATTGTTGAAATGAATTTCCTCCTCAGGATTGCCATATTCCACCATCCAGCCCCAACCGCAGGTGAATTTGTGGAAGCGGAGCATATCCAGCACTCCCATCATGCAAACCGCCGCTCTGAATAATTCCGGACGCTGGTTGATGCAGGCGCCGACGAGCAGACCGCCGTTGGAACCACCCATGATTGCCAGTTTGCCGGGATTGGTGTAGCCCTCTTTTATCAGGTATTCCGCTGCGGAGATGAAGTCGTCAAACACGTTCTGTTTATTGAGCAGTTTGCCTGCTTCGTGCCACTTCTCACCGTACTCGCCGCCTCCGCGCAGATTGGCGATTGCCATGACAAAGCCTTTTTCCAGCAAAGCAATATTACTGGTGCTGAAATAGGGCATCCTGGCAATCAGAAACCCGCCGTAGCCGTTGAGTAAAACCGGCAGGTTGCCGTCCTTTCTGATGCCTTTCTTATACAGCAGGGTCATGGGTATGGCAGTGCCGTCCTTGGATTTATAGAAAACCTGCTCGGAAACCAGGTCCTGCACATCCGCCTTCACAGGGTCGCGATGGTAAAAACTGAGCCGGTTTTCAGCTATATTATAATGAAAAATCTCGTCGGGCCGGGTGTAGGATGAAAAGCCGAAAAAGCCCTCTTTGTAGTCCTTTTTCGCTAAGGCAAAATAGGCATTCCCCTGATAGGGCAATTCAATGCCATACAGGAACTTGCCGTCCTTGTCCATGACCTCTATCTTGCTTTGGACATCCTTGATGTAGATGGCAATCAGCTTACCATCGGCAGGGGTTATGTCCTCTAGGGGATAGTCACGTTCCGGGATGATTTCCACCCAGTTTTCTTCCTCGGGATGTGCCAAATCCACTTTCATCAGACGGAAGTTCTTGGCGTGCTTATTGGTGGAGAAATAGACATAGCCGTCATCAAAGGAATCCAAGGGATAACCATGATAGTCAAATCCTTCGAACAGGCATTGGAATTCAGCGGATTCGTCCTCGAGGGGTCTGTAGAGGATGCTGTTGCCGGAGGACCCTTGGGAAGAAACGATAAACAGCATCCTGCAGCCCTCTATAATATAGGGATGGTTGTATCTGAGAGGGTTTTCCGGGTCTTCATAAATCAGTTTATCATTTTCCATCGGCTGGCCCAACTGATGATAGTATATCTTTTGGTTTTTGTTCTGCTGCTGGTAATCCTGCCTGCCGTCATAACGGCTGTAAAAAAAGCCGTCCTTGTACCAGGCAGCGCCGGAGTGACGCAGGTCGGTCAGTTTATCCTCCAGCCAGGTTTTGGTTTCGGTGTCCATAGTCCATAAATCACAGGCATCGCTTCCGGATTTGGAAACCCTGTAGGTAAAATAACGGAAATCCTTGGAATTCCCCGCAATATGCGCTGTGGTGGTCCCGTCCTCAGACAGGATGTTGGGGTCAAAGAACAGCTCTTCTTCGCCTTGCAGACCTTTTCTGCGGTAGGTAACCCACTGGTTTTGCAGACCGTCGTTTTTGGCATAGTAATACCAGTCACCGCGCCTGATGGGACAGCTCTGCTTGGGGTAATCGGCTAATTCCTGCAAGCGTGCCAGAAAGCCGGCACGGTCCGGATTTTCGTTCAAAACCTGCTCGGTCAGACGTTGCTGTTCCTTAATCCATTCAATGGTCTCGGGTGAATTGTCATCTTCCAGCCAGCGGTAGGGGTCGCTGATTTTTACGCCGAAATGCTCTTCAACGATATTGTCTTTTCTGGTGTGCGGATATTTCATGCTTTTTCCTGCCCTGTTCCGGTTCATACACCGGGAGTTATTTTGCTCATTGGTTCATTGCGTGGAAACTAAAATTAATGAATAATTGTGTCAAATAAATTCTTCCCATGGCAGGAAACCTGGAGGTGGAAAGACCGAGGGAATTGGGCAAAAAAAAGGCCGGCAGAGCGCCGGCCATGGTCGTATGTGTTTGGGAGAATTAACCCCAGTAGTGGGGACGGTTGTAATACCAGCGGGGAAAGATGGTGACTGCCACATAGGAGCGCGGCTGCCACTTAACCCGCCGGAGCGACGTTACGCTGATGGTGTGGTTGTCATGATTCACATAACCCCTGACTTCCACATATACTTTGCGGGGATTTCCCCTTTGACGCCTGAGCAATTGCCTTGCCAGACGGTTTCCGTAGTCATCAAAATGATAGTAGGCAAATCTGCCGCTGGTCTTGCGGATCATTACGCCATAGCCATCGTCGGGACAGGCAGTGGTGTAAAGATGGATGTCGTCATATTCATTGGGATGGATGTTATAATGGGTGCTGAGCGAGCTATTCTGATTGTAATCCCAGTCGTTGTTAAGCAAAAATCCCCTGTATTCCCTGTAGTCCTCGTCAAAAGTGTAGCTAAAGGTTGTGACCGGATAGACATGCCAGTAGGTGGCAGGATACCAGTTGTAGGAATAGGGGTGGTCATAATATCCGAACACATAGTAGGTGCGGTTCCAGTTCCATCCGCAGGGGGGAGTGTACCAGTTCCAGAAGTTGATGGTGATGTTCCAGTTCCAGCGATGGGGCGGAGTGTACCAGTTCCAGCCGTAGTAATTGGTCCAATACCAGGGGCGGTAACTATGATAGCGGTGCCAGCGGTGATGGTCGTAATAATGGTTATTGCCATATCCGTGACCACCGCCATGCCGGGGTGATTCCACATAGTCGTTGATGGGCGGCTGGTCATACCAAACGGGATTGGCAGGCGGCTGAATATGAGAATACGGATACTGATAGGTGTCGGGACGGCCTCTCCTGTTTGTCTCATCATTAACTACTTCTATGCCGCGTGAGCGTCCGAGGTCGCCTTCGGAAGGTTTCTCATCCTGGCTGCGCATCTGCTGGAGGGGCTTTTCATCAGAAACCGGACCAGGGCGTTCGCTCTGTGCCTGACTGGGTTTCTGGGTCTGGGAGTGTGCGGGAGCATCCTTTTGGGGATTAACGGTTTCCGGGCGTGAAGGCTGGAGGGAGTTTTCCCTTTCGGTTCTGCTGTTGTCCGGTCTTTCCGGCTGTACGGCTCTTTCCTTTTCCACTCTTTCAGGACGGCTGGGCGCTATCTGGCCGGTGCGTTCTTTCTGCTGAAGGATGTACCTTTCCCTCAGGGCATTGCGTTCCTTTTGGGAAAGCTCGTCTCTGTCCTGCTGTACTTGCCGTTCCAATTCCGTCTGCCGGGGTTTGGTATTTTCCTGCTGGGCAGGTCGCTGAGCCGGTGTTACGGTTTGTGCGGGTCGGCTGGGTTCGGTATTAACCTGAGGTTCCCTTTGGGTTTGATTGCCTGGTCTGGTGCTGGTCTGGGCAGGTCTCTGCGTGGGTGTCTGAGCAGGACGGTATGCTTCCGGCTCTTCTCTTTGCGTTCTGACGGGTTCCTGGTGTTTGGGCCGGGAAACCGGCTCTGCCGGCTCGCGGGAATAGCTATCTGTTCTGGTGTTTACGGTGGTTTGCCTTTGTTCGCGTACTGGCTGGGCGGTCTCACGGGCATTGGTCCTGACAGCTTCCTGCCGGGTAGGTTGAGCGGGAGATTCTTTTGTGGTTTGGGTCTGCTGCTGCCTGACTGCAGGGGCAGAGGTAGTTCTAACTGCCTGAGCCGGCTGTTCCTTTTCGGGCTCAGCAACTTTGCTGGTCTCAGTAGAGGCGGGCTTCTGCTCCTGAGCCGGCTGTTCCTGCCTGCTGCCTCTTGCCTGGGCATTCAGATTCATAAATAACACAAGCATGAGGACAAGTGGAGCGCTTGCTGTTAACTTTTTCATTTTATCCTCCAGTCATGGACTGATTTTCTGTTCACAACTTTTATTACAACCTGAGAGCGATATTCCTTCAAGAAAAAAAGGGTCGGCTATGCCAACCCTTTTTCTTACATGGGAAATATCCTTATCCCCAGTTTCCGGGACGGTCATTGTCCCATCCATGGCGATTTCTGATTCTTTCCATTGACCTGACCGCAATGGTGCGGGTATCGCGATTCAATCTGCCCCGCACTTCCACATACACGTTTCTGTTGTGGTGCCTTTGACGGGCAAGCATTTTTTGAGCTATATGACTGCCGGTCTTATCCAGATGGTAATAGGCATGTCCGCCTCCCGGCTTTGTTACGACGATACCATAACTGTTCCTGCGGGGAGGTCCGGTAATAAAGTCAATATGCGTGATTTGCAGGGGATTGAGGTTCAGGTGAAAACCCAGGCGGGGATTGTGTTTGATGTCCCTTTCGTTAACTACGAGAAATCCTGTGAATTCTCTTATCTGATTTTGATGGTTATGATAGTTCTGACTATGATTGGGGGGATTGGGGTTTGTATGATGATTTCCGCCACCGCCTTGATATCTTTGTGCTCCGAGAACTGTAACGAGTGCCAGCATCAGGATTACGCTGCCTGTAGTCATTATTCTTTTCATGGTTTCCTCCATTGAGAGTTAGACAGGCCTGTGTCTTAACCTGAATACAATACAACCTATGCATAACTGCAAAGAAAGTGAAAAGCATATCTAGCCACAGCTTGGTGAAACAGTCCTGACCGCCTTTTATCAGCGGTTTGCGAGACGCGTCTTTTATTTGTTAATCAGTTTTTTGCGAAGTAGTCTGTTACTTTTTCCAATTCTGCAGGAATATCTATCTTTTGGGGGCACTTGGGCAGGCAAGCGCCGCATTTGGTGCATTTATCGGCTTTGCGGTCATCAGGGATAAAGAAAGAGTATTCTCTTTGATGTCTTTTCCTGTCTCCAAAGATATGCGCGTCATTGTAAATGCCCAGCGCCCAGGGAATCGCTACCTTACTGGGACAGGGAAGGCAATAGCCACAGCCAGAGCAGCGCACGACCATTTTACCGAGATAGATTTTGCGTACCTTCCCATAAAGTTTCAGTTCTTGTGGGGATAAGCTGTCCGCTTTTGCCTGAGATGCTGTTCTGATGTTCTCAATCACCTGTTCCATAGACGACATACCACTCAGGACAAGCTGTACCTGCGGATAGTTCCAAACAAAGCGTAAAGCTCTTTCCGCCGGTGTCCACCTGTGCCTGGATTTGTTCCAGACCCTGTCTGCTTCCACAGGTATCTCTCCTGCCAGCTTACCACCCAACAAGGGTTCCATGACAATGATTCCTATGCCTTTGCCAGCCGCATATTGGAGTCCCCTTGTTCCGGCTTCGCGCCGAATGTCAAAGTAGTTGTGCTGTATCTGGCAAAACTCCCACTGATAGCAGTCTATGATGTATTTGAAGGCAGGATATTTATCATGAAACGAAAAGCCGATATGCCTTATCTTCCCTGCTGCTTTGGCTTTTTCCAGGAAGTCGATGGCACCCAGTTTCTTCAGTTCCTTCCAGCGTTTGCCTGTCAGGGCATGCAGGAGGTAGTAGTCTATGTAATCTGTCTGAAGCCGTTCCAGTTGCTTGTCCAGATAGACATCCATGTCTTCTCTGGTCTTGACCAGCCAGGTGGGGAGCTTGGTTGCCAAAAAGACCTTGGTGCGATCAACTGTTTTGAGAAACTTCCCGACCAGGGGTTCGCTTTGCTCATTGTGATAGGGCCAGGCTGTATCAAAGTAATTCACGCCGTTATCATAGGCGTATCTCATCAGCTTCAAAGCTTCCGGTTCATTGATGTTTTGTTTGTCATCCAGGGGCATCCTCATGATGCCAAAGCCAAGAATGGAAAGCTGGTCTTTGCTACCGGGCATTTTTCTGTATTGCATAACCCTTTTACAACTCCTTTACGGCTAATATGCGAATAAACCGCCAGTCTGGCAGTTGTTCGACCGGAAACTGATATTGAAGTCCGGCGATTGTGTCAAGAACGCTGTAATCTGCAAAATCCGGGCTTGCTGAGACCTCGATTCTATACCCGGTTACGGTAACGGGATTTGCATCCAGTGTAAGAGTAACGGGGTCCCATGTCATAAGCAGGAAACCATCCGATAGAGATAATGTTACATTATCCGGTGAAAGCAGGCCCCTGATATAGGTAAAGTTAAAACTGAGGGTTGCGTAATCTATGTTGTTATCGCTAAAGGAGAAAGCAGCCGGCGAGTTATCATATTCGCCGATTTCTTCCAGCAGGTTAGCAGTCCGGAAAGAGACAGGCTGGGTAAAATCCGTTCCCATGGGGTAAAGCGGAAAGTTGCCGGTTCCGGGGATGATTACATCTGCCGTGAGCGGGAAATTGCCTTCCGGGTCATTATAGGATACTCCAAACCAGACCTCGTCATCTTCAAAGTGAAAGGCAGGATTTGCCAAAACGGGCAATAGGTTTGGGGCAGGGTCCAAATAGAGTGGTATTGGATAGATGATGCCACCCGGCGACGTATCTGCCTGGGTGGTGCCAAAGGGGATGACGGTCGTTCTGCTGGTCAGGGATGTATAACCTATGACAGGATTGGCGGGATTATACCAGGCGGCAAAAGCAGCATCCGCCATTAGGTCTGAAATGTTACAGCTCATTATCAGCAGATTGCTGCCGGACACAATGCTGGAAGTAATGTCACCGATGCGGATGAGTTCGCCTCCTGCTATCCTGAACAAACCTGGGGATAAGCCTCCCAGGGGAACACTCATATAGTTCATCGCCCAGACAATGGTATTGGGGTCGGCAGGGTCGTCGGCAGGATTGGCAATCACCAGCATATAGGACAGGTAAACCGTTCCCAGTCCAGCACTTGTGGGATAACCTCCTCCCCGGTTCTGCATAGCTGCATAAAACTTAGTACCGGAAAACGTAAAGTAATCCGCAGTGATGTCCAGATAGTTATACTGGGAGGCAAGCGAAGTGTCGTTTTGCGGGTCAAGGGACACCCGGGTCATCTGCGAAAGAGCGGGCAGTGCTGTTCCTTCGTAGTAAACCGGGATGAGGTTATCGGAGGCGGTATCGCTGGCAACCCTCAGCCCCAGATACTTGCGCGTGGTTGCTACAGGGAACTGGGACTGGTATGTGCCGAAGGCAGGATTGACAAGGGTCTGGTCAGTTTCTGTAATGGCAGTTCCGTTATGATATATTATTCTGTTGTTCCGGATGGAAGGATGAGTTATCTCTGTCTGCAGCCAGGCAAGGTCGTCTGCGGTCTTTCCGCTGAAACGGATATCCTGCCACGGACCTATGGTAAGTCCGTTTAAGGCGCAGAATGAGGCAAGAAATATGACCAAAAGTGTTTTCAAGTTATTCCCCCTTTCAAATTCGGCTGTATAATGAACATTCTGATAGTGAATATAGCTGTTTAGGGTTGGATTGTCAACAGAAAACTAAAGGGGCAAAGACAAACTTTGCCCCAAAACAATATTTCAATCGGTTTCCGATGAACTACAGGATGCCTTCTGGTTTGCCCTGCTGTTCCGTGAGACCTTTTATCTGCGCGGCGCATCCTTGATAAAAAACCACCAGAGCGCTACCATCACCGGCTGGACCGGCGGGTTGGTAATCATATTCTTGATTTCCAGCAGGGAAGCAATCCTGGCATTGTGGATATCAAAGACGTCGTTGCCCCGCATGGAAGCCACTCTGTTGTATCTGTCGTCATACACCTCATAATCCCTGATGGTGCCCACCTTGCGGCTGTGGGCATCATAAACGTCCGCTCCGCGGATGGTGGCAAGCTTCTGTCCCCGGAAGTCGTAAAAGTCGTTTCCGACCATTTTATAATCTGCCATCATAATTCTAATCCAGGTCAAAGACGGTCAGGAAAGGTTTTAACTGCCTGGCGTCTGGCATGGCGCTTTTAACGGCTTTGCCTTTGACACCGGGGGGCAGGTAATAGGTGCCGGTCATCACGAACTTGCCGTCCGAATAGCTCTGCAGGCCTTTTACCATCTGCTGTCCGGACAGGAAGTATTTCGCCACGGGTTCGCCTTCACTCAGGTCCGGCTTCAGTTCCGTCAGGATGAAAGCGTCTGTTTTGCCGACGACTGCCGTTCTGTAAATATATGTCTTGCCGTTGTGGGTTGCGATGTCATAGCTCAGCATCCCGTCCACGTTTCTGCTCTGCATGGTTCCATCCTTGAAATTAAAGGCTACCAGCTTGGAAACCGTGCCTTCCTTATCCATTTTGGAAAGGTAACTGATATAAACGATGTCATTAACGGCTTTGGCGGAATAGGTCTTCTCCCCGTAAGCGTCTGCGAAGGGGTACATAAAGGTCTTGTAAACCGGGACCGGGTCAAAGACGGAAAGGTCTGTCTTCACAGCTTCCAGGTAATCATCTTTCTCAGCGAAAAACCATACTTCGGACTTTCCGGCATAATGCCTGTAGTAGCCGTCAGTCAAAAGGCGCTTACGCACGATGGTCATACCTTCCGGATTCAGGTCATACAGGTATATTTTATTCTCAGCGTCGGCTGCCACCAGGCGAAGCATATCGGTGTATCTGCCGGCATAGGCGATGTATGCCAGGCTGATGTCCAGAGGAAACTCCGCCAGCAGATTCAGGGCATTGTCCATTTTTGCAATGTATAGCTTGGAGTTTTTGATGCCGACGGCGTAGAGGTCATTTAACTGCACCACATATTCGACCGACATCCCTGCCTCGCCTGACATTATCAGGCTGTCTGCCACGCTGCCGTCAATGGCGTTTACGGAGTATAGGGATGTTTGCTCAATCCTGCCGCCATCTTTCAATAAACTGATGCGGACCGGATAAATAAACTTATCGGACAGGTTCAGTGCCCTGCCGGGGATGAAAAGCACTGATTCGCCTTCCTGCTGGGGTTCGATGACTGATTTGAAGCTGAAGTCCAGCTCTTTGGCAGGCTGTTCAAAATAGGATACGCCTTTGTTTGTGTAGAATTTCTGGCCGGTGCATCCGGCAAGCAATAAAGCAGCAATAATTATTATCAGAGAATAACGCATTATTCCTCCTATCAATCTGAATCTTTTCTTATTAAGTCCCCGCTTTTTGTCAACTCCATTTTCTTTCCCTGCCTGCTGAGATGTCCCGGAGATGGCCGGGTTTTCTTCGGGAGGCTTTGGGGCATCTCCGGGACATCTCATAGAGGAAGGAGAGACAAAGACGGCAGGTCAGGGCAGATTGCAGGAAATTTGCCGTCCGGAGTGAAATCAGCGCGAAATGACTTTGATTGTATATCGGGAAGTGAGTTTTTAATTGACAGATTTCAAATCAATACGATTATGATTTAACTGAAAAAATCTTATATAAACGAGACAAGGAGTTTGCCTTATGGAATATTTCCTGACTGACGAACAGAAAGAGATGAGGGACATCGCCCGCCGCATCGCTGTGGAAAAAATGGCTCCCCTGAGGGAAAAATATGACGAAGAAGCCACGTTCCCCTGGGATATCGTGGAAATCATGAAACAGAGCGACCTGTTTGCCGTGATGATTCCGGAAGAATACGGCGGAATCAGCGGCAGGGTCACAGACCTGGTGATAGTCACTGAAGAGCTTTGCGCGGTTGATATGGGCATTTCGCTGGCTTTCGGCGTTACCGGACTTGGCATGTATCCCATCCTGATTGCCGGCAGTGAAGAGCAGAAACAGAAATACCTGTCCCAGATTGCCACCGGTGAAAAGCTGGCAGCTTTCGGGCTCACCGAAGCCAATGCAGGAAGCGATGCAGGCGGAATCGAGACCACTGCCAGAAAAGAAGGCGACACCTATGTCCTGAACGGAACCAAGCAGTGGATTTCCAACGGCGGAGAAGCCGAGATTTACACTGTTTTTGCCATGACCGACAAATCCAAGGGTCCGCGCGGTTGCTCCTGCTTTGTAGTGGAAAAGGGCACCCCCGGCTTCAGCTTTGGCAAAAAGGAAAACAAGATGGGCATCCGGGCAAATTCCACCCGCGAACTGGTCTTTGAAGATTGCGTGATTCCGGCGGAAAATCTGCTGGGACGCGAAGGCACCGGATTTATCACAGCTATGAAGGTGTTTGACAAATCCCGTCCGATGGTGGGAGCGCAGGCAGTGGGCGTGGCTCGCGGAGCTTTTGAATACGCCGCCAAATACGCCAATCAGCGCATCCAGTTCGGCAAGCCGATTTCCTCCTTCCAGGCAGTGCAGTTTATGCTGGCTGACATGGCCACGCAGATAGAGGCAGCCAGGGCTCTGGTGATGCAGACTGCCAAAATGGTGGATGCCGGGATTAAGAACTATTCCAAGGAAAGCGCCATGTGCAAATACTTTGCTTCCGATGTGGCGATGAAGGTCACTACAGACGCAGTGCAGATTTGCGGCGGCTATGGCTATATGAAGGAATACCCTGTGGAAAAAATGATGCGCGACGCCAAAATCCTGCAGATTTACGAAGGCACGAACCAGATACAGCGCGGCATCGTTGCCAACGCCCTGCTCAAAGAATTTTGATGAATACAGACTGGATAAAGGAATTCCCTGCTGCCATCACTGTGTGTGATGAACAGGGAATCGTAATTGCCATGAACGACAAGGCCTGTGCCACTTTTGCCGCAGATGGCGGGGAAAAGCTGATTGGACACAGCTTGAAGGACTGCCATAAACCGGAGTCCTGGGAGAAAATCCTGTCCATGCTGGCTACAGGCATTGCCAATACCTACACGATTGAAAAGAACGGCATCCGCAAGCTTATCCACCAGCAGCCCTGGTTCAGGGACGGCAAGGTGGCGGGGATTGTGGAGATGTCTATAATTTTGCCTGAGGAGATGAAACATCATGTCCGCTAAGAAATTACTGGTGCACACCTGCTGCGCTCCCTGCCTGATAGCTCCTTTGCAGGAACTGAGGAAAGAGTGGGACGTCACATTGGTGTGGTATAATCCCAATATCCACCCTTTCACTGAATACGTCAAGCGCAGGGATGCCGTGAAGGAATTTGCCGAAAAGGAAAACCTGCCGGTCATCTGGCAGGATGAATATGACCTGGAAATGTATCTGGACGCCACCGGTCACAAGAGCACAGAACGCTGCCAGGTCTGTTATGAAATGAGGCTGGAAAGAGTTGCTCAGCTTGCCATGGGACATGGTTTTGACGCCTTTACCACTACCCTGCTGTATAGTAAATACCAGCGTCATGAAGAAATCCGGGCAGTGGGTGAAAACCTGGCAAACCGCTTTGGGGTGGACTTTTATTACAAGGACTGGCGTGTCCTGTGGGAGGAAGGCAAAGAACTTTCCAAACAGACAGGCATGTACCGTCAGAAATACTGCGGTTGCATCTTTAGCGAACAGCTGAGATACGCTAAACCCGGCAAGATGATTGTCTGAGTCCCATGAGCAGATATCCTGAAATAGACCTCGCCAAACTGAAAAGATACAAGTCAGCAGACCGCCTCAGCAAGGTGGACAGCTCTGCCTTTGCCAAAGCGGGCAGCGTTAATCTTTCCGCTTTCTGGGCACAGGTTCCGGATATCCTCAAAGCAGGCGAACTGAAAGAACTGCTGGATATCTGCGAGGCGGCTTTCAAGCAAGGAAAACCTGTCATCATAGGGATGGGCGGTCATGTAATCAAATGCGGACTTGCTCCCCTGATAAATGAAATGATGCGGCTGGGTGCTGTCAAAGCAGTTGCGGTCAATGGCTCTGTAATAATCCACGATTATGAGATTGCCATGTCCGGCAGGACTTCTGAAGATGTGTCAGCCGCGCTGGAAGACGGCTCGTTTGGCATGGCTTATGACACCGCAGACGGCATCAATGCCATTATCAGCCGGGCAAAATCTGCGGGATTGGGACTGGGGGAAGCGGTCGGCAAGACCTTGTCGGAAACTGCTCCCAACCAGGAGCTTTCCCTGCTGGCAAACGCATACAGGTACAATGTCCCCGTCACTGTTCACGTGGCAATCGGGACAGATATCATTCACCAGCATGCTTCTGCGGACGGCGCTGCCATTGGTGAAACAAGCTTGCGGGATTTCCGGATTTTCTGCAATTGCCTCAAAGACCTGAATGACGGAGGGGTTTTCCTGAACTTCGGTTCCAGTGTCATCATCCCTGAAGTCTTTCTCAAGGCGGTTTCAGTGGTCAGGAACCTCGGCTTTCCGCTCCAAAACTTTACCACGGCTGTGTTTGACATGAACCTGCAATACAGGCCTTTGGTGAATATTACGCAAAGGCCGGTGCAAAAGAGCGGAAAGGGCTTTTACTTTACCGGGCACCACGAAATCATGATTCCCCTGTTCCTGCTGTCGCTGAAGGAGAGGATTGCCAAATGAGAATGCGGCTTTTCCTTTTGCTGGTAGTGCTATTGCTGGTGTCAGGGAGCCTGAGTGCTATGGAGTATGCGAAAAATCCATATAAGGCAATGGTTCTATCCGCCCTGCTTCCGGGCGGGGGACAAGTCTATAACAATGCTTATATCAAAGCTGTGGCAGTGGTGGGCTTGCAGGCGTATCTGGTCAATTCCGCCTTCTACAACCATGATAAAATGGAGCAGTTTGAAGCCATGATGGATGGCAGCGGCAGTTTTGACGACCTTTTGTACCAGAGCAGGCGGGATAAATACCGTGATAACCTGCGAAGCGACTACTGGTGGATTGGGACTGTCATGGTGCTTTCCGTGGCGGATGCCTTTGTTGATGCGCACTTATACAATTTCAAGGCGGAAAAGGACAAGGTTCGCCTGAAATTTGAAGATAAAATGCTCCGCCTGGAGTATAGGTTTTAATCTAATGAATTTGAAGCAATTGAGACAGACAAGACGAGGGTCAGGCTTATGACATTTTATGTTTTTGATACCGGCTATCCTTATGCAGAATACCTCAACGAACTGCGCAATTCCCAGCCCGATAAGGATGCAACTCCACAGGTAATCCTGGAGATACCAAAGTCCTTACTGGACCAGATTGCGGATGAGAAAATCCTTGCTGAAAATAAACTGCACCTTGAATCCAGCGTTACCAGGTTGATTGAGGATAAGGAAGTGGAATTTTGCCGCATCGCCTATACACCTTCGGACATCAAAGCAAAGCATGCTGAGGTTCCAGCCGATTTCCACTGGGGGTTTGCAGACCGGATTGTCCGCACAGGTCATTTCCACGATGATATAAACCAGCTCTTCCCGCCACCGGAAAAGCCAGAGCATATAGAAGCATACGGCTATTTTGCCAAAGCCCTGGATTCGTTCAACAAGAAAGATTGTGCCTCTGCCGCTGATATTCTCAAAACTGCGATTAACGGCAATGCAACCTTCAAGGGATATAAGAATGAATGGAGATTGCATTTCCTGTCGGGGATAATCCATCTTGGATTTTGCGGATGCAATGCTTTGTTGGTGGACCTGGCGGCAGCAGAGAAAGAATTCATCCAGGCAGGTAAATATGCCCTTGCCGATTATCCTTCCGAAAGCGCTATAGCCCTGCTTGCCGCATCCTGGGCTGCTTATTGCCGAGGTAAAAGTGACGATGCGTTAAAATACACTTCTGAAGCGCTGAATCTCAATGATAAGCTGAGCGAAGCTCATTACCTCAAAGGCAAAAGCATGCTGTCCGCAGGTAACATTACCGAAGCTATGCAACAGCTTTACCTGGCTTTGGACAGGGACGTTTTCTATGCCCTGAAAGCTGCAGCCGACGGCTCTTACAATGCTTATGAGAAAGAGCTGAAGGAAACCTTTGCCAATTGGAAAGCAGACAAGCTGAAAACCTATCGCTCAGAGATTGCCGAAGATGTGGCTGCCTTGAAGGATTCACCTGTAAACAAAGACCTGAAGGGCGTTTTGGAACTCTTTTCCAAAGACAGATTCCTGCTGGATATGAAGAAAGTTGATTTGGAATGGTCCAGATTCAAGACTATCCCTGTCTTTGTCAGCAAACCTGTGGAGAAACTGAAGATTGAACTCGAGACCCTCGTAAAGGTCGTGGAACCCTACAAGGAAAAGGTGGTTATCAGGGAAGGGAAATGGTTCCGCAAGGAAGAAGCCAAAATAGTCACCAAAACCCGCGTAGTCGAGAAGATGAAAAAGATGAGGTATGAGATAAATATCTTCCGTGATATGTTTATGTTCTTCACCGGCAAGGTGTTGGTTGATTTTGACATGGTCCAGGTGGACAGCGGTGCTTTTAAGATGGGCGATACGGCAGGATTGGGGAGAGCGGACGAGCTTCCCATCCGGGATGTTGAATTGAGCACCTATTTAATCAGTAAAATACCTGTCACCCAAAAGCTGTGGAATCTGGTGATGGACACCAATCCATCCAATTTCCACGGGTATGACCTGCCTGTGGAACACATCAGCTGGTATGACGCCGTAGAATTTTGCAACAAGCTAAGCATCCTGGCAGGATATGCCCCCTGTTACAACATAGACAAGTCTGTCAAAGACCCCAACAACCAGAACAAAACGGACACCAAAAGGATAGTGGTAACCTGCGATTGGGATGCCAATGGATACAGACTGCCGACCGAAGCTGAATGGGAATATGCAGCCAAAGGCGGTAAAAACAGCAATTACTACAACTTTGCCGGAGGCGATTCCGAAGGTCCTGTCTGCTGGCATAAGAATAACTCGCAATACAAAACCCAGAATGTGGGGCAGAAGAAGCCCAATGAACTGGGTCTGCACGACATGAGCGGCAACGTCTGGGAGTGGTGCTGGGACTGGTATGATGCCTACACCGAAGGACATTATGAAAATCCCAAAGGGGCTGAAACCGGCAACTACAGAGTACTCAGGGGCGGTTCCTGGGCAGATAACCTCAATTACCAGAGAGTCTCCAGCCGCGGAAAGGAAAACCCCACCGGCAGGTATTCCAGCATCGGACTCCGGGTCGTCCGCAAAGCATAAGCCAATCTTCTTAAGTCTTTAAAACACACCGATTTCACAGGCTGTCCGCTGACAGCCTTTTTCTTTTCCCCATTTTCTCCCTGCTTCAAATAATATTTCAACAGCATATCCGCAGAATATCCACAGCATATTTACAGTATAAAAGTATCCAGCAACTATCCTGCAACTGTCCTGCAACCATACTGCAGATATCCTGCAGGCGGTAAATGAGAAAGACTCAGTTTGTAGACACAAAAAACCCACCCGAATACGTGGGTTATATTATATGTAATATGCTCGAATTCGGTTACATACTTACCGACACATATTATCAGCGACAGTTATTCTAAGACCGCTGTAACTCTGTAGAACTTAAACGGGTCCGCCACACCGGGGATGAGGTACTGATTGGTGGTTGTTGAATCTAGCAAAATCCAGGTCGCAGCGTATGGGGCATCCGCACAATAGACCCTGTAGGAGGTTGCACCAGTCATCACAGTCCAGTCAAGATGGATGTCGGGTCCAATTCTTGTTATGACCAAGTTCTGCGGAGGTGTAAGCGAGACGGAATGAGTCAGAGTATTGGAAATGATGGCGATTGATTCCAGTCCTCCGCTATAGACAGCTTTCACAGCCCACTTAAAATCACCGCTGGGAAGGTTTGCCCAGCCGGCATCCGTGAAAGATATATTAGTTATATTCTGAGCCAGCAGCGTCCAGTTGGCAGGAGTGCCTGTATCAGTTGCCAGAAGTCTAAAGACCTTGTAACTCTGCAGAGAACGGTCTACACCCCGGGTTGAATTCAAGTCATGAACATTATATCGAGCAAGTTGGCCGACAAACACGTCATCTATGAACCAACCATTGTAGTTAATTGAGTTATCAGTCATCATTTGCCACTTCAGCTTGATTGTCTGGTAAGCATAGGCACTCAGGTCAAAGCTTGCAAGAGTCCAGGTAGTCTGTAAACCGCAATAACCCGGATAGGTGCCTGTTCCGAAAGCTGCAATATCTGCTGAGGGATACCCACCCGCAGGAATTATCACGGTCCAGGTAGCGCCATCATCTATGGAGACGAGCAACCTGCCTCCGTCATAGTTATTCTCCAGATAATACCTATGCCAGAAGGTCAAAATGGGACTGCTGCCAATTATAAAAGAAGGGGAGACAAGCTCATAAGTAGAATTCAAAGCATAACTGCCTGATAGGTAGCAACCCCAGATTTTGGTACCGCCATGAGCGCCGGCATAGGATGAGGTGCCCCAGGTCCAGCCGGGAGTCGTGGAATTAGTAGCAGTAAATCCACCGTCAGTGGTTTCGAAATCATAAGTATTGGCAAGGGGTGGGCCTGCAGCAATCCAGTTCAATATGACGTTAGAATCTGCTTCTATGGCTACCGGATTATAAGCAGGATAGTTCGGTTCGTTCAAAGTGAAATTACCAAGCGAAACATTGTCGCTATAAATTGTGACCGAAGTAACGTAGGACTGATATCCTGGTTTGGTTATCGCAAGTGTACAATCCAATCCGAAATCACTGCCCAAGACATTTTGGAACGAAAAGGTACCATCGGGTCCAGACGTTGCATTATAGGTTTCAATACTGCTTAGGGTGATTGCAGCATTGGACAGGGCAGGAATGTCATTGCCTATAACTGTGCCTGAAACATTAACTCTTGGCAAAGGCACCAGGTTGAAATTAAGCGTAACAGAATTGCCCATAACCAGATTCACATTGGAAGCATTCGCCGTATAGTAAGCAGGTTTGTTGACTTCAACATTGGCAGCATGGTTCTCCCAGAAGCTGAACTGGTAATAACCATTAGCATCCGTGGTTGTGGTGTAGCGAGAGTCAGTTAAAATAATCACAGCTCCCTCTACTGGGACTGGCGGGGTGGTTCCGTCCTCTGTGACAAACCCCTCTAAGATAGTTTCCTGGGCAAGTGTTGCATTGTCAATTACGAGGGATGTGTTCGGGACACTAGCAACCAGGGTTCCAAGGGCTGATGGGTTCAGCGGATTATATGTTACTGTATCGCTGTACAGATAACGAGTCCGGTTACTATAATTTGCCGTTGAAGTGCAGAAAAACAAATCATAGGAACTATGAAAGGTGTATTCCCAAGGACGATTGGTCCTGATGACCAGATTCCCGCCCGTATAATTAAAGGGGGTCTGAAACCTGATTGCTATCTCATTTACCCCAGAAGGGAAGTCTATGACGCCGTCAAAAACTAAGGTCAGAGATGTTGAGGGAATCCACCCGGCAGAGAGGCTGGTGGCCGAAGTTGTTCCCATCCAGATTTTGACAGGCATTCCTGTTAGGTTTGAAAAGAAATTGTTCCTATATGTAAGTGCTGTAATCTGTCCGGAAATGAGGTGCATCTCATCCCAATAATATATACTTTCTGCCAGGCTGTTACAATAATAAAAATCAAACGGGTAAGTGTTGACAGTAGTAGTGGAAGCATTGTCACCGATTAATAGAACAGCATTATCTGCTTCTAAAACTGATATGATTCTTTCGGGTGAATGATCATTATAAGATACCTGATCTCCTGCTAGGACTACCTGACCATAGATATGGTAGTTTCCAGGAACAGAGGGTGTCCAGTTTATTATATGCTGGGTAGTTGCGCCGGGTGCTAAGTGAGCGGTAACATGTACAGAACCCAGCAGTGTACCTTCATCAGACCTGAGGTTGACATCATAGTCCGAAACTGTCTGCAGACCATTATTCAGAACTGATACAGTAAATCCAGAAGTAGTGCCAGCAAACTGGAAATTATTACCATGAACTGAACAAGCACAAAGGTCTTGATTAAAAATCTTTAAAAAAGTCACGTCATCCAAATAAATAGCCTCGGTAGATAGGGTATTTCCATTCTTGAAGGCGATGTAGGAACCAGTTCCAGTATGACCCGTGAAGGGAATCTCATACAAATTCATGACATTGTTAAGAGTAACTGAAGCCATCGGAGTAAATGTATCAGGGTTATAGATACTGCTGACAGATCCCACCGTCAAAATATCTCCGTTGACTAAGCCCTTAGCATAGAAACGGACTTTTAATTGATTTATAGAAATGCCCATAGGGGGACTGATGAGGATGACAGTAGTCGGTAAAAAACCGGTATAGATTAGTGCACTATTGGGTTGAGACTGGTATTCAAGAGATGATGTTGAAACATACCCACTTGAGCAGAATGCGTTCCAGCCCTCAGGTAGGTCTGGCGTGATCACACTGTCAAAATTCTCTGTATGTGGGTACATATTGATTGTCGTATCGAAGCCGTTTCCAATTAAATTGACATAATGAGTAGACCTTGAAAGATCGTCGGATATGATGATTGAAGAGATATGAACACCTGAAGCAGTTGGGGCAAAGACCACGTTAAAAGAAGCCGATTCTTCGCTATTCAGGGTTAAGGGTAAAACGGGCAAAGAATTAAGGAAAAACTGAGAGGTCGCTGATAGTGAAATATTATTGATCGTCATTTGGCTACTGCCGGAATTCTCAATCATGAATATCTGAGAACTGATCATATTCAGCTGAACACTGCCAAAATCCTTATCAATGGGAGTGATTTCGAAAAAACCTTCTGTTGGTATGTATTGTAAACTTATATCGTCTAGGAAAATGTTGTTCCCTCCCTCACTCCAACCCTCAAATATAATATACCGGGTTGTGCTTGTGATTTCAATAGGTAGATTAATAGTATATCTGTACCATTGGTTAGCTGTCGTCTCTTCTGGAGTTAAGCCATAAAAACGATGATACGAGCCAAGCAAGGTTCCGCCAACTGATGTGGGAGATGAATTCTGATAAATGTATATCCCTTCATTTAACCTGTCTGAAAATCCCTCATCTCTAAACATCCAGAATCTCAATTTCATAGCATTACCACCGGGTATGGCGATAGGTGGAGTGATAAGATCTCCTATAGTGCCATTGGCATAAGATAAAGAATTAAATCTTGCCATGGCAACACCACTGTGAGGCGAGCAGGCGGGATTTGTGCCTGTAATCTGTCTGTCCCAGTTACCGGGAATGCCTGATCCACTAATACGTGTATTTGTCCAGCCCCATGGAGCAAACTCAGTTCCATCAAAACTCATTGTCCATGGGAATGTGATTATTGTCGGGTCATCACCCTCTCCGGATATGTTAACGGAATGAACATCCCTGCTCAAATTGTCTGTAACAGACACTGTGGCATTATGTGTTCCCGAAGCAGTAGGCAGATATTGCACGGTAAAAATCGCTGTCTGTCCTGCAGAGATACTGACAGGTAGAGCAGGTATGTTTATCAGCGCGAAACAGGGGTTTCCTGAAACTGCAATACTGCTGATTAATATCGGACCTGTACCTGTATTGCTTATAGAGAATAACTGTGTCGATATTGAGTTTATCAGCCTTAGACCGAAATCATAATAGGGTGGGCTTATGCTGCAAGCTTGATTGGCTTCCACTTGGTAAATTGAGATATCATCAATGGCAAAGCCATCATATTGCATTGAACTATCCGACTGGAAACGCCAACGTAGTTCCAGATTCCCCGCTGATTCGAATATCGTATATGGTATGCGTGTGGATGAGTTTATCCAACCGTTGTCATCATCCTGATAGATAACATCACTACCGACATTGTTCGAACTGCTTGACCATTTGGGAGGAGCAATTGAACCGGTAGCGCGGTTGTTATTATACCAGAAACTACTGGTGGCTGTATTATAATTTACCCCATTACCAACCATGGGGTCCAATTTAGCCCAAGTTAACATGTGGTCTGTAGAATACTCAAGGACCATTGCGTCATGGCTGTACTCGGTAGTGAACTTTTGCCAGAATGACACATTAATGTCTCGAACCAGAGTTGTAGTATTGATTTCTAAGATAGCAGTCATGTTCTCATTGGCATTGTATGAAGCTGTCAAACTTCGTGTAACCATGGCGTTCGGTGCTGAGTGAGCTGAAGAAAGGAAAGTCTTCGATGGCATACCGATAACCCAGGAGTCGGTCGGATAGATTAGTATATTTGGTATAACACCGTCAAAATTCTCAGTGTAGGGCAAGTTTATCAACGAGTCAGGACGGGAAAAATGTGAGATTGTCGTCCCGGCTTGAACTGCCGAATCCAGGAATCCAAGGTCGTATCTGATTGTATTGCCCAGTATCGTATTTTCCTTGATTTCGTTGTATGTCGCATCATCATTGTTTAATTCAAAACTTGAGATGTGAACTTGGGCTAAAGCCATAGATGCCAGAACTGTAAGGAAAGCGAAAATGTATAAATTTTTCATAGTACCAATTCTCTCTTTAGCTGTTTTACTCAAAATATATACTTGCAAATGGAGTGACCAGTTATCCTGAGTTGTTAGTGTTTTTTTCCCTTGTGTAAGTTGATATTACGGGATAATCTGTGTCAAGTAAAATAATCATCCTATAATTATCCGTTCTTTTTTCAAGAGTTTCTTGAATATGCAAAGTAGCTCACTGAATTTTGGAAATGGAATAAAATTGGTAGAATTCGGTTCACCGTTTAAGCGCATTTGATCACCATATCAGAATAACTCCAAGCAGATATTACACATAGCGTAGAATCAAATATGTCGATATTTAAAAAAGTAGTAAAAAAGAGAGGGGAGATGAAAAAAGGTGGAGCAAAGTCCGTCTTTAAGATATTCCTTAAAGTGAAGCTAATCCTGATTGACAACCTGCACTGCAAGAAAGTCAAGGTCGACTTATTGTTCGGTCTGTTCCCTCCCATGCGGGGGGGGGGATAGAATGTTAAATTGAGTCCGGCAGGATGACACTATTTTAAAAAAAACCAAGGGCAAAAGTCTCTTTTTAAAGAAATATAGCCGGAATGATTGAATCAGCAGTATGAAAACAGGTTAGTTTTTTGCTGAACGAAATCTCTGATAAGCTATACTTTGTTAAGTGTCTCCGTTTGGTTAACCAGAAGCTTTCCTACGGTTCCACGACCAGGATACCGTACTGGCCATTACTCACATAAAGATAACCGCTATTGTAAACAGCTTTGCGCAACATTCCCAAAGTCTGGCAGTAAGCAGCAATAACAGGTTGGGAAGGATTACTGACATTGATCTTCAGAAGGTCAATATCGTTACCTGTTACATAGACGTAGCCATTCACCGGCGAGGAAACGAGCCATGTTTCTGTAGGCGTTATCAGACTACCCGTAACGAAAGGAGCCAGTGGATTACTGATGTCGATAACCTGCAATCCTTCAGAACCGTAAGTCACATAAGCATGGTTAACACCCACGGAGACAGCCTTGGCATCTCCGTCAGTAGCGCAGGTGGCAACATTCAAGGGAGATACAGGGTTGCTAATGTCCACAACAGCCAGGCCGGATTTTCCTGCAGTTGCATATAGGTAATTTCCGCTAACTGCCATCCCGTCAGGAATTCCGGGCATATAAAGCTCTCCGACCATCACAACCGTCAAAGCATCAATGATATGATAGATTGTCAATGCACCGGTGGTATTGCCGACATACAGGAAATCACCTGATAGGGCCATTGCAGTTAATGTTCCTGCAACATCAATTACATCGACCGGGAAAGGAGATTCCGGCTTGTTTACATCAATGACTAGTATTCCGGAATACTGATCTCCCAAAAAAACAACATTCTGCCACACTTTCACAAAGAGGACTGCATTCTTGTGTAAAAGGTCTCCCACAACGCTGGGAGCAGCGGGGTTGCTGATATCGACTACGCTCAAACCCCAATTACGGTCTGCTACATACATATAATTACCCGAAATATCAATGTCCATAGCATTGCCGTTTGTTTCGCAGGAACCAAGTATTTCAAGAGCAGGAAACAGGCTGTAAGTTTCGGAAACAATGGGTGAGGGAGTCCAGTTATAGCGGTAAGCCCTGGCTTTGATAGTTTGAGGTTGTTCCATTAGAAAAGGAAACTCATACAAGCTTGAAGTGGTGTCGGGCTCAGTTCCGTCCAGAGTGTAGCGGACACTGATACCTTCGGGCCAGTTGTTTGCAGAGGTGAAACCGTTGATACTGATGCGGATGTAAGTATCCGGAATGTAAGTTCCAGAGACAGGGCTAACAACCGGGGTGGGAACAATACCGGAATAAAAATGCTCAGCAACATTGCTATCTTCCATTCCTGGTTTATAGGCATAAGCTTTTACAATCGTTCCCAGGGTAACTTCGAAAGGAGCGGAGTAGATGTTGGAATTTATTGGTGGAGTGCTTCCATCCAATGTGTAACGAATTTCTGCACCATCGGTCGTGGTATAAATACTGACAAGCTGTGATTGGTCATATGCACCGCCAGGCGGGGTCAGAACTGGTTTTGCCACTTTATCTGGCTTAGTGGATGAACTGCATGACATTAGGATGACACAGACAAGAATTGGGATTGAGCGATATAAGATAGACTTCATCAGGACCTCCTTGTTATATAATAAACATCTCTAACAAACGAGCGGCTACTTCAATAAATCAATATCTTATTATATACATTATTATCAATAAGATGTCCTGAGTGATTAAAACATAATTGTGTCGTGCGCAGATGCCTGTCAAGGTAATTCTATTGACCCATATTCTTAAATGGGCAATCATTGGGTGATTTAAAGTGTGTCTCTCAGCTTATGTGATGTCCTTACCTGACATAAAAGTCATTCCTTTTCAGACTATGGAAGAACGAGTACTCAAGTAATGATTTGGAAAACCTGCCCATGTTCCGCTATTGGAATATCCTGTCGTTGATTTGCAGCTTTGTCACATAGATGATTTCGCAAGCGCCGTTGCCTGTATCAGTCCTGATAGTGCTGGTATTCCAGTTGGCGGTTCCTTTGCCTTTTACGTTTGCCGTGACGTTTACGAGATAGCCGTCAATCCTGACGAGGTTTCCCTTGCGGACGGTTTTGAGGGCCCGGCGGATGTTTTGGTTGGAGGGTATTATATGGTTGTTGGAAAGGTGTGATTCGATATATTTGTTGTCCAGGATAACGTTTCGTTTATACTTGTAAAGGCAGAACCTGAAGGCATTGCTGAATTTCAGGTTTGGCAGATAGGAAGGCATGTTTCCCCAGACGAGGGAATAGTCATAAGGGGAGAGGCGTCCCCAATGTCCTTGCAGATAAAGCCTTTTTCCTACCAGCATTCCGTTGATTTGGTAACCTGCCTTTACGGTGAAAAAGTATTTGTTCCTGCCAATCTGCATGGGGGGCAGGATAGTCTCTTTATCAGCGGTTTGGACGGGGTCTGCCTCAATGGAGATACTGGCGGTGGCATCTCTGGTAAAGACCGCTTCCGTATGAGCTCTGTAAACCAGGTAGCTGACCAGCAAAGCTGCCAGAATTATAAACAGGATGAGCAGAGAATTCTTCACAATATCCTTATGCTTCTATTCACCGATGATTTTGACCAGCACACGCTTGCGGCGTCTGCCGTCAAACTCCCCGTAAAAAATCTGTTCCCAGGGTCCGAAATCCAATCTACCGCCGGTAATTGCCACCATTACTTCCCTGCCCATGACCTGGCGCTTGAGATGGGCGTCTGCATTGTCTTCATAGCCGTTGTGGGCATACTGGGAGTGTGGTTTTTCGGGAGCCAGTTTTTCCAGCCACTTTTCAAAATCGCTGTGGAGACCTGATTCGTTGTCGTTGATAAAGACGCTGGCGGTGATATGCATGGCGTTTACCAGGCAAAGCCCTTCCCTGATGCCGCTTTCCCTCAGGCAGTCATCCACATCATGGGTAATGTTGATAAATTCCCTTCTTTGGGAAGTCTCAAACCATAATTCCTTGCGATAGCTTTTCACAGAGCCTCCTATACAAGATATTGCACCAGTTCCAGGGGATGCCTGAGCATGATATCTGCCCCGCTTTGCTCAAGCTCGTCCCTGCCCCTGAATCCCCATTCTGCCCCTATGGCAATCATACCGGCGTTTTTTGCGGTATAAACATCAATGTCCGAGTCACCGATAAATCCGATGTTTGGGGGCAAAAGCTGCCAATCCCGGGCAATCTGCAGGGCAAAATCGGGTTCGGGTTTTACGGGAAAGCCTTTTCTCTGTCCCACGACATGGGTAAAGAGCTGCGGTTTTGTGCTGCCCTGCCAGTCAGGGAAAAAGTGGTCAACAATTTTCAGGGCAAACTCTTCGGGTTTGTTGGACAGGATTGCGAGGCGTATTCTCTTGTCCCGCAGAATGGTTAAAAGGTCTGAAATGCCTGTATAAAGCCGGGTTTTGACATGCCAGTTTTGCTTATAATAACTGCGGAACCTGTCTACAAATCCATTGATATCGTCAGGATTGTGCATACTCTCCGGCAACAGACGGCGTGCTATGTCATCTGCGCCTCCGCCAACTATCCAACGGTACTTCTCCACAGGCAAAGGCGGTAATCCAAGCTCTGCCAGAGCCAGGTTTTCTGCATCTGCAATATCTTCTAGCGTATACAGCAGGGTACCGTCCAGGTCAAAGATGATGCCTTGGATTTCTCTCATTCAGGACATATCCCCTGACTTGGGTTTTGCTTCAACGGCCGCATTTTGGGGCAGGCTGGCTATGACAAGATGGGGATAGGGGATTTCTATGCCTTCAGCGCTGAAACGCTCCTTAATATTTATAAGTAAAGATGTTTTAAGCTGGACAAACTCGTCGTTCTTGCCCCAGACGCCGAACATTATGGCTATTCCCGAGTTTTCATACTGAGTGATTTGCACGGTGGGTTCGGGTTCTTTCAAGGCAAGCGGTTCATTGGCAGCAATGTCCTTCAGGACTTCGATTACTTTGTTCAGGTTATCTTTGTAAGCGACAGAGATATTTAGATTTACCCTACGCATATCATACTTGGTCAGATTGATGATTTCTGCTTTAATCATGTTTTCATTGGGAATCCGGACAAACCGGTAATCAAAAGTGCGCACCTTTACTGACAGCAGGTCTATTGAGATGACAACACCCACAGTATCACCAATCTGGATGATGTCTCCCACCATAAAAGGCTTTTCCGATATCAGGAAGATACCGCTGATAATGTTGGAAAAACTGGTCTGGGAAGCGAAGCCGATGGCTATACCCAATACACCGGCAGCACCCAGCAAGGCGGATAGCTTGAAACCCAATTCATTGAGGACGCTTACCAGAATAATCAGGATGCCCAGATAATACACAAAGCGTTTTATCAGCATCTCAGACTGGGCGGAAAGCTTTTCGTGAATTACCTTTCCTGTAAGTCTTCTGGCAAATCTGACCAAAGGTATTCCGATGACCAGAATCAGGATGACCCTGATGGCAAGCGTAATCCGCTCAGGCGTGACAAAATCTGTCACCAGCTTGTGCAGGTCTATCAATGAAGAAGTCATTATAAGCCTCCTTAACTCATATATTTTACTGCAGACAGTTGATTTGAATCATGCCAAATTGTCTATTGTTTTCTACCCTCAAGGTTTCCTGGGCAGAAAATCCGGATTCACGTTATGCAAGGCGGAGAAAAGGTTATCGGGGATTTTATCCCGGGGGAAAGCTCTCTGCCACTCCTTGATTTGCTGTTTTACCCAGGCTCTCCGACTGTCTTTCTCAAAACCGCATTTCCAGTCTGATACCGGCAGTCTTTCCTCTTTGGCATACCTTCTGATGTCCTTTTCAGGGGTGTCATATAGGGGGCGCACAATCTCCAGTTTTCCATCAAACAATGCCTGGGCGGGGAGCATAGTGCTGATTTCCCTCTGGAATATCAGGTTTAGCAGCAGAGTCTCTATCACATCATCCCTATGGTGGGCAAGAGCTATTCTGCTGAATCCCCGGTCAACTGCATAATTGCACAGGGCTTTTCTTTTCTCGCGACTGCACATATAACAGATGTTTCTGCGGCTGCTGCCCTGCACCCTGGACAAAATATCTGTGTCCAAAACTGTAAATTCTGACCTGTCTGCGCAGAAACTTTCGAAGGGGAGAGGAGATGAATGGTCAATACGTATGTGTATGCTGTGCAGGTTTTTGCAACCTATTGAAGAAAGACAGTCCAGCAAAGCCAGACTGTCTTTTCCTCCGGAAATTCCTACCAGTATCCTTTCATTGGGGTCAAACAGGCACCGGTTGATTATTGTTTCATTAACGCTTTTGACTACTTTTCGGTTGTGAGCAGTCCTCATTTCCTGATATCTGCATAATATGCTTCAATGATCAGAAGAAAATGATCCAGGGTCTGTTTCAGGTTCGGCACAGAAAAGGACTTTCTGTCGCCATTGTCAAAGGTGACGACAATACTGCCCAGAGCTGTCTGCACTTCCCTGATTTTTGGAATCAGAATATAATCTTTTCCTGTATGCTCATCCTCAAAAGTATAGATTGCTCTCATGATAATCCTCTTGTCAGGCAGGCAGCGATTTATTTAACCTTAATCTTCTGGATTATTGCCTGGTTCTCTGCCAAGGGGTTGTCTGCTTTATCACGGGGCAGGTTTTCAATCTTATGCACAATATCCATACCCTTGGTAACTTTGCCAAAAACAGTGTGCTTGCCATTCAGCCAGGCTGCGCCGTCTTTCTTGGTGACTATGAAGAACTGAGAACCGTTAGTATTGGGACCGCTGTTTGCCATGCAAATGGTGCCGTATTCCACGGCATGCTTAAGCTGTTGCTCAAACAGGGGGGCATGGCCGGTCTTCTCGAGGAAGAATTCTACAGTGCGCGCCATAATCGGGTCGCCGCTCTGCATTGCCATCACAGAATCCACAATAGCCACGATTTCTGCGTCTGGTTCAGGGGTGGCCTGCAGGTAAGGCATGATTACATCAGTCCAGATTTTCATAGCCAACTGCTCGCTATCGATGGGACCAGTAATGGGAGTTCCGCCTTCCAGAAAGCATTCGTCTTCAAATTTGTAACCGGGACCGCCCTGGCCGTCATTGCTGCGGTCACCATCTTTGGTGTTGGGATCGCCGCCCTGAATCATGAAATCAGGAATAACTCTATGGAAATAGGTGCTTTCAAAGAACTTGTCCTTGCTCAGCTTTACAAAATTATCAACTGTCTTGGGCGCCATATTGGGCCAAAGCTCCAGTTCTATGTTGCCCTGGCTGGTCTCAATCGTGACCTTTGTCTTCTTGGCAGTCAGATCTGTCATACCTTTATCATCCTTTTTTTGTGCGCAGGCAGTGGTCGTGAAAGTAGTCAGCACGACAATCAGCAGCAGCAGGCACAAGCTTTTCTTTGTTGTAAACATCCTTACTCCTTGTGATTACAATTGCTTAAGCAATCAAATAATCATTTAAAACCATAATAATTGACCTCGTGATTTTGGGCAAATGATTTATTAAACAATACAACAGGAGAGAGTAAAACCTCCATATATTTTTATTGTAGGGAAGCAGGGGATTGCATGCTCTCACCCTCACCCAGGCATGTGGACTCAAGGGCATAATTATGGAAAAAGACGACCTCCTTATCCTTATACAATGTAATGATTAGTATCGGTTCGTCAGACCTTTCCCGGGTTTCCACCTTGATACTGTCATAGTCAACCGGTGGTACGAACATCCTGTCAATAATGCGCCGAAAATCATTGTTATAATACATAGCTTCCTCCTGCCATGGCTCAATTCGCCAATAAACAGAGCCATAACTGATCCAAAGCTGTGTTTATATGCAAGATATGGAAAATAAAGCATTTGCACTGAAATTAGATATTGGCCGAAAGGGAGAGTGGTAAGAATTATTACGGTAACTCGTAATATGTTTTACTTCAAGGAATGCATGGCAACAACAGGAGTACTATAACCTGGGCATTGCGGCTATCGGGCAGCCTTTGGTATCCACTTCTCTCAGGAAGGTCGATTCAAAGGCATAGTTCTGGAAGAAAATAACCCGGTTGTTTTTGTAAAGGGTTACCACCAGGATAGGTTCATCTGCGGTCTCCCTGGTTTCAACTTTTATACTGTCGTAATCCACCGGTGCGATGAACATTGTTTCAATAGAACGTCTAAGCTCACTATCAGTATGCATGGCAGTCTCCTTTAACAATTAAAGACTTGGTCTCTGAATCAGGGACAAAATATCACCTAATCAATTATCAGATTTTATAAACAAACGCAAAAGGCATGCCATACAATGAAAGAACTGTAAGTTTATGTTATAAAGACATATGAGGCAGATCAGCAAGTCTTATGTATTGTGATTGCTTTACGGCACAGAGATGCTTAATGCTATGCCTGGTAGTAATTTAGTCGTATATAACTGTAAACAGATAGGCTAACTTACCCCCAAACAGATAAATAGCTGTATTAAGCGTAAAGCAGTGGACATCTATGACTGTTATGCAGACTTTCTTTTTCTGGATTTCTCCTCAAAATAGGAATACACAACAGGAACAAAAATCAGGGTTATCAACGCAGAACTCAGCATACCACCCACCACAGCCCTGGCAAGTGGTGCCTGAGCTTCTCCGCCTTCACCCATTCCTATGGCCATAGGCATCAAACCCAGGATGGTGGTGCTGGCTGTCATCAGGATGGGGCGCAATCTCCTGCGACCGGCTTCCTCAATCGCTTCCCGGACTCCGAGACCTTCATGCCGCCGGAGCTGATTTGTGGTATCCACCAGAAGAATGGCATTGTTGACAACAATTCCACCCAGCATAATACTTCCGATGTATGACTGGATATTGAAGGTGGTTTTGGTAAGGAATAGGACCAAAACAACTCCGATGATTGCAAATGGAACAGAAAACATAACAACAAAGGGGTCGCGCAGGGATTCATATTGGCTTGCCAAAACCATGTAAACCAGTATCAGGGCAAGCACAAAGCTCATCAAAAGCTCTCTGGAAGCTGATTTCTGCTCTTCATAATCGCCTCCAAAAACTACAGCAAAATCCTCTGGAATCGCCAATTCACGCATCTTGACACGAATATCACTGATAATTGAACCCATATCCCGTCCGCTGATATTGGCATTGACGCTGGTCACTCTTTCCTGGTTCTGCCTGTCAATCTCGACTGCGCCTAATCCGGGTTTGACAGACACTACATTCTTCAAAACCACAGGTACACCCCTGGAATTCGTGACAGTCAGGTTTAGCACATCATCCAAGCTCTTTTTTTTATCTTCAGTCACCTGCATCAGAATGGTAAATTCTTTTCCATCCTCACGGTAAACTCCTGCGCTTGAGCCGGATAGCACTATCTGCAGGGTTCTGGCAATCTGCTGAACTGTGAGGCCAAGCTCTGATGCTTTCTGCCTGTCTACCATTACCAGTTCTTCAGGGGTTCCGGTAGTGCGGCTGATGTTGCTGTCCGTTACTCCATCCACTGTATCAATCAGTTTCTTGATTTGTGATGCCAATTTTGATGCAAATGCCAGGTCATGTCCGCGGACGATAATTTCCAGTCGCCCTGCGTCGCTTTGCAAGCGCCGGAACAGCATGATGGATGAGCCGGCTGTAACCCGGGCTTTTGTCCCTGGAAGACCGCCAAGCAGTTTACGCAGTTCCTGGCTGATATCTTCGCTGGAACGTTTTCTTTCATTGAGTGAAACCAGTGACAACCTGATAAAGCCTGTATTGGATGTGGAAGAGCTCCATCCCGTTCCTCCTGTAAAACTAATCATATTTTTCAGTTCCGGGACAGCTTTGGTAATGATAGCCTCGATTTGTTTCATTTTGGCATCGGTAATCTCAAGCTTTGTGCCGATTTCCATTTCCACATTTATCCTGATTTCCCCTTCGTCTGTGGCAGGCATCAGTTCAGTGCCAACCAGCGGGATTAACAGCAGACTCAAGCCAAGCAATGAAACGGCGGATACTGCTGTTATCATGCGATGATTCAGTGCCAGATGGAGCAATCTTTTATATCGGTTTTCCATCGCAACCAGATACTCTCCGATTACGTTAAATATCTTGTCTTTATATCTTTTCGCTTTTGCAGGAGATTGATTTGCTACGGTTAACATACGGCTGGACAGCATGGGGACAATGGTCAATGCAGTCAATAGCGAGCATAGTATGGAAAATGCTATCACATAGGCCAACTGCTTGAACATCACTCCGGACATCCCTCGCATGAAAATAAGGGGCAGAAAGACCACCAGGGTGGTTATCGTCGCGGCTATGATAGGTGCCGCCACTTCGCTTGAACCCTGGATGGCTGCTTCCTTCTGGCCCATGCCTTTTTCTCTTAGCCGGAAGATATTTTCCAGAACAACGATGGAATTATCCAGCAGCATGCCGATTCCCAGTGCAAGACCTCCCAAGGTCATGATATTCAATGTGAAACCGCTGAAATAGAGCAATCCGAATGTGGCGATGATGGAGATGGGAATTGCTGTGGATATTATCATGGTGCTTTTCACATTCCTGAGGAAAAGCAGCAGAACAAAAATAGCCAGGATTCCACCCAAAACAGCCGCCATGCCCACATTATTTATTGATCTGCGGATGTAAATAGAGCTGTCCATCACGGGAATCAGGCTGATTTGAGGCATATCAGCATTTATCTTGTCAATTTCCTTGATAACTGCTTTGGCAACAGCGACAGTATTGGTGCCGGACTGTTTATTGATGGATATCTGGACACCCGGTGTGTTATTGATACGTGTATATCGCGTAATTTTCGCCCAGGAATCCTCTACATCAGCCACCTGCCCAAGGGTTATCGTAGAGCCGTTCCGCTCCAAAATCACAGTATTTCGCAGTTCATCTATAGTATTGAACTCTCCGGGAGTACGGATTATGATTTCTTTGTTTCCGCTGATAACCGAACCGGCAGGCAGGTTTATATTGGAAGCCCTAACCGCCGATATAATCTGGTCCAGAGGCATGCGCAGCGCTTTGATTTTGTCCGGGTCGAGGTTCACATGGATTTCTCTTTCCAGGCCACCCCTCACGAAAATAGCCGCAACCCCGGGAACTCTCTCCAGCCGGTATTGAATCTGGTTGTCAATCAAATGTCTCAGTTGCAGAGGTGGCAGTTCGCTGGTGACACCCAGCATCATGATGGGTGTTGCGGAAATATCAAACTTTCTCAGGACAGGTCTGGAGGCATCATCTGGCAAGGCGGAAATCACCCTGTCCAGGCGGTCCCTCATATCGTTGGATGCCTCTTCCAGGTTTGTTCCCCAAGCAAATGACAACCTCACATTACTGCTGCCGGAGCTAGATTCTGAATCAATTGACTGAACTCCCGGAACCGCTGCCATGGATTGCTCTATCGGTCTTGTAATAAGCTCTTCCACTTCTTCTGGACTGGCATTACCATAACTGGTGGACACGCTTAAAGTGGGGAAAGTGATATCCGGCATCAGGTCTATGGGCAGACGCAGAAAGGCAATTCCACCCAGAATGATGATTATCAGCACCACCATGCTGGTGAATACAGGCCGTTCAACCGACTTCTGTGCAAGCTTCATTGTTTCGCTCCGCTCTTGCCTTCCCCGGAATTGTTATTGCCATTCCTGCTTGAAATGCGGATTTTTCCTCCGTCCTGCAATTGGTCCTGGCCGAGAACAACCACCGGACCCGCTATCTGGGGTTCGGTTATTTCGGCAAATTCTCCTTCCTTGATACCGGTTTTGACCGGAACAAAGTGCACTATCAGCTCTTCCGTGTCAGCAACGAATACCCCGGTCTTGCCATCCCTTTGTACCAGTGCTGCCACGGGTGCTGCCTGCACCTTCTTATGTTCTGTATATATAATCTCAACCCTTACAAACATACCGGGTTTGAGCAAACCCTCCGGATTGGGGATGTCTATTTCTGCTTTGGCTTGTCTGGAGACTTCGCTCAAGACCGGAGCAAGCCGCACCAGCTTTCCGGGGAAAACTTTATCAGGATAGGCATCTGTGCGGATTACCACTTCCTGACCGGCTTTTATCTTAACATAATCTTTTTCAATTATATCTATCTCAGCGGTTACCAGGCTATTATCAACCAGGGTCATTACAGGCATATTAACGGAGAGCATGCTTCCCTCTTCTGCAAAGCGTTCGCCCACTAGACGGGTTTTCCCTCCGCCATTCCAGGCAGCCCTGATTTGCGTGTAGGAAAGCTGGATTTCAGATTTGGTCACAGCAGATTGGGCTTTCTGCACTTCTGCCATGGCAATGTCATATCTTGCCTTTGCCGCTGCATATTCTGCATCAGCCCTGTCCATCGTTCCCTGTGATTCATAGCTTTGCTCAAACAAACGCTTGGTGGTCAGCCAGACTCCTTCAGCAGCTTTCATTGCCAGCCGCAATTGTTCCACCTGTGCCTGAGACACAGCCAGATTTGCTTTTGCCTGTTCCAGGTCCTGCTGAAAAACCTCGTCATCCATCACAGCAACCAGTTGACCATTACTGACCCTGTCTCCCAGGTTCACCAGCAGCTTTTCCAGTCTGCCTGCTATCCGGGGTGCAAGGGTATAGGATGTCCTGGCTTTCAATGAACCGCCAAAGCGTCCGATGTCTCTCATATCAAGGTTGCGGACGGGTTCCATTTCCACAGTGACTGCTCCTCCGGCTCTTCCGGGATTCATACCGCTTGAACTGTTTTTATCCCTGATACTCTGGAAGATGCGCCAGCCCATTAGCAGTGCGAATACGACCAGGATAATCCAGTAAATCTTCTTCATTATTTATCTCCTAAAACGGTTAACTTTCAATTATAAGTGCAATAACATATTACACAAAAATCAGGCTTTTCCTGCATAAAATCACTTTTGCTTTCTGAATAAACCCCATTTGGGATTTCACTAAGGAAAGATATCTTCACTTCAGGTTGCCGATTGCCCGGTCATACCACAGGATTACGTCGCAGAGCTGGTTTAGCAGCGCCTGAATCGTATAAGCGGTAATGTCATCCGGGTTCCCGGTTGTATGAGAGGCAAAATCACTGGGAATCTGCCACAGGGAAAACAGGCACTGGCGGATGTTTTTGTTGTATCCGATTCCATACCGGCGGTTGATGGTGTCCAGGCTGTTGATAAAGTCTTTCTGTTTCAGGTTACTATTCCCGTGAAACCTATCCCAGTAGAGTGCGTTGCGGTCATTTATCTTCTCAGCCAATACCACCAGAAACCTTTCAGTCAATGGCCTCACCTTTTGCATAAAGTCTATTTTCTTTTCTATAGCATATGATAATCTGACTATATCAATAAACAAATCAACCGTTTCTTCAGAGAATTGCTTGCGCAGGATGTCACACTGGTTCCTGTATTTGATTTGGATGGAAAAGGCTGGCAAGTCGTCAATCACTTCGCTGATTACTTTTTCTGCTTCAGTGCTTTTTTCCAGGATTCTGTCTGCTGAGAAATGGGTGATATCCATTATGGTATCCAGTTCAGGCGAATTCCGGATTAGTTCTTTTGCATTATCTGCCAGGAAATAGATTTTATCCCTGGTTTCGGGATCCAGGCGCAGCAATATCAGCAGGAGCAGGTCACCTTCCCTGTGATTGTATTCAGCGGCTTTTTCTCCGGGGTCTGAAAGCCCGGCATATTCCAGGTCAGATTTGATTTTGTCCGCTGCCGCAGAATAATCGTAGGAAGAGAGGTCACGGTCGATGATTATCAGGTCATATTCCTGATGGTGATGCACTGCCTTGGTCAGGGCGACCGGGAATTTGTACACCACGTCAAGCTCAGAAGCCTTGTTGCAGACATTGACAACATCACTGGCTAAGATGCTGGTCCTGCTCTCCAGTTCCATCAGTTGTTTGGTCAGGTTTCTGCTTGCCAGCAGGGGTTCAAAGAATTTCTTGATGGCAGGGATATTTTTAGTCAGTTCATCCTCAATATAGAGTATTTTGCTCATCTGTCTCTCCGAATTTGTTTTACAGCCACGATTATCATCATTGGCTTCATATTGTTTTCCGTGGCAGTGGTTATTTTATTCCCAGCGTTTTCAACCTGGCGCGGAAGGTGTGCGGTGCCAGTCCCAGCAAGCGTGCCGCCTGGGCTGCGTTGCCTTTGGCTTTGTTCAGGGCTGCCCTGTAGTAGAGCGGCAGGATGTCTTTTTCCAGGTCAATCCCGCCGTCAGGGATGCTGATGATAATGTCCGGTTCATTGCCGATGCTTTTGCACTCGATATCTTCCGGTTTGATGACATCATTGCGGCAGTTTATGCAGGCGATATTCATCACATTACGCAATTCCCGCACATTGCCTCTCCAGGGCTGGGCCAGGATGGTCTTCTCAGCCTGGGGTGAGATGGTCTTGCGGGTGTGGTGCTGATTATTGAAAAGCGTCACGAAGTGGACTGCCAGCATCAGGATGTCGGTGCCTCTTGTCCTTAGCGGCGGCAGGGCAATCTCATAGTTTACTATACGGTAAAACAAATCCTCGCGGAACTTGCCCTCAAAGACCTTTTCCCGCAGGTTTTTGTTGCTGGCGGTCAGCAGGCGGACATTGACCTTTCTGGTTCTGCCGCCCACCGGAGTGATTTCCCCTTCTTCCAGCACGCGCAGCAGCTTGGTCTGCATACTGAGGGGCAAATCTGCAATTTCATCCAGGAACAGAGTGCCGCCGTCCGCATCCAGGAAATAGCCGGGATGGTCTGATATCGCTCCTGTGAAGGAACCCCGCTTGTGTCCGAAAAATTCGCTTTCAAACAGGTTTTCGCTGATGGAACCGCAATTGACCGGGATAAAGGGTTTCAGTTTGCGGATGCTCTGGCGGTGGATATTGCGGGCAACGATTTCCTTACCGGTGCCGCTTTCTCCGCTGATATGGACGGGCAGGTCATACTTGGCTACCGTGTAAATCTGGTTCTTGACGCTCTGGATGGAATCGCAAATCCCGATGAAGTCCTCAAATTCATACTCCACCATATGGCGGAGCACTGTGTTTTCCCGGCTCATCCGGGAAAGTTCCACCTTGCAACTGGCCATTGCGTCTATCATGGGAAAGTCGTCCAGATGGAAGGAAATCTCGCTGATGCCCTGCTCCCGGGAGCTTTGGATGAGTTCCGCGTCTATCATTCCGCCTTGTTTCAGCAGTACCCAGCAGGAGTGCATGGTCGGGGTACCCGAGGTGACGGAGACAGTATAGACGGGGTTCTTGTCCTTTTCCTTGCCTTTGATGTGCGAAATTGCATTGTACATGGCGGGATAGACCAGGTTATAATCAATGGGGTCCAGGGTCACGGAGGGCTCAAAATTCACTTCCAGCCTGGGGAAATACCGCTTGCAGTAATCCCTGATTTCGTAAGCGTGCTCCAGGTAGCTTTCTTTGTTGAACAGGATATAAAGCGCGTCAAACGGACGTTTCTTCAATATGCTGATGATAGCTCCGTCCTTGCCCTCACTCAGGTAGCAGTCATTGTTCCCGATAAAACTCAGCAGTACTTTTCTCATAAAACCCCGTCAAAATTTTGATTATTTCCTAGTAAAATTTATTACCTTCAAGACCCCGTTCCTGTCAAGTCCATTCTTTTTCCCCATAACTTTCCTATTGAGATGTCCCGAAGATGTCCCGGTGTTGACCGGGTTTTCTTCGGGAGGCTTCGGGGCATCTTCGGGACATCTCATAAAGGAAGAAGCAGGGATGGGATATTGTGACAGCCGTGGGAAGGCCTGTTATTGCCAAATTCCGCAGAAGCAATTTTCAGGCTTGACAGAATGCCGCTGCTTCTGCATAAATAAACCAGAGAAGAAAACACGGAAAAAACATGGCGGAATCAAACCTGCCGGAGGAGATAAAATGAATGGGAATAGGGTTTTAATACTTTTACTGACTATGTTGCTGATGGCTGCGATGCAGTTGGCAGCGATAGAAATCACGGTGGGAACGGGCAACCAGACGGCAACCGTGCCCATAAACTTCCAATACCGCAATACACTCTATGAAACCATCTATCTTTCGAGCGAGCTGAACTTCAACGGAAGCATCACAGGCATCCGGTTTTACAACAATTTCTCTGAAGGCATTCCGAATGTTGATGTAAATATCTGGCTGGGCGAGACACTGCAGACAGACCTGGCTTCGGGCTGGATAACGCCTTCCCAGATGACGCATGTTTACAGCGACCATCTTACTTTCCCTTATGGGGTGAATAACATCGATTTCACCTTTCCGGTGCCCTATTTCCACTCGGGAGGCAACCTGGTGATGCTGGTGGAGCATCCCTGGCAGGATGATTACTTTATGGTGCCGAATAATTTTTATGCCCAGACGGTGGGCACCAGCCGTTCCCGCCTTGCCTACAACAGCAATTTCCCGATTGACCCCCTAAACCCTCCCCAGACCGGGCTTAGCGGCCAGTTTCCCAAGACCACTTTCATAGTGGACGTAAACGGCATGGGCTCAGTGTCCGGAACGGTTACCGCCGGGGGAAGTCCTTTGCAGGGAGCAGTGGTCAGATTTGCCAATACCGCCATGTCTGCCACCACTGGAGCAGAAGGGACCTTTAGCTTTCCATTCATTGCGCCGGGGAATTACAGCATAGTGGCATCCAAAACCGGATATGCCGAAATCAGCCAAGCCATCACGGTGGTGGCAAACCAGATGTCAACTTTGGACTTTGCCCTTACTCAGCTTCCGCTGATAACCATCACAGGCCAGGTAACTGGCTTTGACAACCCGGGAGTGGGTATTGCAGGCGCACAGGTGAGTTTTAGCGGCTACGCCCCCTATAACGGGGTAACGGACAACGGAGGCAATTTCAGCATAACCGGCGTCTATTCCGGGCAGACCTATACCTATACCATCAGCACCGGTGGTTACCAGCCCTCCATGGGAACGGTAACAGTCGGCACCACAAACTATAGCATGGGGGAGATAGTCCTCTATGAAATCGCCTTTCCGCCCCTGAACGCCACAGCGGAAGAAGCTCCCGGAGGAAACAGCGTTATGCTGAATTGGGACCCTCCCGTGGAAGCGGAAGAGGGCTGGCTGCACTATGATAATGGAGAAAACCTGACCGGATTTGGTACCCAGGGCAATAGCTTCACCGTTGCCATACGTTTTCCGGCGGATGCGCTGGCAGACTATGCCGGTACCAGTCTATACGCCATCCGCGTCTGGCCCAATACCGGCGCCGGGTGGAACCTGCGGGTCTGGACCGGCGGTAATGCCGCACAACCCGGCACGTTAGTGGTTGACCAGCCGTTCGTTCCTGTCCTGAACTCCTACAACACCATTCCGCTGAACAATCCTGTGCCTATCACGGGTTCGGAAGAACTGTGGTTTGGCTACTATATCAGCGGGGAAAATATGAGCCATGCCCACGCGGGAGTTGACCCGGGTCCGGCGGTGCACGGATATGGCAATCTGATACAGTGGCTGGGCAACTGGACCACGCTGCTGGCGGTCAATTCCTATTGCGACTTCAACTGGAATATCCAGGGATATGCCGGCTTTGGCTATCCACGCCTGAGCCCTCCGATTTACTCATCGGGACTTATTCCGGATGACTTTACTGCTTTGGACCATCTTTCCCTGAGGGATGACCGTCCTCTAACGGGATATAACCTGTGGCGGCTGGAACAGGGCCAGGAAAGCAATCCGGGCAGTTGGACTAGCATTACGCCGACTCCTGTAACCGAGAACTCCATCAACGATAACAGTTGGGAAAGCCTCCAGCCCGGAAACTATGTCTGGGCAGTGCAGGCGGTCTATTCCGGCAGCGTTTCGGACTGCATCTTTACCAATCCTCTCGAAAAGGTGATGCAGACAGGCCTGCTGACCGGTTTTGTGCGAACTACGGGCAACAATCCCATCGGAGGTGCGCTGGTAAGTACCGGAAGCCACTCCGCCGCCAGTAATGCCAACGGCGTTTATTCACTGGTGTTGCCTATCGGGACGCATGACATCACTGTTTCGCATCCCCTGTATGAGACATATCAATTAGCAGGTGTGGTGATTTCATCCGGTCAGACCACAATCCAGAACTTCTACCTGGTAACGGTCTCCAATCAGGACGAACAGGTTTTGCCTGTTGTAACGGCACTTGGTGGCAATTATCCCAATCCTTTCTCCGGCTCCACTTCCATCCGTTACAGCTTGAAAAGCCCGGCTGATGTGACCTTGGGCATCTATAACCTCAAAGGTCAGCTTGTGCGCAGGCTGAATGACGGGACTGAGAGGAAACAGGGTTATCATACCCTGGTCTGGGACGGATTGGACAACACGGGCAGAAAGGTATCCAACGGCCTGTATTACATCAGGATGAAAGCTGCAGGAGAAGAATTCAGCCGAAAAATCCTGAAGCTGAACTAAGCCGTTTTACAGTTGAAATTATAGCTGGCAGGTGCTCAGAGCATCTCGTTGATGAGATGATAATAATGCAGTTTTGACCAGTCCGGGTCTGCAATACCGTATTCGGCAAAAATCAGCCGGCAGTAGTGCAGGAAATTGTCATAGCGTTTATAATTATAGCAAAGCGTAATGGCAAAGGTGCTGATGTCCATATAGCGGTCACAGGGACCTGCTTCTCCCAAATCCAGGTATGCCGTCACCTTGCCATCCTCAAGCAGGAAGTTGGGCAGGCAAAAATCCCCATGGGTGAAAACCAGGTCTTCCTGCCCGGGGGTGTGAGATTGCAGGTAGTCAAGGTCTTTGAGCGCGTCACGCCTACTTTTCGGGTTGTAAATGTCTTTCCTGATAAAGTTATGTTCTATGTTGTGGCGGATGCGTTTCAGTTTAGCGGTCAAGCCCTCGTCAAACGGACAGCCGGAAAACGGGAGGGAGTGCATCTCCCGCATGGCGGGAACCAGGATGCGAATCATCTCTTCGGGGCTGTATCGTCTGATTAGCCTGTGTGCCGGGATGCCCGGCTTCTCCGTCAGCAGAAGGTAATAATATTTACCATCCCGGGCAAAGCATTTTACGGAGGGAACGGAAAGCTTGCCCTGAAGCCAGTTTATAACTTCACACTCCTTCACCGAATCGTGGCAGGATTTTATCTTGTGCCTTTTCAGGTAATATACTGAGCTGCCTTCCGGTTCAATGCATTTCCAGACGTCAGCCACGTAACTGTGCCAGATTGAACGCTTTGAATATCCTTTCAGCATCTCTTTCAAATCAGCCGGCAGATGTAATCCCTCCCTGTCTTTCCTGCTCATCGTCCTGCCTCCCATAGGAAATAATTTTACCAAGCCAAGCTTACATATCATTCTTATCTGGCAAGTAAAACCTTATCGTTCAAGCGAATGTAAAAAGTCCGGGAATTGGAACGGGTCTCCAGCTCTAATAGGGTAGAGGTTTATTTCGTAAGGAGGAAAAACTATGCTTAAAGAGGATATCAGGCATGAAACGGGAAACGAGCTTCCCATATCAGGCGGTTATGGCTTCACACTGGATGACGCCATCATCATCCATCACGACCCGGACTGCAACCTGTATAGCGTTGAAGAGGCAATCCGGAACTTCTATCATGAGCGGTTCTGCACCACTATGCAACTGGTGAAGCAGGAGCTGCTCAGCAGGGGCGACAGGGTCTATGACCGCTTCACATTTGACTGCGCCTACCAGCCGGACACTCCGGAAGGGGTGGACCTTGGCTGCATCCACTTCGACATCACCGAATGCTGGAAATAACCTGAACCACAGAAAAAGGAGAAACAATGCAACACCTGCACGACATTTTCAAGGATTATACAAAGTTTGGAGAAAAGCAAACCTATGACGGGATGACTGTCTTTCCCATCCTGGCGGTCAAACAAAGCCCGGTCAGATACCTGAACCTGAAACAAGCACTCTCAATGAACCTGATTACCATCACCGAAGTCAGCGAAGGAGGCTCGGTGCCAAACCTGAAGGTCATCAACCAGGCAGACCTGCCTGTGCTGTTGCTGGATGGCGAGGAAATAGCCGGAGCGAAGCAAAACCGCATCCTCAATGCCACCGTGCTTGTCAGGGAAAAGTCCGAGACCATAATACCGGTTTCCTGCACGGAGCGGGGCAGATGGTCATACAACAATTCGCATTTTGAGGAATCGGGAAACGTGATAAACGCTAAGATACGTTCCCAGAAAATGCAGGATGTGACTTCATTTATGAAAGTGGACGGCTCTTTCAAATCCGACCAGGGCAAGATCTGGAGCGAGATTGACAAAATGGCTGACTGCTTGTTAGTCCGCTCGGATACTGATGCTTTGGCAGATGTCTATCAAGCCACCCAAGGCAGTATTGAGGATTACATTGCCCATTTTCCCTGCGGGCAGGACCAGGTGGGAATCGCTGTCTGCATCGAGAACAAGATGGTGGGGTTGGATTGCCTTTCCAGTCCTGAAATCTGGAAGGATATGCATGAAAAGCTGATAAAAAGCTATGCCATCGACTGCCTGAACATAAGACTGAAAACGGCTGACTGCAACATCGGGGCTGTGCATGATTTCCTGAACAAGTTTACCCAATGCCTGCCTCAGATATTCCCATCTGTCGGCTATGGCGAGGACTTCCGCTTTGAAAGCCCGGAACTTATCGGCTCCGGCCTGTTTTGGCAGGAGTCCATCATTCACCTGGCGCTGTATGCCCGCATCAAACAGGAGTATGACACTCCCTACCATAGTCCTCGCAGCAGGTATCAGAATCTAAGGTAAAAGGTTGCCATTAGCGTAGTGAGACCGGATTAAGAAGAGTGAATATCCGGTCTCGCATTTTTTCTCTATATAAAATGCTTTTTGTTGATTCTTCAACTTCTGAGACGAAAAGACAGAGCGTAAAACCTGACTATAATCAGATATTACTGAATCGGCTTATTGAACTAGATTCATTATTGAAGAGCATCTACAAGAATTGCAATTTTCTGCTTGACAAGTGTATTTTCAGGATTCAAATATATTCAATCAATAAATATTCATTACAATGGGAGAAGATATGCGAAAAAGCTATAAACATGATTTATTTATTGTTAAGAACCATTTATTTCTTCTGCTGGCTACTTTGCTATGCCTGTTCCCTCTTTTTCTCCAAGGTCAATTTACTGAAATCGGCTGCGGGATAACCATACCAAGCTTGACCAGAGGTTCTGTGCTTTGGGGGGACACTGATAATGACGGGGATTTGGATTTATTGCTGTCAGGTCGATTGGGTGGCCTTAATTCTGAAGTAACGTTTTTATACAGTAATAATGGATTAGGGTTTTTTACAGGTCAACCATCTGGGTTAGCGCCGGTGTATGATTGTTATAACAAGTGGTCAGATTATGACAGAGATAGTGATTTGGATATACTAATGTCAGGATTAAGCTTATCCAGTTTGTTAATGGATTTATTCAGGAACGATAATGGATACTATACAAATTCTGGTGTAGAGCTGATTGATTTTCGAGATTGTCGTTTTGATTGGGGGGATTATGATAATGATGGCGATGAGGACGTTATAGCTACGGGCTATTTGAATGATATAGAACCGTTCACGAAGTTATTCCGCAATGAGGACAGTTGTTTTACTGAAATTCAAGCCGGATTGCCTTTAATTGGAGGTCAAGCAATCTGGGGGGATTACGATAATGACTGTGACCTGGATTTGTTTCTGTCTGGATATACTTATCACCAGCAATTGATAACTGATATCCTGAGAAACGATAATGGTGTGTTTAACAACATAAACGTCGGGATTTCTGTGTTTGGCGGAGAAACATTTTGGATAGACTATAACAATGACGGCTACCTTGACTTGTTTACTTATGGCAATGGTCAAACACACTTATTCAGAAATGATGGAAACGATATTTTTACGGATATTGCAGCCAATATAGTCGCTGTTTATGAGGGAAAATATAACTGGGGCGATTATGACAACGATGGAGATTTGGATGTTCTCCTGACAGGGGGGTTGAATAATAGCTCACCTTACAATCCTGTAACCAGAATATACGTTAACAACGGGAATGATACGTTCTCAGATTTAAATGCTGGTTTACCTGGACTCTATATGAGCTCTGTAGCCTGGGGAGATTGTGACAACGACTGTGACTTGGATTTCTTCCTTATCGGGCAGGATGTCAGCTTGTACAGGAATGATGTCAGCACACCCAATACGCCACCAACCGCTCCAGCCAATCTACGCACTGAAACAAACGGTGATTACGTTTTGTTTTCGTGGGATCCATCGACAGACGACCACACTCCCAGTTCGGGATTGACCTATGCATTAAGGATAGGTTCCTCTCCGGGTGCATGTGATATTCTTTCTCCTAAGTCTGAACCAACAGGTTGTAGGCTGTTACCCGGAACAGGAAACATTAACAGCAATTGCTCATGGAAAATCAAGTCATCTGGTCTACCCCAACAATATTACTGGAGCGTCCAGGCAATTGATACAGCGTTTGCCGGCTCGCCTTTTGCTGAAGAAATCTCAAACAACCTGGTTCCGTCTGCTCCGCAAAATCTGTCTTTGTCCATTTCGGACGACGATGTCATTCTGCAGTGGGAACCCGTAACTACTTCAATCTTAGGAACCTTCCTTCTGCCAGATATCTATCTGGTGTTTTACAACAGCGATTTTCCCCTGTATGATGATTATTATGTTTATCTTTCACAGACAGATGTGTCTAACTATACACATGAAGATGCCTTACTTACACAACCCAGGATGTTCTACAGGGTGGTTGCCGTTAAATACAATAACGATGGACAGGAACCCTTGATTAGGAAATTGTTGAACAGAACGCACAAGATAACCTTGGCTGAGGTTAAGGAGATTTTGAAATAGAAAATAAAGCAAATATGCAAACCTGGATTGTTGCCCAGGCAACTTACACCCTTATCCGTTCCAGACGCAGGACCATGGCGCTCCATATCAGGGGAGACGGCACTCTCGAAGTGAGAGCGCCCCTAAAGCTCTCCACTGATGTTATCGACGCTTTTGTGGCAAGCAAGCAAAGCTGGGTCGCCAAACACCTCGCCAGGATGCAGAAGAATAAGCCCGTTCCCACAAGTTACACGGAAGGGGAGCAGTTTCTTTTCCTGGGGAAGAGCTATCCCCTGCAGTTTTGTGATGAGCAGAAAGCTCCGGTAGTGCTGGGGGAAACCCTTTGCCTTGCCTCGCGCCTGCAGGGCAGGGCGGAAAAAGTCCTGACCGGCTGGTATCGCCAGCAGGCAATGCAGACATTATCTGAAAGAGTGGCGTTCTATTCGGAAGTCATGAAGTCCCGGCCAAAGCAGATAAAGCTGTCCAATGCCCGTCAGCGCTGGGGTTCCTGCTCGGTCAGGGGCAGGGTGAACTTTGCCTGGCGGCTGGTGATGGCTCCACCGGAAATCATTGACTATGTGGTGGTGCATGAGCTGGCGCACCTGCTTCGCCATGACCACTCTTCCGCTTTTTGGCAGATTGTGCAGACCGTCCTTCCCGATTACAAGACCCGCCGTAACTGGCTGAAAGAAAAAGGCCGGCTGCTAACTATGTGAACACCTCTTAAACTATCAGATTACTGCTACTGAATAAGTAATCAGCAAGTTAGGCTTAGCGCCCATATGGTTGCAATATAACAACACCTTGTTAAAGTTTATCAGCAAAACAGCTTGACAAATCAGATACAAATCCATTTTTTAGAATCATAGGCTGAAAAGCTGTTTTTTGTAACAATTTTGTACCATAAGGAGTTAATATGCGAAAGCTCGTGTTGTTTTTTGTTTTTTGCTCTTTGATTTTCCCTCTTATTGCTGCCGAAGGACCATTGCCTACAAAGGATACGACCGGCTACACCCCGGTTTCTGTAGAGCCGGAAAAGTACTTCAGAATAAGCGAAACGGCAGAACCGAAAGACCCCTCAATAGTACAGATTTCCAATGTGGTGAAAGTGGTTCCGCCCATGCCGATTCCATCTGAGGATAACACAATCAAAAAAGACAGGCAGGCAGTTGACCAGCCACCCGATGACCATCGTGATCCCCCTGACAGCTATGAACCGGATAATTTCTATTATGATGCAACCACTCTGACTTTAACTGCCGGACTGCAAACCCAGTATCATACTTTTCACACTGTCAGTGACGAGGATTGGTATTATTTTAACGGCGTCCAGGGCGTCAGGTATGTCTTCTTTTCCACCCAACCTGATGGCTGGTCTAATCCACGCATCTTTCTGTATGATGGCTATTCGATTTCTCTTATTGCTCAGGATGACAATTCCGGGCTTAGTTTCGGTTTCTTCCTTGAATTCACGCCAACCAGTTCCGGCCCGTATTTCTTGATGGTTAACAACACCAGCACTACTTCCGGAGCGTATTATTTCCATTACACAAACGGTACTCCGGCCGATGATTATGAAAATGATAACACCAGTGCACAAGCCACCAATATTTATCCTGATGGCTTTAGCAGTAAACAACTGCATACTCTGAACAACAGTGCTGACCTTGACTGGTTCAGGTTTAACGCTCAGGCTGGCACGACCTACCATTTTTACACTACAGGCTCTACTGATACTTATGGACGCATTTATGCAGCTAACGGGACAACTGTTGTTGCTCTTGACGATGATGGGGGAGTAGGCCTGAACTTTAGCATCAGCTACACTTGCACCACTACCGGAACATACTTTTTACAGATAAACGGCTACGGTGGAGCTACAGGATTTTATTTTTTAAATTACAACACCACTGCGCCGGCGGACGCCTACGAGCCGGATAACACTTCCGCCAGCAGTAATTACTTATCTGTAACTGCTCTCCCGCAGACCAGAAACCATACCCTGCATACTCCCACAGATGTGGATTGGTTCAGGTTTTACGCTTATGCAGGCAGGCGATATGTTTTCTATACTTCCAGTTATGTTGATCCTGACATCATCTTGTATGACGATGCCCTCAATCAAATCTATCAGGATTATACAGTCGGCGATTTTCTTATGTATTTCGTGCCGACGGTAAGCAGTCATTACAGGTTCAGGATATCCTCATTTGGAGCCCCCTTTGCCTATCAGCTTACGTTTTATTACGAGTTTGATGCGGACGCTTACGAGCCGGATAACACAGCATCCACTGCCACTAATATAGCAACTACAACCAATCCCCAGACCCAAAACCATACCCTGCACAACGGCTATGACCAGGACTGGTATAGGTTTGAGGGAATTCCGGGAAGGCTGTATTTCTTTTATTCCACCGGTTCAACCGACACCCAGATATACCTTTATGCCGATGACGGCACCACCCAGCTTGGGTTTAACGATGACAGCGGGGAGGGCTTGAATTTCCGTCTGGAATTTGCTCCCGCCACCTACGGATACTACAAGATTAAGGTGATTCCCTATCCCGGCAATGCGGGTCCCTATGGCTTTGTCTATTACTACGGAGCAACCCCCGATGCCTATGAGCCGGATAATACTTACTCGGTATCCACTACCCTGATACCTACCACTGTCTTCCAGAGCCAGCCCCATACCCTGCATGACGGAACTGATGAGGACTGGTTCATATTTTATGCCTACGCAGGAAGGACTTATACAATCTACTCGTCCGGCAATACGGATGTAAAGGCTTATATTTACAACGCTGATGTGACCCAGTTTGGCTTCAATGACGACGGCGCCGGCTATCCCAATTTCCTGCTGCAGTATTACATCACCAACCCCGGATTAATCTATATCAAAGTGAATGGCTATAACGGCGCAGTCGGAGCTTATGATATCAATTACAACTACACCATGGGAGCCATTGCGCCTCCGCTGTTTCTCAGCATTGTTCTCATCAACAACAACACTATTTATCTGGATTGGCCAAACGTAACCAATGCCACCGGTTACAGGGTGGAGGGCTCGGACAATCCCTACTCCGGCTTTGTGCCTGTGGCAAATGTGACCGCCTCCTCCTGGTCAACCACACTTACCTATGCGAAAAAGTACTACAGGGTGATAGCTTACAACTGATAAATCAGCATTCTTTTCGTATTTCTGCTTTCCTGCTAACCACCCCGCGCGGTTAGCAGGATTTTTTTATCCGGCTCCGGATATAGCACCCGAATTCGTAATTTTTTTCACTCTCTGCGCCTTTGCGTTAAAACAGTCACTTCGTCGTTCCTGCATCCGGGGTCCTCGAAGGACTTGTCCTTTGGGGTGGTCTGGCAGGAATCCATGCTGTTTTAAAAAGAATATTCATAATTCGTAATTTGGATAAGGAACTGGATCCCCGATCAAGTCGAGGAAGACGAAACAAGGAATCGAGCGTAATTCGTAATTCATAATTCATAATTTTTGTATAACTCTCTGTGTCTCTGTGTGTAGCACCTTAATTCTTAATTTTTGAGAGTGTTCATTATATTGGGTC
>DIKQ01000003.1 GCA_002424605.1 Cloacimonetes bacterium UBA5614 | reverse complement strand
ATCCTCGGCTCAGTATTATAGAGGGCGCTTTTTCAGGTTAGTTTTTCCCTGTGGATGTGCGGGCAAGAAATGGGTGGATTGGTTAACAATACTTTTTCTTGACACATTTATCAGAAAAGATATAAATGCTTAAAAGCATATGTACACTGGTGTACGTATAAGATTTTGTTTAAATCGGTCCGACAAATCATCTGAGATGAAAGAGAGAGACGATGACAAAATGGAGTTTAGCTAAAAGCTTTTCATCAGAGCATTCAAGATACAAGCGTCTAATAAATCAACACATAAATAACGAACACGAGGGAGATCCATCATGAAAAGACTGATTTTACTTTTAACTTTTGTGGTGCTTCTCTGCGGATTTCTGCAGGGAGCCATCTTTGAACACTACCTCTTTTCACAGGGTACGGCAACCTATACGCCGATAACCGGCACTGCCATCACTACCATCCTGGGCGATGACATGCTTTCGGATGCCATCAACATCGGCTTCACCTTTCCTTACGGCATGAACTCCTACACCCAGGTGAAAGTATCATCCAACGGCTGGATTGGACTGGGCACTGCCGCTCCGCACAGCAACCTATCCAACCAGTTGTCAGCCACCACCGACTTTCCATATATAGCTCCGCTGTGGGACGACACCAGCTTAGGCGGCGGCGGATGCCAGTACCTCACTTCCGGTACGGCCCCCAACCGCACCTTCGTGGTTCAGTATGAAAACCTGCAGTGGAACTATTGGTCAGGTAATCAACACAATTTCCAAGTCTGGTTTTATGAATCAGGCAAGATAGAATTTGTCTATGGCACCAGCAGTGCTGCGCCTTCCAATGCCTCTGCCTCCATCGGCATCAATATGGTGCCCGGCGGAGCGAACAATTATTACAGCGTTACCCCCGGAACCCCAGCCACGGCTTCTTATACTACTGAAAATACTAGTGTCAGCACCTGGCCGGGCAATGGCGTTAAGTATGTCTTTGATGTGATAGCACCTGCTCCCAACGACATGGCAGCGCTATCCATCACAGGCAATCTGACTCCCACGCAGGGGAGTGCTTCCAATTATACCATAACAGTTAGGAACTCCGGCACCAACGCTCAAAGCAATTATTCAGTCAGGATAATGATGGGTACAGATGTCCTGGCTTCTGTGGCAGGTCCCGCTATTAATGCCAGCGCCATCCAGACGGTAGTGGTTCCCTGGACTCCCCAGGTTGCCGGCGCCGTCACAATCCACGGCAATGTTCTGCTGGCAGGGGATGAATATCCACAGAACAACAACACGCAACCCCTGAATGTAATCGTCCAGGCGGCAGGAACCGTTGCCCTGACTATCGGGGCAGGTGGAGAGCTTGCCAATATGCCTGTCAATATGTTCTGGATGAACAGCCTGTTTGAAACCATTTATCAGGCGGACGAAATGACCTTGGCAGGTCTGATAACAGGAGTTTCCTTCTATAATAACTTCGTCACGGACTTACCCAATAAACCTACTAAGATATGGCTGGGCACTACTACCCAGACTGACCTGTCCGGCGGCTGGATACCCGCTACCCAGCTTACTCTGGTGTATGACGGAACGGTGAATTACCCTTCCGGACAGAATATGATAATGATACCCTTTGCCACGCCTTTCATCTTCGGAGGCGGTAATCTGGTGATGATGGTGAACCGTCCGATGGATAACACCTATTTCAGTTCTCAGGATGTGTTTGACTGCCAGACAGTAGGAACTAACCGTTCCCTGGAAATCCATGCGGACGGGACGGAGTATTTCCCCAATAACCCTCCAGTCGGTCAGGGCACCTTGACCGGTCAGTTCCCCAGGACAACTTTCTACTTCACAGCCGGCGGAACCAACCCGCAGTTTGGAGTTGCGCCTGAGAGCAAGAACTTTGGCACAGTGCTGATAAACTCGGTTAACAACCAGCCGTTTACCGTGGTAAACATCGGTGGCGGCACCCTGACGGTGAACAGCATCACAATCTCGGGAAGTCCTTTCTTCGGGCTCAGCAATCTTCCCACCCTGCCGGCCACGCTGGGTTCAATGCAGTCCTTCGGATTCACCGGCAGCTATATGCCGACTGCTGCCGGACCGCACACCGGCACGATTACCATTACCGATAACCTGACCCGTACGACACATACGATTCCGCTCACAGGTAACTGCGTTGACCCCAATATCTACTCCTCGCCCTATGTGCAGAACTTTGATGATGTGACTACTCCCAACATTCCGGTTGACTGGAATCGGCTGGTAACCCCCGGAATGAATGCCAGTGTTACAACAGTTACAAACAATCCATTCAGTCAGCCCAATTGCGTTATGCTCTATAACGGGTCCGGCAATACTGCTAATGTGATTCTTATCTCGCCACCTCTGGCTCCGGCACTGATTCTTAATGACATGCGGATAAAGTTCAGGTCAAGAGGACAGTCCACATCCACACTGCAGGTGGGTATCATAGCAGATATTGCCGATGCTGCTACGTTCACATCCTTGGCGACAGTCAATACCGGCACGGTCTGGACGGAACACATTATCTCGCTGGCTGCCTATACAGGAACAGGCAGGTACGTTGCCATAAAGCACGGCAATACTAACGGATGGGAGCAGGTATTTGTCGATAACGTCACGATTGAACTGCTTCCCCAGAATGACCTGTCAGCGCTTTCCGTTTCCGGTAACACCACTCCTTCAGTGGGAACGTCATCCAACTATACAGTCACCATCTACAACTGGGGTACGAACCCGCAGTCCAATTACCAGGTGAAGCTGTTCAGGGAAGGTGACATAGAAGTGGCGTCAGTTGCCGGTACTCTGATTAATCCCGGTGCGGAAGCAACCTTCACGCTTGCCTGGACTCCGACAGTGGCAGGCGTATCATATATCTATGGCAAAACCGTCCTAGCCGGCGACCAGAATACCTTTAACGACAGCAGTCCAAACTTCAGCGTGATTGTCCAGGCTCAGGGCACTACGGCAATCACCATCGGAGACGGCAACCAGCTTGCTAATATTCCTGTCAATTTCTACTGGCGAAACAGCTTGTTTGAAACCATCTTCCAGGCGTCTGATATCCCGGCGGGAGGACAGATAACCAGTATTGCCTTCTATAACAACTTTATGACCAACCTGCCAAACATGCCCACCAAGATATGGCTGGGGATGACTAACCTGAACGAGCTAACAGGTGGCTGGATACCAGCTACCCAGCTTACTCTGGTGTATGACGGAACGGTGAATTACCCTTCCGGCAGCAACACCATCACCATACCGCTGTCAACTCCCTTCCCATATGCCGGAACAAACCTGGTGATGATGGTAAACCGTCCTATGGATACCACCTATTACAGTTCTTTAGACAGGTTCCAGGCACAGACCGGGACCCTGAACAACAGCTTAACGATATACAGTGACGGCACCACATACGATCCCAATAATCCGCCAGCCGGGGCATACCTTTCCGGGCAGTATCCCAAGACCACACTGTTCTTTGCTCCCACAGGACCTGACCCGCTCTTCGGTGTAGCGCCTGCTTCCAAGAATTTCGGAACGGTGCTGATGAATTCCACCAATACCCAGGTATTCACGATATACAACTCAGGCGGAGCGCCTCTGACAGTGAATACCATTGTCCTGGACGGCAGCCCAATGTACAACCTGCAAAACCTGCCGGCGCTTCCCATAACCCTGAATTCCGGACAGAATGCCTCCTTTACGCTCAGGTACCAGCCGACTGCCGCCGGCGCGCATGCCGCTGCCATAGCTATCACCGACAACCTCGGCAGAAGCAGGACGGAGCACATAGTCCCATTGCAGGGAACAGCGGTTGATGCCACCATATATACTTCACCTTACTTCCAGAACTTCGATACGGCAGCTGTTCCTTATCTTCCGATTGACTGGCAGAAGATTGTGCAGCCAGCCGGAACGAACGGGGTTGTCCAGACCACTACCGGTTTGCCTTACAGCACGCCCAACAGCATATATATGTATAACATGGACAGCACGACCTCAAACCTGATTCTTATTGCGCCTCCGCTGGTTTCAACCCTTCCGGTGAACACCATGAGAACAAAGTTCTGGGCCAGGGGGTCAACAGGTTACCTGCTGCAGGTGGGAGTTATCTCCGATGTCACCAATCCTGCGACTTTCCAGGCAATCCAGACCATAAACCTCACCAATGCCTATGCAGAGTATGTGGTCGGATTCCAGACCTATACCGGCGCAGGACAAAACATCGCTTTCAGGCATGGACAGGGAGGCACCTACCAATCGATCTATATTGATAATGTTACTATTGAGACGACTCCCCAGAACGACCTGGCAGCCCTTTCCATCAGCGGAAACACCACACCTTCCGTCGGAATGACATCCAACTATAACGTAACTGTTTTCAACTGGGGTACTAACCCCCAAGATGATTACACAGTAAAGCTGTTCCGGGAAGGTGACATAGAAATTGCCTCGGTAGCCGGACCTGCCGTCAATCCGGGCATGGCAGCCAACGTCCAGCTCTCCTGGGCGCCAGCCACTCAGGGACTGACCTTTATCTACGGGAAAGTGGTATTGACCGGAGACCAGAACAACCTTAACGACCAGACCCCCAACCTCAATGTCTCCGTCCAGGCGGCGGGCACCATGGTCGTCACCATCGGGGATGGAACTGAGCTCGCCCGCATACCCATGGATATGTATTACATGAACAGCCTGTTTGAAACAGTATATCTTTCCACCGAACTGAACTTTATCGGAATGATAACAGGCGTATCCTTCTATAGCAACTTCTCATCCACCCTGATGAACATGCCCACCAATATCTGGCTGGGAACCACCACGCAATCCAATCTGGGAACCGGCTGGATACCATCAACCCAGATGACCGCAGTATTCAGCGGTAATGTGAACTTTCCTTCCGGGCAAAACCTGATAACCATGACCTTCCCGGAACCTTTCCTCTATCTGGAAGGCAACCTGGTGATGATGGTGGAAAGGCCTATGGATGCGCAATACTACAGTTCTATGGACCAGTTCTATTGCCAGACCATCGGAACCAACCGCAGCAGAAATGCCTGGAGCGACTGGAATGATTATGACCCGGCATCACCCCCTACTGACGATGGAATGTTAACAGGTCAGTTCCCCAAGACTAGTTTCCTGGTAATTCCCGGCGGTGTGGGACATCTGACCGGAACGGTGCTTGGCGCTGGTAACCAGCCCCTCAATAACGTCAATGTAGGGATAGTCGGCGGTGCTCAGGTCACTACCAATGCCCAGGGCAACTACCTGATACAAAATATCATAGCAGGTGATTACCAGGTCTCTGCCAGCCGTTACGGTTACATTGCTCAGACGGTGAACGTCACCATCCCCGAGGACAGCACGGTAGTGCAGAATTTCACTTTGCAGCAGATGCCGACTGTGAGTGTCACAGGAACGATTGTAGGCAGCGATGCTCCCACCATTGGCTTGAGCGGAGCTACCATCCAACTGACCGGATATGAAAACTACCAGGCCACTACCAATGCCCAGGGAGTCTTCACTATACCGGGCGTTTATGCAAACCAGACTTATCAGTACATAGCCAGTTCCCTGGGATACCAGGTATTCAACGGAACCATAAATGTAGGTGCAGCCAACCATAATATGGGAACTGTCACCCTTAGCGAGATAGCCTATACTCCCCGTAACGTCAATGCAACGGTGGTAACCGAGCCCGCTTCTGTGAATGTGACCTGGCTGGCTCCGGACCCGGGGGCTGTGGATGTTGACCAGAGCTTTGAAAGCACCACTTTCCCGCCTACGGACTGGACACGCACGATTACCAACAACGGACCTCCCAACACCGTGGGTGTCTACCCCACCTGGTGCAGGATAGGTGCCATCACAAGCGGGACCACTAATATCACGCCGACCGATGGCCTCTGGCAGGCTGGCTTCTGGTGGGATTATAACCATCAGGACGAGTGGCTGAAGAGCCCTGCTTTCAACTGCCCGCAGGGAGCTTCGCTTACCTTTGACACCTACTGCTTCTACGGCTCCATGAACGGCGACCATTACTATGTAAAGATTACCAACAACAACGGTAACACCTGGAATGTACTTTGGGACGCTTCTACCCTTACAGGCGGATGGAATGCCTATCAGACGCCGGTTAACATCAGTCTGGCGGATTACACAGGGCAGCAGATAAAGCTGGCCTGGCATGCCCAGGATCCTCCCAGTAACGACGGTATGTGGTACAACTGGTTCATCGATAATATCCAGGTCAGCAATACGACGACCACTATGCGGTTGCCCCTGGAATCCCTGACCATGCAGTCTGCTTCCAAAAACAAGGAAATCCCGCAGCCTGTATTCACTACTGCTGCCATTAGCAAGGCAAATGATTCCGTCTCGCTCAATCCTTCCGTATCCAGGATTGCCGCCGAAGCCAGAACTTCCAGGGAACGCACCCGTTCACTGCAGGGCTATAAAGTATGGCGTCTGTTAAACGGACAAGAGCAGAACGAGCAGACCTGGACATTGCTGACCCCCCAGATGATTACAGCGGTTAGCTACTCCGATACGGGAACCCCGGCACTGCCGGCCGGAACCTACAAATGGGCGGTGAAGTCCATTTATACCAATGATGTGTTTTCTCTGGCGGCTTTCTCCAATCCGATTACCGTCGGAACGCAATCTGTCGGCACCCTGACCGGTGTAGTCCGCACTTCCGCTAATATCCCCATTATGGGAGCCACTGTCGCAGCCGGTGCTTTCAATGCCACCACCAATGCCAGCGGTGTCTATTCCATGCAGGTATCGGTGGGCACCTATGCTGTGACCTGTACTGCAGCGGGATTCAATCCAATGACCAACGAGAATATCGTCATCACAGAAAACCAGACCACCATCTGCAACTTCGTGATGTCCACAGGCATTGAGACTGAAGTAGAGATAGTGAAGACAGAGCTGAAGGGCAATTATCCCAATCCCTTCAATCCGGAGACCATTATCAGTTATGACATCAAGGGACAGCAGCCGGTTCGTATCGAGATTTACAACACCAAGGGCCAGCTTATCCGCACCCTGGTCAATGAACTGAAAAACAATGGCCATCACACTGCAGTCTGGAACGGCAGGGACGACCACGGCAAGCCCGTTGCAAGCGGTATCTATCATTACAGGATGCAGGCAGGCGATTACAAGGCAAACCGCCGTATGATGCTGCTCAAATGATAACTTAACAACTAGTTCGTTCCTGCTCAGGCGGGAACATAAACAAGCTAAAAGGGTGGAGCCAGACTCCACCCTTTTTCTTATCTGCGCATTATATTCTTCCAGTCATCTTGCCTGCCTCTTGCTCTATGAGATGTCCCGAAGATGTCCCGAAGCCGACCGAAGAAAACCCGGTCATCTCCGCGGCATCTTCGGGACATCTCAGTAAGGAAGAAGTGGGGAAAAGGCAAGGAAAAGGGAAAGAGAATCAAAGGAAGAGATGAGGAAAATACAGGGGAAGATTTTGGTAAAAGGGCGTTATTTCAGATTGAGGATTTTGTGCAGTTGCAGATTGAGGCGAAGGGGCAGTCCGGATTCCATAATCCAGCCGGCTAGAAGGGCAGGGTCCTGTTTGCCGGAAACGGGGGAGATGAGCAGGATATGGTTTTCCAGTTTGTGAGCCTGGATAAAGTTTTGCGCAAAGTCAAAATCAGCCCGGTCTGAGACCACAAACTTGATTTCGTCGCGTCCCTGTTCCAACCATCGCAGATTGGGCAGGTGAAAGCTGTCAGGGTGACCGCTGGAAGGGGTTTTGACATCAATGATGATATGCACTCCGGCGGGTACGGCCTGGATGGATTGGGAGCCGTTGGTTTCCAGTAAAATCGTGTAACCTGCCGTCTTCAGTCGTCTCATCAGTTCAAGGGCATCCGGCTGGAGCAAAGGTTCGCCGCCGGTGATTTCCACCAAAGTGCTGTTATAGGGGCGGATTTCTTCCAGAATGCGGTCAATGCCCATATCCTGCGCTTTGTCATAGCTGTATTGGGTGTCGCAGTAACTGCAGCGCAGGTTGCACTCTGCCAGACGGATAAAGATGCAGGGCAGGCCGGCGCGGGTGCTTTCACCCTGTAAGCTGAAAAAGATTTCGCAGATGTTCATAGTCGGCTCAGAACGGCAGGTAGGGGAAGTCCTTGTGATAACCGAGCACGGCGTCTATGCGGTCGTTCAGTTCCATGGGGTCGCCGATAACGAATTTCTCGCGTCTGCCCACCCTGAACTGGGTGTAATCGGCGGGAACGGTCTGGAAACATTCCAGCCACTTGGCATCGCCATAAAGCGGGATTCCGTTATGCAGCAGGAGACGGATGTGCTCGCTGCTTACCTCCAGCAGGTTTTGCAGGGGGTCGCGCTCAACGGCGTCAATCAGCAGAAGGTCGGCAGTGCTTCTGGGATGAAGGATGCCTTTGTCCGCAGGCAGAAACAGGGCTTTGGCGGGATTGACCGTAATCATGGCATAGAGTGTCTGAAGCGGGATTTCGGGAAACTTTTCATGGGCATGGGCAAATTCGTCCAGCAGGTTTATACCGCCTGTCTGGGTGGAATCGGTTCCCAGCACGACATTTACTCCAAGCTTCAGGCAGGATTCGATGTCCAGGGTCTTGCCAATCAGGTAAAAATTGGAGGTCGGACACCAGCAGATACTGGCTCCGACGGCGGCAATCTCTTTCAGCTCCGCCTTTGTCAAGGCAATGCCGTGGATTATCATCAGGTTTGGCTGCAGGAGGTTGCGTTTTTTCAGCTTGGCGAATTCTGATTTGGTCAGTTCATCGGTGCCTTCCCCCAGATGGATGATGAAAGGCATCTGCCCTTTGGAATGAGCCATTTCCTCTTCAGCCGTTCCGCCTCCCCACCAGTTTCCGAGGGTGATGGAATGGCTCTGGCGGTATTTTTTGAGGACAGTGACGGGGAACCCTTTGTAATAGGAGTCCGGCTGGTTAGGCGAATGGTCCTGCACAATGGCGGTACCGCTGAACAGGTTTTTGTAAGCGCCGAGCTGGCAAAGGGCGTAGGCATTGGGTTCAGTCAGTTTGAAAGAGCCGTCGTTTACCCAGAAGTTGTTGCGTTCCTCCACAGCAAAGGAATGGCGCATGTCTTCCACCCAGATGTGGGAATTGGGGTAGGGGCGTTTGTCGCCGGAACGGGGAAACCAGTTTCCTACCAGATGGTCATGGGCATTGATAAAAGGCGCGTAAGCATAGGCGCTGCTGGCATCGAGCTCCCCTTCCGGTACAAAGTCGCCTTTAATCTTCAGCAGGAGCTCAATATCCGGCTCGATACGGTCCGGGCTGATGACGCTGACCGCAGGCTTAATCTTCATTTGCGGATTTCTTTTATCCTTTTGGCTAATTTAGGTACGATTTCAAACAGGTCGCCGACGATTCCGAGGTCAGCTGCCTTGAAAATGGGGGCATCAGTGTCCTTGTTGATGGCAATGATATAATCCGAGGAAGACATACCTGCCAGGTGCTGGATGGCACCGGAAATACCGCAGGCGATGTAGATATTGGGCTTTACGGTCTTGCCGGTCTGTCCCACCTGGTGCGCATAAGCAATCCACTCAGCGTCAACTGCGGCTCGGCTGGCTCCCACGGCTCCGTCCACTGCTTCTGCCAGTTCTTCCAGCATTGCAAAGTTCTTGGCTTCCTTCAGTCCGCGGCCGCCGGAAACGATGATGTTGGCTTCGGTCAGGTTGACCAGGGTGGTCTTTTCCTTTTCAAAGCCGAGCCATTGGGTATTTTGCTCGATTGTATCAAAATCTATGGATTCCTCGACCACGATTCCGCTGCGGGAGTCGTCACGGGTGAGGGGGTCAAAAACGCGGTGACGGACGGTTGCCATCTGGGGACGGTGATTTGGCGTGAGGATGGTTGCCATGATGTTTCCGCCGAAGGCAGGACGGGTCTGCTGCAGATTTCCGGTCTCTGTATCAATGCCGAGTCCTGTGCAGTCAGCCGTCAGACCTGTGTGAACGTCGATGGCAACACGGGGAATGAAAGACCTGCCGATCACAGTAGCGCCGGCAAGCACCACAGCAGGCTTGTGCTTTTCAATCAGGACAGCGAGGGCTTTTGCATATAATTCATCCTGGAAATGCTTGAGAGCAGGGTCGTCAACCACGATGACCTTGTCCGCGCCATAGGCGATAAGCTCGCCGGTCAGGTTTCCGACTTCGTGTCCCAGGAGCACGGCGGAGAGCTCAGCATCCATATCTTCCGCCAGTTCACGGGCTTTACCCAGCAGTTCCAGAACGACGGGGGCAATGATGCCATCCCTCTGCTCGGCATAGACCCAGATACCGCTGAAGGCGGTCTTGTCTATCTTTTCGGCTTCTTTACGTCGTATAATGATGGCGTCAAAGGGACAGTCCTGTACGCAGGCTCCGCACAGGACGCATTTGTCCATATTGATTTCAGCCAGCTTGTCTGTAATAGTGATGGCTTCATAGGCGCAGGATTTGACGCATAGTCCGCAACCTACGCATTTCTCGCATAATACTTCTATCATTTGTTACCTCAGTATCTATTTTGGAGGGATTAAACGGATTGTCAAGCAGAAAGCTGATTATGTGAAATCAGCAATAGACATATCCAGAAAAGCTGTGTATCCAAAAAAAAGGCTGCCAACCTGAGCTGACAGCCTATAGTCTTTTATTTGTTCTTTTTATGACGGTTCTTGCGCAGGCGTTTCTTGCGCTTGTGAGTGGCTATTTTGTGACGTTTTCTCTTCTTACCGCAAGGCATTCTTCACTCCGTGCTTACTTGGCGGTCTTGACGTTTACAACGGAAACCTTGAAATCGCGGGAGAATTTGAAAGTGGGGACAGTTCTCTGGGGAACGGGCACTTTCTGGTCAGTCTTGGGGTTGCGTCCAACGCGGGGTTTGCGGGTTTTCAGCTTGAATGTGCCGAAACCGCGGATTTCGATGTGATTACCTTCAATCAGGCTGTCTTTCACTGACTTAAGCAGAGAATCAACAACCACAGCAACATCTTTGCGAATGATGCCTGTGTTTTCCGAGATGATTTTTACTAAATCGGCTTTTGTCATGGTTAACTCCTTATATTACATTTATTCTTTCTATAAGAAACTTGGTTACACTGTTAAAACTAACCGACGGAAGTGATATTCAACTCATTATCAGCCAGTTATAATCTCAGGAATAAATCTGGGGGTTTACTGTCAAGCAAAATCTTACAACCCGGCAATTGCTTATCTGCATATCAGAATGAAATATGCCTGTCTAATCGGCACGGGTAAAACGGAGGATTAACCTGTCACTGGCTATCCCGATAACTCCGATGACAGCAATATAGATAAGCATGGATTGGTACTCCAGCAGATAACGGAAGTCCAGCAGACGGAATCCCAGTCCCCTGGAAACGCCCAGCATTTCGGCGGCAATCACGGTTGACCAGCCCACCGACCACAGGATACGGAAGATATTGACCAGTTGTTTCCAGAGGACGGGTAATTCGATAAGAAACACCATCTGAAAGTGATTCGCACCAGAAGTGACAGCTTCTTCATGAATATCCCGGGGAAAGCTTTCGATTGCTTCAAACACCATGATTACTCCCGGAAAGAACATGGCAGTGAACAGCACGATGGCAATGGGAATCTCTCCCAGTCCGATTAACAGAATGGCAAAAGGCAACCAGACAAAGGGCGAAATTTGCCGTAAGAAGTTTATCAGGGGCAAGAAGATTTTATAAAGAAGCCTAAACTTATGAAGCACGATTCCGACGCAGATGCAGCACAGCCAGGAGATCACAGAGGCAAAAGCCACCCTGCCGAAGGACCAGCAGATATCGTTCATTAGAGTTGCGATATTCACGCTATTCCTATCCTATCTGGCGTAAACAAGTCCGTCTTCAGGCAATTTCTTCAGATACCCGTTTTGTACAAAGGACTCCATCATACGACGCTCAAACATCCTATCCGCCTCGGTCAGGGAAAGGTTAAACACGGTATGTTTGAGCGCTCCCAATGCCTGCAGCTCATCCAGACCGTAGAGTTCTGCAAGCAGGGAAAACACTTCTGCATCCGGCCGGCTGATGTCGTCTATGGCTTTTTCCATAGCAGATGTAACGGATTTTATCCTGGAGCGATAGGAGGTAAGGGCTTCATCAGTTGCCACCAGGTCGCAGCAGGGATGCCCGGGGTAGGTCTCGGCAAACCAGTGCAGAACATGATACCGGTTGCTAAGCTTCTGGATAAGAGGGACGTAGCAGACGATAGCGGAAACTTCCCGGCTTTGAAGCGCTGCCACCAGTTCAGTCGGGGTGCGGAAATAGACCGGTTCGTAGGAAATTCCTTCAAACTTAGCCACGTCCTGCATCAGAATCTCCAGAGTGCTGGCTCGCAGAAGACCGATTCTTTGTCCGTTCAGTTGAGGCAGTTCTGTGATATCCAAAGAAGTCAGGATGCCGTCTGTTTCACGTTCCAGGCAGGACAAAATCTTTACCTTATAGCCCTTTTCCACAGCCGTCCAGGCATAAGTGAAGGGCATGATGGCGAGGTCAATCCTGCCTGCCGTGATGGCTTCCTGGGTTTCCCAGCCCGATGTGAAATGAATCAGTTCTATCTTATCCGCATCCAGATAACCTTTGCTGAGCGCAAGCGACAGCGGCAGATGGTCTATGGAAGGCTTGATGATGCCAATCCGCAGTTTGCCGCCTGAGGCATCCTTCCCACAGGAGACGACACCCAGCAGCAGTATGATTCCTGCCAATATCACGATTATTCTCTTCATATTCCCAATCCTCTGCTCATAAAAGAAAAAGCCACCCGGACGCTTAGTCAGGGTGGCTGCAAGTTACAACCTATTTCTTAACTATCAGAATCAACCTCAACAGGGTTGCGTTTCGTGTCAATGCTAAATTTACAGTAATTTCCCCTGAACCGGCGCTCACTTCAGCAAGATGACTTTTCTGCTGACAAATGAATTGCCGTCTGAAAGACGCAACAGATAAAGTCCGGCGGGGAGCGGCTTGTCATTGTTGTCCCTGCCGTCCCAGTTCAGCGGATTACCTTCTTTTACCAGAGCGGAAATTGCGATATCGGCAACCAACTGACCCTTGAGGTTATATACTTTCAGGCTGCTCTGCTGGCTCAGTTTGCGGTTTAATTCAATGGTCAGGTCTCCGCTGAAGGGATTGGGATAGCAGGCAATAGACAGCGGAGCCGGTGGAGTGAGGGAGTTGTCCGCCACAGAGACTTCCAGAAGTTCCGGAATCAGTTGCTGCATGAGTCCCCGCACGCCTTCCGGCTGCATATAATAAAGCGGAGCGCCAAACAGTACCACCGTTCCGGCATTGTCATACCTCACGGCGATGGGAAGTCCCGCACCCGCAGCACCGGCGGTCATCTGTGCTGTGTAAAGGTTGTTGAAGGTGTTACCAAAAGTATAGACCATGGAAAGTAAACCGTTCCAGGTGGGAGTCAGCTTTTCCGGGTCAGGAACCAGCGCGGGGTAAACGCCTGACTGTGCGGAAATCAGCACCGCTCCGTTATCATAGACCAGTTCCATGCCGGCAAACCAGGTATCTATAAAGGTCTGCGAAAATGCTCCCGGCACTTTCCAGCCGGAGATGACCAAGGTTCCGCCCCCCAGCAGATAACTGCTCAGCACGTTTTCGCAGGTGCTGATTTGTATCTGGCTAAAGTCATCGGAATGCCACAGCACCAGCGGATAATGGCTTAGCGTATTCAGCGTCGGCGCTCCGAGGGTAGCGTAATCCCATTGCGAATAGGGGATGGGTGAGAGCGCTGCCGCATAAAAATCGTCCACCATGGCGTCGGTCGGCGAGAGCAGAGAACCGGTGCCGTCACGCGTTTCGTCCACCACCAGCATGCCCCAGTCAAACGGGAATTCAATCGGGGTGGCATTCAGCGTGTTTGAACCGAAGGTCTGGTAACCTTCGCCATCTGCTGCGCATACCTTGTAGAAATACTGCGTGCCGTTTTGCACGGTATTGTCAAAATAGCTGTTTGTCCCGATAGGGTCAGCAGTCATCTGCATAAAGTCCGTTTCACCGGCAGACCTGCGGAAGACGTGATATCCCGCAAAGCCGGGAATCTGTTCAAAGCTGTTCCAGGTGAGATAGACCATCTGATTGGATGCCATGCAGTTGGTCAGCACCACGTCTTTCTGTTCATACTGCCGTACCAGCACCCAGTGATTGGGGTCAACCCCCGTTACCGTATAGCCTGGCGAACCGTTTGCCAGCGGGAATGTAGTGGCAGAGCCGACCGGGCTTGCTATGAAGATTAACGAATCTCCATTTGCCAGTCCATTTGCCCGGAACGGGATATCCAGCGTAAACTGAGTTCCCGTAGTGCTGGTGCTTTTTCCGGAGACTTTGCCCAGGGACAGTTCCGGATGCTTCAGAAGGGTGTATTGCACCGAAGGAAGCCCGCGTGAGTATATCCACTGCTGGAAAAACTGCTCCAAATCCATTCCGCTGATTTGTTCCGCCATTGCCTGAAACTCAGAAGTGATGGCGTTTCCGTTGTGATAGGTGCTTACCCAGTCCTGAATAAGCTGGAAAAAGGAGGCATTGCCGATTTTCAGGCGGAGCATATGCAATACGGAAGCAGCTTTCTCATAGGACTGCGGATAGAAATAGTAGTTGAAGGGCGGGTCGTAGATGATGTTGGGAAGCGTGCTGTAGGCATTCTCAAAGTTTATGTAATACTGGTGATAACTGCTGTTCACATAGTTGCAGGCAGCGGTCCAGCCATCCCTTTCGTGCACCCAGAGCATTTCCGAATAGGTGGCAAAGCCCTCGCTCAGCCAGACGTCCTTGAAAGTGAGGAAGGATACGCAGTTGCCATACCACTGGTGCGCCAGTTCATGCGCAATCACCAGTTCACCCGAGTGGTTGCCTGTGATGAATTGCGAACCCAGCGTGGTCATAGTCTGGTGCTCCATCGCTCCATAGGTGGTCATGCTTACCGTCGCATTTCCGTATTTCTCAAAGGGATAGGGACCGAACTGCGTTTCAAAGAACTGCAGTATGGCAGGCAGGGTGGAAAAGTCCGTCAGGGCGTTATTGTATTGGTTTTGGGTTACAAAGTTCTGGATTGGGACATTTCCCGCCATTTGGTTGATTTCCACATAAGGACCGGCTGTAAAGCAGACGAGGTAGGTTGTCATCGGATTGCTTCCCAGCCAGTGGTGCGTTTTGGTGCCGTTTCCGTTGTCCACGATGCTGTCCCTCAGCCCGTTTGCAGCCACCAGCCAATCGCTCCGCATGGTGATGTGCAAATCCACTATCGCCTTGTCCCACGGATGGTCATAACAGGGCCACCAATAGCGCGCCGCATCAGGGTCGGAGATGGTGAATACGGTGCTCCCGCCGAAAATCATCCCGATGTTATAGGGTGCGGGAGACAGGGTCGGAACTCCGCTGTAAAAGACCTGAGTGGTAATCTCCTGTCCGGCGGATGCGCTGAGGTTGATGTGCAGGATGCCGTTCTGGTGGGTGAAAGTTGCCGCCTCATCATTGACCAGCACCTGCGAAACGGTCAGTCCTATCAGGTTGTAATCCAGCCCGGTCAGTGCCGACTCAGCAGTCACATACGCCTTGACATTGCCGTTGATGAAGTGCGTCTGGTCATTGATTGCCAGAGTGATTTCGTACTTGGTAACGTCAAATCCTGTGGCGGAATCAGCTCTTTCAAAACGCTCCAGGGCAGGCAGGGCGTCATAACCCACCCTCAGGGGCGGATGATAGGCGTGCAGCACACTGAGCGACAGTGCTGCCAGTATTATCAGCAAAAAGGTGACAGGTCTGGTCATACAATCCTCATTTCCGGGTAATTTATCTCAATTGAATTTGTTGCAAAAAAGACACCATACTTGCCGCAAACTGACCCCTTTCTCATATCTTGCCCACTGAGATGTCCCGAAGATGCCCCGAAGATGACCGGGTTTTCTTCGGGACGCTTCGGGACATCTCCGCGACAACTCACTAAGAAGGGAGCATGTATGACCCCTCAGATAGCCTTCTGCCGGTATGATATTTTATCTGGTTCAACACGGTCAACTCTTTAATCGCTACATGGCTCTGCGGAAGGTCTGCGACAGGTGAAGAATATGAATCATCAAACCGCCTCAGCATCATTCAAGGACATCGTCAGATAGAATATGTGGGCTAAAGGGTGCAGTGGAATGGCAAGAATGACAGGGGCGTCTCTGTATCTTCCGGGGTTTACTTCATTCGCATGATAGCCGGAAAGACTACTTCCACCAAAAAAGTGGTGCTGATTAAGTGATAAAGCTTGACAGTATTTTTTTAAATATAAAAATAGAGTTGAACGCATAAGAATTACTAAGATAGAGGATTACGAGATTAATATATAGTTTGGAGGATTACATGAGGAACAAGCTGTTTCTTATTTTTTTGCTTTTTATTTTTACAACACTTATTTATGCACAATTCACAGAAAACTTTGACGGAGCAGTGTTCCCGCCTGCAGGTTGGGTAGCCAACGGCGTTACACGCATTTCAACAGCACCGCAAAGTGCTCCCTATTGCGTTGAGTTTGACGCAACTGACGATGCCTTGATAACCCCCCTGCTGGTCAACCCCGGCATTTTGACCTATTACCATAAGAAAGGCACCGGCAACTACCAGTTCTATTTACAGTATTCCAGCAGCCAGAGCGGTCCCTGGACCACGATTCCCGGCTATCCGATGTTTGCGGGAAATGGCTGGACCCAAAAGATAGAGGACCTTTCCGCTTACTCATACATTTACCTGCGCTGGATTCCCCAGACATCACCTCCCGGCGCCAAGATTTTCTTCGTGGACACTGTAGGTGTGGCTCCCGGCGCACCTGTTCCCCCCAGTTTACCGCCCATTGAAGTCACTTTCCCCTATGTGGGAGTTCACCAGATGAATATCAGCTGGACCAGGGGTGATGGCGAATACTGCGTGGCTTTCCTGCATCAGGGAATCGGCATGCCGCTTCCTCCGGTTGACGGCACAGACTATATCCCCAGCACAGACTGGAATCTGCCCGACACCCAGTTGGGAGCAAGCGGTTACTACTGCATCTACAACGGCACCGGCAATTCCGTGACGGTCAGCAATCTCCTGCCTGTCACCAACTATTGGGTGGTGGTCTATGAATATAACGGCACTGGCTTGACTTCCATGTATCTGATTTATGGAGCTGAAGGCAATGCCACGACCCTTGACCCCACTGTACCTGTAACGCTTTCCTCTTTCACTGCCCAGCTTACCCACCAGAGATTCGTGGATATCCGTTGGACCACCCAGTCTGAAACAGACGCCATGGGATTCAATATCTTCCGCAACCATACCGCCACCTTATCATCCTCTTACCTGGTAAATCCCTATATGATTCCCGCCACCAACACTTCGGTGGAAACCAACTACAACTTCCTGGATACGGAAGCTACCCCCGGTACCTGGTTTTACTGGCTGGAAAACAAGAATATAAACGGAATCACGGATTATTACGGACCCATCAGCATCACCATCACGGACGGAACCAATTCCACTGTAGTGCCGGAAGTGACCAGCCTCATTAAGCTGTACCCCAATCCCTTCAATCCCGATATCCTGTCTCTCAGCGGCAGATATGAGCTTTCCAAGGCTGAGAACGTCAACGTGGCGATTTACAACCTCCGCGGCCAAAAAGTGAAAACCCTGGCTTCCGGAGTCCGCAACGCCGGCGCTTATCCCTTCACCTGGGACGGCAGGGACGACAAGGGCGATGCCTGCTCCACCGGAGTTTATTACCTGATGATGACTTCCAGCGGTTACTCCACCACCCGCAAGTTCATGCTCATCCGCTAATGATATAAAGCTTACCCTCCAAACAGGCTGCCGGTTTTCCCGGCAGCTTTTTTTTGTCTCTTGCCTGCTTGATGCGAGGGGGTATCGGGGAGATTCTCCCCGCATCCTTCCCGTATCCTTCCCGGTACAAGCAGGGAAGAAGCAGGAAACGGTAAAAAACTATTGACTGAATTAGCGTCATACATCTGGGTAAACACATTGAAAAATTACAGCCAGAAAAGAGGTGAACATGACAGACATCACAAAGAAGCTGGAAAGCTGGATGAAAGCCGGTAAAAGCGAGTGGCAGCAGAGTTTGGCCGCCATTTCCAAACTCAAGGTAGCCCCGCCAACCCCTGTTGGGCAAAAAAAGCCGAATCCCGCTGTGCAGGAGTATTTTGAGGCACTGCAGAAAGTGATAGTCAGGGCAAGCCGTTATGAAGAGTTTTACCGCAGCGGACTGAAGCAAAAGAAATTCAGCCCCAAGAAACTGCAGGCAATGCAGGAAGAGTATTACGGCGAAATTTCTCTGCTGAAGGATTCAGGTTACTACGGAAGCTTTGCCAATCCCGGGCATTGCGCCGATTGTTTCGGAACGGAGATTGGTAACCTGCTGTGTCATGTTTATGCCCGGTTCAGGGGCTATCACTCCCTTATCCTGCAGGGCAGTTACACAGAGCTTGCCAGGATGAACCGTTTGTTTCTGGATATGTATGAAGAGGCGAGGAAATCCGGAATGACGGATAAATCCTTCCTCCGCTTGAAAAAACTGGTCCGCACTTTCATCGAGGCGGATATGGAAAAGCAGCAGCTCTTCAATCTGAATTGGCGGTTTGGTCCGGAGCAGACCTATTTCCGGGATATCGTTATGAAAGCAGACCTGGCAGACCTCTCCTACCTCTACCGCTATGGCACTTATATTTCAAAACACGTGCTGGAAATGGCGTCCTACATGAGCAAATACCCCGAGAAAGAGCTGAAAGAGCTTTCCCGCTATATCGTAAAATCATATGAGGACGGCTTTATCCGCGGTAACCGCTCCTACAAAATCAAGAAATATGCCATGCTGATGATTCCCGCCGGTATGGAACGGCTGGGCAGACTGCTGGTGAAAGACCTGCAGAAAATCGGGCTGGAAGCGCTGGTCAAACAGCCAAACACGCAAAGCTTCAACAAGCAGTTTGATTATGACCACAGGTTCGGTTCGGCGGTGTTCTTTGACAGGGCATATCTGGATAAATTCCTGAAGACTTATGAGAAAGTTACGAAGCAGATGTCCTCTGTGCTGAAATTGCAGGCGGGTCCCGTCTATGTGGAGCTGTTCGGGGAAGAGCCGTTCCAGCCGAAGCACAATCCTGCCGCCTTCCGGCTAAGTCCGGAACAGATGCAATTGCGCCAGGAAATGTCAGCCAAATCCTCACAGATAATCTACCAGCATTACAGAAGGGATGAGGCAAGCTTCTGCATCATTGCCTTCCCCTCTCCGGAAATCGGAAAGGATTTCCGTAAAATCTTTGCAGATACCGTTAAGCTAAATATGCTGGACAGCATGAAATATGCAGGAATCCAGCAATACATCATCGATGTCCTGGATACGGCGGAATATGTCCACGTCAAAGGCAAAGGCGCTAACAAAACAGATATCATGGTGCATCTGCACAAGCTGAAAAACCCTGCGAAAGAAACGAACTTTGAGAATTGCGTGGCGGACGTCAACATCCCGGTGGGCGAAGTATTCACCTCACCACTGCTGAAAGGTACGAATGGCGTGCTGCACGTGAAGGATATCTATCTGGGCAACCTGAGATACAAAAACCTGATGCTCACCTTCAAGGACGGAATGATTGCGGATTACTCCTGCACCAATTTCAGGGAAGCGGAGAAAAACCGCCGCTTTATGGAGGAAAACCTGCTGATGCCGCACAAGACGCTGCCCATCGGGGAATTTGCCATCGGCACCAACACTACCGCCTATAAGATTGCCCGGGATTATGACATCCTGGGCCTGCTGCCCATCCTCATCATCGAAAAGATGGGCCCTCACTTTGCAGTCGGTGACACCTGCTACAGCAGGGAAGAGGATGTTGACCACTTCAACTTTGTGAATGGCAAGAAAATCATCGCAGTGGAAAATGAGATGTCCTGCAAACGCAAGAAGGACCCGATGAAGGCATATACCCAGGTGCATACGGACATAACCCTGCCCTATGAAATGCTGCAGTCCATCACTGCCATCCGCAAGGACGGCAGCAGGGCATTCATCATCAAAGATGGTCTGTTTGCCGTTCCCGGAACCGAAGAGCTGAATATCCCGCTGCTGCAGTTGAGGAAGAAGTAGATATGTCGCGTGTATTTGTAACCCGCCGAATCCCTCAACCCGGCATAGACAGGCTTAAAGAGCACTTCACTGATGTGGAAGTCTTTGCCGGTGACAGGGACATGGATAAAAGGGAAATCATTGCCTTTATGAAGCGGTGCGAAGTTTTGCTAAGCATGCTGACCAATCCGATTGACCGCGATGTCCTGGAGTCCAATCCTGAGCTCAAAGGCGTCTGCAATTATGCGGCAGGATATAATAACATAGATTTGACCTTTGCCAGACAGGTCGGCATCAAGGTCTGCAACACTCCTGATGTGCTGACCGAAAGCACTGCTGATTTAGCCTGGGCGCTGATGCTGTCTGTAGCCCGCCGGGTGATGGAAGGCGACCGCATGATGAGACAGGAGGGGTTTCCCGGCTGGGAGCCGATGCTGCTGCTGGGTATGGACCTCCATCATAAGACACTGGGGATCCTGGGCATGGGACGCATCGGACAGGCAGTAGCTGCCAGGGCGATTGGCTTTGGTATGCGGGTCATCTACCACAAGCCATCCGGGCCTCTTTCAGATTTACCTTTCAAGGCAGAGTTTGTGCCCCGCGATACCTTGCTGAAGGAAGCTGACTTTATCTCTATCCATGTACCCCTGACACCCGGATCCAGACATATGATTGGGGAAAGGGAATTTGGCCTGATGAAAAACACTGCAGTTCTGGTAAACACGGCGCGTGGTCCCATCGTGGATGAAAAAGCGCTGGTAAATGCCTTGAAAGATGGTCAAATCTTTGGGGCAGGACTGGATGTTTTTGAGAATGAGCCGGCTCTGGAACCCGGACTGACGGGATTGCCCAACGTTGTCCTGCTGCCTCATATCGGCAGTGCCAGTATTGAGACCCGCACAGCCATGGCCCTGCTGGCTGCCGATAACGCCATAGCAGTTCTGAAAGGGGAAAAGCCGCTTTATCAGGTAAAGTGATTACACCCTGAACTGTCTATAAAATCCCCAGGTCGTGCAGCTTGCGTGACAGGTTGCTCTGTTGCAGGCCCAGTGCCTCTGCAGTTTTGGATACGCTGTTGCCGTGCAGCTTTAACTGGATGGACAGGTATCTGCTCTCGAACGCATGCTTTTTGTCCACAAACGGCAGGGTTTCATTCCAGAAAGAGGAATCGTCGCTTTTGCTCCCTGTCTGGGAAATGCAGGAGCATGCCTCCAGGTCTGCAGGGGTGATGACCCTGCGGTCACAAAGCAGGTAGATGCGCTCCACCAGGTTTTTCAGCTCTCTCACATTGCCCGGATAACTCAGGTTTTGCATATAGGTCAGGGCTTCCGGGGAGAAGCTTTTTACCGTTGTCTTCATTTCCACTGCCATAGCTTTGGAGAAATAATCTATCAGCAAGGGGAGGTCTTCCTTGCGTTCCCGGAGGGGAGGACTGACCACCGGCACTACATTCAGGCGGTAAAACAGGTCTTCCCTGAAAGCTCCGGTTGCCACCAGCTCTTCCAGATCCTTGTTGGTGGCGGCGATGATGCGAACGTCGATATAATGGGTGCGGTTACTGCCCACCCGTTCAAACTCGCCTTCCTGGATGACGCGCAGGATTTTTGCCTGGGCTGCCAGGTCCATATCCCCGATTTCGTCCAGAAACAGGGTGCCGCCGTCTGCTTCTTCCAGTTTACCGCGCTTGTTTTTGATTGCTCCGGTGAATGCGCCCTTTTCATAGCCAAACAGTTCGCTTTCCACCAGTTCACGCGGGATTGCGGCTGAATTGAACTTGATGAAGGGGTTGTTGAAACGGGGGCTGCGTCCGTGAATAGCCCGGGCAATCAGTTCCTTGCCCGTACCGCTTTCGCCCGTTATCAGGATTTTGGCGTTGCTGGGTGCCACCCGGTTGATTACCTGCTGTAGTTCCTGCATTATCCTGCTCTCGCCCACCATATACCAGTCTTTGGCATATTGCTCGCGAAACTGGCTCATCTGCAGGGACATCTGGCGGAATTCCACCGCTTTCTTTACCGCGATTTTCACTTTGGGCAGGCTCAAGGGTTTTTCCAGGAAATCAAAAGCGCCGATTTTTATGGCTTTGACCGCATCACTGATGCTGCTGTTGCCCGAAATCATGATTACCGGGATGGGATGGTCGGATTTCATCACCCCGTCCAGGATTTCAATCCCGTTGGCATCCTGCAGTTTAACGTCCAGCAGCAGAACGTCTGGTTCAAAGTCGTCAAAGGTTTTCACGCCTTCCCTGGCGCTGACTGCGCAGGCCACCTCATACTTCTCGTCCTCCAGGATGCCCTGCAGGGTCAGGCAGATATTCTTTTCGTCGTCTATGACCAGTATTTTCATATTTCCTCTTTCAGGAAAGAGCGGCGAACGTTTACATCCTCGATGATGAGGATAAATTCACTGCCTTCCCCGGCTTTGCTTCTGGCCCGGATGACCGACTGGTTGGCTTCCACCAGCCGTTTGACCAGTGCCAGTCCCAGTCCCGTCCCCCTGTTCTTGCGGGAGAAATAGGGCTCAAAGATGCGGTTCATATCATCCTGTTCGATGCCCATGCCATAATCCTTAACTGCCAGGATGGCAAACGATTTGTTTGTGCCGATATTCACTTCTATGGGGCTGTCCGGCTCGGAAGCGTCAATCGCGTTCTGCAGGACATTGGTCAGAATCTGGTAAAAATGGGTGCGGTCAAAGCGGATGAGATGTCCCGCTTCCAGGTTCAGCCGGATATTATAGGCGTCCTGATAGGATGAGACTATCTCCTTCACAGCTTCCGCGGGGTCAAAGGTCTCAAACTGCGGCTGGGCTATCTTGGCAAAGCTGCTGAAGTCCTGGGCCAGCAGACGCAGGTTTTCTATCTCCTGCTGGATTATCTTCAGCGTGTCCGGCAGCATATCCATCAGCTTGTCCGGGTCGGATTCCAGCTTTTCTTCCAGACGCTGCACCGCCAGCTGGATGGGCGTGAGCGGGTTTTTGATTTCATGCGCCAGGATACGTGACAAGTCCTTCCAGATCATTTCCTTTTCTGCCACCAGCAGGCGTTTCTGGGTGGTTTCCAGTTCGTGTGACATGCGGTTGAAGGAAGTCTTCAGCGCTTTCATTTCATGGACGCCGTTTTCCGGCAGGTGAATGGTAAAGTTTCCCTGCCTGATTTGTTCCGTGGCATCTTTCAGTTCCGTCAGCGGTTTGCTCAGTCTCAGCATTATCAGGGTAAAGAGCACCCCTGAGCCCACAATCAGGGCAATCAAAATCAGCAGCGAGTATATCTGCGTCTCCCTCAGCACCATCCTGATATTGAGCATGGATTCCCGGTAGCGCAGCATCAGGGCATTGGCTGCGCTGCTGTCTGCCGGGGTTGCGAAGCTCAGTTTATGCAGGGATTCGTCAAACTGAATCTGGTTGACGCTGCTGGTAATCTGGCTGGTTTTGTGCAGGAAATACTGGTTCAGCACTATCAGGCTGCTGATGGACAGGATTACGTAGAGCCCGAAGATAAAGGTTCTCAGACCAGGGCGTATACTCATATTAATTTACCTCAACTGGTTGCCTGCAGGTTAAAAGCGCTTTTTATGGCGGGACGCCGGAATTTCCACAACACCATCAGGTCCACTGTTTTGTCCGGCTGGGTAAGCTGAACCGGCTGCAGCCAGGCTTCCACCCGGAACTCCACATGTTTCCAGTTCACGTCCCGCGGGATGGAGCATTCCAGCATACTCACCTCTGCCAGCAGTTTCTGGTAGGTGGTGATGATGTCTCTCTGGCGGGTGCCGGATTTCACCAGTTCCCACACAGCGTTCATCGGGTCATAGGTGACGGTATGGCGGTAAGTGGAGCTATGTTCCGTTTTATTGCCGTTGCGGACTTCTATCTTAAAGTTGACGGTCACCGGCTTACCGCAATTGAATACGTCCAGGAAGTCATTGTCAAACGCCTTGTCCAGTTTTGCCTGCAGGATTATATAGCTTTCCCCTGCCCGCAGGTGCAATGCCCTGAATGCAGGCTCGTTGCCCGAATAGGGTGAAAACATCAGGGCAGACAGCGACATCCAGCCTGCCATGACTTTGCCGATAACTCCTTCCAGCATAGTTCCTGCCTTATACCCTTTTTATTGCTGTTTACCCTCATATGCCACTTGCGAATATTGTCAAGTGATACACCGCAGTTACGGATTATCAGGCTTGACAACAATTGTCCCTTCCAGCTTTGTACCACTCAGAAGGAGACCAATGCGCTTTAAAAATCTCAGCCCGGTGGAAAAGCAGACCGCCCGTCTGCTGCTGTGGTCTGCCCTGTTCAACGGGGTGGTGACCAGCCTGAACCAGACGCAGGACATCATAGCACGCAAAGCTCTGAATGCCGCAGTCTGGCAGCTGACCGTCATGGCGATGGTCTGGCCTGTCTCCAATTTTATGTCTATCTGGTGGGGACGCCTGTTTGAAAAAAGCTGCCACAAATCACGCTATTTTATCCTGGTAGGCGTATTCGGCAGGCTCAGCCTGATTTACGGACTCTGGCTGACCGGGATGAACGAGTTTATGCTCCTGCTGGCGCTGATGTTTTCCTTCAATGCCCTGCTGATTCCCGCCCAGAACAGCATCTACCAACGCAACATAGACAAGAAGCGGCGCGCCAAGGTCTATGGCTACACCACCAGCCTGAGCATGCTGATTGCCGTCAGCTTCACTTTTATGGCAGGGCGCATGCTGGATATCAACGAGCAGTCCTTCCGCCTGATATTGGCTATCACTGCCGTTGCCGGACTGATTGCCTCGCTGCTGCTGTCCCTGGTAAAAATCCAGGAGCCCCTGCTCCGGAACGAATGCGCCCCCCTTCACTGGAGGGACGCGATGCGCGACCCCATCCGCCGTTCCCTCAAACTGCTAAAGACCAACAAACCCTTTGCCTCTTTTGAGCGGAGCTTTTCCATCTATGGCATGGGTTTCATCATGGTGCAGCCCGTGCTGCCCATCTTCCTGGTGGATATGCTCAAGCTCACCTACACCGGCAACTTCATCGCCAAAGGCATCATTTCCCAGTTGCCCATCCTCTTGCTGTCGCCCTATCTGGGCAAATGGCACGACAAGCTGCATCCCTTCCGCTTCATCAGCATATTTTTTGGCCTGCTGGCATTTTTCCCGGCGCTGTTCATCGCTTCCGCCCTCTTTCTGCAGGTGCGCTGGCTGGCGGTTGCCCTGGTCTATATCGCCTACATCATGTATGGCTTTGCCATGGCAGGCGTCAATATCGCCTGGAACATGGGCAGCATCTACTTTGCCGGGGATGAGGACGCCAGCATGTACCAGAGCGTGCATGTGACCATGACGGGCATCCGCGGGGTGATTGCCCCCCTGCTGGGACTGCTCCTGCTCAAGACCCTGGGCATCATCTCTGTCTTTGCCGTTGCCGTCGGTTTCCTGGTTACCGCCTCCGTTATCAGCTGGCGCGATTACAAACGCCTGAATATCTGATCATTGCGCTGCAATGATAAATTAAGAATTAACAATTAAGAATTAAAGGGCGAGTTACGGATTACTGATTACCGCTCTGTGTCTCCGTGTCTCTTGCGTTAAAAATAAAACAGCAAAGTAAATCAGTAAAGTTTAAACAGCAATTTATTAAGGAAGCCTCATTAACAAAACAGCATGGATTCCTGCCTGCGCAGGAACGACGAGCCTGTTTGTAATTCGTAATTCATAATTCTTAACTGCCCTTTTGCGCCTTTCGCGTCTCTTGCGTTAAAAATTAAACAGCAAAGTAAATCAGTAAAGTTTAAACAGCAATTTATTAAGGAAGCCTCATTACCTATAGGTAACGAGGACTCCCTGCGCAGGAACGACGAGCCTGTTTGTAATTCGTAATTAGTAATTCGTAATTTATCTTTTCCCTCTGTGTCTCTAAAAAGCTTTTTTTTGCGTTAAAATCAAAGGGGGCAGCGCACTGCTGCCCCGGTTATGGACTCCGGCTTATTGGGCGGTGTCCTTGTTAAACAGGTCATATATCTGCCCGAAGATGATTTCCAGCACTTTGGTTACCACCAGCCGGAAAAACAGCTCTTCTTCCTCTTCGCTCAGGAAGGGCAGGTTGATTACTTTGTTCAGGCGTTTGGCGAGCTCTCTGGCTATGATGCTGATATACTGGTCCATAAGGCCCTGCTTACTACATGATGCCGTTGTCGAGGTCGTCATAGACGCGGATGTAAGGCAGGTATTCCGCTTCCACTGCCCTGGCGATGGTGCGCACGTCCGCATCGGCGGAAACGATATCTTCCAGGGTGACTTCGCTCAGGTCGATGTGTTCGGGGTCGCTGTCATACCAGGCATACATCATCTTGAGGAACAGGGAAAACGCAGTGGGGATGAGCTTGGTTTTGGGAGTGTTTTCCTGTCCGTTGCGCAGGGCATAGGTCTTCAGGTCTGCCAGGTAATCCGGATTCAGCTCGTGATACTGCTTGGCAAGGTTCCGCAGGGCTGCGCCTTTCTCATGGTTGTTGTCCGTCAGCTTGGGATACACATATATCCTGCCGATGCAGACGTTGCCTCCGCGATAGGACCCGTAGGTCATCTCATTGGCGGTTCCGGTGTAGGTCTTGATGCCATACTTAAATTTGACTTTCATGATTTTGCCTCCTGTGGCTAAGTTTATTTTGACTAATCTGCCGCGACACTTATTAGCCTCTATAATACTGAGCCGAGAGAAAACCCGCCTGCCGAGAAAATGGTTTTTTTAACGCAAGAGACGCTAAAGAGCTATTTAGAGACACAGAGGCACGGAGGGCAGTAAAAAATTATGAATTATGAATTATGAATTACCAATTACGAATTGCTGAGTAAAAGAGTTTTTTGGCCACAGAGACACAGAGGCACAGAGGGCACTGCGTGCCAATTAAGAATTAAAAAATTAACAATTAAAATGCAGTGTCGTCCCTCGCGTCGGGGTCCCCGAAAGGTATGCCTTTTGGGGTGACTGGACGGGGGACTCATAACAATTAAGAATTAAAGAGCGAATCACGAGTTCAAAGACAGGCTCGTCGTTCCTGCGCAAAAGAGAGCTTTTAGAACCACAGAGACACAGAGGCAGTAAATTAAGAATTAAGACTTAAAAATTAAGCTGTGCCATTCTCATATATCGTCTTTACTCTTTGCGCCTTAGCGACCTCTGCGGTCTTTGCGTTAAAAGTAAAAACTCTTTTGTTTTATGAGTTGCAGCCCAGGGACGACACTGCAGGGGTAATTCGTAATTCGTAATTCGTAATTTATCTCATCCCCTTGCGCCTTTCACGGCTTTCGCGTTGAAACAATACTTAGCAACACTAATAATAGTACTTGACAAAATCTGCCCCGCTGATTATCCTGTTCATAGAATAACATAACGGAGGACAAGATGAAGATGTTTTATGATTACATGGGAGCTGCGGAAGAGCAGCGGCTGATTGTGGTGCTGGAAGGCGGCAGGGTGCGGTTTGACTGGCGCGGTCAGGTGGTGGATATGCGGGTAAGCAAGGGGGTGCGCTATCTGGTGGAACTGCTCCTGCATCCGTATATGGGCATTTCCGCCACAGCCCTGCACAGCCTGGTCAATCACGAGCCGGCGCGTTACCCTTTTTATCCCGGACAGGCGGAGGACGGCGTTCCTGCCGGGGATAGTTTCCAGAGCATCCTGCCCCAGCCTCTGTGCGACCCCGCTACTGTCAGCCAGGTGAGGCAAAAGCTCAATCTGCTCACCGTCCTGATTGCCGAGGCGGAGGAGTGGAACGACCTGGCGCGCCTGGAGGAGATGAAGCTGGAGCGGGACGCCCTGCTGGACTACCTGAAGGAATCCCTTTCCCTGCGCCAGTCCCGCCTGGCTGCCGGCGACCAGGATTACCGCTGTGCGGACAGCGTCTATCATGCCATCACCCACACTTTGGGCAATCTGGAAAAGCAGTGCCCCGCCCTGGGCGCTCTGTTGCGCCGCTCCCTCCATCTCTGGGGCGACCTGCTCTTTATCCCGGCGGATAACCTCAGCGTACTGGTCATGGAAGAGAAGGGGCACTGCGTGCCAATTAAGAATTAAGAATTAAGAATTAGGGAGTGTACAGCATATTGG
>DIKQ01000002.1 GCA_002424605.1 Cloacimonetes bacterium UBA5614 | reverse complement strand
AATAATTAAGAATTAACAATTAATAATTATGAATTACGAATTACGGGTATGAGTTAAGAATTATGAATTAAGAATTAAGAATTAAATTACATCCTGTAGTATAAGAGAAAACTGGGGATAATTGGTTATCAGTTTGGTAACGGGACTAGAATGATTTGCCGATGCGAATCAGCCGGAAAAAGCAAGGGCTGCCGCATCGGACAGCCCTTTCATTTATCGGTATTGCTTAATCGGTCGCTTATCAGAGGATTTCGATAATCAGAAGCTTGTTCTTGCGGAAAGTTTCCTTGTCGGTGACCTTGAGGATATAGCTGTCACCCACTTTGTCCACCCTGTAAGAAGCGGCATTCTGGTTTGAGAGGATGGAATATCCGCGTCTGCTGGCGGGGAAGGAAATGCCGTCCACTTCTTTGAGGTCAAAGGATTTGTATTTGGCAAGCTCATTGGTCTTGTCCAGAGTGGAGACTTTCCCGATGCCGAGGATACCGCCTTCGCGGTTGATGATATTCTTATCTGTGAGTTCCTTGCGGGTGCCATATATGTAGAAAATGGTATTTATGTCTTTTTCCTGCTCTGCAATGACGGCTGCCTTGTCGGCAATTTCCTGGTCACGCAGTCCAATCTGTTCCTGGGTCAGCAGTTTTTCAGCAAAGAGGGTTTCTTCCATGACACCCAGCTTGCCGGAAAGCTCAGCCACAATCTTTTCCTTGGCGGCAACCGAAGCTTTGAGCTTGGCAACCAGCTCTTCCAGTCCCTTGATTTTGTATGTGGCGTTGGCAAGGCGCTTTTCCAGTTCGGCAATGCGCTGTTTGTCGGAATCAATCTGGGTTTTCATATTCCTGATGCTGTTGATAATCTGGGAACGGCGGTCTTCCGCATTAAGAGGAGTTTCTTTACTCGTGAAAAGCTGTCCCCCCAGACCGCTTTCGATGGAATCAAGATTTGCCTGAATTTCGTTTATGGTGCTGGTGGCACTTTCAAACGATGTGGTCAGGCTTTCGTTTTGTTTTTGTAATTTGGACTTGCTCATATTTGTCGTGAACCACAGCACTGAAAAGGCGAGGGCCAGGATCGCAAGAATTATGCTGACTAACGTGGAAGCTTTCATTATTCATCTCCTTCAAATAATAATGTCTGATACAATGATACGAAATGTGTTACAGCGCTTTTCTTAGCAACGTTCCATTCACCTGCCTTCAAGGTTTATATTGACAAATAAGTATCTTTTTCACATCAAGATAATCCATATTACTAAATATAAACTGGTGATGGAATTTGTCAATGAAATATTTCGTGCTTGCCCAATGGGTTATGGAAAACAGGATAATCAGCCTGACTGCAGAAAAGATATGCCTGAGCGAAGCCAACCTGATAGTGGTTTTCAAAGGCGGTAGCAGCCTGGTATTGCATTTCCGGACATCCAACCCTTTCCCCTGGTTTGCAGACAGCAAAACAGTGGATATTGCAGCGGCAAACCATCTTTGGCAGGGACTCCAGAACTCTGAACTATATTCCATAGAGATGTCTGATACCGACAGGATAATGCATTTCCGTTTCAGGTACCGGGACATCTACCAAAACCAGGTGGAACAGGTGCTGGTCTTTGAATGCATGCCTCCGCAGGGTAACGTAATTCTCTGCAGGCCTGAAGGCGGCAGGCTGATAATTCACGATGCAATCAATAAATATACTTATGCGGACAACCCGCAGAGACAGATTCTGTCCGGACTGCCCTATGAGACGCCCCGAACCGGCTTTGCTCCCGGCAGTGAAGAGGTGGAGTTTCCCCTGGTAATAATCCCTGCAGACGGCTCAGCTCCGATATTGTGCAATAGTGTGAATGACTATTTCCGCAGCTATTATGAGCTCGTAATCCTGCAGAGAGAGACTGCTCAAAAAAAGCAGAAACTGCTGTCCCACTGGCAGAAGGAACTCACCAAGGCGGAAAAGAAGTTTGCCCTGCAACAAAAAGAACTGCAGGAAGCTGAACAGGAAAAGACCTGGCTGGCATATTCGGAAATGCTCAAGGTTAACCTGAAGCAGATGAAAAAAGGTGACAGCTATCTGGAAGCGGTAAACTACTCTGACCCCGAAATGCGGACAATGCGGGTTCCCTTAAAACCGGAACTGGGACCTCTGGAAAACCTGAAGTTTTACCTGAAAAAATACAGCAAAGCCAGACAGGGCAGAGAGAAAATCAGCCTGCAAATGGAAAATACCGGCAAGGACATCGCGGAGATAAAATCCATCCTTGATTTGTTTGACACAGATAAATGGCAGGACATGGGAACAGGTGGCGCTAAGTCTGCTGAGACCCTGAAAAAGCTGAAGCAGACGGATTCACTGCTACGCCTGGCTATCAATGAGGACTGGGAAATTGTAATCGGGCGTAAAGCCAAAGAGAATGACCTGCTCAGCACCCAAATCGGCAAACCCAATGACTGGTGGTTTCATACCAGGATTTACCATGGCTCGCATGTCCTGCTGAGGAACTTTCACAAGAAAGAGCCCTCCCCCCAACTAATGGAATTGTGCTGCGGCCTGGCAGCGTGGTTCAGCAAAGCCAGAAATTCGGAAAACGTGCCGGTGGATTATACGCAGATCCGGTATGTGCGCAAGCCCCGTAAAAGCGCTCCCGGCTTTGTTACATACACAAACCAGAAAACCGTCTTTGCTGACCCGGTTGACGTGAACTCGGCGCGGGAAATCCTTTCGCATTATGGCAAGTAAATCCAAGACTAATTGTTATCTTCTGAAAAAACAGCCATACAGTGAAACAAGCGTCCTGATGCAGGTGTTTTCTGATACACACGGACAGATTTCCATCCTGGCAAAGGGGCTGAGAAAGGGCAAAGAACACCGGGATTATCTGCTCAACGTATTAAACGAATATGAGTTTGTGGTCACGTCGCCTTCCCCTTCCGGGATTCATACGCTGTCGGAAATGACCCTGATTGACGAATACCCCACCGATTTACCTCTGGAAAACTGGTTTGCAGCCCAAGCCGGAGCGGAAATCCTCACAAAACTGATACTTCCTGACGATGAAGTGCCCTTGTTTTACAAAGCCATGAAGCAGTATCTAAATTACCAGAAAAGCGTGACTTATAATCCCGTCGCCATCTTCTGGCGTTATCTGCTTCATTTGAACAAACTGCTGGGAATCCCGGTTGATTTGGAAAACTGCTCTTGTTGCCACAGCAAAATGGAAAGACCCGCAGGTTACACTACTGACTGCGGCCTGCTGGTATGCCATAAGTGCCTGGCGGAACTGCCTGTGGCAAACTCCCTGGAGACTGAGGCAAGCGTTGTCATTAAACTGCTGCCCGTCATCGGAAACTATCTGAACGACCTGGTTATAACGCCTGAAACTGCAAAGCAGGTCAACAGCTTTTTCCTGCATTATTTGAGCCTGCAATTCCATAGAAAAGTTACCCTGAACAGCCTGCAATTCTTCGAGCCCAAATAAAAAAGGACTGCCGTAATCGACAGTCCTTATTATCACATTAACTTCTGTATTTTATTGAGCAGTTCTGACTACTCTCAACCCGTGCACAAAAGTCTTGAGCGATGGTTTGAGCGTATTGCGGTATGATGTTCTGAGTCCGGAACTTGCGCTGTTCCATGCACCGCCACGACCGATTCTCAGGCTACGGCTATCAGCATTTAGCAGAGCAGTGTTTCCGGGATACAATCTGTAAGCATCCCAGCACCATTCCCAGACGTTGCCGGTCATATCATAAAGACCCCAGGCATTGGGCTGCTTAAGGCCAACGATATGAGTCTGGTAAGGATAAATGCCATACCAGGCATAGTTAACAAGTTCTGAGAAACTATTCGTCCCGCTGTAGGTGCTGTTTGTCCCTGCCTTAGCTGCATATTCCCATTCAGCTTCAGTCGGGAGCCTGTAACCATTAGCGGAAAAATCGCAGGCAATCTGGTTCTGGTAAGCGCTGGTATCAGGGAAAGCCGGATTCCAGTTTGCAGGCCACAATGTATAATCTGTTTCGCCATTAATACTGTAAACGGGTGTGAGGCCTTCCATTACACTGCGTCTGTTGCAGTATTCAAGGCAATCATACCAATCCACATTTTCAACCGGGGCATTTATTTCCTGGTTTAATTCATAGAAATGCGCTGGATTGCTGCCCATGACAGCCATCCATTCGGCCTGTGATATTTCAAATTTGGACATATAGAATGCTTCCACATCAACAGTATCGAGTGGAGCTTCATTTACGAGCGCATTAACGTGCAGAGAACCCATAACAAATGTACCGGCGGGAATCATAACAAGTTCATTGGCAGGGGGAGGATTATACACATGCAATTCTGTGGGCGTTTCATACCATACTGAAAGCGAATCCACGGAAGAGCGCGCCTGAATAAGTATCTGGTATGTGCCGACCTGGTTGTAGGTATGCGTGAAAGTATGTACTGTGCTGGGGTCAGTCAGATCAGACCAGGCGGAAATCATGCCATCCGCCCAATCAACCCGTGCCTGCACCTGGAACCCTGCCAGCTCTTCCAACATAGCGCTGACTGTGATGGAATTTCCGACAGTCATCTCAGTCTTGGATTGAAGGATACCCTGGGCATACGGCTCTCCGGTATTGATAATCTGGATGCGGGTTGCAGTGGACCAGATTCCTGTTTCCTGACCGGATTCGTTTTTGGCATAGGCCTTGACGTTGTAAAACCCTGTCTGGGTATAAGTATGATGCGCCAAAATCGCTACTCCGCTATCTACAAAGCCGGAGTAATCAGAGATGTTTCCATCGCCCCAATCAAACCGGGCTGCTACTTTTTTGTCATTGGGGTCAATAACAAATATGCCGGCAGCCACATCATGCCCTTTGACTGATACTGCTGCAATCTGAACCGGGGAATCAAAATAGGGTAGCTTATTATTAGATGTTGAATCATCCTTGCTGCATCCGATAATCAAGACAATCGCAAGAAGTAAAAGCAGGATTTGTACTTTAAACTTCATGTAGCCTCCTCTCCAGAATATAATTTGTTTCTACATTTTTCACTTTCTATAGAAAGTCAAGTAAATAATACAAACTGCCATTACAAGAGACCCGTTATCTATTCTGTTGACAAAACACAGCAGGTTGAAAGTTCATTCCCGGAGACTTTAATATAGTATGAAAAAAAGATATCTTACGCTGTTGCTGATGATATTAGCTGCCCTCCCCTTGGCTGCGGCATCCGGAGTGCGCACTAATCTGGTTACCTGGCTGGAGGCGAATAACCTATCCCGGGAGCTGATTGTAGTGATTATCTCCATGTTGCCGGTTATCGAATTGCGTGGCGCTATCCCGGTGGGAATCTTTTTGTTTAAGTTCAGTTGGTTCAAGGCCGCCATTTTATCAATAATCGGCAATATGCTGCCCATACCTTTTGTCCTGCTTTTTATGGATGGGGTTTTTGCAATCCTGAGAACAAACAAAACCGGGTTAGCTTTTACTGAATGGCTGTTCAGAAGAACCCGGAAAAGGGGCAGACTGATAGAACAATACAAAGCAATCGGGCTTACAATGTTCGTAGGCATTCCCCTGCCCGGGACAGGAGCGTGGACTGGCTCTTTTGCCGCGAATATTTTTGGCATCAGGTTCTGGAAGTCGATGCTGTTCATTTTCATCGGCGTGCTGCTGGCTGCTGCTGCTGTTACCGCTCTTTGCCAGACAGGTGTAATCGTATTCCAATAAAAAAAGGGTGCCGTTTCCGACACCCTAAAAAAACGTAACCTTTGTCTTAGTCTTCCTTTTCCTCTTCATCCGAGCAGCAGCTTTCTTCTGCTGTCATCTCAGACTTTATGAAAAGCTCAATAGTAATCGTACTCTTAGCCAGTTCAGGGTAGAAATCATCTATGTATTCACGGATTGTATTTTCAATGTCATTGTGCTTATCAAGGACTTCCTGGGTAAATCCGACTTTGATGGCTGCGGATTTGAGATTATGGTTTATATGCAGGGCTGGTTTTTCCCCATAAACGTTATTTAAAAACTCCGGCAGTGACTTATGAAGTTTGGTGATGTTGCTGACAATCTTGTACAGTTTGAGTCCGAAATACCCGGCAAGAGCCGTTCCGCCTACTACAAAAAGTGTTTTGAAGAACTTCATGACTTACTCCTTTCTTACTTATAAATTGATTTGATGCGGCCCCAGGAACGGTTTTGGTTAAACACGGGAGCCATAACCAGGAAGTCTGTCGATGACCGTGGATTTATCGAATACTCGCCAAATGCATAACAGACAACACCGTTGAAAGCGCTAAAAACCTCGCCTGATTTTAGTTTTCTGTTCATTTCAAAATCAAAGTTATCCCTCACGCTACAAGCACCAGAGCCGTCATTGATAGTGAACCTCATACCATTTCCGCGGCTTTGCACGAACGTAGCATTCTGAACTCTGACTAATGTGCTTTCATAGGCTTCGGCCTGGTCAGGTGTGGTTATCTGGCCGGTTGTAACCTGATTGGCAAAAGGAACAGGCTGGTTCGTATCCCTGACGGTCAGAGCTTTGACATCCTGGATACAGGTCATACCGAAGTATTCATCCACAGTTCCCTGCAGGATGACCTTGTCGCCGATTTGAACGCTAGAAATGCCTGTTTTGATAAAGATGCCTCTCCAGGGTCCTCCGGCAGGTTCGCTGATAAAGAATCCGCCTGGCTTGAAATTGATAGCAGTAACAATACCTTCCACTGTAACAGCTTTACCGGCATACTTGGAAGGATAGGTATTATCTCTGCCGGGGTTGGTTGTATACTGTATGTCGTATATTGATATTCCGGAGAGCATTACAATTCCGCTTAGCAGCAGAACCAATACAATACCTTTCATTTATATTACCTCTAAATGTAAACATAATAAGAGTCAATCTTATGTCAAGCAAAAAGTAATCCCAATCCTGAGAGTTTTCTCCCGACCTCTAGTCATGGTGTAGGATTATCAAGGATATGTAAACCAGATACTGATATCCGCTTTTCTCAGTTCATCTTCCAGCCACTTGTCAAACCAGTCCGGGTTGATATTGTCAAAGAAATACTTGCGGACGTCATTCTGGAGAAATCTGGGCGGGTTTATATCATATGTTCTGGAAACAACCGGTAGCAGGACATAATTGCCCAGCAGACTGGGAGATGGAGCTTTTTTCCCCTCATAATCATTGATAATCCCGACATAGATTTTCCTGATGTGTTCAGACAAAACTGTACCGTTTATATCTATGGCGGGTGTGCTGACAATCTCATAGCCAAATTGTTTTGCCATATCCAATTGTTTCGTTTTATATTGCTGAGCCCAGTTTCTGGCATCCTCCAAGGTTTTTGCTTTCTGCTTTTCCTGCAGGATGTGCGCAGATATCTCGTCACTCACACTGAAAACTGACTTATATTTAAAGGGTTGTACATCTATCACTTCTGCCACAATCCAGACCTGCATCCTCTCGGAATAAACCGGTTCCAGCAGCGAGCCTGCTTTTTGGGTAAATGCCCTGTTAGTTATGTAAGAACTGACGTCGCCATCCGCCAGCCACAGAGAATCTTTGGGAACGGTTCCCGTTGTTCTATAGCGGAGATTCATCTCCTGGGCAGCAGTGGCAAGTCCCAGTTGCTGAGCGAGGTCTCTCAGGTGAATTGCCGTGTCTTGGGTCAGGCTTCTGGTAACTGTGCCGGGAAGTATGTTCAACACCAGTTCGTTGAGTTTTACCAGGTTTTGGGTTCTCTCCACCATTTGATAGATAACCCAGGTATTCTCAACTCTGACGGGACGGGTAATGTCGTTTTTATTCAATCCGGATATTGCTTTGTAGACAACTTCTGGCAATTCATCCATCTTTTTGAAACCAAGTGAACCGCCTGAGACGAATGTGGGAGACTGGGAAAACCGCTCCACCATCAGTGCATAGGATTTCCCATTGTACATCTCATAATAAATGGAGTCTATCCTGTTTTTTGTCGCAATGACGTCGTCCTGGCTCAATTTGATGGGAACGGCAGCCCAGCCGAGCCTGATAGTAGGTTTTATCTCATATTTCTTTTGGTTGCTAAGGTAGTAGTTATCTATATCCGCCTGTGACACTTTTACATCTGCCCGGGCGGGGTCAAATACTATCCAGTCAATGTCTGTAGAGCTGTTCAGTACTTTGCTGAGGGTTGCCAATTCTTTCTTGTTGATTATCCCTTTTTTCTGCAATTCCAGCTTTAGTTTGGCCAATGGCACATAATACTCATAGTAATGCGATTTCAGCCAGTTTAGTTGATTTGAGTTATCGTTAAGAAGTTCTTTCACATACTTTGTCCTGTCAAAGACGCCATTGGTCTGGAACACTGGAGCTTTTTCAATTGAAGGTGGCACGTTATTCAGGAGGGTATCAATAACCTCTTTGGGCGTTACACTAATCTGGTATTGCTTAAAGTAATCCTTAAGAATCACATGGATAGCTATACTCCTCCATGCTTGTCTGTACAGTTCCCGTTTTTCGCTTTCATCGGGAGACCGGTCCTTTTCCAGCATAAAACCTGAATAGTGACCACGCAGGGACGTCATGAAGTCCTGTCTTTTGATGTATACGCCGTTTATCCTGCCGGCACTGCTGCCACGCTGCATGGAGCAGCCAATGACAAACAGCAGGACCAGGCTGATGATGGCTTTTAGCGTCAGCGGAATCAATCTCTTTCCGCAACAATGTGTTCTTTTTTGTGTTGTCATAATAATGCCTTCTCTAACTATGTTAAATCCTGTTCTGCAAATCTTTCAGGTACTGCCATGCCTGTATAGGAGTCATCTCATTCAGGTCAAGGTTTTTTATTTCCTGGATGAAAGTATCCTTCTCCTCTGTCTTATCCAGCAGCACTTCAAAGATTTCCATCTGGGGGATGCTCAGGTTCAGTTTCTTGCGGATGGTGTTGGTAAGACCCTGCGGACTGATTTCATGCTCTTCCAGGTTTTTCAGGATGTCTTTAGCACGGCGCACCACCTTATCCGGGATTCCTGCCAGACGTGCAACCTGGATACCATAACTCTGGTCTGCCCCACCCCTTTCAATCCTGCGGAGGAATATCATCTGGTCCTGCCATTCCTTGACTGCAATGTTATAATTCTTCACGGCGGGATAGAGATTTTCCAGTTCGGTCAGTTCGTGGTAATGGGTGGCAAACAAAGTCATAGCGGATACCAGTTTCTCTATGTATTCCACTATCGCCCAAGCCAGGCTCAAGCCATCAAAGGTGGAAGTTCCCCGTCCAATCTCATCCAGCAGTATCAGGGAAGCCGGAGTAGCCGAATGCAGGATATTGGCAGTTTCTATCATTTCCACCAGGAATGTGCTCTGCCCTTGTGCCAGGTTGTCAGAAGCTCCCACCCGGGTAAAAATCCTGTCAAACACCGGCATTTGCACTCCTGTAGCAGGCACAAAGCTGCCCATCTGCGCCAGGATTACAATCAGGCCGATTTGCCTCAGATAGGTGGATTTACCTGCCATATTGGGTCCTGTGATGATGGCAATCCTGTTGTCCTCGCTGTTTAGCACCGTGTCATTGGGTATAAACTCTTCAGAAACCAGCAGCTTCTCTATCACAGGGTGGCGTCCGTTTTGGATATCCAGTATCCGTTCTTCTGTGAAGACGGGACGGCAATAGTTGTTCTGGTGAGCCAGGAAAGCCAGGCTGCCAAAAGCATCAATGAGGGCTACGATTTCGGACAGCTTCTGCAGGCGTGGTATCTGCTCCGCCAGAAAAGACCTGAACTCCTTGAAAAGCTCATATTCCAGGCTTTTGATGCGTTCTTCCGCACTCAGCACCTTGGCCTCATACTCTTTCAGCCGGGGTGAAATAAAACGCTCGGCGTTGACCAGGGTCTGCTTGCCGATGTAGTAATCCGGCACCTTGCTGCGGTGTGCAGTTGTAACTTCAATGTAATAGCCAAAAACCTTGTTATACCCTATCTTCAGGGTTGGAATCCCTGTCTTTTTGCGCTCATCGTCTTCCAATTGCGCAATCCAGGTTTTACCGTCATGGCTTATTGAGAGCAATTCATCCAGTTCGGGATGGTATCCGCTTCTGAAAATTCCGCCCTCTGTGATGTTCAGGGGCGGCTTTTCGTTGAAAGCAGCCTCTATCTTGTCTGTTAAATCTTCAAAGGTGTTGATTTGCTCTGCCCAAAATGTGGTAATATCTCCCCTGAAGTCTTTCAGGATGGAACTCACCTCTTTCAGCACCAGGAAATATGATTGCAATGCCATGATTTCCCGCGGGTTGATACGCATGGAGCCAATCTTGGATATCAGGCGGCTGATGTCTCCCACATCCCTCAGCTTTACCCGCAGATCTTTCAGATATGGGAAACCTGCCATCAGGATTGCGATAATGTCCTGCCTGCCTATGATTTCACCTGTGTCCAGCAAGGGGTTGAGCAACCAATACTGCAGCAGGCGCGAACCCATCGGCGTCAGGGTCTGGTCAATGATATCCACCAGGCTTCCGCTTCGGTTGCCATAACGCATGGACTTCATCAGTTCCAGATTGCGCCGTGTCACCTCGTCCAACTGCATAAAACTGCTGAGGGAATAATAGTGAAGCGACGAAATGTGTTGAAGATTGTCTTTGTATAGTGACTGGACATATGCCAGGGCAGCTCCGGCAGCCGTAGCTCCGATGTTTTTGTTATGAGCCCCGAAGCTTTCCAGTGATTTTACCTTGAAGTGCTTTTTGAGAAGCTGGATGGCTTCGCCGGACTGGAATTGCCAGCTTTCAAAAACCGTGACAGCCGGCTTGAACTCGCCCAGCTTTTCCAGCAGCCATTTTTCCGCCGTTGTACTGCTGACGATGATTTCCGCAGGATGCAGGTGAAGCACTTCATTGGTAAAGTCTTCCCCATTAAGCTCGGTGAAGCGGAAATCCGCCGTAGAGATATCCAGAGCGGCAAGACCTATCACATCCTCGTTTTTCTCAAAGTAAACGCTGCAGAGGAAGTTGTTCTCATGCTTATCAATCAGGTTCTGGTCGAGAATTGCTCCCGGGGTGATTATCTCCGTGATATCCCTTTTTACAATGCCCACAGCGGTCTTGGGGTCTTCCACCTGCTCGCAGATGGCTACTTTCAGCCCTGCTTTTATCAGCTTATCCAGATAGTTGTCCAGGGCATGGTAGGGAAATCCGGCTAAAGGAACGGGATTATCGTTATTCTTGTTACGTGTGGTCAGGGTAATGTTCAAAACTTTGGAGGAGGTGTAGGCATCCTCAAAAAACGTCTCGTAAAAATCCCCCATCCTGAAAAGAACCAGCTTGTCCGGATGAGCTCTTTTCACCTCCAGATACTGTTTCAGCATCGGGGTGATTTTGGCGTCTTCCGGCTTTACCTTTTTCATCCCTGCTCCTATCGGGAAGGCAACGGGAAGGCAACGGGAAGTTTGTTCCCGATAAGTTCCCGCATCCGGCAAGGGAGAAGCAGCGGTTTGCTGCAGGTTTGCGCAGGATGACAGCTATCAGGCATATTATCTCTGGATGATGAATGAGTCAATTTCGTTATCTTTCAGCAGTTGTTTGTTGGTCACAGCATCAAGCTGATTCTGGTATGGACCTACTATTACGACCCAGGAGACGTCCTTGAACTGGGTGGACTTCTGAACCCGGGCATTGAGACCGAGAGAGCGTATCCTATCGCCCAGTTTGTCTGCATTTGCCTGGACGCTGAAGCGTCCCGCCTGCAGATACAGGCCGGGTTGGCTGGCATCAGACTGAGCTGATGTCGTGTCCGGTCTTGCCTCTACTGATGTATCCTGTTTTTCAGGGTCTGCAATCTTGCCTGTTTTACCCTGTTCTGCCAGAACGATATCCGGCAAAGGCAAGGCTGCATGCGGATAGAGAAAGCTCAAATCAATCCCTGTGCCATACCTGAGCCTCATTTCAAAGAGCCTGTCCTCAATCAGGTAAGCCAACTGTGAAAAGCGGTTTATTTCATAACCCTGCCTGTACTGGCTGATGGCTTCGGAGCGGTTTCCCAGCATCTCAGCGGCATAACCGTAACGGTATCGCAGATATTGCATGTCCTCTATCAGCTCAGGCTGGGACAAAAGCTTCTTGAGAGTGGTGATGGCATTGTTAAACTGGTTCAGACTGATATATGCATCTGCAATCAGGTAATAGGTGTCCTCCAGCTTGGGACTGGACTTTGTGAGGCGGGTGAATTGGTTTCCTGAGTTCACAGCATTGGTGTAATCACCTTTCTGGAAGTAGGTGTTGGCAATCCAATAGTGTTTTTCCGACAAATCCGGGTCGGTGATTTTATTGAAGTATTCCAAAGCTTTGGTGTAATCCCTGTCCAACAGGTTCAGGCTGCCCAGCTCAAACAGGGCTTTTTGCCCGTAACGGGTTTTGAGGTATGTATCGGCCAGGGTCGCCAGTTTTACTTTCACGGAATCCACATCATTGCCCAGCAATGCCTGATAGTATTGAACAGTTGCCCTTTCCTCCGCGTTTTCAGGATTTATCCTCATTAGCAGGGTTCTGCTTTTCTCCGGGTCGCCTTTTTCATAAGCATTGATTAATGCCTGGATTTCGGCTCTGGCAGCCATCGCCAGGCAGGCAAAGCTGCAAAGAAGCACAATGAGCACTACAGTGGTAATTGCTTTTTTATGCATCGTCTTTAATGCTTCCTTTTTCCAGCTTTCTCACCAGACCCCATTCAGCGCTGCAGTTTTCCAGCGGGAAAGCAAAGCTGCGGTTGGGCTTGGTCAGGGAGACGAGGTTACTTTCCTCGTCATATATTCTGTCTGCCGTAAAAGTTACATCCATCAGTCTGTCAGGATAAATCACCTGGACAGTGTCTCCGGTCGAGATTTTGGAGAGGCAGTCAAACCACAGCAAACCGTTTTCTGCCCTGAGGGTCTTGCCGCAGTATTGCCAGTCAATATTGTAATCACCAAGATTGATGTCAGGCATTTTACTTAGCAGAACCGCTTCATCTCCGGAATAGAAGAACCCCGGAAAATAGGGGCGATGGTTTACCTTGCACACTTCTTCCGCCAAAATCTGCCATGCCCGTTGATCTGTTGCCTGCAGGGTCTTTGCCTCATGATAGGTCCGGCTCATCAGGGCAGTATAATATGTGCTCTTCATCCTGCCTTCTATCTTGCCGGCAGCAATGCCGGAAGCAGCCAGCAGCGGCATTTCACGCAGAAGGCAAAGGTCTTTGGAGTGCATCAGGTAACTGCCGCGCGCATCCTCTTCTATGGTAAATTCCTGCCCCGGGCGGGTGGGCTCTGTCAGGTTCCATTCCCAACGGCAGGGATGCGTGCATTCACCCATATTGGCGCTCCTGTCGTTAAGCAAAGCACTCATCAGGCACCTGCCTGACCATGCCATGCACATAGCGCCGTGAATAAAGGCTTCCAGCTCAATTTCGGGCACCCTTTGCCTGATTTCCAGCATCTCGGCATAAGAAACCTCCCTTGCCAGTATTACACGGCTGATGCCCTGTTCCTGCCAGAATTTTACTGCCTGGTAGTTGGTGGTATTGGCCTGGGTGCTGAGATGAACCGGAAATGCAGTGTGTTTTCTGACTATGGCCAAAGTGCCGGGTTCAGATACTATGACTGCATCAAAAGGGGTCTTGGAGATTTCCTGGAGGTATTCCGGCAAGGCTTCAATATCGGCATTTCCGGAAAAAACATTCAGGGTAAGATAAGCTTTTCTACCCAAGGCATGTGCATGTTCAACGCCCAGCCTGAGCTCGTCTGTGCTAAAATTACCCGCAAATGCCCTGAGCCCGAACTGCTGACCCGCCAGATAGACGGCATCGGCATTGTAGGCAAGAGCATACTGCAACTTTTCAAGGTTGCCGGCTGGCGCTGTAATTTCCATTTATACGATAAACTAATTGCTCATGGTGTTCAGAAGGTCATCATTAGTCTTGGTGACTGCCATCTTCTTACGCAGCATCTCAATACCCTGAATGGGACTGATAGTCTTCAGATATTTACGCAGAACATACATTCGGTTGATCTCGTTCTGGGTGAGCAGCAGTTCTTCCCTGCGGGTGCCTGATTTGACCAGGTCTATGGCAGGATAGAGTCTCATATCAGAGATGCTTCTGTCAAGCTGGAGTTCCATATTACCGGTGCCTTTGAATTCCTCAAAGATAACCTGGTCCATCTTGCTGCCTGTGTCAATCAGGGCAGTGGCGATTATGGTAAGGCTTCCGGACTCCTCGGTGTTACGGGCGGAACCGAAGAACTTCTTGGGCTTGATGAGGCCGTTGGCGTCAATACCGCCGGAGAGCACCTTGCCGCTGGAAGGCATCACGCTGTTGTATGCGCGTGCCAGACGGGTAATGCTATCCAGCACTATGACCACGTCCTGGTTCATTTCCACCATGCGCTTGGCTTTTTCCAGAACCATCTCAGCAACGTTGGTGTGGTTGCGGGGAGACTCGTCAAAAGTGGAGCTGATGACTTCCTTGTTGCCCGGACGCAGAATCTTTTTCATCTCAGTCACTTCTTCCGGACGTTCATCCACCAGCAGCACAATCAGGTGCACTTCAGGATGATTGGTCAGAATAGCGTTGGCTGTGTCCTGCAGAAGAGTGGTTTTACCGGTCCTGGGTGCTGCCACAATCAGGCCGCGCTGCCCTTTTCCGATCGGGGTAAAGATGTTTATAATCCTGGTGGAATAGTTTCCTGCATCATATTCGAGGTTGAGCCTTTCAGTCGGGTAGTAGGGAGTAAGCTCATCAAAGAGACGCATATCCTGAGTGCTGTTCGGGGAGCAGTAATTGATGGATTCCACTCTCAGCAGGGCATAGTATTTCTCCCCTTCCTTGGGGGAACGCACCGGTCCGGAGACCATATGGCCCTTTTTCAGGTTAAACCGCCGGATTTGGGTGAGCGATACATATACATCATCCCTGCCTGGGTTGTAGTTATTGGCGGGAAATCGCAGGAACCCGAATCCGTCTTCCATGATTTCCAGGCAACCGGTAACAAAGGCGAGTCCTTCCTGACCAGCCCGGAATTCCAGGATACTGAATATTGTCTGCTGTTTGTTCATCTGCGCAATCCCGGGGATTTCGCATTCCTTGGCAATTTTATTGAGCTGGGGTTGGGTAAGTTCAAATAAATCTTCGACTACGGGTGTATCTTCGGTAGCCGGTTTTGCTTTCTTTCTCATGTCTTCCTCTATTTTTTAGTGCCTGTTATCAGCAGCCTGCTGGCGCTGACACATCCTATGGTCTTTATTCTTTCAATTATTTTCTGCCCTTCGCAGCAGATGAATTCCGCTTCCGGGATGCTTTCACACTTCTTGATCCAGTCCTGGACATTCTTTATCAAAGGTTCGATTAATTTTGGTTCAGTGGGGTTATCCACGGGAATATAATAGTCCTCAAAACTTGTTTCTTTGAGCGGAAGAGCTTTGACCAGTTCCAGAATGTCGTCTCTTTTGAATGTTTCCCAGTGGTAAGTCTTGTTCAGGGTATCAATCCTGGCAAACCAATGATGCATCATTATATGCGTCTGCTGTGCCTGGTTTTGCTTGCCGTCGCGGTACATTTCCACTACTATCATCAGTCCGCCCTTCTTCAGGACGCGCAGCAATTCGGCAAAGACCTGGTCTTTGTTTTCCAGATGGTGCAGTGAATTTGATATACAAACCGTATCAAAGTAGCCATCTGCATAAGACAGGTTTTCCAGTTCCATCCGATATATCTCGATGTCATTTTCAGGAAACGTCTTCTGCGCTTGCCTGACTGCAGTGTCAGAGCTATCCACGCCGATTATCTGGCTGTATGATTTAAAACTCTGCTTGATTACGTTTATGAAGTCACCCCGTCCGGTCGCAGCATCCAGCACCTTTCCTGCGTCAATATGCGACAGCTTTTTGAAAACGTCCTTCATGGATTGAATCCTCGCTTGTAATATTGGTTGTATCTTCTTTTAAAATAACCCGATTAAGTCATCAAACTAACTGAGTGTATGGTTTATCATCTGCTGAATGTAGTCAAGAAAAATGTCTGGATTTGATGAAAAAATGAGGCAGCACCGTTTTGGCACTGCCTCTATAAGTTTTTGCAGGGTAAACACCTGCAGTTAATTGATTAAATAACGCCCTGTGCCAGCATGGCATCGGCTACTTTCTTGAAGCCGGCGATGTTAGCGCCTTTGACGTAATTGATAAAGTCTCCGTCCTTGCCGTTAGCAACGCACTGGGAATGGATTTTTATCATTATTTCATGCAGTTCGTGGTCAACTTTCTCTGCTGTCCACGCGGTGTGGCAGGCATTCTGCTGCATTTCCAGACCAGAGGTGGCAACACCGCCGGCGTTGGCTGCTTTGCCGGGACCGTAGAGAATCTTGTGTTTCAGGAAGATTTCCACAGCATCGGGGGTGGAAGGCATATTGGCGCCTTCTGAGATGCAGATGCAGCCGTTTTTGACCAATTCTTCCGCATCTTCTTTGTTAAGCTCGTTCTGAGTGGCGCAAGGCAGGGCAATGTCGCATTTCTCAAACCAGGGTGTCTTGCCTTCGTGATATTTCACTCCGTCGGCTGCATATTTGTCAGCATATTCTTTGATACGGCCGCGTTTTACGTTCTTCAGTTCCATCAGGAACTGCCACTTATCGCCTATGATACCGTTGGGGTCAACGATGTATCCATTGGAATCTGATGCCGTGATGACCTTGCCGCCCAGTTGGTTGACCTTTTCTATGGCATACTGGGATACGTTTCCGGAACCGGACACGACTACTGTCTTGCCTGCAAAGCTCAGATTTCTGGTCTTCAGCATTTCCTCTGCAAAGTAAACAGTGCCGTAGCCTGTTGCTTGCGGACGGATGAGTGAACCGCCATATGACAGACCTTTGCCGGTCAGCACTCCACTGTGCTCATTCTTGATTTTCTTGTACATGCCAAACATAAAGCCGATTTCACGTCCGCCCACACCGATATCACCGGCGGGTACGTCTGTGATGGGTCCGATTAAACGGAACAGTTCCAGCATAAAGGAATGGCAGAAGCGCATGACTTCGCCGTCACTTTTGCCTTTGGGGTCAAAGTCACAACCGCCCTTTCCGCCACCCATGGGGATGGTTGTCAGGCTGTTCTTGAATATCTGTTCGAATCCCAAAAACTTCAGGATGCCCAGATTTACGCTCGGGTGGAAGCGAAGTCCACCTTTGTAGGGTCCGATGGCATTGTTAAATTCTACACGGAAACCACGGTTTACCTGGACGTTGCCTTTGTCATCGACCCATGGCACACGGAAAATCAGTGCGCGGTCGGGTTCCACGATTCTTTCCAAAATATTGGCTTTGACATAGGCGGGATTGGCTTCATAGACATCCCAGATGGTTTCCACGACTTCTTTGACTGCCTGGATAAATTCCGGCTGTCCCGGATTCCTGGCTTCAATCTTTTGCAGGAATTCAGCCATTGCTGTGTTGTTGCTCATAACATTCCTCCTGTTATTTTTTCAGCATGCTATTTTATTTGGATGGATTAATTCTTTGGATTGTTTTATAGAGAGCTTCTTCAAACTTATCATCTATTTTTACGGAAATCCTTTTTAGATTTGAAACACCAAATATGAACCGCTAACATCTCGTCAATTGAAATTTTACTGATGTTTTGATGAACCTGATTTACCTATGAAAAAATCAAACATCCGCCTGCGGTGCTCCAAATCTGTAATCCTTTCCGGATGCCACTGGATGGCAAGCACCATCTGTTTTCCTTCCAGTTCCATCGCCTCAATCACGCCGTCTTCCGCTGTGGCGACCACGGCAAATCCATTGCCGATAAACTGCGGGTCGATGCCCTGGTGGTGATTGGAATTTACCGTGATGGTATCTCCGGGCACTATCTGAGACAGCCAGCGGCTCTCAGTAAGTTTGATGTCGTGATACTTTTCCCCCAGATGGTTATCCACCGTTTCCAGATGCTGGATGAGTTTTCCCCCGGCGCAGATATTGAGCAGCTGCATTCCGGCGCAAATACCCAGTACCGGCTTGTCTGTTTCAAGGATGAGCTGCACCAGCAGGGGGTCTGATATGGCCCTTCTTTCGTGCATGATATCTGCCTTGGGGTGAGGTTCCTGACCATACATTGAGGGCGGATAATCCATCCCGCCAATGATGATAAGGCCGTCAATCATCCCGATATACTGCCTCAGAGCGTCTGCATCGGTCAGGGTCGGCACCGGCATTGGCAATCCGCCGTGCTCATAAACCGCATCAATATATTTGTCGCGGATGTGGAACTGGTGATAGCTGCCCAGTTGCATAAAGTTCATGCTCAGTCCGATTACGGGTTTTTTCATCTGAAGCAAACTCCTTTTACCGCCTTGCCAGAGGTTATCCTGCTCCATTACAGCGAATACAGGATTCTCTTAACAACGCCGTATCCTGATTTCAGATATCAGTCTGGAGGTTTATCGCTTTGACAATCATATTCCGTCAAGTGCAAAGTTGCGGCAGGCAGATTCCCCGCCTTCTCCTGTGCTTTTGCCTGCTTCTACCCCTTTTGACGCTATGTTTCATCCCATTATCTAGCGTATATCAAGCGTATTTAATATACGCTTGATATACGCTTGATTTATGTCTGGTATATGGTGTGATGAGGGAAAGAAGCAGGGATGAAGCAAGGATAGATAAGCTAAAATGCCGGATTTGGTTATCCGCTAATGACTAAAAGTGGAGGGTATAGGATACAAGCCAAATATTGATGAGAGGGGAGTCAGCAGAGTAAGAGGGCTTATGAGGAGCTGGATTTGCGCAGGCGCCGCAGGGCTTTATCCCTGGTCTGGCGGACTTTTTCCTGGCTGATATTGCATTCCGCAGCGATGTCGCGGGTGGTTTTATTCTGTTCAAAGCTCAGGGTGAGGATGCGCCGTTCCAGTTCTGGCATATCGGAAGGCAGAGCCAGTTTCTGAGTCTCCGGACTTTCGGGCTTGGCAGATTTGTCGGCAAGGGCTGTCTCGTCCAGTTCCACAGCATTGTAAGAGTGTTTGGATTCCCTGCCCAGGGCTTGCAGGATGTATTTTTTTACCCAGTGGGAAGCATAGGTTTCAAAGCGAACGTTCTTGACGGGGTCAAATCTTTGGCAGGCTTCCAGCAATCCCAGCATTCCTTCCTGTTCCAAATCCTCCCGGCTGAGTCCGCAACCGGAATATTTGCGGGCAAAGAACTGCACAAGCGGTTTGTATTCGCTGATAATCCGGTCAGGATTGGAAAAGTCCGGGGCAGGAATCATTGAACAGATTTATCGGCAGGGAACAGCAGACTGAAACAGGTACCCTTGCCGGGTTCGCTCTTTACTTCAATCGTGCCCTGATGGAGCAGAACGGCATGCTTGACGATTGCCAGCCCCAGTCCTGTCCCGCTGATGCTCCGGTTTCGCGAAGGGTCCGCCACATAAAAACGCTCAAAAATCCTGGGCAGGTGCTCCGGCTCGATACCCTTTCCGGTGTCGCAAACCTTGATGCCCACCTGTTGTTCACTTGCTGACAGGTGAAGGGTGATGCCGCCGGATTCGGTGTAACGCAGGGCATTATCAATCAGGTTTATGAAAATCTGCTCAAACTTAAAAGGGTCCACCCTGAGGCGGGGTGCATCTTCGCAGTTCTCAATCACAAGGTAGAGTCCGCGTTCATCCAGGGTGTGCTGGTAAAGGGCTTTGACGTTTTCGAGGAAAGTGACGAGGTTGATGGGCACCAGATTGAGCTGGGGTAACCGCTCCAGTCCAGCCAGGGTCTGCAGGTCGCTAACCAGGCTTATCAGGCGGTCTGTGTGGTTCCTGATGATGTTCAGATAGCGCAGATTGTCCTTGGCGGCAGTTTCGGAAACCGCTTCTGCAAAACCTTTGATAGCAGTCAATGGGGTGCGGAGTTCGTGGGCAAGGTTTATCATAAAGTCTTTCTTCATCTGCTCGGTCTGCTTCAGCAGGTCAATGCTCTGCAGGATAAAGACGTGGGTGTCGTTGTTGGAGTTGCGGATGCCCTTTGCCAGGTAAAAATTGTGGTCGATAACAATCTCGCGGATTTGCACATCAGGATTGGCAACCACTTCTTTCACATAATCCAGCAGTCCCGGTTCCAGGATTACTTCCCAGTAACGCTGTCCGGAATGGGGAGTATAGTTTGTAAATAGCTCGCCGAAACCATGACTGGTCCACAGCAGGTTGCCATCTTTGTTCTGAATCCAGAGCGCTTCGCTGATGTTGTCCAAAAGTATCTTGAGCTCTTCGCGGTCGGCTTTGAAGTCCTGCACCAGATGGGTAAAGTTTTCCAGCAGGTCGTTGATTGCCAGTCCCAGCGGTTCGATTTCCCAGTCAATGCGGGCTTTGTATCTGCCACTGAAGTCACCCCGGCTGGCTTTGAGCAGGACATCCGTCATCTCAAAGATGGATTTGTCGATGCGGGAGATAATCATCAGGGTAAAGATAAATGAGATGACCAGGGGCAGAAACAATAGATATACATGCCCCAGCAGAATGACCGCCACCACGCTCAGGCAGGTGACGAGAAAGTAGATTATCAGGGTGAGGAAGAGATTATTGTTTATCATGGCTGTCCATATTCTCTTTTGGTTTATTATCAGCATCCGGCTCAAACTTGTAGCCCACGCCGCGCAGGTTGCGGATAAAGCCGGCAAACCTGCCCAGCTTTGCACGCAGATGCTTCACATGCACATCCACGGTCCTGTCTATTACAATCTTATCGTTGCCCCAGAGGAAATCCAGTATCTGCTGACGGTTATAGACCCACCCGGGACGCTTGGTGAGCAGTTGCAGAATCTTGAACTCGGTCAGGGTAAGGTCGGCTTTGGCATTGTCCACATAAACCTCAAACTTGTTGAAGTCAATCTGCAGCCCTGCATCGATGTTCAGTACTTTGTTAAAGGTTTCCCACTCCGCCCTGCGCAGCACAGCTTTGATGCGGGCTACCAGTTCCTGGGGTGAGAAGGGTTTGGTGATATAGTCATCCGCGCCATAGTCCAATCCCTGAATCCTGTCATCCAGGGCTACTTTTGCCGTGAGCATCACTATCGGCAGCTTGCGGTATTTGTCCTGCTCGCGCAGCTTGCGGCAAACTTCCATACCGTCTGCATCCGGAAGCATCAGGTCCAGCACCAGTAAATCCGGCACCTTATTGGCAAGAGCGCGCACCATTAACTCGGCTCTTTCAAAAGTCTCAGTCAGAAATCCCGCCTTGGTGAGGTTTAGCTCCACCAGTTCCAGAATGTCCGGCTCGTCATCTACGATATAAACTAGGTAACTCATATGATACACAACATATGGTTAATTGTTTATCTGACAAGTAAAAAAGGTTAATTTCCGGTTAAATATTCTTAACATACCACTTTCTGCATTGATAGCAAAGGATTTCAGGGCTTTTTTACATTGCTACAGGAATTTAACCCAATCTTAACAATCGCTTTATACAATCTTAACATTTGTAACGTATATACAACTCGGAAATAAAAACCAAGGAGACTGAAATGTCACTAAAAAGCAATGCAAAATGGTTATTGGCAGTATTACTTATCACTCCAATCCTGATTAATGCCCTTCCCACCAAAGTAAGCGGAGAAATGTGGGGACGCTGGACAAACGAACAGATTAAAGCCGCCGACGGAAAAGACAAGATATCCAAAAACTTCTTCGCCCTGGAAAGAGGATACTTCGGGCTGGAAACCACTTTCACCGAAAACACCAAAGCTCGTTTTACAGTAGATATGTTTTCCACTGATACCGAAGTTGATGGCGCCGGCCTGAAACTGAAATATGCCTATGTGGATTTTGGCAGACTCACCCCCATTCCTGAACTGGTATTGACAGCCGGTTTGCAAAAAGTGTATTTCGGCACCATTTATGACTGGAACTATACATTAATCGGCAAAGCCCCGACAGATGAATATAAAGTTGCCAACTCCGCCGACTACGGCCTTACAGTGAACGGGTTCATTCCCGGCGGTTACGGCGAATATGCCCTGGGCGCATATAACGGAGAAGGCTATAAGAAATTCGGCACCGCTCTGAATGATAACACAGATTTTGCTTATCTGGCAAACCTGCGCCTCACCCCGATTCCCGGCGTCACAGTCGGCGGTTCTTATATGATGAACAGCGTCAAGCGCGAAAAAGCCCTGGCAGACGATGCTCCTGTAGCTGGTTATGAAGAGCAGAACCTGATGGATGGTGTCATCCGCTTGAATTACAGCATAGTTGACCTCTGGGGTGAATACATATCCAAAGACAGGAAATTCCCTAACGATACCAACAAGGATTACACCGCTACCGGTCTGATGATTATGCCCATCATATCCCTGCAGCCAATCCTGGGACATAATGTCCAGCTTATCGGCAGGTACGATATCTGGGATGAGACAGACAATCCTTCCAGCACTTCCTTCTATAAGCTCAATGCCACCACAATCGGCGCAAACTATAATTTCTTCCACGATGCCGCCAATGTGCCTGCCATGCAGCTGCAGTTGAATTACACGATGAAAAAATATAACGAAGATGACTCTGCCCCGGCTTATGCCGACGGCGCTAAAGACAGCAGCCAGATCATGCTTCAGCTCAAGTGGCGCTTCTCAAGCACCATTTCCAACTAATTTTTACAGGAGTTAAAATGAAGAATATTAGTATTATCTTGATTCTCAGCCTTGTGCTGATTATGGTAAGCCCTCTTCTGGCCCAGAAGAAAAACCAGATAACCATCACCGGTTCCACCACAGTGCTTCCCATTGCCCAGGCAGCGGCAGAAGCCTTTATGGATAAGAACAGCGTCAATATCTCGGTCCGAGGCGGCGGTTCCGGTGTGGGTGTAGCAGCTCTTATTAACAAGACCTGCACCATTGCCAATTCATCCCGTCCCATGAAAGCCAAAGAAATCACCACTGCCAAATCTGCCGGCGTCAATCCCACCGGTTATGCTGTGGCCAACGACGGCATCACTATGGTTGTGCATAAGACAAATACAGTAAAAAACCTGACCATCAAACAGATTAAAGATATCTACACCGGTAAGATTTCCAACTGGAACCAGGTGGGCGGACCCAATATGCCCATCGTTATCGTCTCCCGTGACGTGGCATCAGGAACCTTTGAAGTGTTCAATGAAAAAGTTCTGGGTGGTGCGAAGGTTATCGATTCTGCTATGATGCTGGCATCCAACAATGCTTGTGCCACAACAGTAGGTGACACTCCCGGCGCTATCGCCTATATCGGACTTGGTTATGTAACCGACAAAACAAAGATAGTAACCGTTGAAAATGTGATGCCCACAGTTGCCACCATCAAAAGCGGTGAGTACAAGATTGCCCGTAAATTGTATATGTACACCAATGGCAAAGCGACCGGCGACGTAGCAAGATTCCTGAACTTCATCTTTTCCGATAAGGGACAGAAGCTTGTGGAAGACCAGGGTTTCATCTCAGTTAAATAGATAATCTCATCAATAACTCATACCTCCCTGTGAGCCTAAGTTGAGTGTGGGGCGGTTGCAGAGCCGCCCCACCAAAGCGTTAATAATAGAAAAAAACAAAAAGGAACCAATGAATACATATAAAGAAAAGCTCTTCAAAGCACTGACCTACACAGCTTCCCTGTTCGTAATCATCTTCCTGTTTGGAATCATCTATAGCATATTCCGGGAAGGGCTTCCCATACTAAAGGTGGTGAAGCTTCAGGACTTCATCTTTGGCAGCGCCTGGTATCCAACCCATGAGATACCGGAATTTGGTATCTGGACTCTTATCATTGGCTCTGTCTATGTAACATTGGGAGCTCTCGTGGTTGCCCTTCCCCTGGGACTTGGCTCTGCTGTTTACATTTCAGAGGTTGCCAGCCCTCGCATGCGCGAAATAGCCAAACCCATTATTGAGCTATTGGCAGCTATACCCTCTGTCATATATGGGCTGTTCGGCATGGCTTTCCTTGCTCCGGCTGTGAGGCAATGGTTCAATCTGCCAACGGGATTGAATGTCTTTACTTCTTCAATCATATTGGGCATAATGGTCATCCCAATCATTGCCAGTATGTCTGAAGACGCACTAAGTACTGTTCCCAAAGCGTTGAGAGAATCATCCCTTGCCCTTGGAGCGACAAAGTGGGAGACTATAGTCAGGGTGGTAGTCCCTGCAGCTAAAAGAGGAATCATCGGCAGCACCCTGATAGGTTTTGGCAGAGCAATAGGCGAAACCATGGTAGTTCTGATGGTGGCTGGCGGTTCTGCAAAAATCCCCTCAAGCATATTCCATTCTACCCGGCCAATGACCAGTGCCATTGCCGCAGAAATGGGAGAAACGGTCGTGGGAGACCTGCATTATCAATCGCTCTTTGCCATAGCCATAGTGCTTTTTTTGATAACCTTTGCCACCAATATCTTCACTGAAATCGTCTTCCTGAAAAGGAGCGCGCGATGACATACAGACGGCTTAAAAGCCATATAGGAATAAATCTGCTAAGGCTATGCCTGGCAGTTACCGCTCTTTTTCTCATTGCATTCCTGTTCAGGATTTTTTCCAAAGGACTGAGTGTAATCAGTTGGCAGTTTCTGACAACACCCCCTAAGAACTCTATGACCGCTGGAGGGATATACCCTGCATTGGTCGGCACCTTTTGGCTGACAGTAACATCCATAGGAATTGCTTTCCCACTGGGAATAATGACAGCTATCTGGCTGAATGCATATGGCAAACCTGCCTGGCTGGTCAGGATTATCCGCATCTCCATCAACACTTTGGCAGGCGTTCCATCAATAATTTACGGTCTGTTTGGAATGGCATTGTTTGTGAATATGCTCCGTTTTGACGTTTCCATAATCGCCGGAGCACTAACTCTTGCAGTTCTGGCTTTGCCGATGATTATCAACGCATCAGAGGAAGCCCTGAAAAGCGTCCCGGTTGATTTTCGCGATGCATCGCTGGCCTTGGGAGCTACAAAGCGCCAGACCATCATGCGGGTTCTCATCCCGACAGCCCTTCCCAATATCCTTACAGGCACAATTATCAGTATCGGCAGAGTCGCCGGAGAGACAGCTCCCATTATGTTCACGGCAGCCACCTTCTACTCACGCCGTTTACCAAACGGCATCTTTGATGAAGTAATGGCTTTGCCCTATCATATTTATGCATTGATGACCGAAGGAACCAAGGCAGAATCACAGGTTCCTATTGCTTACGGAACAGCTGTGGTGCTTCTAATGCTGGTGCTCAGCATCAGCGCTACAGCTATCATAATCAGATATCGCATCAGGAAGAAAAGAAAATGGTAACAAATCAGATTCAAACCCTAAAACTCAATCTTTGGTTCGGAAACAATCACGTTTTACACGATGTCAGCATGGGCGTAACGGAAAAGAAAATAACTGCTATGATTGGTCCCAGCGGCTGCGGTAAATCTACTTTGCTCAGAACCTTTAACCGTATGAATGACCTGATTGATGAAACTCGCATCTCAGGCAAAGTTCTGCTGGATGGTGAGGATATTTATCGCTCAAAAGCTGACGTGACCAATCTCCGCACCAGAGTGGGCATGGTGTTCCAAAAACCCAATCCCTTCCCCAAGAGCATTTTCAACAACGTCGCTTTCGGAATGGCGGTCCAGGGAAAGTTCAACCGGTCTCAAATCGAGGATCGTGTGGAAAAAAGCCTGCGGGACGCCTGGCTTTGGGATGAGGTCAAGGACCGTCTAAACGAATCGGCCATGTCGCTTTCAGGTGGGCAGCAGCAGAGACTCTGCATCGCCAGAGCTCTGGCAAACAACCCTGAAGTCCTTCTGCTGGACGAACCGACCTCAGCTCTTGACCCGCAATCTACCTCTAAAATTGAAGAACTCTGCCTTGAACTAAAAAACATGGTGACAATTCTTATAGTCACACATAACATTGCCCAAGCCGGACGTATTTCTGACTACATTGCTTTCATGTATTTGGGCGAACTGGTGGAATTCGGTGAGACCAACAAGGTATTTACTGTACCACAGGACAAGAGAACCGAAGCCTACCTGACCGGTGTATTTGGATAAGGAGAAATGATGCTTACAGAAAAAGTAACAGAACTAAAGAAGAAGATACTGGAGATGGCTGCCCTGGTTGAGAAGATGGTGGCTTATTCATTTGAAGGTATTGAAACAGGCAACAACAAATATAATGAAGTGATGGAATACGAGCAGAGGGTAAACCGCCTGGAGATGGAAATCGAAGACGATTGTATCGTCCTTATGGCAAGGCATCATCCCGAAGCTAAGGACCTGCGTATAATCCTGATGATTTATAAGATAAACAACGACCTGGAAAGGCTGGGCGACCAGGCGGTCAACATTGCCGAAAGCGTCAATATCGTTGCAGGCAATCCTCACAATGCCGATATTCCGGAGCTGTCCAGCATGATGGATGTCACGCTGAAAATGCTGCACCAGAGTATTGCCGCCTACACCAATGAAGATGTGGAAAACGCACGCCTGGTTTGCCGTCAGGATGAAATCGTGGATAGCTACAACCGACGCATAACAAACCAGCTGATAGTTCTCATCAAAGAAAATCCCCTCCAGATTGAATACTACCTGCACCTGCTGCGGATTACCAAAAACCTGGAACGCATCGGTGATTTGAGCACAAACATTGGTGAAAACACCGTTTATCTTGTCCAGGGCAGGGTAATCAAACATCAGCTTGAGAACACTGACAGGGAGAACTGATGCTAAGAGTTTTGTTCGTCTGTGTTCATAATTCTGCCCGCAGCCAGATTGCAGAAGAGCTGCTTCGGAAGAAATCTAATGGTCCCATCCATGTGGAAAGCGCCGGACTGGAGCCTGGAAAGCTGAATCCGATAGTCGTTGACGTCTTATCCACCCTGGGTATAGACATTTCCGGCAAAGAAACCAAAAACGTGTTTGATTTATTCAGAAAAGGCGCCAGCTTCCATTATGTAATCACTGTCTGTGACGCTGCCAGCGGAGAACGCTGCCCCATTTTTCCCGGAGCAGTTAAGTACCTCCACTGGAGTTTTCCCGATCCTTCATCTTTTGAAGGAAGTTACGAGGAAAAGTTCATGCAGACTGTTGCCGTCAAGGACATGATAGAAGAAAGAATAGACGAATTCCTTCAGCTAATCAATTAGCAGACCGTTAAATATAGCAGTCAGTATTTATTATCTCCGGCTACTTCAATAGCATGACCTTCTGTGTTCCGGAGTAGCCGGGTGTCTTCATCCGGCAGAAATATACTCCCGCAGCGGATTTTCTGCCCTGGCTGTCTCTGCCGTCCCAAACCGCGGTATTCAGTCCTTTGGCATTATCGTTTATGGCTATTGTATTTATCAGTTGTCCGCGTACGTTATAGATTTCCATTTGAACTGGCGCTGCCTTTTCCAGGGTATAAGTAAGGCAGGTGATGTCCCTGAAAGGATTGGGGGCTGCTCCCAGTAGATTATCGGTATAAAGAGCTGCCACATCATCATCGTTTGACACCGGCTGCAGGATTATCACACCCATGTTGAAGTTAACGGTCAGCACCTGAATGACACCCGTCGCCATCTGATAACCATCCATTAGTACCACATAAAGGTATGTCTGGTTTATCCTGACCCCCGGAATGGTGAAATTACCCAGGTTATTGGTTACAGCTTCATACGTGGTCGCGCCTGTCAGTGATACTATGGCTCCTTCCAGCAGGGCAGGCGGATTCAGGCTCCTCACATTGCCAAACACAGAAACAGCCGGATAGAGGTTGAAGTCCAGCGTCAGGTTCAGGTTGGGAGTGATGTTTACGTTGGTAATGGTTTCTGCGGCATAGCCGGTGGCGCTGGCGGTAACGCTATACACCCCGGGCAAAAGTCCCATGCTGTATGTGCCGTTTTCATTGGTTGCAGTCGTTTCCTCTCCCGCGGTAATTGTAGCATTGATTATTGTCTGTTGGTTATCCGCTCTTCTTACGGTGCCGTTGATTCCGCTGGATACCAGGCTTCCCATATCAATGTCTATGGACATAAAGCGGACAAAACCGCCGTCGTTTGCGCCTATGGCAGGGGTTACGTTATAGCTGCCCCAGGTGTTGTCGTGATAATACATCAGGGCCAATCTGCCGGTCGGGTGTCCGTTGACCATGCCCATATTTTTAATCTTGTCTGCCGGATACACATACATCGGGATATTGCTGGCGAACTGAGCCACTTCCACCGAGTTTATGACTATCGGTTCAGACCAGTTGACTCCGTTGTCATCCGAGACAGCGATGTAGATTTCCGGAACGTTGGCATAGGGTTGGAACTGACCGATGCTGTGGAAATTGTATGCACGCGCCCGGTTGCTGTTTTGCCACACGCAAGCCATCCAGCCATCTGCATTGGGTTCTGTCAGCTTGAAATTGTTGTATTGATAGCCCATGGCGTTATTGTGAACCGTTGCGCTCCAGTAGGGATAATTCCAGTCTGTTTTAAGGATGGGGTCGCCGGTGGTGGGGTTATAGGCATCCACTTCACCGTCTGCATCCTCATCCCAGGGTTGCCAGACCAGGTTGTCAGTAGCCAATCCGGCTATAGGATAAACCTCGCGGATGGTAAAATCAAATGTGTCTGTATCAAATATCGCTTCCTTGACGGTGTTCAGTCCGGACAGAGCAGTTTGGGTTGTCCCGGATAGTGTCATCAGGTTCCAGAAACCGCTGAAGTGCAGCATTCCGTCGCTGTCCAGGACTGTATTCATATGCCCTGAATCCGTTATCCGCCAATAGACATTTTCGTCTGTGATACCCGTAAAATATCCCGGGCCCTGCCCGTTGCTGGTGGGTGGGTTCCAGCTGGGAATCTTGCTGGAAACGGAATAACGCTGCCAGGCTCCGGCTCCGTAATTGTCACATACAAAGACGTCCAAATCCGCTTCGTCCAAAAGCTGTCCGCCTGTCACTGAAGTGTGGTATCCCATGACAAAGATACGTCCGTCTGTGCCTACCCGGAGCGCAACATAGGGTCGCCGCCAGGTTGCGGTATCGTGGTTCCAGGTATCCAGATCAGGGATGGAAGTATAGCTCCAGGTCAGGGCTGTGCCTGCCTCCAGAATTGCCGTATCAAAATCCGCATAGGCGATGTAAACGTTCTCAACGGTATTGCCTGTGCCGGCGTGTGTAATGTTGTTGCGCCCCATCAGGTATATCCTGCGCATCCCTGCTGTGGGCGAGGGGCCGATTTGAGCTTCCGGCCAGTAAAACACGTTGTCGGTCGTACTGTAGGGTGCCGGATAGGTAATCGGGTTGTTAATGGCTATGCCGACCGGTGAAAAAGTGCCGAGAGTGCCGCCGGTCAGCTTGTCCCAGGTCAGGACAATTTCGCTTTGGGTATCGGCATCCACATTACTATGCCACGAATACAACGGTTTGCCGGATTCTGTGTCAAGGTCCATGGCGGGATAGCCCTCAATGTTTGTGCTGGTGGTAATGGCAGCAGTGCCTTCCACAGTTCCGCCGGAAGCAATTTTGGCATAATAAACCTTGCGGGTGGCTGCGGAAGTGCTTTTGGCATGAAATATCATAAAATAGCCGCCGCCGTAGTTGTCCGGAACAATCTGCATCGGCAGGCCGTTGTAGCTGCCGGGCATATAGTCAAACCAGGATTCCATCACATTGGTGGGTGTGCGGCTGAAACTCCAGTTCGGCGCATTGCGGACCAGGTCACGTTCAGCGGATGCACTTTGAGGCATTAAAACCGGATTATGGGTTCCCCTGATTGGGGTTGAAACGTTTGAAAACATTATTGCACAAGATGACAAGACAAGCAACAGCAGGGCTATTCTTTTCATTGACTCCTCCAGATAAAACAAGTTAATTTTATAAATATTATAACTATTGCTTTGTCAAGGGATATTTTACTCAGGCTTTTTCCATACTTGTCTCATAATAGCATTACGCTACCATTACGCTATCATTACGCATTAACTCCGTAATGATAGCGTAATGCTCCTAAGGAGGAAGAGGGAAAGGATTGGATAAGAAGCAGATAGCAAATATGGAATATTTGGTTGACATAAAAGGGAAATTCTGGCAGGATAGTTCCGTGAGGAAAGTATGATTGTTTCAATGCTGATGCTGATTTTGGGTTTTGCCATTTTGCTGCTGGGGGCAGACCGTCTGGTGAAAGGGGCGGCGTCGCTGGCAAAACAGCTCAACGTTCCGCAGATTGTAATCGGGCTTACCATAGTGGCGCTGGGGACTTCCACCCCGGAACTGATAGTCAATATCGTGGCAGCTTTGAAAGGTTCGCCGGATTTGTCCTATGGCAACATCATCGGCAGCAACACCTTCAATGTGTTCATCATCCTTGGCATCAGCGCGATGATTTATCCGCTCAATATCCGCAAAGCCACTTTCCTGAAGGAAATCCCCTTTGCCCTGCTGGCATCAATTGTCATGCTCATCATGGTAAACGACCACTGGTTTGACGCAGGCGCAGCCAATCTGCTCAGCCGGGGTGACGGATTTATCCTTTTGGGCTTGTTTGGCCTCTTTCTGATTTACGCTCACAGTTTGAGCAAACAGGGTTCGGAAGCACAACCGCACATCAAAACCTATCCGCTGGCTGCCTGCATTGGATTTATCCTGGTGGGATTGGGCGGACTGGTTCTGGGCGGGAACTGGGTGGTGAAATATGCCCTGGTAATCGCCAGGGAAATGGGCATCAGCGAAAAAATCATCGGGCTCACGATTGTGGCGGCAGGAACTTCCCTGCCGGAACTGGCAACCTCCGCCGTGGCTGCCTACAAAAAACATTCGGACATCGCAATCGGCAACATCATCGGTTCCAATATCTTTAACCTGCTGTTTGTGATGGGCGTGACCAGCATTATCGAACCGCCGCTATACAGTTTGTCCTTTAATACCGACCAGTATGCGATGATTCTTTCCATAGCGCTGCTGTTTATCTTTATCCTGATTCCGCGGCGGCACCGGCTGGAACGCTGGCAAGGCGGAATGCTGATAGCCGTTTACATTGCCTACGCGGTTTTCCTGCTGAAATAACCGGCGAAAAAGAGGGGAAGTTCAGTTTTCCATTGACGATAAATGCATCTCCACAAAATTGCACATAGAATTGATAAAAAAGATAATTAGATGAGAACAAGGAGAATAGAATGGCAAAGCATCATCGCGGAAAGGAACTTAGAAGCCTGCCCAATCATGGCAGAGGCGAGTGCCCTGTCTGTCACCGCACCGGCGTCAAACTGACCCACGAAGTCAAAGCCGGCGAAAAGACACACAAGGTATGCAAAGTCTGCAAAAGCGTAAAGCCTGAAGTTTTTAGCGCATAACATTAAATCCTGGAATCGGTTTTTATCTCAACTCCCCCCTGTCTGTAACCGGTTTCAGGATTGTTTTTTATGGCAGCAATAAGGGATAAAAGCATTTAATCATATGGCAATCAAACCACTCAAGCAATTTGGACAGCACTTTCTGACCGACACTGAAATGGCGGATAGGATTGTAGCGTCTGCTGAACTGCAGTGCAGCGAGCCGGTCTGGGAAATCGGTCCCGGCAAAGGTGTCCTCACAGAAAGGCTTCTGGAGCAGACAGATAAGCTGACGGCGTTTGAGATAGATTTCCGGCTGAGCGATTTTCTCAGGAACAGATTTGGTGACCGGCTGAATCTGGTAAACCGGGATATCCTTGCTGTGAACTGGCTTGAACTGCTGGCTCAGGCAAGACAGGAAAGCGGTCAGCAGGTGAAGCTTGTATCCAACCTGCCCTATCAGATTACATCCCCGATTTTGTATGCTCTGGAAAAAAATGCGGAACATTTCTCACGCATTGTGCTGATGATTCAAAAAGAAGTGGCAGAGCGCCTCACTGCCAGAGCTGCCAGCAAAGCTTATGGGGTTCTAACGCTCAAGGTGGGTTACTCGTTTGACACCACCCTGCTCTTTCATGTCCCGCCTTCCTCTTTCACACCGGAGCCCAAGGTTCACTCTTCCGTAGTGCTTCTCACCCCCCGCACTGATAAGCCAAATCCCAAATCCCTTGACATCTACCGCAGAATCATAGATAAAGCTTTTGAGCAGAGACGCAAGACTTTGCGTAATAACCTGCGCCGGATGTTTAACACTGAAGACGTGGCAAAGCTGGAATCCGGCAGCGGAATAGATTTTAACAGAAGAGGTGAAACGATTGATGAAGGCGAGTATATCCGTCTGGCTGATTGCGCTTTTGACCTTATGCGTCATTAGCGAAATCCATTCAAGCGATTTTAACCTCTATTACTACAACAGCGCAAAGTTGCGCAGATTTGAGCAAAGCACCAATTATAGCCTGACCAGCCATCACAACTGGCAGATGCTGTTCAGCAGCCGAAGCCTGGAAGATAAACGCCTGGATTTTGACCAACTCAGCCGTAATAATGCCGTCAACCTTGCCTTCTCCAGATATGGGAAACTGATGAGCCACAACATCCAGAGCGGTTATGAAGACCTCTCTGACCGCAGCAGCCTGGAAAGTGAACTGCAGCCTTATGAAAACAAGACCGGCTTCATGGGTTACAGCGCGAGAATCACACCCCTGGACAGCCTGTTCCTGGAAGCGCAAGTGAAAGGATTTTACCGCCGAGAGCAGGACAGGTATAAAGCAGACCATCTGCTCATCAGCCGGGGAACCTCGGAAAGGATATCCTCAGGGTGGTACGCAGGCAGTCCGGACCTTTTCCTGCAGCTTTCCGGTAGCATGGAACAAAAGAAAATGGATTGGGAAGCCTATCAGGTAACCAATGCAGGCCTTGCCGCATACCTGAACAGCCGGGCTGTAGTGCTAAACTGCAATGTGAATGCCTCGGCGCGAAGCGAAGATTTGTATGTGTTGCAGAATCCCAGGCTGGACACTGAAACCGGCAATTACACCCGCTATGACAGCCAGGACAAAAAGTCACTAACCACCAGCCTGAATGCTATCATCCCTGTCAGTGATGAGCTGAACTGTGAAATAATGGAGAGCTACAATCTTAACTACTACCGTCACAAGGTGAACCGGACCAGGAATTCAGGCGATTACAACAATCTGGCTCAGGTGAATTTCACTTACCAAATGACAGATAACATCAGTCTGAGTTCCCGAAGCAGCCACAACTATTATATCAAAGACCTGTCCTATATAAACAACACCAGGATTATAGACGTCCGGACCACCGGTTTTGGCACTGCCTGGGAATATGTGGCAAATGATTCACTGCTGTTTGATTATACAGTTGAGCTGAGACGCACCATTTATCCCGACGGCGACCACAGGCTGGATAACGATTACCTGAACAATATCTATAAAGTGGGCTGGATTGCGTTTTGGAAAGACCGTATCCGGCTTGCCAACCGGCTGATTTACCTGGAAAAACAGGAAGTATTCATAAACTCCTCCCTCTCCGCTTACAATAACACAGTGAAGGGATACCAGTGGCTGCCGGAATGCGACATCCTCTTGGGAGACAGCTTCCTGCTGCATCAGGATTACCAGTTGCGGGCAGATTATGACAACTACCAGTATAAGGATTTCACCAACATCAGGGATACGTTTTACCGCAAGGTGTCCGCTTCCTACAACATGATTTATGATTCTACACCCCTGGCAGCCAAACTCCTTCATCCCAAGTGGTCAAAGCTTCCCTACCGAAGCAGGAATCAGGAAGCTTTGAGGATGGATTTGGGCTTTGTGTGGGAAAAAACGGAAACAGCTGCAAAGAATGGAAATGTCTATGAGATTAACGGAGTGGATGAACGCCAGACCCTGGGGTTCACCCTTCAAAAGCAGCTCGGAATTGCCATTTGGCAAGCGCAGCCAAAATATAGCTGGGGAAACTGGAAGGAATACAGTTTCCTGTTGTCCACCGCTTTTCAGCTAAACCGCGAATCTGTGGCGGAAATCAGCATCAATCCGGTCGGACCGGACCTCAAGGACTTGGACTGGAGACTCTACTGCTCCATTAACCTGATGTTCTGATCAAATAAATCCAAATAGCTTAAGGATTACCAGCGCCATCAGCACCAAGTTCATCGCCATGCTGAATATCAGCTGGATTTTCAGCTTATCAACCAAATCCCTGTTGTACTGGATTTTCTTTTCCAGGCGTACCAGCATGTGCTCAATCGTGCCAAGCTGTTCGGCTGTTTTGTCTATCTTGCGGATATTGTTGTTATGCGAAAAATTCCTTTTCCACTGTGACATGAGTTGGAACACCAGAATCAGGAATGAAGGCAGAAAACGTTTTATGCTCTTGTCACCCATTACTTCCTCCCGAACTCGTAGCTGATATTAAGAAAATGAGTAGGGTCAAGCACTGTATGCTGGGTAAAAGAGTAATCCAGAATCACTCCAATCATACGGAAACTGGCTCCGGCAGACCAGGTGGCGGGATTCTGGTGCACGCCTGCCCTCAGGTATAGGGGCTCAAACAGCTTCAGTTCAGCGCCAGCCATAAACTCTGTATCCTCGGCAAAATCCTTTTTCATCTCAATGGTGGTGGTCACCTGGTCATAAGGGATATAGGATATGCCCATGGAAAACTTGCGGGGCAGGTCATGGCGGTTGTCCACGCCTATTTTGGGATGATTGAGATTGGTCACGGAAAAGCCGAATTTGGTGCGCTGGTGCAGGGTGGCGATTGCTCCCACGTTGATTCCATAGGCTGTATCGTCACCATAACCGTTCATGGCTACATTATAGAGATTGGCAGTCCAGCCCACATGCAGGGAGGAATGTATGTCCGACATCAGTTCAAAACTGTGCGCCAGGGTTAGGTGGCTTTCAGACATCAGGCTGTAATCTTCATAATCCACGTCAAACAGCTTGGCTCCGACGCCGATAACGCCCCATTCGCCGTTAAGCGGATGAACGATGCTAAAGGTCTTGAGTTCGGAGAAGCTTTGACCATACAGCTGAGCTACGCCGACTGATGCACTGGCGGGAGCGAAGTATATCCCGGCAGGATTAAAGAAGACGCCATTGGCATCATCAGAAAGGGGTACAAAAGCTCCGCTCATGGCTCTGGCTCTGGCTGAGGGCTGATAATCGTTGAACACTGCCGGCAGTAAACTAACACTGACGATTAGCAGGGTGACAAATAATAACTTTTTCATTTTATCCTCAATTCTGTTGATCATCTTTGCCTACTTCAGCTTGGAAGCTATGACTATGGGTTGAACCGTGGTTTCGGAATGACCCGTATTGCGGTCAATGATTTCCAGATGGCAGTAATAAACGCCGATGGGAAGCAGGTTTTTGTTCCTGTCCCTGCCGTCCCAGATGGTCTTCCTGAGTCCGGTTGCCACTGAATATCCTGATGTCGTATCCGTATCAATCACTCCGTTAAAGGGTGTCGCCACCAGTCTGCCCTGGGCATCGTAAATACGCACTATAGCCTTGGCGCTGGCAACGCCGGGAACCATCAGGCTGCCATACTCCAGGGTAATCTTCTCGTTCAGCCAGGGGTTAAAGATGTTTTTCTTATCCAGTTCATCCCTGTAAATGCTTAGCCAGGCAATCCTTTTGATAATCGGCACCCTGATTTTACCGTCGGTCAGGAAAGAGGCATTGACTGAATCCCCGTCCGCGGCATAGAATCTGGCGGAAGTGAGGTCTAGCACCGTCTCGCCGTATGACACTGCCTCAAACACCAGCTTGAGCAGCAGTCCGTTGTTGTTGGGTGATACGATGGGGTCAGTGCCTTGATACATTATGGTCACTGCGTCCGCATTATCGGATAATTCCACGACAGGATAGACATCGGACAGCGTGGAGGCGATATCAACATCAACAAAGCGGGCAATCCTGGGATTAAAGCTGAAGGTAAAGCGGTACTTGTTCAGTTCCCAGCTTTCTTCCGTCCGTGATATGATTGCCTTAACTTCTTTGGTTTCGCCTTTCTTGAATTCCACGTCTTCCAGTTTCAGGGAAATCGCATTAATATCAGCAGACGGAATCATATCATTATCATTCCTGGGGTGGACCCTGTATTGGGGAGGATTGGGGGATGAGTAATAAACCACGCCGCTGATTTCAGACCATATCTGGTTTACGATAACTCCGCTCCAGCTATGGTCGGAAGGGAAGAAACTGTCCATAATCTGGCAGGTTGCAGTGCTTCCTGAAACCTGTGTCACGTAAAATATATCAGTGCTGTAAACCAGCGTGACCTTGATATCGGATAGCCTGACCAGAACGCCTTCATACTTCTCCCCCGTGTAGTTGGGAAAGGTCTGAAGGTCGGCAGTTGTCACAGGAGTGGAGGCAGGAATCTCATTACCGGAGTCTATCACCGAATAGGATGTAACAGCACCAATTTCGGTAAAACCGCTGACTTCGTTGACCGTGCCTGTGATGGCTATCCTGTCTCCCAGTTGCGGATTGCGTCCCGGGTCATTGACAAAGATGCCTTTCCAGGGTCCGGGTCCCTCGGTAATCACGTATTTCCCTCCGGTAAAACCGACAGCGGAAACGATTCCTTCCGTGGAAACAACCTGATTCACAAGCAGGGATGGATAGGTGCTGTTTGCCCCGGCTACGGTGGTGTATTGGATGTCATAGATGGACACGCCGATGAGGGCAGTGCTGACTATCAACATGACAAGTATAGATACAAGTAATCTCATAGCTTACTCCTGTATTATGTGGAATAATTATTGGTTTCTTTGTTGGGCAGGGCTGTCTCTTCTGTCTGCTTATTGATTATCATATCCAGAATCAACAGACCCATTGCTATTACTATTGAACTGTCCGCCACATTGAAGACCGGCCATCTGTGCATGATGATGTCTGGAAAATCCACATCCATAAAGTCTGTGACATAGCCGAACAAAATCCTGTCTATCAGGTTGCCGATGGCTCCGCCGATTATCAGGCTGAGGCCGATTCTCTGCAGTTTGGTGGTAGACCTGTATATCATATATATTACAAAGATGATAGCCAGTATGGATGTGATAATAAAGAAAACCCGGTTAAAGTTCAGGCTGCCCAAGCTTAAGCTGAATGCCGCACCCGTATTCTGGACATGGGTCAGCATTACCAGTTCGCCCCAGATTTGCCTGCTCTCATACAGCGGAAGATACATCTTTACGATGATTTTGACCAATTGGTCCAAAAGAATCACCACCGCAGCCAGCCACAGGTATCTGAACTGCCTGGCAGAGTGCGTGTCTTTTTCCTTCATCCAGATAAGTTCCATTATTTTCTGCGTCTCTTCTTGTCTTCTTCCTTGGTTTTGCAGTCCATACAATACCTGGCGTAGGGAATCACTTCCAGCCGTGTCTCCGCAATGTTATCACCGCAAATCTCACATTTGCCGAACAGCCCTTCTGCTATCTTTTTGAGGGCGTCGTTGAGCAGGCGGACTTTTTCCCTTTCCTGCTCCATCAGCATTACGTTCTGTTCCATCAGGTTGGTATCGCTGCCCTGGTCTGCCTGGTGAAAAGCGTAGGAGGATAAATCCCCGGAGCTTTCCCTGGCTCCGATACTCTGGTCCTGATTAGCTTTATCAATATAACTTCTGCTTTCGTTCAGCTCTTTCAGTATCAATGCTTCAAAGTGTTTCAGCTTCACTGCTGACAAGGGTTTTACTGCCATTTCTAACTCCCCGTGAAATCATTCCAATCTAAGGTATCCGTAAAGATTTACTTATTTTATTCTATCTTTAATCTGTCAATGTAAAAAGCGCATGGACGCTTTACAAAATAACCCGCTAAATCACTTTAACAAGTTCAGTGATCAGGGTCTGCAGATATGCAGTCGCAATGCCTGCGTTCTGCCTGATTTCTTCCTGCGAATGGGCCTGGCTGTGAAACAGGTTGCTATAATTCGTTACTATGGAAATCCCCAATACTTCCAGCCCTGCGTGACGAGCCGTTATCACTTCCGGAACGGTGGACATCCCCACCAAATCAGCTCCCAATCCCGCAAACATAGCGCATTCCGCCTTGGTTTCCAGCGAAGGCCCTGTTACAGAAATGTAAACACCCCATTTGAGCGGGATGTGCTGTTCTGCGGCGATTGCCTTCACCTTTGCGTGTATGGCAGGTGAATAGGGCAGGTTCATAGAGGGGAATCTCTCGCCCAGTTCATCGTCGTTTCTGCCAATCAGCGGATTGGTGCCCATAAAGTTTATATGGTCGGTCAGGACTATGATGTCACCGGGGGCAAAATCCTCTCTCAGGCTTCCGGAAGCGTTGGTCACAATCAGGTTTTTTACGCCCAATGCCGCCAATACCCTGACCGGGAAAACCACCTGTTCCATGGAGTAGCCCTCGTAAAAGTGAAAGCGTCCCTGCAGGCACAGCACCGGTTTTCCGCCCAGATAGCCAAAGAGCAATCTGCCGGCATGCGAGGGAGCGGTACTCTTCACAAAACCCGGTATCTGAGTGTATTCAAGGGCTATGCTGTCTGCAATCATTTCGGCAAGAGGCGATAGGCCCGTTCCCAGAATGATTCCGGCGACAGGGGTTTCGGGAAACTTTGCCCTGAGCCACTCAGCCGTCGCTCTGTAATCCATCAGTTAACTGCTCCGTTATCCGCCTGGTTTTCCACTTTGGGGACGATTTCTTCTTTTATCTGGTTAAACTCTTTGTCCAAAAGATTTTCACTCTCCCTGGTCAGGAGAGGGTCTTTGCCGATGCGGTCCATAAAGGTCTGGAGCTCCACCCTGAACTGGATGAGGAATTGCCTTTTCTGTTCCTTGAGATGCAGATACTGGTGTTCCAAAACGCTCAAATACTGCTTGGCTTCCTGGATGGCGCGCTTGGCTTTTATCTCGGCTTCCTGGATGATGTTTTCCCCTTCCTTGCGGGCGTTGGCGATGATATCCGCCTTGGTTTTTTCCGCAAAAACCAGGGTACGGCTGATGAGCTCCTCACGTCTTTTCAGGTCTTCCACTGCCTGCGAGGCATGAACAGCTTCCTGCTTCACTTCCTGCTGCATCTGCATCTGGCGGCGGATTTCCCGCTCCTGCAGTTTATTCAGCTCTTCAACTTCCCTGGCAATCTCTTCCAGGAACGCCTTGACTTCTTTCTTTTTGTAACCGCTGATAACGGTCGTAAATTCCTGATGCCTGATATCGATGGGATTCAAAGGCATACTTCCTCCTAATACAGAAAAAGAGATTTTAACAGACCCAGCAGAATCCGTTTCAATACTATGTTTATCAATAATATGGCTATAATCGGCGAAAAGTCTATCCCGGACATTGGTATGATGCGTCTCAGCGGTGCCAGAACGGGTTCGGTCACCTGCATCAGCAGAAGATAAAAACGGTTATAAGGATTGGGCGCAAACCATGACATCAGCGCGCGGATAATGATGAGAATCACATAGCCGTTTATCAGCAGTTCCAACAGCCAGATGATGAAGTGCCCGAAGCTCTCTTCGCCTGCCATCAGTCCAATACCTCGTGACAGTTACGGCACCGCGCTTCATAGGAATCGGTGGAACCCACCAGAATCTGCTCACTGCTGTGGATGGTTCTCTGCGTCCTATTGGCGGGATTACCGCATTTGAGACAGATTGCCAGGTTTTTGGTCACGTATTCCGCAATGGCAAGCAACTGGGGCATACAGCCAAAGGGATTGCCTTTGTAATCCTGGTCCAGCCCTGCCACAATCACCCTGATTCCGCGGTCTGCTAGGTCGTTGCAGATGCCTATCAGCGATTCGTCAAAGAATTGCGCCTCGTCAACCGCTACAATCTGGACATCCTCCGTCAGGTGCTCATAAATCTCGCTGGCTTCACTGATGGGAATGGACGGCGCCTGCATCTGGGAATGGGATACAATGTTCTCATGGTCATACCTGTTGTCGATTATCGGCTTGAAGACCATGATTTTCTGGCGGGCATATTCCGCTCTGCGGATGCGTTTGATAAGTTCCTCGGTCTTACCGCTGAACATACTTCCGCAAATGACTTCTATCCAGCCGGTGTTCTGTATGTTGATGTTCACATTATCTCCTTCTTCCCGCTTCTGATTCAGCGAATGATATAACTTTCCGGATGCGCTTCTCATGTCAACCAGATTTCCTGACACAGGTCTCATACATGGCGATGGCAGCCGCTACAGAGGCGTTTAGGGATTCCATCCTGTCAGAGATGGGGATGCTGAGTGTGACGGTCAAAAGTTCCGCAATCTCAGTGCTGATACCACTGCCTTCAGAACCTATGACCAGTATGAGAGGCAGGGTTTTATCCGGAACAAAATCTTTCAGGAGGATGGAGCCATCCATCACCAGACCGGCTTTTTCGGCTTTCTGTTCCTTAAGCCAAGCGCTGTCCGCCGTGATGGAAGGAAGCCAGAATACGCTTCCCAGCGAAGCCCTGATGACCTTGGGCGACCAGACTTCGCAACAGTCCGCTGAAAGGAATATCGCATCTATGCCAAAGGCGGACGCTGTGCGGAATACCGTTCCCAGGTTGCCGGGGTCACGGATGCCGTCCAGATACAGGGCGGTGTCATATTGCTTAATCACGTGTTCAGGTATAAAATAAACGCCAATCAACGGCTGGGGTGTCTCCGTTTCCGCCAGTTGCCCGATCTCATGCGGTTTGGCAAGCAACACTTCACACCTGTAGGTCCTGAACAGCTTTTGCACCATCTCCGGCTGGTCCGTAATCAGTTGCAGGGGATTTATCCCGTTGGCATGAAGCTGTTCTATCAGGTTCATCCCTTCTGCCAAAGTCCTGCCTTCCAGATGGCGGAACTTTTTCTGGTGAAGCTTTTTCAGCTCTGCCAGATGGTTTTTGCTCAGTTGCGGAAACGTAGCCTGCTCAGAATTCATCATTCATAATCTCAATCCTGAGTTGCAGGATATCGTTCAGGTGCATCGGACGAAGGCCCGGCTGAACTGCAATCAGCATCATTTCAGGCATTTCGCCTTCAAAGATGACGGTGTTGTGGCTATAGACACAGCTTTTCTTATTGATAAACTTCTCATCAGGATAGAGGATGATATTCCCAGTATCGTCCTTTTTCAGCGTGAAAGTGGACGTATAGAAGATATCGTCCCAGTCATACTGCTGGAGCAAATCAAAGTAAAAAGCGATGTCTCTCGGTTCTTTCTTTTTCATTTTCATTCCATTAAAATTATCAGGTTACCAAGATAATTACAGTGCAAACCTGTCAAGGAAAGACACCTCTGTCTGAGCTGACATTCAGGGAAATCGTAGGTGCCTGTTTTTGCAGTAGTTGGGAAGTTATGCACAAAAGCGGTGGATAAGACGCTTTTTCTAAATCACTTTCCATAAAGGGTTTAAGCCCATCCCCCTGATTTTATCCAAAGTTATCCACATGTTATGCACACAACTGCCTTTCTGTGTTTATAACCCTTTTCCCGCCTAATCCGGACCCGCCATCCACCTGACATCCACCTGGGCTTACCCCACGTGGTCCCCAGGAGGACCCCACGTGGCAAGCAGGCAAAAAAAAAGCTGAACCCGGTAAATCAGATTCAGCCTTGATACTTTGTATGAAGTTATTTAATAGGGATAATCCTGTGCCGGCTCCAGGCCTTTGAGGACACGGATTCCGCCCTGGCTGAGGGCTTCCATTTCCTTTTCGCCGGGATAGATGTGGAAGGGGGCGATAAAGCTGGTGCGGGATTTGATTTCGTTCACGATAACGGGGTTATAGACCAGTCCGCCGGACATGAAGATGGCGTCCACCTTGCCTTCCAAGACTGTGGCGCAAGCGCCGATTTCCTTGGCTACCTGATAGCACATGGCTTTCTGGATTTTCTCGGCAAACTTGTCCCCCGCTTCAATCCTGTTTTCCACTTCAATACCGCTGTCCGTGCCCAGGTAAGCGACATATCCGCCGGTCTTGGTAAGGCGGTTGACCAGTTCCTTGTGAGTATATTTTCCTGAGAAGGCAAGCTCCAGCAGGTCTCCGATGGGCAGTGCCCCGGCTCTTTGCGGAGAGAAGGGTCCCATGCCGAGCAAGGCATTGTTCACATCCACAATCCTGCCCTGCTTGATGGCTGCCACGGAGATGCCTCCGCCCATGTGCACGCCAATCAGGTTGATGGTATTGAAGTCCTTGTTCAGTTCCGTTGCCATCAGTCTGGCGATGTAGCGGATGTTCAGCGCGTGGAGCAGGGATTTGCGTTCAATCTCCGGAATGCCGGAAATGCGGGCAATGTCGTCAAACTCATCCACCACCACGGGGTCAACGATGAAGCCGGGGATGCCCAGCTCTTTGGAGATGGCGTCGGCTATGAAGGCGCCCAGGTTGGAAGCGTGGATTCTGCCCCACAGGGACGGGTCTTTGAGGTCACGCAGCATATTGTCGCAAATCTTCCAGGTTCCACCGCTGACGGGACGCACCAGTCCGCCTCTGCCCACCACTGCGTGCAGGGTTTCGGGAGCGACGCTGTTTTCTTTCATCGCTTCCATCACCAGTTGCTTGCGGAAATCATACTGCTCAATGATGCCGCCATAGTTGTCCAGTTCCGCCGGGTCGTGACGCAGGGTCTTTTCAAAGACAGGGGTCAGTTCGTCATAAACCGCTATCTTGGTAGAGGTTGAACCGGGATTGATTGCTAAAACGCGATAGGTCATGGAGTCCTCCAGTTGATTATTTTTTCAATAAACGCAACCTGCCCTTTCAGTTCATTTTTGTCAACAGGAAAACGGTTGTTTACGGTCAGCAGTGCTTTGGCGTTACCGGTCAATCCGGATGCTTCTGAGCATTTCAAAGAAGCCGGGATAGGACTTGCGGACGGATTTTGTTTCGGAGAGCTCCACCTGGGGAAAATGCAGGTGCAAAAGCAGGAAAGCCATCACCAGGCGGTGGTCGTTCTGAGTGTCCAGAGTCACTTCCGGAGGCGTTTCGTCATAGGGAAAGATGACCAGCGTCTTACCGCTGTAAAGATACCGTGCCCCGATTTCCTCAAAGGCGGTGAGGATGCCCTTTATCCTGTCCGATTCCTTATATTTGAGCCGGCTGATGTTTTTCAGGGTGGTGGGAGTGGAGGCAAACAAAGCCAGGACAGCCACCAGCGGAACCAAATCCGGAAAGCTGTCCATCTCATATTCCGTGCCTGTAAGCGGAGCATATTTCACGCCCCAGACGTTTTGCCTGTTCATTACTTTCGCTTTCATACTGCGCAGGATGGGGCCTATCTCCCAGTCCGGCTGGAAATAGGTCCTCACCGGGTCATAAAAGCCGGCCCCCTTCTCCGAAAAAGCCCCCAGAGCCATCAGAAAAGCCCCTGCCGAGAGCTCGGGCTCTACTTTTACCACAGGGCTGACAGCGAAGTCACTGCCCTTGACCAGGCACTCCTTTTTACTGATGCAGGTATAGACGTTGCAGGAGTTCAGGGTGTATTCCGTCAGGACAAGAAAGTCATAGGAAACCGGATTACTGCGGAAATTGAGGTGCAAAAACCTTCCGGTGGCGCCGGCGCTGAGCATCAGTCCGGAGATGAACTGACTGCTTACTTTGGCGTCGGTTTCAATGCTGTCGGGAACTGTCCTGGGCGGAGTGATTTCCAGCCGGTGGGGAAACTTCGGGTCCTCGCTTTGCGTCCGGATGATTTTACAGCCCAGGGTTTCCATCCTGTCCAGAAAGGGTTTGAGGGGACGGTTTGCCAGCGCTTCCGATATCAGGATGACGGATTTTCCCCGGCTATACACAGCTCTCGCCAGCCAGAAACGCAGGGCGGTAGCCGAAGCGCTGAACTTTACCTCCGTATCTTTTTTGGGGAGGATTTGCTGGGAATTGATGACTATCCGCTCTGCCGAGATACTGATTTTGACTCCGTTTTTCCTGGCTGCGGATGCCATTTCCCTCACGTCGTCACAGAGCGAGCCGGGTTTCAGGATTGTCTCAAAACGGTTAAATGTCGCCATCAGCAGGTAGCGCTGAATGACCGATTTGGAGCCGGCCAGCCGGACAAATCCCTGGTATGGAAGGTGTTTCATTTCGCTCCCGTTTTCCTTTTCTTCTTGTCTTGACAACATATCACCTGCGAAATATCTGTCAAATTGATTTCAGATTTATTTCTCAGAAGGATGCGTTATGAACGACAGACCCACCTGGCAAAAGTATTTTATGGAAATGGCTTATCTGGCGTCCCAGCGGAGCACCTGTCTCAGGCGGCACGTGGGCGCTGTATTGGTGCGTGACAACCAGATTCTTTCAACCGGCTACAACGGCAGTCCCAAAAACATTTCCCATTGCAGCCAGACCGGTTGCCTGCGTGAGAAGCTGAATGTCCCCGCCGGAGAAAAGCACGAGCTCTGCCGGGGAGTTCATGCCGAGCAGAATGCCATCATCCAGTGCTCCATCAACGGCGCCACCACCCGCAATGCCGTGCTCTATTGCACAAACCAGCCCTGCAGTATCTGCGCCAAACTGATTATCAATGCGGAGATTAAGACGGTCTATATTGCGGATACCTATCCCGATACCCTGGCAGAACAGATGTTCCGCGAGGCGGGGGTGGAGATGATTCGCTATGACCGTGTAAGCGGTGCGATGACCCGCCTTACCTGATTATTCCATTCCCTGCCTGATTTGGTCGCGCAGTTTTTCCGCTTCTTTACCGGCGGTTTCTGCAAAGGAAGTTCCGCTGTCCTTAAAGATGATTCCCCTGGAGGAGTTTATCAGGATATTGGGCTCGGCAAATGAGCTGACGGCGTTGTCCAGCACTGCCTGCAAATCCCCGCCCTGCGCTCCGATGCCCGGTATCAGGAATATCTGCGAAGGCAGTAGGGTGCGCATTTCTTCCAGATGCGAGGTCTGGGTGGCGCCCACCACTGCTCCCACCTGCTTTTCGTCAAAGCCCTTTATCCATTCTGCGATTTCCCGGTAGAGCCCGCCTTTGAGCAGGAAGTCCTTTGCCGAGGGATTGGAGGTCAGAGCCAGCGCAAAGGCAAAACTTTTCACGTCATTGACCATCATTTTGATTACGTCTTTGCCCATCAGCGGATTTACCGTGATGGCGTCCACGCCCATTTCCTCAAAGAAGCCCTTCAGATAGGCGTCCATCGTGTTTCCGATGTCGCCAACTTTGCAGTCCAGAATCACGGGGATGTCTTCCGGAATGGCGTCTATGGTGAGTTTGAGCGCTTCCAGTCCCTTGACCCCCATTGCCAGGTAAAAGGCGAGGTTGGGCTTGTAGGCGCAGGCAAAGGGAGCCGTGGCTTCTATGATTGCCTTGTTAAAGGTATAAATGGGGTTGGCGTCTTTGCGGACGCACTGGGGCAGATGGGCGTAATCGGAATCCAGCCCTATGCAGACCAGGGATTTCCGTTCACGGCGGTTTATCTGGTACTTAGACCAGAACGATTTTGACCGAATCCTCGCCATCGGTTTCCTCAAATGCGACCTTGATGATTTCTTCTTTGGAGGTGGGGACGTTTTTGCCCACATAATCCGCTTTGATGGGAAGTTCCCTGTGGCCTCTGTCCACCAGGACCGCAAGCTGAATCTGGCTGGGTCTGCCGAAGTCCAAGAGAGCGTCAATCGCGGCGCGGACCGTTCTGCCCGTAAAGAGCACATCATCCACCAGGATAACGATGGCGTCTTCCATCTCAAAGTCTATGGAACTGCCCTTGATGACCGGCTGATGCGAAATCGTGCTCAGGTCGTCCCTGTAAAGCGTAATATCAATGATGCCGACCGGGATTTCCACGGATTCAATCCTTTTCAGGTATGCGGACATCCTTTCCGCCAGAGGAACCCCCCGGCTCCGGATACCGACCAGGCGGATTTTTTCCAACCCCTTGTTCTGCTCAATGATTTCGTGCGCCATGCGGTGAATCGTGCGCTCCATCTGCGCTTTATCCATAATACTGCTTTTAGTCTGCACGGATACCTCCACTTTCTGTTATTTTCTCCTGTTTCGCTCTTTACAGATTTATCCTCTATCGTCAAGACAATTTTTATGGCTCTTGCCTGCTTGATAGGAGAACGATACGGGAACGATGCGGGGAGAATCTCCCCGTTGTCTCCTCGTATCAAGCAGGAGTGATGCTTCGGATTGCGAAATTTTAAGACATTTATTGACAGGAAATTTAATCGGATAAATAAAGGTTTGAGATGGAATATTTGAAAAACAGAAAGAGGTATGTGTGAAGAGAATTGCTGTCACATTTATTGGATTGATACTATTGACCGGAATTGTGTATGCCAATCATTTCACGCCAGCCTGGTGGGGGCAAAACCCTTACCTGGCAATGAATTTCTTTGTTTCCGGAGCAGAGGTGCACGGCACTGCCCTGCAAGCCGGGGACGAAATCGGCATCTTTGACGGCAATACCCTGGTGGGAGCTGTGCTTCTGACGGGACCCATCAGCAGTTATCCCTGGCAGAGCGTTCCCATCAACGTATCAATGACAGGCGGAGGCGTACCCGCCAGCGCAATTCCGGGTCACTTTATCACCATAAAAGTATGGAAAGCAGACACCCAGACGGAATATGCCTATCCGGAGATGTCTGTCTTCTTTGATGACGCCAGCCAGGCATACTTTGAGACACAGGGCGACAGCTTTGTCCACCTGATAAGCTATTCCAGCCCGACAGGCATCGGCTCGCAGATACTGACCCCGCCAGCCGGTCCGGGCGGAGGATATGTGTATAACAAATCTTTCCCGCAGGCAGGAGTGGTGATAGACCAGATGTGGATAAACGCCGGAGGCGGTGGAACGGTGACGGCATATTCCTTTGACACGCCGACCCTGGACTGCACCTTTGACGGCACTGCCCCCCCGACAAATCCGAACCTCGGCTGGTTCATTGACACGCAATACATCTCCTATTACGCCACAACGCAATATCCGGCGACGGTAAGCTTTATGATAGCAGGACTGCCGGGAGCGGAGAATCCGGAAAACGCATTGCTCTTTCGCAGAAACATCCACGGCACGGGTGCCTTCACTTATGTGCCTGCGGTGTATAATCCCGCCACTGGCTACCTGACAGCCCAGGTTACTGCCCTGGGGGAATTTGTCCTGATGACGGATGCATCCATCCCCCCTGCCCCGCAGTACCTGACCATCCAAAGGATAACGGATGGTTTCCGGCTGGACTGGTCTGCCGTAAGCGGAGCAAACAACTACAAAATATATGTCTCGGATGAGCCGTATGCGGGATACCGTTTCCTCTCCGCCACTGCAGACACGGAAAGCGGATTGGGAGATGCCTTTTTACAGGCAAACGGGGTAAACCCCCAGCAGGCGTTCTTTAGAGTAACAGCAGATAGCGGGAGGTGATGAATGAAAGTAGCGGAAATGCTGAGCTTGGGGGCTGTAATGGCATTGGTCTTAGTGGGACTATGGCTGACCACGCAGTCAATGGATATGTTTATGATAGTGGGCGGAGTCCTGATGATTGGCAGTATAATCATATTGGGAATCTATGGCACAAAAGCCAACAAAAAGCAGAAGGAACTTCACGAGGCTGACGGTCTGTATGACGAGAACCACTTCTACCGGATTTCCATGTTTATCTGGGTTCCGATATACGTGTTGTTGGCGTTCGTTTTTAACAAACAGCTGGGAAAGTGGTATGAGGCCTTGCGTAACCTGCAAATCCTGTTTAACGTGACGATGCTGATATTGCCCGCCCGGCTGATACACCTTTTCCTGAAACACAGAAACAAGGATAGAATCAGGCCAAGCCAGCCAATGCCCAAGCTTGCCAAATATGTGACCGCCGTTATGATTGGCATATTCATGTTCTACGTGACTTATGAGATATATTCCTTTGCCACGGGGAAACCGGGACTGTAAGAGGAGACGGATATCATGAGCTTTACCTTCCGGAAAAGAATCTACGGATATGAGTGCGACATCTATGGTCACCTGAATAACGCCAACTACCTGCCCATCCTGGAAGCAGCCAGAAGCGAGGCATTGCAGGAAATGGGCGTCCCCATCCAGAAACTGCTGGATATGCATTGGCACCTGTATGTGCTCCGCTTTGAGATTGACTATATCAAGGCAATCCAGCTGGAAGACATCATTGAGGTGAAAAGCAAGGTTCTGACGCTGAACAAGGTGAAATCAAGCTGGGAACAACTGATGTACAATTCCGAGGGTGAGCTGTGCTTCCGGGCTATTATGACGGCTGTATTTGCCTATCAGGGCAAGCCGGCGCGACTGGTTCCGGAGATATATGATGTGTTTGAAAGGTATATAGAGAGGGAGAGCTAAGGGTCGCCGGAATCCTGCCTGCGCAGGAATAAGGGTGATTAGTTTTTGTAATACCAATCCAGAAAACGGCTGAGCCCGTCCTCAAAGGTCCAGACGGGATTGTAGGCAAGCACTTCCCGGCTTTTTGTAATGTCCGCGCAGGTGTAAGCAACGTCCCCGGGCTGAAGGGGCTGACGGTCAATCAAGGCTTTTTTGCCGGTCGCTTTTTCCAGTCCGGCAAGCATTTCAGCCAGGGAAACTGTGCGTGATTCGCCCAGGTTAAATATCTCAAAGCCGTGGTGGCTTCCGATGTAGTCAATCGCTTTCAGGACGCCGTCTATGGTGTCGTCAATGTAGGTGTAATCCCGGCTGGTGCTTCCGTCGCCGTACACCGGGATGGGACTGCCTTCACAAAGCAGGCGGGTAAATTTGTGGATTGCCAGGTCGGGACGCTGACGCGGTCCGAAGACAGTAAAAAAGCGCAGGCAGACGATAGACATATCCATAAGCCGGCTCTGGTTGTAGCAGACCAGTTCCCCGGCCCTTTTGGTGGCGGCATAGGGTGAGACGGGCTGGTCCACCGGGTCGGTCTCACGGAAGCTTCCGCCATCCTTATTACCATAGACAGAAGATGACGAGGCAAAAAGCATCCGCTTCACGCCATACTTTTGGCAGGCAAGCAACACCTGCAGGGTTCCAGAGATGTTAACATCGGCATAAAGCAGGGGATTTTCAATGCTGGGACGCACTCCCGCCATGGCAGCCAGATGGATTACAAGGTCAATCCCGCTATCGGCAAAGCATTTGTCCAGGTCGCCGGGATTGCGGATGTCGCCTTCCACCAGCCGGAAAGATGGATGGCTGAGGATGGCGGAAAGGTTTTGCCTTTTTATCCCGGGGCTGTAAAAGGGATGGAAGTTATCCAGGCAGACGACCCTCTCCCCTTTGGCAATCAGGCGTTCGCAAAGATGCGAACCAATGAAGCCGGCGCCTCCGGTGACCAGAATATTCATAATCTAAGTTTACTTAACAATGAGTAGTTTTCTGCCCAAAGGGGTCAGAACGGCATTTAGCTTATCCAAACCAACCGGAACATAACAATCCCCCTCGTAATAAGCTCCAAACTCATACCGGGGTATATACACATAGAGATAGTTCCGGGAAACGAAGATGTGTTTGAAGAAAGCTGCAAAATCTTTGCTGTTCTTTTTAACTGAAAAGAGACTTTCCTTCCTTAATCTGACATCTTCCTCGACTGACTCATATCCGCTGTTTATGTAGTAATTTGCCAGATAACTCTTATAAACCATGCTCATAAGCTCTTTAAAGCCATCTTCCTTGATTAAGTCCCGTATGCTGACTTCTTCACCTGTGTCGCTACGAATCAGGAAAGTCAGGTTTTCGTGAATCGGATGTGCTCCGCCTGTATAGGCCTCCCCAATAACGATACCAGAAAGGCAATCACTGGTATTCATAGTGATATAAGACCTGGAATACACATAATAATCAGAGGCATCATAGTATTGGTCATCGCCTTTGTTGAAATCCGGGTCGTTTGCATCGGTGTAGATAAAATACGAGTTTAGTTTTCGAAACAAAGTCCGGGACGCAGGAGATGAGTTTTGAGGAATTGGGAAGATGCAGTTCTTTCCCCCGGCATCCCCTTTACCGGATTTTACTCTGATGGTTTCGAGAGAAATCGGAGTAGTTCCTTTGCTGTTTTCCTGGCTTTCCTTGGACAGGAACTTCTCAATATCGAACCGATTATCATCAGGTAGCGCGCTCTTTGCAGCAAACAAACAGAATGTGAGGAAAACCAGACAGGAGAACAGGAGGTTTTTCTTCATGTTCCTGCCTCAGGCATTGTCCCTGATGATTTGGGCACCGACGGCATTGAGCTTTTCCTCGATGCGGTCATAACCGCGGTCTATGTGATAGATGCGGTTGATAATCGTTTCGCCTTCTGCCTTGAGTCCTGCCAGAACCAAAGCAGCGCTGGCGCGGAGGTCGGTCGCCATGATTTCCGCTCCGCCAAAGCCCTTCACACCCTTTACGGTGGCAATATTCAGGTTCAGGCTGATATTCGCCTGCAAACGGTTCAGCTCTGCCACATGCATAAAGCGGTCGGGGAAGATGGTATCGGTGACGATGCTGACACCATCGGCAAGCGCCATCAGGACCATGAACTGCGCCTGGAGGTCGGTCGGGAAACCGGGATAGGGCACAGTGGTGATGTTTACGGGTTTGATGACTTTGGGAGGATGGACAGTGATGGAATCATCGTTTACCAGAAGCTCACAGCCGGCACTGCGGAGCTTGGCTATCAGTTCATCCAGATGATGGGGCTGGCAATTTGCCACAGTGAGAGGTTCGGAGCTCATGGCACCGGCAATCAGGAAAGTTCCCGCTTCAATGCGGTCTGAAATCATCTCCATCCCGACCGGGAAAAGCTCTGAAACGCCCTTGATGATGAGATGAGTACTGCCTTTACCGCTGATTTTGGCACCCATCTGGTTCAGAAAATCAATGGTGGAATCCACTTCCGGCTCCATGGCGGCATTGAGCAATTCCGTCTCGCCCTCGGCGGTTACGCAAGCCATCAGGGTATTGATGGTAGCGCCGACGGAGGACTTTTCAAAATGGATGACAGCGCCTTTGAGCTTCTTTGCTTTGGCATGGATGTAACCCTGCTCGATATTGATTTCAGCTCCCAGCTTTTCAATGGCCTTGAGGTGCAAATCCACCGGACGGGTTCCGATGGCGCAACCGCCGGGAAAGGAGACCCTGGCTTCACCCAAACGGGCAAGCAGAGGTCCCATCACATAGATGGAGGCGCGCATCTTGCTGACCAACTCATAGGGGGCTTCGCTGTAGCAAACGTTGGTGGAATCAATGTGCATCCTGCCTTCGGACATCTCCACCCTGGCACCGATGATGCGCATCAGGTGCGCCATGGTCTTGAGGTCAATCAGGTTTGGCACATTGGAAAGCACGGATTTGCCCGGAGCCAGCAGACTGGCTGCCATGATGGGAAGGATGGCGTTTTTGGCACCGCTGACCTGAATCGTGCCCTGCAGCGGATTACCGCCTTTGATGATAAATCTGTCCATATTTCTACCTTGAGTGAAATTCGTGTTCTATGCGGATAGCGTGTTCCGAAATGTGCCTTTTTGTCAATATATCTTTATAGCGAAGCGCAGAGATAGCGGTTGCGTCCGGTCAAATCCCTTTTTACTTCCACCTTGCTGAATCCCGAGTCCACGGCTATTCTGCTGATGGCGGAGGATTGCAATTCACCCGTTTCCAGATAGACCTTGCCGCTGGGAGTAAGGAAGTCCGGAGCCTGGCTGAGGATGCGGTGATAAAACTCCAGCCCGTCCTCTCCTGCCAGCAAAGCCAGTTTCGGCTCAAACAGGCGGATTTCATCATCCAGTTTTGCATAATCTGCTTCGGTGATGTAAGGCGGATTGGAGACAACGATATCGAAGCGAACTTTATCCATCGGGAAGAGTCCGCAACAGAGGAAATGCACATTCAGCTTCAGGATTTCGGCATTTTTTTGCGCCTGGTCTATGGCAGCCTGCGAGATGTCGGTGGCGGAGACTTCAAAGCCGGGCTTGAGGTTTTTGAGGGCAAGAGCGATGGCTCCGCTGCCTGTCCCGATATCCAGAATCCGGGGCAAACCTTTTTCACGCTTGACCAGCCATTCCACCAGTCCTTCAGTTTCGGGACGCGGAATCAGCACATTGCGGTTAACCTGGAGTTCCAATCCGTAAAAGTGAGCTTTGCCAATGATATACTGCACCGGTTCATGCGCCTTCAGCCGTCCAAACCATTCCCAGAAAACGGATACCTGAAACTCAGTGAGGGGAAAATCCGTCCTGACGGAGAGTTCGGGAAGGGTAAGCCCTGTAAGCTCTGAAAGCAACAGTTTTACCGCAGAAGTCTGGAGACGTTCATTCAGGGCTGACTGCATCGCCGAATGATGCAGTTCGGAAAGTGTTAACAATTTATCAGATAGCATTAAGTGATTTGTTTCTCTATCCTGATGAGTCTGCCGCCTTTTCCGAAGGTTACCTTGCTGGACAGGTGGTAAATGATGGAAATTCCACGTCCGAAGTCTTCCAACTGGATTCCTTCGGATTTCTTGATTTTATTAATCCAGAACTTGTGGTCAAATCCTTTGCCTTCGTCTTCCACTTCCAGGATTACAATCTGTTTTACCTGATTGAGCGAAAAGCGGATGTGGATTTGCTTGGCAGCGATTTCGGGCTGTTGAAGCCTTTGGGAAATCAGGTCCCTGTAATCATCATATCCCAGGGTCCTTTCAGCCAGGCCTAGGTTTAGGGTACCGTGGATGAAGGCATTGTAAAGCATTTCTTCCATGCACAGCAGGAGCTCGTTGATGATGGTATTGTTGAGGTTAAGGTTCTGTTTGAAAAACTTGGTGAAAATCTTGATGAAGTCCACCTGCCTGAACATCTGGGGAGGCAGGGAGAAATTCACATCCGCCAGGCTGACCTGATTGCTGACGCTCAGGTAATCCCAGTGCTCCTTTTTCTTGTTAATCTGGAGCTGGACGGATTTTAGTAAAAGCTCTGTATCGATGGGTTTGCGGATAAAGTCACTGGCGCCGAGCTGGATGGCCCTGATGAAATATTCCTGTTCCAGGAAACCCGTCATCAGGATAAAAGAGATGTTATCATAATCGTGGCGCACGTGCTTCAGCAAGTCCAGACCGCTGAGACCGGGCATTTCAATGTCACAAATCACCAAATCATATTCTTTGGCGGAAAGCTTGCGGAGGGCATCGTGACCGTTGTAAGCCGGGTCTGCGTCAAAGCCGGATACCTTGAGTATCATAATCAGCCCATTGACCATGCTTACGCTGTCGTCAACGATAAGAATTCTGATTTTTCTTGTAGCCATCTATCCCAGGTTCACCGTGAAAAGCTGATTCAGTTTTAACATGGAGAACAGCTCGTAAACGCCGTGGGAACAGCGAACGACCTCTATTTCCCCGCCTTTGGCTATGAAGTCTTTGTAAAAAAGTAAAATTTTGCCGATACCGGTACTGCTGATGTTACGGCATTCCAGCAAATCCATCTCCAGTACCGAGGCTTCGCTTTTCAGCACTTCATTCAGCCTGTCCTGCAATATATAGCTGTTATCACTGGTCAGAATACCGTCAATCTTCATTACTGCGGTCTTGCCATCATAGGTGAGCTCAACGTTCATCATATCCCCCTTGCGATACATAAATCTGTTGATGGTTAGACTAATTATCTTACATTTATCACCTTGATATAATGAGGAAACATTGTCAAGCAGATTTATTTTCCCGCATGAATATTGCTCAATCCCCGCTTACTTAGATGTCCCGAAGATGCCCCGAAGCCTCCCGAAGAAAACCCGGCCATCTCCGCGACATCTTCGGGACATCTCATAAAGGGAGAAGCAGGAAACAATATTCTTCAGTATAAAAAAAACGGCTGCCGGCAAGGAGAGCGCGGCAGCCTTGGTTTTGCTTGGAGTTAACTGCTTATTAAGCAGATAATTAATCTACATAAGACTTCACAAAGTAGAATCCCGCAGTATGTGAACCCAACGGATGAACCGTATCCGTGAAAGAGGTCTGTGCGGTGGTTCCGACCAGTATGGCTTCACCCATCAGTTCCGGAGAAACAGCACGGTATATTTTGTATCCCGTAACTCCGGCAACAGCATTCCAGGAAAGCACTGCATTGCCTGAGACCCGGATAATCTGAACGTTCTGGGGAACTCCCGGAGCGACCGGATAGGTCCAGTGTACAGTGCCATAGGGGTCATATTCAAACGCTGCTCCGGAAAAAGCACCGGTGGCATTCTGGAGAGTGATGGAACCGGTGCCGCCTGCCTTCCTGACGTTATAGAGCCCTCCCCAGGTATTGGCAGGGAAGATGGGATTCTGGATTACGTTGTTACTGGCAGCAGCCCAATTAACGCGCAGCAGGGAACCGCCGGGAGCACCGTTGCGGAAGGTCGGGTACTGCATGGGATATTCGCTGTCAATGCTTGTCCTTTGAGCAAAGAGAATTCCATTGATATTCATCTTTTCGTAGATTCCCCAGCTACCGCCGATTTTCCCATAATCGTTCACGTTAAAGGCATAATAGCCGTCATGACTGGTGACCAGGGCAGGATTGGCTTGCGTTCCCAGCGTAATGAACCTGCCGCCGTTGTTGACATTCAGCACGGAGTTGTTTCCCAGGCTGAGGACGGAGCTTGGCTGCAGATAAAGATAGTTTGCCAGATTTAGGGTGCCAGTCATCTGCAGAGTGTACCCGTTTAAATTGATATTACCGCTGATCAGGTTCAGGGTGGTGGTTCCTGCCAAGGACACATTCCCGCTCAGGTTGAAGCTATACGCACCTTTGTCAATGTTGATAGTTCCCAGCGAGGCATTGCCAAGAATTCTTGCTTCGCTGACAATCCAGCCATCAAAAAGAACTATGCCGGTATTATCAGTAAAGGAAGCAGCAGCTTCTATAATCAGGTTGGTCATGATTAATTTGACCAAGCCTGCCACTCCATAATTCCATTCACCTGAAATCAGATGAAGGTAGCCGGAGGTGGAGACATTTTTATGGGGCATAACCCTTCCGGAGGGTTTGTTGACTGTGAGATTGTAGAACTGAACATTGCTGCGGTTAGCGTCAATAATCTGGTCTCCACCGCCATCAAGGATAACATGGCATTCGGCAATGGCATCAAACCCGACTCCTGAGCCGAAAGTAGTATTTGCATCATAAAGATTTCCCGTCAGATAAAGCGTTCCGTAAGACGATGTGTCACTAAGGTCCAAGCCCCCGCCAGCAGAGATATTGATACTGCTATTAACATCAAGGATGCAATTATCCCTGAGCTGCAAATTACCCCTTACAATCTCCACCGGACCCTTGGCAGTAATCGTTGCCCCGGCCTGAGGAGTCACAGTGTAGCTGCCTGAGGTGCTTTTATTGATACGCAACACATAAAACGTCTCGGTCGATACAATGGAGTTTTCTGCACCGTAGAAATGTACGGTGGAATAGTTTAACGGAGTGGTGCCCTCGGAAAACGCAGTTGTTCCGACATTGTTAATCCAGTTCCTGGCGACATAGATGTCCGTAAGAGAGTTACTGGAGGCAGAGACCCTGCCACCATTGATTATCATATCACGACTAATGTAAATGTTGTTACCGTTTAAAGCCGGATTTCCACCCAGTACGGTGAAGTCAAGCCCTACACTCAGGTCAGTCAGAACCGAAACAACATTGGTTGTGATGGGTTTGTTGAAGACGATATCATAGAAATAATTGCCGTTGTTGCATTCAATTGTGGCATTCCTGTCGCCGATAAACTCCACGCTTCCGCCATCGGGATTGAAGACATTGGAACTGGTTGCCACAAAATTCCAGCCGGTGCGGATGGTGCCGCCATCCATAGCAAGATAGGCGTCATTGGTAAACTGGATACCATTGTTAGTGACTTCAAACACACCGCTACTGATAATCAAGCCTCCCTCAATCAACTGGTAGGTGCTGTCAAAAGGTCTGTCAATTATGCAGTTACCATTATTGCTAAGGACAAGGCTTCCGGCAAGGTTCTGGAAGTTGCCATGACAGGTGAGAGTGGAGTTTTCTATAGTCAGGACACCGTATAGCAGGATGTTCTGATTAACCGTCATATCTGTCTGGATATACGTGTAGGCATATTCATTGTCCGTAAAGCTGCCACTAATGTTGATAACGCCATCTGCCCGAAGGATGCTTTCACCAAGCAGAGACATATTACCCGTTATCGTGATGGGCTGATAATTCAGGATTTCCATTTCGCAGTCGTCTTCCAGGACAACATTCCCAAACTGGCAGATGTCTGCGTAACTGGCAATGGTATTGAACTCAGTCCAGAATCTGGCTGTAGTACCCGTACCCATCTGGAAGACTGAGTCCTCAGCAAAAGTCAGACTGTGATAGAAATGCATCTCACCTGCCGTAGCATTGAGAACGGCATTCTCTCCCCACTGGAATCTGCCATAAGTCACTAACCGGGCTGATGCCTGGTTCATAATAATGGTGCCACCCATGACATCAGAATCGCTTTCAGTGGTCAGGTTGTAGCTGTTCAGGTTGACGGTACCTGATTCAATAATCAGGTCACCGAAGATATAGACGTTGCTGATGAGGTTAACGGTATTTGCCCGGGTAGCGCTGCTGTTGCTGCTACGCAGTTCAACCGGCAGTTCCACGCCTTCCCTCTCTATCTGGTCAAGGCCGGCAGGGCAGGCATCCGCCCGGGCAGAACCTTTGTTGAAGATAAATGAGTGAAAACCGGCGGAACTGTGCAGATAGATATTGGCATCTGTAGACCCGTAGAGCTCAATGTAATGCTCATCAGCAAACCAGAAATCCGGCCTGTAACAGAGGAAGCTTCCGGCTGTACGGATTATACCACCCCTGAGCTCTGTGGTCAGTGTATACGTGGGAGAATTATAAATATAGATGCCGCGATTCCTGAAATCCAGCACTCCGCCGTGCATTTCAATATGGGCATTGGCTGCATATGGCCAGTAGCTGTTGCCGTTTCCGCCATAGACATTCATGGTCCCACTGTAGATATACAGACTGCCATTAAGGTCTGTGTATTGGGAGTTATCCTGATTAACATTAAGAGTACCACCCGTTAACATGTAATTGCCATACAAGCCGTTATCCGCTAAATCTAAAATGTTTAGAGTTCCCTGCTCCACTTCCAATGAACCGGCCGTCCAGTCATAGATATCGCAGGTTGATGTTGCTCCGGCTCCCGTGAATATAACATTGCAGTACTGGCTTGCAATCTCCATACGATAGAAATTGCCATTGGTGCATCTCTGGTCTCCGCCGCCGTTAAAGATAACGGTACTGGTGCCTTTGACAAACCCTGCAGGTCCCACATTGTTTATGAAGTTGCCGGACAAGGTAATGGCTCTGGTGTTGGCATTGATGCCTCCACTGGAGATAGTGAGGTCACCACTGATGCTGTAATTGGAAGGCAGAGATAAAGCGGTAGTAGTGCTGATGGTCAAGCCATAAAAGTAATCGCCTGTATTGAGGACAGGCAATGAGCTTCCTATCTTGAAATCGACTGTTCCGTTATCCAACTGGATATGCCCATTATTGGTAATACTGCTATATATCTGGATTTTCTTATCTGTTTCCGAACTTAACGTGGTGTTGGAATTTGAGATTGTCAGGTTGCCGTATATCCTCCAGTCATTGCTGGAATATTCACTATGGATTACTGAACGCCCTGCCGTGATTTTATTCAGGGTAACATTATTAAACTTGGAAGTGGCAGAACTGGTGGTGACATAGCTGTCCTGATCTCCCCAGAATACTACGGTTCCCGAAGTCATCTGAATATTGGAACCTAATCCAAAGTCCCAGTTTTTGTAACATACTATCTGGTAATTGTAAATACTGCCTACCAGAGAAGAACCGGCTCCCCAATACAGGTTTTCACCCACACTCAAAACGCTGCTGTTCGAGGTCATGTTGATAATGCCATAGACCTGCATGCTCTGGTGCACATTCATTTCGGTAGCGCCTATGGTGAGTAAAGCATTCGCTTCAACAGATATAGACTTTATCTCAGGATAAGTTCCTGTCAGAATAATGGGATAATTGGGACATCCGCCTGGTATTACCACATCGTTTGTAAAATTCGGCACGGAATTGCCAATCCAGTTGGCAGGATTGAACCAGTTGGTATCGGCAGTTCCCAGCCATTTACCGGGATTGTGGATGTTGATGTTATAAGTGCCAACGCCATTTACCCTTGCTGTAACAATCAGACCATAGTATCCAGCTTCGGGGACTGTGTAGAAAAATCCTTCACTACCCCCAAAAAGTGAATTTCTGGAGTAAGCAGCTGCTTGATTATAAGTATAGATACCACCTGCTCCGAATGGAGTAAACAAAGCAAAATCCAGATTCATATAAGAATCCATTGTCATTTCAAAAAAGTAACTCCCGGGATTTAGATACACATTAAATACTTTGCCTAAAACACCTGAAGTCCAAATATCGGTGTGCGGAGTCCCGGGATTCAATATTAGACCGGGTATTGAGGAATTAGATGCCCATGTTGATACATTATCTGTACTATACATATTTGATATTCTGACTCCATATTCTCTGGGTAGCAACTGATGATTGTTAATCATAACATAATTGATTTTCTCGCTGGATATTGATTCTACATACTCCTGATAAAAGTCCGGACCATTAAATAATTCAATCTTTGTTCCCAACATTAATGGATCTTCTTTTACAATAACTGCGCCCCAGGTACCTGTTTCAGTTTGTGGAGCGACAAAAAGGTTATTGCCACCAAATAAATGAGTTGCATTCAAAGTAAGTTCAGGAACAGTAAAACTTCCCCCTGTTTTGAAATTGCCAAAACTGCCATCAGCGGCTAGCATTTCATGGGTATTCAAATCATATATTTCGATCTTAACCCTACTGTAATCAGTATTAATCCCAAATACACAATCTTGCGGGATGGGTACCAGCCATTGATAATGCCCGTCATTGGGAGTAAATGTTGTGATTGGAAACCAGCGATCTGGATTTTGTCCTCCCTCGTGATGGTAATATAGCTTGGCATATGTCTCTGAACTCAACATTCCATTCCAGGTAATGTCGTAATAGACACCTGAAATAAGAGTTCCGCCACCAATATTTGAACCCCAGACTTCGCCTCCATTGGGGTAGGTGATTTCCAGATAGTAATTGTTACTGATAGGCTGAAGGGACACCCACTGATATCTTTCGAGCATTGAACGGGTAATTTGGTAGGCATAAGAACGGTTAGAATCATGAATAATTATTGACCGGGTTGTCAGATTGTACCCCACACCAGCTATAGAATGTCTATCAATTCCGACCATACAGGGATGATTACCATCAATCTGATCAATGATTTCCCAATAAACATCGTTGCTGTCTTCGTTCCAGCCAATTAAACCGTCGGAAGAGCATTCATAGCCTAAAGATTCCACTGCATTTATAATACCATCACTGATATCACTGACCGCTGTTCCTCCGGTAGATGGATCAGTATCCATATGAGCAGCAAGTAAGCCTTGTATAGTGGGAACATGGTGATCATAGCCATCCTGTACAGGGTCTCCTCGTGAAATATGATAATCTATCAGACGGGAATAACCTTTGTAGTGGTCCCACCAGGCGCATATCATTGCTGCTGCAGTGGGAGTGCAGCCATAACTCCATTCGTAAAACGGCATATATTCTTCACCAACAACCCAGACATCAGAGCGTCCGATGGTCCCATCATTGTCTAAAAAAGTGGTCCATTCTTCATCAAAATTACCGCGTTCCCAAAAGAAAGCTCTGGTGCTTACCATTTCCCGGAACTCAGATTCTCCAATAACCTTTGTATATGGCTGCAGATTAATATAGCGCACCTCTGTGCCGGAGGTTATCTTGTGCCAGATATGGACCAAACCAAGATAATAGGTTTTTTCCAGAGTGTATCCTGCAGGAAATTCTTTACGGGCAACTTCCTCTAGCTTGTTTCCCATAGCCAATATGTAGGAAAGCCCTTTGCCATATTCTATGAACACTGGCATGCCGCGATTGGCACCGATAACCATATTGCCAAATTCGCCCACGCCCCAGCCAAGATCTCGGTTACCTGATGAAAATGCCTCTCCGCTTCTTTGTTGAAGAGAATGTTTATCAGGAAAAGGTCTGCCGATGGCATAGTTGAAATGATAAGCAATGATTTTATCATCCGGTCCGTAGTAAGGTATTGGCTCTGCAGAACCGAGATTGCCGCCCCATAATATGGCAGCATTGCTGTCTGCAATTCTCCTTGCATCGGTTAACGACACTATGCGGGTTTCAGCATAAAGCGTACCCAGCAGGCACAGCAAAAAAACTATAACGAGCTTTCTCATAACTTCTCCTTCACTCTCTTGTTGATTTTTATATTTCTGACTTCTTCTATTTCCGACTTTCCTGTATCAGCAGTTTCGCCTGTGTCCGATTCCGGGAACAGCTTTTCCAGCAGATTCATCTTTTCCAGATGGCCCGTTACCGTGAACTTGCCTGCCCGCACATTGCGGATGGTCGATACCAGCCTGTCATCGGTGGAAACTATCACCCGGATATTCGGATAGTTCCTGTTAATGTACCTGATGGCAGCAAAGTCATCCGTACTGCTGAGATTAAACAGGACTGTATCAAAATCCTCCCGCGACAGCATCTGATACATCGTTTTGGACTCTTCTGCAAAAGTGGGCTCCCAGGAATGGTCCTGGAAAAACTCCTGCAGTTCATCCCGTTCATAAAGGCTGGACTTGGTTACCAATACTTTCACATCTCACCTCTGCTATTAGTATTAACAACCTTTGTTCCAAAACCTTAACACACTATATTGCAGCACAATAGCTGTCCGCGTCCCGGATTTCCGCCTCAAAAAGACTATCCGATTCCGTCAAACATCCGCAGAAATGCAGTCTATCCTGCTGTCTGTCATCACTTTATGCTAACACTATCCGATTACGGAGGTATCCGCTTTCGTATAGCTATCTATCCTGAGTTCGGCTCAGAGCCCGTGTTTCTTGATTCTGCGTTCCAGTGACTGCCAGGTAATATTGAGTAGTTTTGCCGCCTGCTGTTTGTTGTTGCCGCAGCTTTGCAGAGCTTTTTTCACCGCTTCTTTTTCCAGGGATTCCAAGTTCAGATTTTCAGGTTCGCCAGATGGTGAATGGTGGTTTGATTTGTCGTTGCCAAGCGAGTTAAAGTGCTTTTGGCTGAGCCGGGAGCCATCGCAGAGGATGACAGCCCTTTCCAGCATATTCTTCAACTCCCTGACATTGCCTTTGAAGGGATATTGCATCAATTTGTCCAAAAGGCCTGATTCAATTTCCGGGATGGCTTTTCCGGTCTTTTGGGTAAAATGACGCAGGAAGTGTTCCACCAGGACAGGGATGTCTTCCCGGCGTTCCCTCAGGGGAGGGATATGTATCTGTATAGTGTTCAGGCGATGATAGAGGTCCTGCCTGAAAATCCCCTTATCAACCAAATCTGCTATATCCCGGTTAGTGGCGGAAATCAATCTGACATTGACCTGGATATCCCTGTTGCTCCCCAATCTGTGAACCACTCCGTCTTCCGTCACACGCAGCAGTTTCGCCTGCATAAAGGGCTGCATATCGCCGATTTCGTCTAAAAACAGCGTTCCTTTGTCGGCAATTTCAAACCAGCCCTGCTTATTGGCGGCAGCGCCTGTGAAGGCACCTTTGGTATATCCAAAGAACTCGCTTTCAAACAGGTTTTCCGGAATAGCAGCGCAATTAACCGCATAGAAATAGTGATGTTTCCGGGCGCTCAGGTGATGGATGCTGCGAGCAACCAGTTCCTTTCCCGTACCGCTTTCACCGCTGATCAGGACTGCTGTGTCAGGGTTTTTTGCTGCGGTCTCAATATCGGACTTTATCTCCCTGATGGCTTTACTGGTGCCCAGCATCTGCAATCCCAGATTATCCTGCAGTTCATGAAACACCCTGTCATAATTGTTGCGTAAATGCTGGCAGCGCCGGGTGAGATTGATGAAACGCTTGCTCCGTTCCACTGCCTGCAGGACTTCTTCTGGCTGAATGGGTTTGTTAAAGAAATCAGCAGCTCCGGACCGCATCGAACGGATGGCAAGATCCATATCTCCCTGTCCGGTTATCATCAGGACTTCAATATCCTCGTCATATTCCTTGATTTCCTTCAAGACTGCAATGCCATCTTTTTCAGGCAGATTGATGTCCACTATGGCTATGTCTATCCTGTTTGCCCTGATTACTTTCATAGCTTCGGAAGGAGAGCTGGCTTCAAAGCATTTGTATCCTTCATCAGTCAGGAACTCAAGTAATTCCTCTCTCAGGCGGGGTTCGTCGTCCAGAATCAGAATGTGTTGCGTATTCATCTTTTCTCCTGCAGGTCAGGAAGCTTAACTGTGATTCTTGTGAACTCATCAGGTTCGCTCAGTACGGATATCTCACCTTCCATTTCCCTGATGATGCCGTAGCTGATGGAAAGCCCCAGACCCGTTCCCTTTTCCGGATTTTTGGTGGTGAAAAACGGGTCAAACATCTTGTCAGTCACTGCCTGGCTCATTCCGGTACCATTATCTGTGAAGTCAATCTCGACGCTTGCGTTGCGGGTGCTTGTCCTGATTTCTATCTGCGGTTCATAGGCGGATTTGCCTGCTTGCTTTTCCAATACTGCGTCCCTGGCATTGGATATCAGGTTCAGAAACACCTGTTCCAGCTTGAATTTACTGCCCACAGAAACAGGGGAAGACTCCGCCAGATTCAGGCTGGTTTTGATGCCTTGCCTATTCAAATCATATCCTATCAGCCTCAGGGCATCCTTGAGGGTCTGGTGAATGTCTATCCTTTCCAGATGGTTATCTTTCTGCTCGCGGGAAAACAGACGTACGTGCTCGATTACCTGGCGGATGCGCTGTATGTCTTCCGAAATCCGGTTAAATTTATTACTAAGATATTGGCTGGTCAGCTCATTTTTCTGGGCTTTATTGCGCATATTGTTAATGCTGATGGAGATGGCGGAAAGCGGCTGGTAAACCTCATGCGCGATGCCTGCTGCCAGCACGCCAAGGGATTCCAGTTTTGATTTCTGGATGATAAGTTCCTGCTGAACTTTATATTCAGCCAGGGCTTTTTCGATGCGGACTTCCAAATCCTTGTTCAATGCCTGCAAAGCTTTCTGGGCCTGCTCGCGTTTTTTGACTTCACGTTGTTTGGAGCGGTACAGATTCATATAACGCAGCTTGTCTCTTATCTGCCTGTCCAGCATTTCTTTCTGGACTTTCTGCAGTTCAGTGAGTTGATTAATCTCGCTGGTTTTGAGCTCCACGTCAAAGCGCACCATCGTCTCAGTCAATCTGTTCCTGGATTCCTCGCTGTAAAGCTCCAAATCTGCCTTGCAGTGTTTCCTGAGAAATTCAAAGGCATTCTCGTAGTCGCCAAGAGCGGCAGAGACGTCTCCCAAACGGCTGTAATTCTCCAACAGCATTTTCTTGTTGCCGGTTTGTTCCGCATGGCTTACCGACATGGCAAAGTTCTCCGCTGCAGCTTTCAGGTTTCCTTTCAGGCAGAATACACTGCCCAGATTGTTGTAGGCAATTGCCAGGCTTTCATTATCGCCCTTCATCAGCTTGATTTCCAGCGCTTGCCGGAAATAGCTCAGCGCTTTGTTATAATCCTGCCGTTTCAGATAGACGTTCCCGATGTTATTAAGCGATTTGGCTTCTTCTTCCGGCAGTTTTTCTGTATCAAAAACCTTTAGCGCTTTTCTGTGGAACTGAAGAGCCAGCTTGTCATTTCCCAGTTCGTTGTACGTGGAGCCAAGGTTGGAAAAAGCCGTGGCTGCCATTTTGCGGTATCCGGGTTTATCAAACTTTTTACTTGCCTTGAGATAAAACTCCGCCGCTTTGTAAAACTCCCCGCAGGTAAAATAAAGGTTTCCCAGACTGATGTAAGCTGTGGCGATACTGTCGTCCTTGCCCAGCTTTTCCTTGCAATGCAGCGAAACAAGGTATGCTTCCAGCGCTTTATCCGTGTTCCCGGTTTTCAGCAGGGCATTCCCGAGATTGTTATACACTGCGGAAGCAAGCAAAATTTGTTCGTCCGGGTTAATCAATTCCGTAGAGTTCCGGAAAAAGTCGCTTGCCTTGTCATAGTCTTTCAGTTCCCAGTAAACTTGTCCGATATGGTTCAGCGAAGCGCTTTCATCTTCTCTGGTGGGTAGTTTTTTCCTGTATTCCAGAGATTTCAGCAAATGCTCAAGGGCGGGCTGGTAATCTTTTTTGCGTGTAAAGGTCCTGCCCAGGTTATAGTGCAAATCCCCCAAAAGCTTATCATCGCCTGCTTGCAGGGCTGGTTTGAGGGCTGATTGGTATTTTTTGTGCGCCTGGTCATTAGCGTTTCTGTTAAAGTGTACATTCCCGGCAATCTTCCCTGCCATTGCCAGTTCATAGGATTGATTATTTTTTTTTGCAATCTGTTCTGCCTTGACGGCATAACGCAACGCTTCTTCCGGATTGTTTTTCAAAAACGAAACAGCTTTCTGCAGTAACTCGCCGGCCTTCTCCCCGGCACTGCAGTCAGATGATGAAGACACTAAACTATTACTTATAATAGTTTTAGGCATACTTCACCATAAACGTTCCAAACAAAAAAACTAATCAATATTACCATACATCCTAATTAATCTCTTTTAGATATTATGTCAATCTTGATTTGCACAGCATTGGATGTAACCAGTCAACTTATCTGTTTCTCTTTACTTTCTCAGTGAGTTGTCGCGGAGATGTCCCGAAGATAACCGAAGAAAACCCGGCCGGCTTCGGGACATCTTCGGGACATCTAAGCAAGGAAGAAGCAGGAAACAACTTTTATTAGTATAGAAAAAAAACGGCTGCCGGCAAGGAGAGCGCGGCAGCCGCAGTTTGATTTGATAGTTGTTACACTATGCTTAGAATCACAATCTTATCATGCACAAAAGCGATTTCAGAAGAAATCCATTGTGCTTACAACAACCATCACAGTAATTATACATGGGTGCTTTTAATCCTGAAATGCAGTTACCCTGAAAAACATATAGGGCTCAGGGAACCAGATTAAGGGAGTAGAAAAGAACGTATCAGCTACCCCGTCAGAAACGGTTCCCACCGGAGAGCTTGAGAAATCAGGGTCTGAACAGTAGTACAAGTTGTAACCGTTGACATTAGGGACAGCATCCCAAGAAAAAACCAATTCATTATTAATTACTTGAACTTTAAAGTTCTGTGGTGGTTGAAGAACATAAGTCCAGTGAACGGTGTTATACATGTCACTTTCAAAAACTGCACCGGCAAAAGCGCCTGTAGCATTCTGCAGAGTGACGGAACCGATTGATGAAAACTTTTCGACATTGTAAATACTGCCCCAGGTATTGGCAGGAAAGATGGGATTTTGAATTACAATGTTGCTGACATTATCTCCGTCAAAGGTCAGCAGAGAACCGCCGGGTGCGCCATTGCGGAAGGTTGGATAAGTCCAGGGGTAAGTATTATCAACCGGGCTGGATGCCTGTTCAAACCAAATTCCTTCAGCACTCATCTTTTCATAGATGCCCCAGCTTCCGCCGATTTTACCATTATCAAACACAATAAAGATATAGTAACCATTATGACTGGTGACAAGAGCCGGATTGGCTTCCGTTCCCAGTGTGACGAATCTGCCGCCGTTGACGACCTCAACCACAAAATCATTGCCCAAACTGAGGACAGAACCCGCCTGCAGAAATACTGTGGAAACAGCAGAGCCAATGTATATACGGCCTGCATCCAACTGAAGGGTGTGGCCGTTCAGGTTGATGATACCGGAGTAGAGGCTGATTTCCGGTTCTCCGCCAATGACGGTGTTCCCGGTAAGATTGAAGTTGAAGCCGCCTTTATCAATGCGGATAGCAGCCATATTAGCGGTACCAAGGATTGTGATATTGCTGTCCCTCCAGCTTTCAAACCGGACACAACCCGTAAAATAATTGAAAGATGCAGCCGCTTCTACGACCAAATCTGTACCAATGGCTAACTCCACATTCTGTTGCCCATAATGCCACTCTCCTCTTACAAGGTGCAGTTCTCTGGCGATTGTCACGTTGCTGTTTGGCATAACCCTGCCGGAGGATTTGTCGACGGACAAATGATAGAATTGCAGCCAGGGGTAATTAGCGGTTAAGTATTGGTCTGCAGTTCCATCCAGAATTACCAGGCAGTCGTCTAATGCCTGAAAGCCATCACCTCCAGCCATAGTGGTGTTCTGGTCGGTAAAGTTTCCTGCCAGTTTAAGGGTTCCGCCAGTATAAGTATCACTAAGGCGCAAACCGCCACCGGGCATGATGGTCAGATGGTTGTTGACATCCAGGATGCTGTTACTCAACACATTCAGTTTTCCCCGCTCAATGTCCAGAGCGCCATTTACCTGCACAGTAGCAGAGGGCTGCAGCGAAACAATGTTTCCGACCGCATTCTGTTTGTTGATGTGAAGGTTATAGAATGATTCAGTAGAGAGGACGGCATTTTCACCGGCACTGATGAGATGCACAGTGCAGCCGTTTAATGAATTAGTTCCCGCAACAAAGGAGCCGCCATTTTTTATCCAGTTCCTGCCCACATAGATATCAGTCAGGTCGGTGCTGGAAGCACCCATTCTGCCTGCGTGGATAATTACGTCCCTCATGATGTGGATGTTGTATCCGTTCATAGCAGAATAACCGCTCTGGTGGATTAAATCACCATTAATCTGCAAATCCGTGTTTATCCCAACACTCCTGGTGCCGGGTTTGCTGAAGATGAGATTATGGAAGTAATTGCCATTATTGCACCAGAGGGAAGCGTTTCTGTCTCCGATAAACTCCACACTGCCGCCAGCCGGATTAAACCTGTTGGCTATGGTTGCCCAAAAATTCCAGCCGGTGCGGAGGGTGCCGCCATACATGGTAACATAGGAGTCGTTGGTAAACTGGACACCGTTGTTCGTAACTTCAAATACACCGCTGTTTATAATATATACTCCATCCATCTGATGGTAAGTGCTGTCAAATGCCCTGTCAAGTATGCAACTGCCATTATTATTCAAGACCAGAGATCCGCCAATGTTATATAAGTAACTGTGACAGGTTAAAGTGGAGTTATCTATGGTCAGGACACCATACAAATTGATGTAATAATCGATTGTCGTGTTTGCCCGGATATAGATATTGGCATATTCATAGACAACAACATAGCCGATGACATTGAGGACTCCATTGACCTGCAGAATGCTTTCGCCCTGGAGGATCAGGCCGCTTGTAATCGTAACCGGCTGAAAGTCCAGGATTTCCAGTTCGCATCCGTCTTCCAGCACAACATAGCCGAACTGGCAGTTGGCACCATAGTTGATAATTTTGCTGAACTCAGTCCAGAATCTGGCTGTCGTGGCGGAACCCATCTGGAAGACAGAATTCTCGGCTATAGTAAGATGATAATAGAAATGCATTTCACCTGCAGTGACGTTCAGTGTGGCATTCTCTCCCCACTGGAATCTGCCATAGGTCACTAACCGGGCTGATGCCTGGTTCATTAGAATGGTGCCATTTATTACATCAGTATCGCTTTCAGTGGTCAGGGTGTAGCTGTTCAGGTTGACGGTACCTGATTCGATAATCAGGTCACCGAAGATATAGACGTTGCTGATGAGGTTAACCTGATTGATTCTGGTCAAGTCATTTTCACTATTGCGCAGTTCTGCGGGAAAGTCGACCCCGTCCCGTCTTATCAGGTCAAGCCCGGGAGGACAGGCCTCCGAACGGTTGCTGCCTTTGTTGAATATTACAGAGTGTACCGAGGCGGAACTATGCAGATAGATGTTGGCATCCGTACTGCCATAAAGTTCAAGGTAATACTCCCCGGCAGGCTGGAAGTCCGGACGGTAACAGAGAAAACTTCCAGCTGTGCGGATTCTGCCCCCAAAAAGCTCTGTAGTCAGCGAAAAGACCGGAGAATTGTAGACGTAAATCCCGCGGTTTTTGAAATCCAGCACTCCGCCATGCATTTCTATGTGGGCATTGGCTGCATATGGCCAGTAGCTGTTTCCGTTTCCACCATAGACATTCATGGTCCCGCTGTAGATATACAGACTGCCATTAAGGTCTGTATATTGGGAGTTATCCTGATTAACGTTTAGAGTACCTCCCGTCATTTTGTAGGTGCCATACAAGCCGTTATCCGCTAAATCAAAAATGGTCAGAGCTCCCTGATTTACTTCTATACCGCCGGTTGTCCAGTCGTAGATATCCACATTTGAAATGGCACCTGTTCCCGTGAATTTGACATTGCCGGTCGTCTTGTTAACTTCCATGCGGTGGAAATTGCCATTGGTGCATCTCTGGTCTCCGTATCCGTTAAAGATTACGGTACTGGTTCCTTTGACAAATCCTGAAGGTCCGACATTGTTTATAAAGTTACCGGACAAGGTAATGGTTCTGGTGTTGGCATCGATGCCACCGCTGTTGATGGTGAGATTGCCCACTATTTTATAATTTGAAGGCAAGGCATTGACTGCATTAGTGCTGATTACAAGATTGTTAAGATAGTTGCCAGTGGATAGATAGGGAAGGGAACAGCTGGCAGTAAGTTCAAGGGTGCCATTATCCAGTTCGATATACCCGTTGTTGGTAATGGGGTTCAGCAAAATGATTTTTTTCTCTGAATCTGAGCGCAGGGTGGAATAGCTGCTTGATATTAAGAGGTTGCCGTTAACTCTCCAGTCATTGGATGAGTTTCCGCTATGGATGACAGACCTGCCTGTGAGAGTGTATTGTTTGTTTATGGTCACATTATTGAACCTGGAAGTGGCAGAACTGGTGGTGACATAGCTGTCCTCGTCCCCCCAGAATACCACGGTACCCGAAGTCATCTGAATATTGGAACCTAATCCAAAGTCCCAGTTTTTGTAACATACTATCTGGTAATTGTAAATACTGCCTACCAGAGAAGAACCGGCTCCCCAATACAGGTTTTCTCCCACACTCAAAACGCTGCTGTTCGAGGTCATGTTGATAGTGCCATAGACCTGCATGCTCTGGTGGACATTCATCTCGGTGGCTCCGATGGTCAGAAAAGCATTCGATTCAATCCTTATGGACTTAATCTCGGGATAAGTTCCTGACCAAAGAATGGGATAATTGGGACAATCGGGAGGTATTACCACATCGTTTGTTAAATTCGGCACGGTATTGCCTACCCAATTAGCGGGGTTGAACCAGTTGTTGCTTACCGTCCCCAGCCATTTACCGGCGTTTTCGATAAGAATTGAGTATTCTCCGTTATGCTCGGAACTGCAACTGACAACCAAAGCATAATAACCGGCAGTTGTAACCCTGTAAACAATTACATCATCAACGGTACCGTAATTATTGGAATATGCTACTGCCTGGTTATAGGTATAAACACCCGAGCCAGGCGCATAGAGAGCTATATCAAGATCCATAAAACCGGCAATTCTGTGCATTGTAATAGAATATTGACCGGGTGTCAGGTAAACCTGATAAACTTTGGCTATATCAGTATTACCCCAGTCATAATTGTATGTTATATATGGACTTATTTGTGAAGCATTGGATGTTACAAATGCAGCACTACCCTGAAAAGATGATACATCTGTAGCAAACTTGACTCCATAAGCGTTGGGTGTTTGCTGGAAGTTGTTTATCAGCATATAATTCAAACTTGAAGGGGATTGCGAGGTATATAGCTGATTGTAAAAATCCGGACTCTGGTAAAGCTCTATGTCTATGTTGCTATTTGAACCACGGAAAGCAATCAGTCCCCAGTTATTATTGGTCGAATGATTTATTCTGGTGTAAATTTTACTGGTATTGATATTGGTACCTGCGGCATTCAACCAGGGCATGACGTAATCGCCTTTTATTTTTAAATTGCCGTAGCTCCCGTCTGCGGCGAGCAATTGATGGGTGTTGTTATCATAGATTTCGATTTTTACTCTGGCATAGTCAGTATTGATACCGTACATACAACCCTGAATAGTTGGAACCAGCCACCGGTAATGTCCGTCATTGGGAGTGTATAAGGTTATGGGAAACCATCTGTTGGATGTCGATCCGCCCTCGTCATGATAATAAATCTTGGCATAGGCATTGGGACTGAGTGTGGAACTCCAGGTAATGTCATAATAGATTCCGGATATCAGAGTTTCGCCGCCAAAGTTATTCTCCCACTGGGTCCCGCCATTGGGAAAATTCAACTCAGCCGAGTGGAAGTCATTTAAAGGTTCAAAATCTGCCCAATAGTATCGCCATAACGAGGACCTGGAAAGAAATCTAATGGCTGGTAGATTAGGGTCATGCACGAGAACCATGGAAGGCCAGGTTCCATAACCAACCGCACACATCGTATGTGACCAGGTGTCAACCAATATTGGATAACCACTATCAATTGAATTTCGAATTCCATTAAATAAGGTTGCTACAGTATGGTGAAGAGCCCAAAGACCGTCAGATTCACAGTTGTATCCGACAATACTTGCAGCATCGACCATTCCATCACAAATGTCCCACGAATAAGTAGTGCCATCAGAACCTGTATCCATAGTGTTTGCCAGTATACCCTGAATATCTGGAACGTGATGTGTGTATCGACCAACCACAGGATCCCATTTGGTTGAATGGTGCTTTATCAGTTTACCATAACCTTTATAGGCATCCCACCAGGCAAAAAGCATGGCTCCGGAAGTTGGTGTGCAGCCATAGTTCCACTCATAGTATGGCATCAGCTCTTCACCGGGAATCATCACTTCTGCTCTGCTCATAGTGTTGCCGTTATCCAGCAGGTATTCCCATTCCTCCTCAAAACTGTCCCTTTCCCAGAAAAAGATCTTGTCTTTTATCATCTCACGAAATTCCGTCTCTGTTTTTACCTTGGTATAGGGTTCAAGATTTATATATTTGGTTTCATTCCCGTCGTTTATTCTATACCAGACATCTACCAGTCCCAGATAGTATGTTTTGGTCAGTTCGTATCCTTTGGGAAACTCGCGGGAAGCTGCTTCTTCCAGTTTTTGGGCATAAGCGTATTGCTGTGAGAGACATTTGGAATATTCCACAAAGACGGGCATATTACGATTAGCACCGATAACCATATTGCCAAATTCGCCCACGCCCCAGCCCAGGTCTCGGTTACCGGATGACAGTGCCTCACCGCTTCTTTGCTGAAGAGAATGTTTATCAGGAAAAGGTCTGCCAATGGCATAGTTGAAATGGTAAGCTATGATTTTATCATCCGGTCCGTAGTAAGGGATTGGTTCTGCAGATCCGAGATTTCCGCCCCATAATATGGCGGCATTGCTGTCTGCAATTCTCCTTGCATCGGTTAACGATACTATACGGGTTTCTGCATGAAGCGCACCCAGCAGGCACAGCATAAAAACTATAACGAGCTTTTTCATGACTTCTCCTTCACTCTCTAGTTTATTTTTATAATTCTGATTTCTAAGATCTAACCAGTTTCACCTGTGTCCGATTCCGGGGACTCTTATCCAGCAGATGCATCCTGTTCATAATAGCTGGAACTGATTACCAATACTTACACATATCATATCAAAGTCAAGTATAATCAATCTTTGTTCCAACATCTTAACACACTATTTTGCAGCACAATAGCCGTCCGTATCCCGGTTTTCCTGCTCAAGAGGTTTCTCCGAATCCGTAATACACCCTATCTACAAGCAGTCTATCCTACTGTCTGTCTTCACTTTATGCAAACACTGTCCGATTACGGAGATATCCGCTTTCGTATAGTTTTATGTCCTGAATTCGGGTCAGAGCCCGGGATATTCGACTCTGCTAAGCACTCTATTCTTATATGTTTCTCTCTTTTCCCTCAGTTAGTTGTCGCGGAGATGTCCCGAAGCCTCCCGAAGAAAACCCGGCCGGCTTCGGGACATCTTCGGGACATCTAAGCAAGGAACAGGCAAAGAAAAGATAAAGGAAACACAGGACGGGATTGTATTAAACTAAGGAAAGAAATGATTGACAGAAGAGTTGCATTCAGATTGAAGCGTAAGTGATTCTCATCATAAATCCCTAAGGAAATCAAAATCATACCGGATAGATAGGACGGAGTAATGAAAAAAGCCATCAGATACGCAATCATCGTTATAGTGCTTGCGGCACTAATCATCGGCTACACGCAATACAGGAAAAACCGCAACAGACCGGAATGGCGTCTGGACACAACTTCAACCGGCAACATCCGTGAACTGGTGACTGCCAGCGGAACCCTCAACCCTTCCTCACAGGTGGAAGTGGGCACCGAGATTTCAGGAAAAATCGCCAAGATTTTCAAAGATTTTAATTCAACTGTAAGGCAAGGTGACATACTTGCCAAACTGGATACGGAAAACCTGGAAACCGCCCTGGAATCTGCCCGCGCAGATGTCCGCAGGGCAAAGCTAAGTTCCGACGATGCCAAAATAGACCTGGACCTGCAGACCGAGCTTAACAGACAGGGTATGGGCACAGACTATGACCTGCTGAAAGCCAGGAATAAATACGAACAGACCCTGCAAACGCTTGCCAACGCACGTTTCTCCCTGCAAAGGGCGGAAAAGAACCTGCAAAACGCCATCATCACCTCCCCCATTGACGGAGTAATCATCTCCCGCAAAGTGGAGGAAGGGCAGACAGTGGCTGCCAGCATGAGTTCGCCCACCCTGTTTATCATCGCCAACAACCTAAGGAAAATGCAGATAAACGCAGACATAGACGAAGCGGATATCGGTAAAATCAGGGTCGGCGAAGATGTGGAATTCAAGGTTGACGCCTTTGCCACAGAACAGTTTTTGGGCAAGGTCAATCAGGTGCGCCTCAGCCCCACCTCCTCCCAAAACGTGGTCACCTACAGCGTTATCATAGATGTGGATAACCCCCAGCTAAAGTTATTGCCCGGCATGACCGCCAACGTAACCATCATTGTGAAAGAAAAGCAGAACGTGCTGCGTATCCCCGAAACTGCCTTGCGTTTCAGGCCCAGCAAAGAACTGTGGAAGCAGTTCGGGCTGAAATGGGATGATAGCCTCACAGCTTCCCTGCGTGGACGGGGACGCTCCATGCAGAACGGAGAAGCCGCTGCACCCACCGGACAGCCACCTGCCGGAGAAACCCAGGCATCCAGTTCCGGACAAAGACAGCAGTTGCCGGACAGCTTGCGCGCAAAACTGGAGAATATGACTCCGGAGCAGAGAAGGGAATTCATGCAGAAAATGCGCGGAGGCGAAGGACGAGGCAAGGCCGGTCAGGAAGGAAAACCCTCGGAAGCAGTGGAAGGCAAAAGCAGCACAGGCGGCGAGTTTGTCTTTGATGCCAACAGCAGCGACCGAGTCCGCACCACCCGCAACCGCGTCTGGGTGCTGGAAAACGGCAAACCCAAAGCGATAGAGGTGGTAACAGGACTTTCGGACGGTAACTTTGCGGAAGTAATCTCCGGCATCACAGAAGGACAGGAATTCATTGCCGGCGTAAACTATAAAAACGCCAAGCAGGCTTCCGCCGCAAACCGTTCCGCCTTTACCCCGGGCGGGTTCGGTCCCGGTCGATAGGATAAGCTATGTCTGAACCACTGGTAAAAATCGAACAGCTGACCAAGACCTACATAATGGGCGATGTGGAAGTCCATGCCCTGCGGGGAGTGGATTTGAACATCAATAAAGGCGAGTTCATTGCCATCATGGGCGCCAGCGGTTCCGGCAAGACAACTTTGATGAACCTCATCGGCTGCCTGGATAAGCCCACTTCCGGCAAGTACTCGCTGGACGGGATTGGCGTCCACACCATTCCGGAAGAAGAGCTGGCAAACCTCCGTAACCAGAAGATAGGCTATGTCTTTCAGTCCTTCTATCTGCTGTCCAGAACCACCGCTCTTGAGAATGTGGAATTGCCCCTGCTCTACAGGACCAGGCTTTCGCATCATGAACGCAAAGAGCTTACCCGCAAAGCCATGCGGAACGTGAATATTGAGGACAGGGCGCATCATTTTCCCAATCAGCTTTCCGGCGGTCAGCAACAAAGGGTTGCCATCGCCAGGGCAATCGTCAATGAGCCGGTTATCCTGCTGGCGGACGAGCCCACCGGAAACCTGGACTCCCGCACCAGTGTGGAAGTCATGGCTGTGTTTCAGGAACTGCACTCCAGAGGCATCACTATAATCCTGGTCACGCATGAGCACGATATCTCCCAGTATGCGGATAGAATAATCACTTTCAAGGACGGAAAAATCCGCTCTGATACTACGAATGACAGACCAAAATCCGCCATAGAGGACCTGAAGGCGCTTCCACCCATCGAAGAGGACTGATATGCCTATCTTAGCAATCATAAAAATCGCATTCAAATCCCTGCAGAGAAACAAGACCCGCACCTTTCTGACCATGCTGGGTATCATCATCGGCGTGGCAGCAGTCATCACCATGCTGGCAATCGGGCAGGGAGCCAAGAAAATCGTTGATGACCAGATTAGCAGCATGGGCACCAACGTGCTGACCATCTCCTCCAATTTCAGCAGTTCCAGAACGGCCGTCCGGGCCGAAGCAGGCACGGGAACCATGCTCAAGATTGATGATGTGGATGCCATTCGCGAAGAGGTCAAGGGTGTAAGGTATGCCTCCCCTATCGTGAGAACCTGGGGACAGCTCAAGTATTCGAACCAGAACTGGCGCAGCAGCATCATAGGCGCAGACGTGGATTACTTCTACATCAGGGATATGGAAGCTGAGCTGGGCGGTTTCTTTAACAGCAGCGAAGTGCGCTCGGGGCATAAGGTGTGCGTCATCGGCCAAACCGTTGCCTCTGGCTTGTTTGGGGACGAAGACCCCATTGACAAGGTTATCAGGATCCGCAATGTACCAGTCACCGTTATAGGCGTCCTCAAGTCCAAAGGCCAGAGCATCATGGGCGGAGACCAGGATGACGTGGTGATTGCTCCCTACACTATGGTTCTTACGCGCCTGATGGGTGACCGCAGGCCCATGATGATGATAAACGTCTCTGCAGAATCCAAGGATGTAATGCCCATGGTTCAGCAGGACATAATCAGCCTGCTCCAGAGAAGGCATCGCGATACCACGACCGAAGATTTCTGGGTTCGCAGCCAGACCGACATTGCCCAGACCTCGGAATCAGTCTCCAACACCCTTACTATCCTGCTTGCCAGCATAGCAGGCATATCCCTGCTGGTGGGAGGCATCGGCATAATGAACATCATGCTGGTCTCTGTCACTGAACGCATCAAGGAGATAGGCATCCGCATGGCTGTAGGGGCCAAGAAAAGGGATGTCCTGCTGCAATTCATTATTGAAGCCGTTACAATCAGTGTGATGGGTGGATTTATCGGTATTGCGCTGGGTTATATAGCTGCTAAAATCGTGGGACAAACCATGCAGTGGAGCATATCCATCACTGCTTGGTCAGTGGTTCTGGCAGTAACTTTCTCCTGTGCTATCGGCATCTTTTTCGGCTGGTATCCTGCAAAAAAAGCAGCGAACCTGAACCTGATAGATGCCCTGAGATACGAATAGGATTGGAACGGGACTGTATCAATAACCCCTGATGCGCTTTAGAATCACGTTTTGCACATTGGGGGGAGTGACCTCATACTTCTTGAATTCCAGGGTATAGACTGCTCTTCCCTGCGATAGCGAACGGATGCGCGTAGCATAGCCGAAAAGCTCGCTAAGCGGCACTTCCGCCACAATCTCCTGCTGATATTCATTGTGCCTTCTAAAGATATCCACTTTACCGCGTTTGGAATTGATATCGCCGATGATGTCACCCACAAACTCATCCGGAGTCAGCACTGACAACAGCATAATGGGTTCCATTATCACGGCGTCCGCTTCCCGCAATCCTCTGCTGACAGCCATAGCCGTAGTTATGTGAAACGCCATTTCACTGGAATTCACCGTGTCAAACTGACCGCCTACCAGCTCCACTTTCACCCGTTCCACGTTTCCGTTGATGAGGGGTCCGTCATTCAGGGCGTTCATAGCGCTCTCTTCAATTGCCTTCCAGTAGCAGGACGGGATGACGTCTTCCGTCACCTTGTTCACAAATACATTCTTCTTGCCTTCCGGCACTTTGGAAAGCGGAATCGGACTGATTACCAGCCGGACTTTGGCAAAGTTTACCTTGCCGTTCATTTCCCTTTGGAAGGCTTCATCTATAGTGACCTGTTTGGTGATGGTTTCCTTGTAAGACACCTGTGGGGTGCCGACGTTTGCCTGCACGTTGAATTCGCGTTTGAGGCGGTCAACGATGATGTCCAGGTGCAGTTCCCCCATGCCTGAAATCAGGGTCTGCCCCGTTTCCTTGTCTATTCTCACATTGAAGGTGGGGTCTTCTTCTTCCAGGCGCGCCAGAGCTTCTTTCAGGGCGTCCTGGTCTGCCTTGGTTTTGGGTTCGATGGCAATGGAGATTACGGTATCGGGGAAATTCATCCTGGAGAGCAGGACAGAGATATTGTCCGAAGTGATGGTATCGCCTGTAATCAGGTTCTTGGGTCCGACCACCGCGCCAATGTCCCCGGCATAGAGTTTATCCAGGTCGTTTTTGCGGTTGCTCATCATCTGCAGGATTCTGGATACACGCTCGCGCTTGCCGGTAGTCTGGTTGACAAAGGTGTCTCCCTTTTTCAGCAATCCCGAATAAACCCGGATATAGACCAGCTTGCCGACATATTTATCAATCTGGACCTTAAAAGCCAGAGCCACCAGCGGACCCTTGGGGTCGCATTCCACTTGCACCGGACGGTGGGTTTTGGGTTCAAAGCCTTCCGTAAAGGGGATATCCAGCGGTGAGGGCAGATAGTCGCATATAGCATCCAGCAGGAGCTGCACGCCCTTGTTTTTGAGGGAACTGCCACAGAGCACAGGAACGAGTTTGTTTGAGATGGTTCCTTTGCGGATGGCCCGTTTGAATACATTGTCCGGCACGGCTTCGCCTTCCAGGTAATGCATCATCAGCTCATCGTCAAACTCAGCCACGGCTTCCAGCAATACTTCGCGAGCGAATTGCGCCTTGTCCAGATAAGCTTCGGGGATTTCTTCCCTGTGGACTGTAAAGCCCTTGGAATCCGGGTCAAACCTCGTGACTTTCATCGCAACCAAATCTATGATGCCGTCAAAGTTTTCTTCCTTGCCGACGGGAATATTGATGGGATAAGCTCTGGTGGTGAGGCGTTCGTGAATCATGCCCACCACTCTTTCGTAATCAGCTCCCAGCCGGTCCAGCTTGTTGACGAATGCCAGGCGGGGAACATTGTAGCGGTCTGCCTGATGCCAGACGGTTTCAGATTGGGGTTCCACCCCTCCCACTCCGCAGAAGATGCCCACCGCTCCGTCCAAAACGCGCAGTGAGCGTTCCACTTCCGCCGTGAAATCCACGTGCCCGGGTGTATCGATGATGTTTATCTGGTTCTCGTGCCAGTGGCAGGCTACGGTTGCAGAGGTGATGGTAATGCCGCGTTCGCGCTCCTGTTCCATCCAGTCCGTGAAGGTGTTGCCGTCATGGACTTCGCCCATCTTATGCAGGAAACCCGTGTAAAACAGAATCCTTTCCGTCGTCGTGGTCTTACCTGCGTCAATGTGGGCAATGATGCCGATGTTGCGTATCCTGGCGAGCGCTGCTCTCATATTCTCCCGTCTTTCTCTCAAAAAAGTACTTGTCTGTGACAAAAACACAAGCTAACATTGTTTGTCCATTAAAAATTTATCCCAGTGACTATCTTTGCTGTCTGACGGGCACTTCCCGGCAGTCCTGCCACTCTTTACCAAGCCTTGTTTTCTTGCCCTTTTCCTCCCTGCGAACCACCTGGGAACCACGTGGGGTTAGCCCAGGTGGACCCCAGGTGGCAAGCAAGGAAGCATCAATCTGCTTGACGGATTATTTTCATATCAGTATGAGGTATTGCAGAGGGGAGTGATTATGAACAGAGATTACAGATTGCTTTTTATCCTTGTCTGCAGCAGCGTTTTTCTGATGTTTGCCGCAAATCTGACCGCCATGCAACCTTACTGGAGCGATTTGCCTTCCACCCAAACCGTTGAGAGGCACGATTCCCTGACCGGGTTTGACATCACCAAATATGTGCTGACACTTGCCATCAACGAGCAGACGCACTACCTGAACGGCAACGTCCTGGCCTATGTGACAGCGGAGGATAACCTGACGCAAATCACTTACCGGCTGACGGGAGGCACCCTCACGGCAACGCAGGTGCTGGTCAATGACGTGGTTTCCGCCTTCACCCATGCTGACGGAGTAATCACCATACCCCTGAATATCACATCAGGACAGCAGTTTACCACCCGGGTCCATTACTCCGGAACAACAGGTTTAAGCCCCGCTCCCTATAATATCGGAATGAAATTTAACACCAATTCGCTCTATACCTTGTCCAATCCAGACGCCGGCAGGTTCTGGTGGCCCAGTTATGACCATCCCTGGGACAAAGCGCTGATAGACCTGCACATCACAGTCCGCAGTGACTGGCTGGTGGCGGGAAACGGACTGAGGCAGGGCATCACTGATAACGGAAACGGCACCCGGACCCATACCTGGATATGCAATCACCCCGTTGCCACTTATGTGGTGGGAATTGCCGCCGGAGCCTTTGTGGAATTCACCCAGACGGCGGGAACCCTGCCTATCCAGAACTTCGTGCTTCCCACTCAGTTGAACAATGCCCAGGCGGACTTTGCCAACGTGCCTGCCATGATAGACTTCTTCTCCACGGTTTACGGACCCTATCCCTTTGAGAAATACGGTCATGCCGTGGTCAGCATATCTCCCTACGCCGCCATGGAACACCAGACGATGACCACCTTCGGAGCGCAGTACATCACCGGAAACCTCACCTATGAATCAATCGTGGCGCATGAACTGGCGCACCAGTGGATGGGAAACCTGGTCACTCCCCTCACCATGCAGGATGTGTGGCTGAAGGAAAGCTTTGCCACTTATTCGGAGTTCCTCTGGCACTCCCACCATTACGGATGGAACAGCGGTCTGCAATACCTGGCTTCGCAGATTCAGCAGTATTACATAAACTGGGAAAACAGCAACGGACCGCAGACCATCTATAACCCTGCCTACAATATTCTGTTTGCCCCTCCCACCTACGAGAAATCAGCTTCCGTGCTGCATATGCTGCGTCTGAAAATGGGAAACGCCGCCTTTTTTAACTTTGTGCAAACCTACCTGAACGCTTTTTACAACGGAAATGTGATAACGGCCGACATCACAGCGGCAGCCGAACAAGCCAGCGGGATGGATTTGACGCAGTTTTTCCATCAATGGATTTACCGCCCCGGCATCCCTTCCGCCCGGCTCACTTTCTTCAGTGACGGCATCTCGCAGGCAAAGATTGTGGGTCAGACCACTTCACCCACCACAACAGCCTTTGATATTGAAATCCCGCTGAAACTGAACGGTTCCGCCCTGCTGGACAGCGTGGTGGTGCGAGCCACGGCAGACGGCTTTGCCACCATCCTGCCGATGAACCCCGCAACGGACAACCTTGCCGAAATCCAGATTGACCCCAATCATTGGGTGCTCAACCGTGGAATGACCCGCAATACATTTCAGCTTTCCCAATGCCTGCCTGCCAATCACAGGGTGACGCTGAACTGGACATCACTGGTCTGCCCCATCACCATAGTGGGCTATAACATTCACCGCAAAAGACTGCCAGACGGTGCCTGGACACAGGTAAACACCAATCCCGTGGCAGTCCTGACTTATACGGACACTACTGTGCAAAACGGCTTTACCTACCGCTACAGAATCACGGCGCAGGATGCGCAGGGCTTCCAGAGCGTTCCCACCAACGAACTGAATGCCACGCCGATTGAGTTTCCCTTTGACTGGGGATTCCTGGTCGTAGACGAAACAAGGGACGGCAACGGGAACATCTTCTCTCCCACCGACCAGATGGTGGATAGCTTCTATGCCTCTGTATTGGATGGCTTCACCTTTTCCCAGTGGGATTATGCCACCATGGGAGCCCCCACCCTGAACACCCTGAGCCACTATCCCATCGTGCTCTGGCACAGCGATGACTATACCGAGTTCTATATTGACGATACGATAAACACACTGAGCAGCTATATCGTGAGTGGCGGTAAACTGCTGGTTTCGGGCTGGAAATACCAGACAGCCATCCCACAAACCTTTTATGACAGCTGGTTTGACGGCGTGGTTCCCACTATCCTGAACACCCCCGTCCTGATTTCCGCCCAGTCCGATTATTACGTTGATTTGCATCCTGACCCGGATAAGCTGACTGCGGTCTGGAACGGCATGCTGAGCATGTCCTGCGTATTCCCAGGTGCTAACCAGGTGGTCTATACTGCCAACGTTACGGGCGGACAGACCGGACATGGCGAACCTCTGGCAATCAGGACAGATAACGTGGGAACGGTCGTGTTGCTGGGTTTTCCGCTATATTATATGCTGGAAGATGAAGCGAGGGCTTTCCTGCAGCAAATCCTGCCACAGCTTTATCCCCCGTTGGATGCGTCTGACGATGTCATCACACCCATGCCACTGGGAATGTCTTGCTATCCCAATCCCTTTAGCACGGAACTGACCATCCGGCTTTCATCCAAACCTGTATCCCCTGTTACTGTTTCCATCTATAACATTAAAGGACAAAAGGTGAAAGAGTGGATTACGGATGCAAAAAAGGAAATCAGCTGGAACGGCTTTGACAGCAATGAATTGATTGCCGGAGCAGGAATCTACCTGATAAAGCTGGAAACTCGAACGAACGTTGTCTTCAGGAAGGTTTTGAAACTCCGATAGGTGATACAGAAGCTTTAAACCCTAAACTTTGGCAGAATCCTCTTCGGGAATCAGGAGGCCACGTTTGAGAATTGTGCTCAGAGTAAGCTTCCATTCTTCCCAAACAGTCTCATCATGAAAATCCCTTTCATTTATCATGGAGATAAGGGGAGCAAGATAGATGGCGCTGTAACCGATGGCAAGCAGACACTCCCGAACAGCTTCAACCGGGAGATTTACTGCCTTACCGGAGCGAACTGCACTCAAATAAGCGTCGTGAAACTGCTGGGTAGCGCCAAGGGGTCCATGCTCTGAAACATCTTTCAGAGCTTTTCTGAGATGCCTGGCTCCGTCCGCAATTTCTCTTCTCAGAAGTGATGCCCATTGCGGGTTGTCATGCATTACAGACATTAGCCGGATTGGCGTGTCAATCAGCATTTCCTCCGGTGATTTATGATCGGGATTTGACCCAAAGATCACAGACAGCATTGTCATCCCTTCAAATTGCAAGACTTTTTCATACAAGGATTCTTTACTGCCAAAGTAATAGTGAACCATTACTTGCTTGGCTCCTGCTTCACTGGCAATGGCCCTTGTGCTTACACCTTTGTAGCCATGTTCGGAGAATAGCTTGATAGCAGCTTTAAATATCTGCCCTTTGGGTGTATCGGGGTCAGGCGGTTCAGGAATGCTAACGTTAAACGCCCTTGGTTCCTTATAATCATACATGTCTTTAGACTTTGCATGCTTAATGGTTTTGTCCGGTCCAATTACATTCTTTGCCATGTCTGTTTCTCCTAAGAATCATTAAGTCAAGATAATCCACCCAACTTTCTGACTATTTCAAATGACAATGTCTGTGACAGATTAACTCATACACAAAAATTGGCAAGTTCAATCTAAGCGTTTTACAAAAGAACTCCTGATAAAAGCCGGGTTGACTAAGCAAAAAGAAAGCAGAGCATTTAAATCTGCCGGAAAGCAATCGGTATCAAGCTGTCACTGCTGTCCAGAAACCCAAGCAGTTTAGCATTAGTACTTAGCTGTTTAGCAATAAGTTAATACCTCGAATTATAATTTGCTTAATGTTCAGAACAGGTTATCTTATCAAGTGATAATGTCATTTGACATAGTCATGCGAAATGAATAGCCAAATAAGAATAGATGTAAGGGTGAATCGATACCAATGAGTAGTGGATTCATCCTTGATTCCTCTTGAGAAGTTATTGAAGAGGAGACAAGAGACAACAATTTGAGTCCCGTTGTATTACGGACTCGCTAAGACTGGAGAAAGTTATGAGACCTATGGTTTTTATCACAATGCTATTAGTGGCATTATTTGCTATTTCGAATATCGCAGCTCAATCTGATCGCACGAACTGGGGCTACGGTATATCCGGTGGCGCTGCTCGGGGCGACAATGCAGGAGAAGATGAAGTTTGGGTTCCGTCCGGTCGTGCGTTTATCCAATTAGGGGTTTCGCCGGCTTTTATGGCTCAGGTAGGATTAAGTTATGTGCCTATAAAGACAGTTACTGATGGTAACCCTTTAAAAGCATACGATAATCAGACCATTATGGCAGACCTCAGGTTTTTATTCAGCCCCCTGCAGATGAGTGTGGTTTCTCCCTATATTTATACCGGTATAGGAGTTGCCAAGGATGTGAAGGATGGAGATTCTCACTTCTGTCCTGTTTTTCCTCTTGGACTGGGACTCCAGACCAGGTTGGGCGACAGGGTTTCGCTTGATCTCCATGGAGGATACAACATATCTTCCGACAGACTTGATGATCTTACGCGTGCCCATGAGGACATGAACAGCTTGACCAATGCCAGGAATGACGGCTTTTACGTCGTTCAGCTTGGTATATCAGTAAACAGCCCGTTCGGTAGAAAGTCTCCCAAGACAGTCGTTCCAGTAATCACTGACTCCGATGGAGACGGTCTTACCGATGAGCAGGAAATTACGAGATACAACACTGACCCCAAAAAATCTGACACTGACGGGGATGGTCTTTCTGACGGCGCAGAGGTTCTGAGATACAAGACAGACCCGCTGAAAGCCGACACAGACGGTGATGGTCTGAGTGATTACGCTGAAATAATGATTCATAAGACAGACCCGCTGAAGATAGACACTGACGGTGGCGGAATGAATGACGGGGCAGAAATCCAGGCTAAGACTAATCCTCTGGATCCCAGAGATGATGTCAAGCAGCCTGAACCTCCCAAAATAGACCTGAACAAGGTTGATTCGGACAGGGACGGCCTTTCTGATTACGAAGAAATCAACAGGTATAATACTGACCCCAACAAAGCCGACACTGATGGCGACGGCCTTTCTGACGGTGACGAAGTCCTGAAGCATCGCACCAATCCGCTTGTTGCCGACACTGATGGCGACGGTCTGAATGATTACGCAGAAGTGATGATTCACAAGACTGACCCTAACAAAGCTGATACCGATAGTGATGGCTTGACTGATTATGCCGAAGTAACAACCCACCGCACTGATCCCCTTAACATAGATACAGACGGCGGCGGTATGAATGACGGCGCAGAAATCAGGGCTGGAAGGAATCCCCTCGACCCGAAAGACGATTTGTATGACCTGCAGAAAGACAAAAAACTGATTTTGACCGGCATCAACTTCGAAACCGCGAGTGCTGCCATTTTGTCAAATTCAGCTCAAACCCTGCAGAGAGTATATGATTCCCTCAAGGAAAATCCTGAGGTCAGAGTCTTGATTACAGGTCACACCGACAGTGTCGGAAGTGACGAATATAATATGGGTTTATCAGACAGAAGAGCTGCGTCAGTCAAGACCTGGCTCGTAAACAAGGGCATCAGCTCTTCCCGGATTCAAACCGCAGGTAAAGGCGAAAACGAACCCATCGCGTCAAATCAAACCAGCGATGGCAGAGCTCAGAACCGCCGGATTGAAATCGTGGCAATTGATTAAAATATAAGGAGCACATTATGTTGTGGATAATAGTATTGATTATGTCGGCGTTATGGCTGTTAGGAATGGTTACTTCCTTCACAATGGGTGGTTTCATCCATATCCTGCTAGTCGTGACAATAATTGCAGTTTCTGTTAAATTAATACTTGGCAGAAAGCTGATATCACAATAACCAGAAATATTTGGGTTCTGTAACTGTGTCCCGTAAGGGGCACAGTTTTTTTTTGCAAACTTTTTCCGTTTATAGCCATCATAATCCCTGCTTCCCCCTTAGTGAGATGTCGCGGAGATGTGCCGTAGCCTCCCGAAGAAAGTCCGGCCGGCTTCGGCACATCTTCGCGACATCTAAGCAAGGGCAGGTTCAGAAATCAGGAATTGTTAGCTAACAGTCAGTAAAATGGCGATGCTTTATTGCATTCACGAAGTCTTTTCCCTGTGTAAAAAACGAAGCCTGATAATATGAGCTATCTTATGGATTCAATAACAGTCCAGTAGGACTTGTTGTCACCATAGCGGCTGACGCGTACTTCTTTGGCACCGGCATTGATCTCTTCCACGCGGACTGCCTCACCCCGCCTGAAATAGACGGCTGTACCGGAAGCCATGCTTTTATCCATCAGCTTTTTAAAGCGGGTGTCGTCATATGCCTGGACATACTTGACCAGCCTGCGCAGCACCAAGGGAGATTCACAACCGAAATAATCTCCGGATTTTACGGAATAGGTCCAGGAGATTTTTAAGGGCTCTTCCACAGATTCAACGGGAGCGGCACCGGAAGGGATGTACGCAGAGGGCTCACGGCTTGCATCCAGCACGGGTTTAACCCCGGTTGCCACCATATCCCCTGCCTGGGCATTTGCACTCATCATACGGTCGGTCTGCCTGTCCACAACATCAGTCTGAACCTTGCTGGTTTTGGTGTACTCCACCTGGGTAGTCTGCTCTTTGGACTTCCAATTGAACGAAAACAGCACAAACACAGCGATAACTGCAGCCAGCGCAATAAAGAGAATGACTTTCATAATCTTTTCCTCCTCCCCCTTGCGTAATGTGCCAATATTTTGACATATGATGAGTGTTGTCAAAGGAATTCTTTGTAAAGAAGGACTCGCCTTATCCTACAGCTGCTCTACCATAGGAGCAGGAGGACCGGTTTGATAACAGAATACCTGTCTCAGAACGTAAGCATTATTTCAGTGAATAGGTCTTGTTCACATATTTGCTGTGCCATTTGACTATCATTAAAGCATTGACGAAATCACTCTGCTTCACCACAAGATTTGATAAATCCACCGTTGTTGTTTCGCCCCGCAGCACTGCCTTGATATCCACCATCCTGCGCATGGCTGACATGGCAGCCTCTCTTGCCACAAAGGTAATTTCCGCAGCCGAATATCCCATCACAGCTTCTGCTAATGGAAACAAATTCACGTCCGGGGCAAGGGGCATTTCCCTGCAGGCTATTTCGAGGATGGTCTTGCAGCCGTGTAAGTTTGGCCTGCGAACCTCCAGCTTGTAATCAAAGCGACCGGGCCTCAATAAAGCAGCGTCCAGCAAGTCCGGTCTGTTGGTTGATGCCAGAATGGTGACATTGCCAAATTCCTTGATACCATCCATCAGGGAAAGCAGCTGATTGACCACAGTAGCATACCATTTGGTCGCTTCGCCTGCCAACCTAGACTGGGCAATGGAATCTATTTCGTCAATAAAGATAATGGATGGCTGCAAATCCCTGGCTTCTTCAAAAATCGCCCTCAGATTCTTTTCGGACTCGCCAAAACTTTTGTTCAGAATGTCCGGACCCGCAATCGGGATGAAGTGAGCATTTACTTCATGAGCAATAGCTTTGGCAATCAGGGTCTTACCGTTACCGGGCTCTCCCCATAACAAAATCCCCCGATAGGGTTTAATCCCCAGATGGTCAAAAAGCTCCGGCTTGATCAGAGGAAGCTCAACCACTTCCCTAATGTTTTGCAGAATGTCCTCAATACCGCCTACATCCTTGAAGTTTGTCTCCGGAATGTATCTCAGATTGATGCTTTCTGATTCATTATCCTGTAGTGCGGAATCAGCCAGCTTTTTGCTTTTCCTGGTTTTTTGACTTTCCTTGGGGGCGGTAGCTGTCAAAGATTTATGAAAGACGTTTACCGGCTCCCAGCGCTTAGTGTTGGTAATGCTCGTGTCAAGATACTCCAGACCCCAGTTTTCGGTATCTGTAACGTCTAACTTCGAAGGTAATGCAGCTAAAATCTTACGGAAAAATACGTATTGAAAGGCGGGGCAGAAATCTATGTTTTTCTTTTCTATGATGTCTATTACGGCCTTGGAAATCTGTTCCTTATCGACACTCCAGATTGTCTTTGAGGTAAATAAGCCAAACTGATACCAATATTTGGTGTAATCATTGTATTCAACATCCTGGTGATTGTGAACAATTCCACTCAGTAACCGGCATCCCCAGCAACCCTTGATTTCATTGCAGTAAGCGTCCTTGTTTTCCGCCCGGTCTCTTTCGAAGTAACATTCAGCAATAGCTTTGAAGTTTCTTCTGAAGACTTCCGGAGGGATTATCTTATCATGATGCATGACCCCTGCGAATTCCCAGCCACTGATCAAGCCAAGTAACTCCATAAATGCCTGATAGTTGTCCAGAACTTCCCGGTAATTTGTTTCGATTGTATTAAAGGGTACAGAAGCTCCGGCCGGTGTAAAACTGACGAACTTTGAAGCGCATTCAAGCGCTCTTTCATACTCGGCTGAGACGCTTTGGCCAAAGCGGACTGAGAAATTGGAATCCATAAATAGCCCTCTACATATTTTTGTTTAAGATAAACTTGCTTGCCATAAATTGTCAAGGACAATCTGCATCAGAGGTTAACAATACCTGTACCAAAAACTTAGTCGAAACTGTTTTTATGCTGAATGAAAAAAGCCCGTCGAATGACGGGCATAATTACCTTTTTCTTATCCTGATTGTTCAGGAGTCAGGGCAGAAAAGATATCTGCCACTATATAAAACTACCAACGAAGATGGGCAAACGCCTTGTTGGCTTCTGCCATCTTGTGGGTGTCTTCGCGTTTCTTGATGGAGTTGCCTTCTTTTTTGTAGGCAGCCATCAGTTCACCGGCAAGCTTATCACGCATGGTCTTTTCAGAGCGGTTACGGGCATAGCTGATAATCCAGCGGAATGCAATGGCGCGACCGTTCTTTTCGTTAACCTCGGTGGGAATCTGGTAGTTTGAACCACCCACGCGACGGGACATGACCTTGACCAGGGGACGGACGTTTTCCAGGGCAGTCTTGAAGACTTCCAGGGCGTCCAGTTTGGTCTTATCAGCTATGATTTCAAAAGCACCGTAGACTATCTTTTCAGCTACGGATTTCTTGCCGCGTTTCATAACGCAATTCATAAACTTGGTGACGATAATGTCGTTATACTTCGGGTCCGGAAGGACTACTCTAGTTACAGCTCTTCTTTTTCTTGGCATGGCTCACCTCTACTTCTTGGCGGCTTTGGGACGTTTTGTACCGTACTTGGAACGGGAATTTACCCTCTTATCCACGCCGGCAGAGTCCAAAGCTCCGCGAACAATGTGAAAACGAACACCGGGCAGGTCTTTAACACGACCGCCGCGAACCAATACTATTGAGTGCTCCTGTAAGTTATGTCCTTCACCCGGAATATAAGCAGTAATTTCAAATCCGTTAACTAAACGGACACGGGCAACCTTACGCAATGCTGAGTTAGGTTTCTTGGGCGTTGTCGTGTAAACACGTGTGCATACTCCGCGCCTTTGCGGACATCCTTGCAGCGCCCTGGTCTTTTTCTTCTTGATGATCTCAGTTCTGCCTTTGCGTATTAACTGATTAATGGTTGGCACTTCTTCTTTCCTCCACTTTATTGTGTGTTTCTGTCTTAGAAATCATATATACTTTCAGTAGCTTCCGTCTCAGCCGGGTGGGCAATCTCCGCTACAATCTCAGCAACTGTCTTGCCTTCGTTAATGGCCTGCTTTACACGGCTGGTGTAAATCTTGGAACCGGTTCCCACAGGAATCCTGTGACCCAGGATGATGCTTTCCTTGAGACCTTCCAGACGGTCAACCCGACCTTCTATGGAAGCTTTGGTCAGCACTTTAGTGGTTTCCTGGAACGACGCTGATGAGAGCCAGCTATCTGTCAACAGAGAAGTCTTGGTGATACCCAGCAGCAACTGCTCAAACTGCGCCGGTTCAAGGTCGTTCTGCTGTGCAAAATGGTTCTCTTTCTCCACCAGGATTTTATCAATGATGTCGCCTTCCAGAAAACTGGTCTGGCCCGGATCCATAATGCGGACTTTCTTGAACATCTGACGGATAATCACACTGACGTGCTTGTCGTCTATCTTCACGCCCTGCTTGCGGTAGATTTCCTGAACTTCGTTAAGAATCAGCATCTGGGCTTCAATGATACCTTTCACCAACATGTCGTGCGGGTCAAAAGGACCGTCGGAGAGAGCGTCACCGCTTTCCACCCAGTCACCCTGATGCACAATAATCCTCTTGCCGGAAGGAATGGCATACTTGCGTCCTGCCAGAGGCTGTCCTTCCCTGACGGGGTCTCCGCTGGCAACAATGCTTTCCTGGTCCGAAGAAACCTTGAAAATCAGCCCGCAAAGGGGTGCGCCGTTTTTGACGGAATCGCCTTCGCTTACTATCAGCTCAAACTTCTTGGGAATCTCAAACTCGGATGGTTTGGTATTCTTCTTGGTGATAGTGACGATGCGTTTCTTTTTTTCCTCTGTGATGCTTACCTTGCCGTCCCTGTCTGCAAAGATGGCGTTCTCAGGTAAAACTACGATTAGGGTTTGCTCGTCTTTCTCCAGAACTTCCACTTTGCCTTCGCAGGGAGAATAGAGACCGTTTGTCGGCGTTACAAAGATATCACGCCCGGTCTTCTTGAGACCGCCAATGGTTACCTGTCCGTCGATTTCGGAAATCTTGGCCTTGTCCTTGGGGACACGCGCTTCAAAGAGGTCCTGCACTCTCGGCAGACCGCCCGTGATGTCACGCTGCTTGATAGTGGTTCTGGAGGTCTGTCCCAAAACGTCACCGGCATAGACATAGCTGCCGTCTTCCACACGGACAATAAGTCCTGTCTGGAGCGGTACCTGAGTGGAGCCGCCTTCGTCACCGACAATCTTAAACTGCGGCTGAACCTTGCGCTCTTTGGATTCAATGATAGTGATATCACGAGTAAAGGTGATATCATTGTATTCTTCTTTATAGGTCAGGTCTTTCAGGAAGTTCTCATAATGCAGAACACCCCTGGCAGTAGATATCAACGGATTATTGTACTGGTCCCAACTGAGCAGGACTGTATCCTTGGCAACTTTCTGTCCGTCCTTGACATGGATGGTGGCAGCATATTCAACCTTGTATTCTTCCAGGATTTTCTCTTCGTCCTTTTCGTCCACAATATTGATTTTTCCAAGGTGACTGACGGAGATGAACTGATTTTCGCGGTTGATAACATAGTTCATTCTTTCAAATTTAACTATGCCGTCATAGTTGGAAGCCACTTCTGCCAGTTCAGTTGTAGTACTGGAAGCTCCACCGATGTGGAAAGTACGAAGCGTAAGCTGTGTACCGGGTTCACCGATGCTCTGTGCAGCAATAATGCCGACCGGGTCTCCGATAATAACCGGTTTCTGGGTGGCCAAATTTCTGCCATAACAAGCGCCGCAGATACCGCGGTCTGCTTCACAAGTGAGAACAGAACGCACTTTGACAGAAATGATGCCATGGTTCTGGATGGTACGAGCCATCTTATTGGTAATCTCTTCACCGGTCTGGACGATGGTCTTTCCTGTAACAGGATCAACAATGTCCTCGGCAGCAGTTCTACCCTGGATTCTCTCTGCAAGAGACTGCACTATTTCGTTGCCCTCTTTCAGGCAGGTCATGTTCACGCCTTTGGAAGTGCCGCAGTCTTCCATCGTAATGATGGCATTCTGGGCAACGTCAACCAGACGGCGGGTCAGGTAACCTGCATCCGCTGTCTTGAGCGCTGTATCAGCAAGACCTTTTCTGGCTCCGTGAGTGGAGATGAAGTATTCCAGAACCGTAAGACCTTCTTTAAAGTTGGACTTAATGGGGGTTTCAATAACGTCACCGCCACCGGTTGCACTGCTTTTGGAAGGTTTATCCATCAATCCGCGCATTCCGCCCAACTGCTTGATCTGGTCTTTGCTGCCGCGAGCGCCGGATTTGTACATCATGAATATAGAGTTCAAACCCTTTCTGTCCTGGGAAAGCTCTTCCATCATAACGTCGGTAACGCGCACGGATGTTCTCTTCCACTGGTCAACCACACGAGAGAAACGTTCGTTTTCTGTGATACCGCCCTTCATCTGGAGGTCAAAAATCTTGTTAACTTCTTTCTCGGAAGCTTCCAGGATTGCCTCTTTCTTTTTAGGTACGATAATATCGCCAAAGCTGAAAGTAACGCCGGCTTTGGTGGCATAGCGGAATCCGGTTTCCTTGAGGTTATCCAGGATAATGGCAGTTTCCCACTGACCGACAGCTTCATAGCAAAGCATAGCCAGGTCATTAAGTTTGCCTTTATCATAAGTGATGTTCTGGAACCCGATCTGGTGGGGCAGAATCTGGTTAAACAGTACCCTGCCTATGGTTGTTACGATAAATTCGTTGTTTATTTTTACTTTAATCCATGTATGCAAATCAAGCGACCTGCCATCAGGAATGTCACCTTTGACATTGAATGTGAGCTCTTCCTGTTCGTAGGCGGCAATCACTTCGTCCACGCCATAGAAATGCCGCATCGTAGTGTGATCTTCAGGAGCTGGCTCTTCTTCCATTGTAAGGTAATAACAACCGAGCACGATATCCTGGTTGGCAGCCATGGCAAGGCGTCCGTTGGCAGGCAACAGCAGGTTACGGGTGGATAGCATCAGAATACGTGCTTCCATCTGGGCTTCCTGCGATAACGGGACATAAACACCCATCTGGTCACCGTCAAAGTCTGCATTAAAAGGCACACAGACCATCGGATGCAACTGAATCGCCTTGTTTTCCGTCAGAACAGGCATGAAAGCCTGGATACCCAGACGGTGCAAGGTGGGAGCGCGGTTTAGCAATACAGGATAATTCTGTACCACTTCTTCCAGAATGCTCCAGATTTCCGGTTGTTTCTTTTCAATCAGTTTCTTGGCATTCTTTACCTTGTCAACTTCTCCCAGCTTCTGTAAACGCTCTATCAGATAGGGTTTAAAGAGCTCAACAGCCATTTCCTTGGGAAGTCCGCACTGCCATAGTTTGAGCTCAGGGCCCACAGTAATAACGGAACGGCCGGAATAATCAACACGCTTACCCAGAAGATTCTGGCGGAAGCGCCCCTGCTTGCCTTTTAACTGGTCAGTAAGAGACTTCAGAGGTCGATTGCCCCTTCCCCTGACCGGTCTGGCTTTGCGGGAGTTGTCTATTAAAGCATCGACCGCTTCCTGCAGCATTCTCTTCTCGTTGCGCAGAATCACTTCCGGCGCGCGGATTTCAAGAAGCTGACGCAGGCGGTTGTTCCTGGTAATGACTCTTCTGTAGAGATCGTTAAAGTCCGCTGTGGCAAACCTGCCGCCTTCCAGCGGGACCAAGGGTCTCAATGTGGGTGGCAATACAGGCAGGACGTCCATAACCATATGAGCGGGATTGTTGTTGGACTGCAGGAAGGCATCGACTATCTTCAGCTTGTTGATAATCTTCTGCTTTCTGAGAGCGGAAACTTCCATTTTCAGAAGTGCTTTCAGCTTTTCCTGCTCGCCTTCAAGATCAATGCGAAGCAACAGCTCTTTTACAGCTTCAGCGCCAATTTTAGCGATGAAATTGCCATCCAGCTTGTCCTTATTGTCATAATATTCGTCCACATCAATCAATTCCATGCGCTCATAGGGACTGTCGCCCGGGTCAATAACGATGTAGGATTCGTAATAAAGTACGCGTTCAAGGTCTTTCACGGTCATATCAAGCAGGACACCGATTTTACTGGGTGCACTCTTGACAAACCAGATATGGGCAACCGGCACTGCCAGTTCTATATGCCCCATTCTGGTGCGACGGATACGTGAGGATGTGACCAGCACTCCACAGCGGTCGCAGACTGTATTTTGGAAACGTTTCTTTTTATATTTTCCGCAGGCGCATTCGTAATCTCTTTCAGGACCGAATATACGCTCGCAGAACAAACCGTCTTTTTCGGGTTTGAGTGTGCGGTAGTTCAATGTATCGGGCTTTGTAACCTCACCAAAACTCCATTCGTCACGAATGACTTCAGGAGCCGCCAGCTTGATTCTGACCAGGTCGTATGAACTGAAACGGTGTTCTCTTCTGTTATCTTTCATGATTCTCTCCTATTCCAACTCATCTTCCTGCAGGAATTCGATGTCGAAGCCCAGTGACTTCAACTCGCTTACCAGCACGTTAAAGCTTTCCGGCACTCCCGGAGGAGGCGGATTCTCTCCACGGGTGATGGCTTTGAAAGCCGCATTACGTCCATCCACATCATCGGATTTGATAGTGAGCATCTCTTCCAGCAGATGGGCTGCGCCATAAGCTTCCAGAGCCCAGACTTCCATTTCACCCAAACGCTGTCCGCCGTGCTGGGCTTTTCCGCCCAGGGGCTGTTGAGTTATTAGTGAATAGGGTCCGGTGGAACGTGCATGCATTTTATCAGCAACCAGGTGGTTCAGCTTCATCATGTAGATGATGCCTACCGTTACACGCTCCTTGAAGCGTTCTCCTGTTTTGCCGTCATAAAGAACCTGTTTACCGTCGATTGGCAATCCGGCTTCTTTCAATTCATGCTCGATATCTTCAATGGTAGCGCCATCAAAAATCGGAGTCTCGACGTCAAAGCCCAATACCTTGGCAGCCATGCCCAGATGGGTTTCCATAATCTGTCCGATGTTCATACGGGATGGCACGCCCAGTGGATTGAGCACTATGTCAATCGGAGTGCCGTCTTCCAGGAAAGGCATGTCTTCAATCGGCGCTATGATGGAGATAACGCCCTTGTTACCATGACGTCCTGCCATCTTGTCTCCGACTTCTATCTTGCGTTTCTTGGCCACATAGACCTTGACCATCTTGCGGACGCCATAAGCCAGCTCATCACCGTGTTTCAGGCGTTCCCTGGATTTGCGGTAGATGTTTTCGCTTTCTTCCAGGGCGGATTTGGCTTTCATAATTACTTCATGGTAAATCTGCATGTTCTTGTCATGGCTTTCCACCAAGTCCACATCAAGATTCAGTTTCTTAAAGTTGATGCGCTTTATGTCTTCCTTGTTTATTTTCTTGCCGGCTGGAACGAAGAACATACCGGTCTTTTCATCAACTATGCTTTTTGATACCTCGCCAAGCAGGAGGGAAGCAAGCTTCTCTTCCTTAAAGTCTTCGATTTTCTTGCGGCGGTCAGCCAATTCAAGCTTAAGGGTATTGATTCTATCGGGATTTTTGTCTTCCACATCACCAGTTTCTTCCAGCCTGGAAAAGACTTTGACGTCTATCACGACGCCTTCCATTCCGGGTTTGGCCTTGAGAGAGCTGTTTGTAAAATCACCCGCTCTGTCGCCAAACAAAGCGCGCATGAGGTTTTCTTCCGGGGAAGGGTCTATCTCTATGGATTTGGGAGTGACCTTACCGACAATAATATCGCCGGCATGAATTACTGAACCAACCCTGATAATACCTGTCTTATCCAGATTTCTGAGAGCATGGGCAGGCACATTGGGGATGTCATAAGCAAGCTCTTCCTTGCCATTCTTGACATTACGGACCATCACTTCCATTTCTTCAATGTAGATGGAAGTAAGCGTGTCTTCCCGGGCAACCTTTTCACTCAGAATGATAGCATCTTCGTAGTTATAACCATACCAGGGCATGAAGGCAACCATCATATTGGTGCCAAGAGCCAGGCGGTTATTTTCCACACAGGGACCGTCTGATACAGGGTCACCCTTTTTGACGATATCGCCCTTCTTGACTACTGGACGCTGATTTATGCAGGTATCCTGGTTTGTCCTCAGGAACTTTTTGTAATGTATCTTATTGCCCTGGCTCAGGTAGAAGGCTTCATCCTTCTCATTGAGAGGCTTGATTTCCACAAATTCGGAATTGACATCAGTCACTTCACCATCATAGGGAGCCAGGCAAATGCTGGATGTATCTGTGGCAGCAATGGTTTCCATGCCGGTACCCACCATCGGGGAGACAGGATTGACCAATGGCACTGCCTGGCGCTGCATGTTTGAACCCATCAGCGCGCGGTTGGCGTCATCGTGTTCCAAAAATGGAATCATCGCCGCAGAGACGGAAACCATCTGCTGGGGTGAGACATCCATAAACTGAACTTCGGTAGGTTTTACCCGGATGAATTCGCCTTTCTGGCGGGCAAAAATTGTTTCATCCGTTATCTTGCGTTTCTTGTCCAGGGTTACGTTTGCCTGGGCAATCGTATAATTTTCTTCTTCGGCGGCGTCAAGCAGTTCAATCTTATCAGTTACCACGCCTTTTTCAACCCTGATATATGGGGTCTCGACAAAACCGAAGCGGTTTATGTGCGAATAAATTGCAGGGGAAACTATCAGTCCGATGTTGGGTCCTTCAGGAGTTTCAATCGGGCAGACTCTGCCATAGTGAGAGTGATGCACGTCACGGACTTCAAAACCAGCCCGTTCGCGGGTAAGACCGCCCGGGCCAAGAGCAGATAGGGCTCTTTTGTGTCTCAGTCCTGCCAGGGGATTTGTCTGCTCCATGAACTGCGACAGCTGTCCAGTCAGGAAGAAGCTCTGCACCACAGATATCAGGGCATTGCTGTTTACCAGGTCGTGCACATTGACATCGTCGGTATTGGCGATGCTCATTCTTTCCATGACAATCCTGGAAACCATCGCCAAGCCTGATGCATACTGCTCCTGGAGGAGCTCACCAACAGTTCTGACCCGTCTGTTGGCAAGATTGTCGATGTCGTCTATATCGTCTTCATCACGGTAGATGTTGATAAGAGTCTTGAATATCTGTACAAAGTCATCCACGGTCAAAGTAAGCGTATTTAACGGGATATCAAGGTCAAGCCTGGAATTCATTTTATATCTTCCGACTTCTCCGAGATTGTATCTTTTCTCGTTAAAGAACATCCTCTCAATCATTTGCTGAGCGGCTTCAGGAGTTGACTCCTCTCCGGGGCGAATGAGCGTGTATATCTTATCAAGAGCTTCCGCATTATTGGAAGTGGGGTCCTTGGATATGGTGTTTTCAAGGACTTTACGGGCTATTTCAAAATTGTAGTCGATTACCTGAACTGTGTTTATTTTAGCAGCTTCCAGGATTTTTATCAGGGCATCTGTAAGCTGGTCATTGGCTTTGGCATAAGGTTTTTCAGGATCATCGGAAGGAATTTCGGCATAAAGATGTCTGCCCTTTGCTTCTTTCAGGGAAAGCTTTTCCTTCTGATAAAAGACATTCCTCAAATCCTTGTCTTCAGAAATTCCGATAGCGCGAAGCAGGACAGTGACAGGAAGCTTTCTTCTTTTATCAATATGGACATACATCACATCATGCAAGTCTATGTCAAATTCCAGCCAGGAACCATTATAAGGGATAATCTTGGCGGAATACAGCAGTTTACCGCTGGGGTGTTTTTCTTCGGAGAAATAAACACCGGGGGAACGCTGCAACTGCGATATCACGACTCTCTCGGCACCGTTGACAATAAAGGTGCCTTGTTCTGTAATCAATGGAATCTCACCCAGGAATACATCCTGTTCTATCACATCCTTGATGACCTTCTCATCTTCCCTCTTTTCAAAAATGGAAAGACGCATACGGGCCTTCAGCGGTGCCTGGTAAGACAGATTACGCTCGATACACTCAGTTATCGAATACTTTTCCTTCAGGACATTGTATTCGATGAACTCAAGCAAGAAGTTGCCTTTGGGGTCTTCCAGCGGGAAGATGCCTTCAAAGACTGCCTGCAAACCTTTTTTAGCTCTGAACTGAGGATGAATTTCTTTCTGGAGAAAGTCATTAAAAGACTCAACCTGCATAGCAAGGAGGTCCGGAATCTCCACGCGTGGGATACCGAGCTCCTGGAATCTACGGGTAATACGAGAATAACTTTTGACGGGTCTCAAAAGTGCACTCCTTTGTAATCAATGGGCATTGGTAAAAAAAGAACCTTAGACACACAAGGGAAGTGAGAAATCGCTTTCCCACTCCCTTGGTAATCAATATGAATACTATTTAATTTCAATACTGGCGCCGACTTCTTCCAGTTTCTTTTTAACAGATTCGGCTTCTTCTTTACTGACTTTTTCAGAGACCACTTTGGGAGCGCCGTCAACCAGGTCTTTGGCTTCTTTGAGGCCAAGCTTGGTGATTTCGCGGACTACCTTGATAACGTTGATTTTCTTGTCACCGGCACTCTGCAGGATAACGTCAAATTCGCTCTTCTCGTCAGCTGCGGCTGCGGCTGCGGGTGCGGCTGCGGCTGCGGCTACTGGGGCAGCAGCGGATACGCCGAAAATCTCTTCCATTTCTTTTACAAGTTCGGATAGCTCTAAAACCGTCATTTCTTTAATCAGGTCAATTACTTGTTGTTTTTTATCGGACATGATTCCTCCATCCTATGAATATTAATTTGTTAAGCCTTGGCTTTGGCTATTGCATCAACTGCATATACGAATTTGCGGATGATGCCTTGAGTGACTCCCAGGAAACCTGTGATAGGAGCCTGTGCACTTCCCAGCAGCTTGGCAAGCAGCTCTTCGCGTGAAGGCAGTTTTGCCAGGGCTGACATTTGGGTTGCGTTAAAAACACTTCCGGATACTAAACCGGCTTTGAACTTGGGAAATTCCTTGTCTTCCATGACTTCTTTGAGGAATTTGACAACTATGCGGGCAGGAGCAATCTCATCGGATTTGCAGATTGCCAGCGCTGTCGGACCGACCAGATAACTGTCCAGTTCGGTGATTCCAAGGTCATGGAGTGCAATTTTAACCAGTGTATTTTTTTGAACCAGGTAATCAACCTGCTCGCTACGGAAACGTGAGCGCAGCTGGTTTACCTCTTCGATGTTAATTCCCTTATAATCCACAAGCACAATAGCTTTAGCATCCTGGAGCCGCTCTTTTAAATCTTTGACGATATCTAATTTGTAAGCTTGCACCATTTATCTACTCCCTTAGCTCTTAGCTTCCATGGTTGCGCTGGCAATTTGCAGCTTGATTCCGGGACCCATGGTCGTGCAGAGGGTTATGCTTTTGATATATACACCTTTGAGAGTTGCGGGACGGTCACGCAGAACCGAAGCTAACACAGTCTTGATGTTTTCCTTGAGGTTTTCATCAGCGAAGCTTCTCTTACCGGCAGGAATATGAAGATTGGCAAATTTGTCCACCCTGTAGGTGACCTTTCCGCCCTTGGCTTCATTAATGGCTCTGCCTATGTCCATGGTAACGGTTCCGTCTTTGGGGTTCGGCATCAGTCCTCTGGGACCCAATATGCGTCCCAGCTTACCGATTTTACCCATCAGGTTGGGAGTGGTGATGACCATATCAAAATCAAACCATCCGCCGCTGATTTTCTCTACCAAATCATCCAGGCCGACATAATCGGCGCCGGCTGCCTTGGCTTCGTCCGCTTTTTCTCCTTCAGCGAAAACCAGCACTCTGACAGTCTTACCCGTTCCAAAGGGAAGAACTATAGAGTTTCTGATTTGCTGGTCAGCTTTACGAGGGTCTACGCCCAGATTGAAATGCATCTCGACTGACTCATCAAACTTGGCTGCCGGAAAGGCTTTCATAGCTTTGATGGCTTCGTCGAGTTCAAATCTTTTCTGGCGGTCAAAACTCTCATAAGCTTGTTTGTATCTTTTACTATGTTTCATTTATTCTCCTTAACGAATACGTTCTCCTGCAAAAGAAACTCATTCTTCAACAGTAACACCCATGCTTCTCGCAGTGCCGGCGATCATACTCATCGCGGATTCAAGGGAATGACAATTCATATCCTGCATCTTTTGCTCAGCAATCCGACGCAGTTGTTCATTATTAATCTTACCCACTTTTGTTTTATTAGGAACTCCGCTCCCTTTGGCAAGACCTGCTTCCTTCTTGATTAAAATGGAAGCGGGAGGGGTCTTTATTTCAAAAGTAAAGGATTTATTCTTGGCAACAAATATCACTACAGGGAAAACCATGCCGGGCTGGTCCGCAGTCCTTTCATTGAACTGACGGCAAAACTCCGGTATATTCACTCCTGCCTGGCCCAGTGCGGGTCCGACGGGAGGAGCCGGGGTTGCTTTTCCGGCTGGAAGCTGTAATTTTATGATTGCTGCCGCATCTTTTGGCTTTGCCATTATAGCACCTCAATTTTCTTGTCTGACAACCGGCGGTTCATCCTTCGAGTGGAAAGTCTGATACTATCGGTTATCTTTTTGTCATTTCTACCTGGTCAGCGTTTAGCTCGACCGGGGTTATCCTGCCAAACACCGTTACGTTGATGACAAGCTTGTTGCCATCATCGCTGGATTTGACGATAATCCCTTCGAAGTCAGTAAATGGACCGGATACTACCCTTACCATGTCGCCCGGCAGAAAGTCAAAGGCTTTGGAAACCTTGTCCCTTTCGGCTATTCCCAGCAAGCGCTTCACTTCTTCTTCGCTCAGGGGAATCGGGTCTTTGCCATGCCCGAGGAAATTGGTCACGCCGGCTATGTTGCGTATGTATGTAATCAAAGCCGGGGACAGATCCGCCTCAAGAATGATATAACTGGTAAAGAGTTTCTTTTCTCGCTCCACTTTCTTGCCATCCCGAATCTGGAAGGTCTTTTGCACCGGCACCAGGAGCTGGCCAATCTGTTTGCCCAGTTCTGTGCCTTCCAGACCTTTTTCGATTGCGGTTTTCACCCTGTTTTCATGGGCGGCAAAAGTGTGAACGACATACCATTTCATTAATACTGACCTTTCTTAAAAAACGCTGCGGACGGCTAAGCCGAAGATGAAATCTACTGCAGACAGGAACATTGCCACGATGGCGGACATAATGATGACCACTATGGTGCCTTCGCGTAAATCGTCCTTGGTCGGCCAGGTTACTGATCTCATCTCAGAATACACGTCACGGAAAAAACGGATTGCGCCGTCAAACATCTTCATAATTCTAATCCACTGTTTTCAGACACGTAATAAAAATGGCAGGACAGGCAGGACTTGAACCCGCAGCCCTCGGTTTTGGAGACCGATGCTCTACCAATTGAGCTACTATCCTATGCCAAGTCTATCGTGTCTGTTTGTGTAAAGTATGTTTCCTGCAGAACGGACAGAATTTCTTGAGTTCCATTCTGTTAGGATTCTTGCGTTTATTGCGCGTCGTCGTATAATTACGATTCTTGCAATCTTCGCAAGCCAGAGTTATAATATCTCTCATTTAATTATCCTTACAACGGATTATCTTGCGACAGGTTATTCAACAATACTGGCAACCACACCGGAACCGATGGTGCGTCCACCTTCGCGGATAGCGAAGCGAAGACCCTGCTCCATGGCAATCGGGGTAATCAGTTCAGCGCTGATTTGAATGTTGTCGCCGGGCATTACCATTTCCACGCCTTCAGGCAGGTTAAGGGTTCCGGTCACGTCTGTTGTACGGAAATAGAACTGGGGACGGTAACCTGTGAAGAAAGGTTTGTGACGTCCGCCTTCATCAGTGGTGAGAATGTATGTTTGACCCACAAACTTCGTATGAGGTTTAATGGATTTGGGTTTGGCTAATACCATTCCGCGTTCCACGTCGTCTTTGGCAAAACCGCGCAGAAGAACGCCGATATTGTCGCCGGCCTGGGCTTCGTCCATCAGTTTGCGGAACATTTCAACGCCTGTGCAGGTGGTTTCCACGGTCTCGCGGATTCCTACTCGCTCAATCTTGTCCTGAATCTTGATGACGCCGCGTTCCACACGACCGGTGGCAACTGTACCGCGACCGGGGATTGAGAACACGTCTTCGACGGGCATCAGGAAAGGCTTGTCAACAGCGCGGTCAGGCAGCGGAATATATTCATCAACTGCATCGACCAGAGCCTGGATCTGGGCTTCACCTTCGGGGTCGCCGTTCAGGGCTTTCAAAGCTGAACCGCGGATAACGGGCACGTCACTTCCGGGGAAATCATACTTTTCAAGCAGTTCGCGGACTTCCATTTCCACCAGGTCAAGCAATTCAGGGTCATCGACCAGGTCGCATTTGTTCATAAAGACTACGATAGCAGGCACACCCACCTGACGGGCAAGCAGGATGTGCTCGCG